>CAKQPT010000012.1 GCA_934270345.1 uncultured Oribacterium sp. | reverse complement strand
TTTTAATCACGTGATACATAAAAGACGAACCGGAAGA
Source organism: uncultured Oribacterium sp. (assembly GCA_934270345.1). Lineage (GTDB taxonomy): Bacteria > Bacillota > Clostridia > Lachnospirales > Lachnospiraceae > Oribacterium. Next base: position 71,567 of record CAKQPT010000012.1, on the reverse strand, counting down.
GAATGTTCGGATATGCACCATTAAGTGGACCAGACGGGAGCTTAAACGATTCGCTCCCGTGTCGTTAATTGAGACGTCTTCGCATTCGTTCTCAATCTCCAGTGGTACGGATATCGTGTTCTTATCTCCAGAGAACGAGAACACGATCTTTAAATTGTCGTCAAATATATACACTGCCTTTATGAATGTGTCAAATAGTTTCATTCGGAATGTCTGGTCGTTTATGTCCCCATCCCTGAACATCATGAGGCCGGCGACGATGTCATCCTTCGACAGCTCGACGGTATTTGACTTTTCATCAGCGATTTTGTATCGCAGTTTAGTTCGCTCAGCTTCCAGCTCCTTCATCCGGTCCTTTGTGGTCTCGGTGATGATGCCGGCTTCGATGGCCTTCATGATGTTGGCCAGCGACCTCTCCACATCGCTCATCTGACTGTACAGGATGTTCAGATCGGACGCCTCGACGGCGTTCTTCGAATACTCGACAGCTATGTCGGCGATCCAGTCTATCGTTTCATCCGTAAGAACGAAATTCGTGATTGCCTCGGCGACCTTATTCTCTATCCAGTCTCGCGGAACGTTCTTTTTATCACAGGAGTGCTCTGTTCGTTTGTTCTGGCAGACGTAGTAGAACTTGAGGTTTCCATCTCTGGCCGTTCCGCTGATACCGGTCATGGCAGCTCCGCACTTCCCACAGAACAGCTTCCCAGTCAGAAGGTACAGACCGTTCTTCGTCCGCCTCCTCGTGTTTTGATACGGGTTCTTTTTCGTAGTGGTCACCTCCTGTACTTTTCGGAAAAGATCATCGTCGATGATTCGTGGCATTCCGCCAGGAACGACGATGTCCATGTACTTATAGACGCCGGTGTATTTCTCATTATGTAGAATGTTCTGAAACGACGACTTGGTCCATTGGAATGCCTTCTTCCCTTTTCTCCTAGGGATGCCTCTGGCATTCATGTCGTCGGCTATATTGATCTGAGGCTCACCGTTCGCCACACGACGAAATACCTCTCGCACGATCTCGGCCTCATCATCGTTGATGGCATATTTCCCATCATCGCCTTTTTTGAATCCATACGGCATTGTTCCCAGGCATTTGCACTCGCTGGCCGAATCTCTGAGGCCTCGCTGGATGTCCTCGGCCATGTTCTCGGAATAGAACTGGTTCACGTTCATCATCGACCGGAGAGCGAAGCGGCCTGCTGCCGAATCATCGAAATCCTCCTCAACATAAACGCACTTGACGCCGGCTTCTCGAAGCCTCTCCTCGTTCACCATCGCATTCAGCATGTTTCGGCCGAGTCGGTTCGATTTCCACGCGATAAGGTACTGAAACTTCCCTTTGTCTGCATCTTTCAGCATTTTCTGGAATGATGGCCGGTTGTCGGTCTTTCCAGAGACGGCACGATCGGAATACTCATGAACAACCATGAGGCCGAGCTCCAGCGCTTTCTCTCTGCACTCTTGCATCTGCTGCTCGATGGAACAATCCCGTTGAGCGTGGCTCGAGTATCTGGCATAGATAGCAGCTACGCCGGATTCTATTTTTTTAGTTTTCCGCATAGCTGCACCTCCGATCTGACATTATTTCAGCTTTACAGCCGTACCGGTTACAAAGAAATCCCCACCCTTGACGGACCAATACTGCAGGCCGACAGCTGCATCGCCACCAGCATTTGTGACAGCCTTCTCGAGCTTTTCGTTCAGCTTATCCATATAAATGGCCATTTTCTCTGTGGCGTTACCTATGAGGATATTCATGAGAGTGTGTGAAGCGAGCACCGGGCCGATGATATCAAACTCTTTTCCAGGAATAGAATCTGTGGTTGTTAGAATCATATGAACCTCCTTACGCCCAAGCGTAACAAAATTACAGAAACGACCATCTTTGTTACGAGGGTATATAATAATATTGCGTTGTCGACAGCGACATTTACATCGAAAAAGGGGTTAAAAATGAAATCGAAAGAGGAAGTTGTAACTATGGGTAAATTGTCGCATAAAGCCACCAGCGATGAGGCTGGCGGCAAGGAATTTATCACTTTCCTTCAGGCTTGTTCTGATGCTCTAAATAGAGGCGACTCAGTTCAAGCAATTTGGACCGATTTTCTGCGTTCAGAGAAGTGAAAATCTTCGAAATCTCAGCGAGCTCACTATCAACACTGGTGGTGGGCTCTTTTTCCTCTGTCCATCCCATAATGAATGCTGGTGTCGTGTGCAGCGCTTCTGCCAGTGGTCCAACAACATTCACAGGAAAGTTGTCGATCTCATCGCTTTCATAACGATAGACCGTAGCACGGTTTTTACCGAGCTTCTTCGCAAGGTCGTCAACCGATAATCCCTGCTCAATACGTAAATCTCTAATTCTGCTTCCTATTGACATTTTTCTTACCTCCGATGCGCAATTATCATAACATCAAATTCGCATTTATGCAATTATTACGCGCATAAATGATATTTTTTTCGCATGGGGTGCAAACAAATTCCTTGACATGCTATTTTGTAGGTGCTACTATCCAGTTGTCGCACATGATGCGACAAGCAATTAAACCGGAAGGAGGAAATAAAATTGAACGTTAACGTGAATAAGCTTAAAGGAAAGATGGCCGAGAAGGACGTTTCTGTGCCGGAGCTGGCTAAAATCATCGGTATGTATCCTTCCACGCTTTACAGAAAACTCGCTGATGGAGGTCGACTGCTTCTGGTGAAAGACGCCAATGCAATTGTCGATGCACTGCATCTGACAGTCTGTGAAGCCATGGAAATTTTTTTTAGCAAAGATGTCGCATGACATGCGACAGCATGAGGTTTTCACATGGAAATCAAATTCGATGAGATTCCGAATGAGGCTCGCATAGAGCTGGCAACAGCAGCAAGCGACCTCGTGAAACGAATTCTATCGCAACCCGGCGGACGGGAGGCTTTAGATAAAAAGAAGGCAGAAATTGCAGAAAGGAGAAAGGCTTATGTATGAAATCACGCATCGTGATGCGCTGGAGCTCCTCACCGAGGTGTACGAGCTGTTTGACGATCCGGACATCCAGCTCTCGACCGAGAAGCGCGGAATCGATGACAACAAGGCGAATGTACTCATCATCGAAACCGAGGGCCTGTGGAGGCGCATGGAGGTCAGAATCGATGGAATGGTCGCTGAGGTAAAGCGTGGCCACATGGAGATGAAGCAGGTGGCCAGAGCGATTGTGAACATCTATGACGCTATCTACCCATTCCAGAAGCTGACAGGAAGCGTCGTATACATCAACTAAAAAGAGCCCGGGCGCTACCAACACCCAGACTCATTACGAAAGGAACCCTTCATGAATTCCACTATTCATTCTAACAGCGCTGAATCGAAAGCGCAAATGAAAATCCTGAGAGTGACAGCAGACATGAAAATCGATGTCCTCGACTATCCTACAGGAAATCTCACTGAGCAGAATCGAGCTCTCTATCAGATGATCGGCAAGCGTTGCGAGCTGTTCCAGGTTGTTCAGCCGGACAATATGTACAACCTACTCCGTCTTTCACGAGAAATCACAGATGACAATCCAATCGTTGTGGCCATGCTGGTCGACGAGGAAGGCTACTACCACAACCTCGGTATGAATCCGATCGGCAGCATCCTCTACGGCATTACATTCCACGGACAGCCGCTTCTCGGAACCGTCCTGTTCATAGGCATTTGCCTGGGCGAGGACAACGAGGAAACCTTCTGCGGATTATCGGATGAAATTTTAAAGCGCATGAAGGACGGAGCCGAGTTCATTAAAAAGGAATGGTTATGTCATGAGCACTTGTAAGAGCTGCACCCACTGGGGCAGATGTTCAGAATGTGGCCGGATGTATCCGTGCACTCAATACGAAAAGGGAGCTGAGGAAAATGAGACGAAGAAGAAAGAGCGTTATGGTTCACCAGATCGGAGCAGGGATGCTTCTCGGCGGTGTGATGTTCATGGTGACAGCACTACTCATCGGAGTGGCCGGTGGCAGTGCGGTGCTGATCACTGATTTGGTCCGCAAGGGAATGGTTTTCGCTGTCCTCGGCGGAGCGACCGATGTAATCGGCGACTTCATCAGATAACTGATAGAAGCGATATATGAAAGGAGAAACTTATGATTAGAAACCCAGGAGAAATCCACGATGAGAACAAGAAGATCCGGATGCTGATTGCCGGCTATCCGGGCATCGGAAAGAGCACGCTGGCCCTCTCCGCTCCGAAGCCCCTGCACATTGACCTCGATTTCGGTATTGACCGTGTAGAGCCGAGATACCGGAAGCCGTACATCCAGCCGGCGTCCTACGACGAGATCAGACATGACCTTGCCTACGATCCGACGATGACGGAGCTCGACAGAGCTGCAGCTATGAAGGAGCTCGACGAGTTCGAGACACTCGTATTTGATACCGGCGGAAAGCTCATCACACTCATGAGCCAGTGGGCCATCAATCAGAATCCGAAGTACGGAATGCGTGATGGTTCGCTTTCGTTAAAAGGATACGGCTTTGTCGGCCGAGAGTTCGTGAAGCTGATGGACCACTGCTTCTATGTACTGCATAAGCACATCGTGATTGTGTTCCATGCTGTTGAGGATAAGGATGGCGACAACACCCGTCTCCGTATCAAGGTCGAGGGCCAGACGAAGAACAACGTTTGGGAGCCGATGGACCTCGGAGGATTCGTCACGATGGTTGGAAACGACCGTGTGATCGGATTCGACAACTGCGAGAGCTATTTCGCGAAGGGCACCAGAGGAGTTCACGGAGTCTGGAAGATTCCTGCACTCACTGAGACATCGCCGAACGATTTCCTCGAGAAGGTGATCTTTGAGAAGTACAAGGAGGCGAGTGCTGCCGAGATCCAGCGCTTGAACGAGGAAAAGAAAGCCTATGCCGAGGCAATGGAGATCGGTCGAGGCATCCTCGAGTCCTGCACGGATGTCGATACTATCAACTCAGCCATCGAGGGATTCAACAATATCCACCACGCTCTCACCTCCAAGAAGGAGCTGGTCGAGCTGTGGAAAGCCAAGGTCGACGAACTCAATCTCAGATACAACAAGGAGACGAAGCTCTACGAGGTGAAGTGATGGACCGCTACATGATTACACACAGCCTGCTGTCGAGCTGGCTGTACAGCATGAAAGACAACCCATACGAGGATATTGAAACAGCTCCGGAAGACCCTCTCGCGGATTTCATGAAGGTTCTGAGACGCGAACACACAGAGCCGACGGATGCCATGCTGAACGGCATCATGTTTGAGGATCTCGTCACAGCAATCACAGAGAATCAGCAGACATTCGGCTTTATACCAGCCAATCCAAAACATCCAGAGATGGGAATGGTTCCCATGGAGATTAACGATCATGCATGGTATGCGGCCGCGAATGAGGTTGCGCAGATCGTAAACGGTGGTCTGTTGCAGGTGAAATGTGCGAAGACCATCACGGTCTCTGGCATGAACATTTTTCTGTATGGCCGCCTCGATGCACTGAAGGCCGGAAGCATCTACGATATCAAATTCTCGAAGGGCTACGAGCGTGGAAAGTACCTCGACAGCACCCAGCATCCGGTGTACATGGAGCTGGTGCCGGAAGCACAGGAGTTCACGTATCTCGTGAGCAATGGCACTGATGTCTGGACCGAGACCTATCGGCGTGATGAGGTCCGGAGCATCTATCCAACCATCATCGAGTTTCTCGAGTGGCTGAACAGCACCGGATTTATCACCACGTTTCGTGAGAAATGGCTTGCTTTATGACAGGCCGATTGATTGACCTCTCCTACAGTCTCAGCGGAAAGCAACGGCTCACAGTTGAGCTGGACGGAGATTTTCAAGAACCATTCCAGAACCTAAAAGAAGTCCTCTGCGATGTGGAGATCAAGAAGCACCGCGAAAAGCGGTCGAGGGACGCGAATGCGTACTTCCATGTGCTGGTGACAAAGATGGCCGCTGTGCTCCGTACCGGAAACGATGAGCTGAAAAAGAAGCTCGTCGTCGAGTACGGAACACTGGCGAGAGGCAGTGATGGCCAGATTGTTGGCATCATGCTTCCGGATAATGTCGATGTCACGAAGCTGTGGGAATACACGAAGCCGTATGACCACAAGGTCATGAATGGCAAGGGCTACACCTGCTATCTGATCTACAAGCAGACCAGGGAAATGAACACCCAGGAGATGTCGAGGCTCATCGACGGAACTGTCTCCCAGGCGAAGGAACTCGGAATAGAAACCGCGACTCCAGAGGAACTGGAGCGCATGAAAAATGAATGGAGGAACTATGGAATATAACAACATCATTACCAAGCCGGACGATGCGGCCATCACACTCGAGACCAATCACATCCTTATCCCTATCGAGGAGTACAAGCGCCTCATCAAAACAGAGGCCGAGTATGAACTGCTCGTTCGCGTTATCAATAGAAACGATATCGATAAATATCAGTATGGATATGAATTCGTCATGAACAGCCTGAAGCTGTCCAACGCCGTTAAGGCAGTTGAGTCCCAGAAGAACGAGGAGGATGAGGAATGAACTGTGTGATTCTCTCGGGGCGTTTGACAAAGGACCCCGATATCCGGTCCTCCACCGGACAGAATGCGATGTGTATATCGAATTTCACACTGGCCGTTGACCGTAGCCGGACCGATGCAAACGGAAACCGTGAGGCCGACTTCATCCGATGCGTAGCATTTGGAAAGCGTGCAGAGTGGATGCAGAAGTACACCCACAAGGGCATGAAGCTCGAGGTGCGTGGTCGCTGGCAGACCGGAAGCTACAAGGACAACTCGACCGGAGCGACCGTATACACGAACGATTGCTATTGCGATGAGGTGAACTTCGGTGAATCGAAGTCTGCACAATCCTCTGGAAACGCACCACAGGCTCCGCAGGGAGGTTATCAGAATCAGGGTTATCAGCAGACTTACCAGAACGCCGGAGCCCCACAGATGGCACCACAGGCTCCGCAGGGAGGCTATCAGTACCAGCAGCAGAGTCTCCCTCTCTATCCGAGTCAGCAGACTGGTCGTGACAACAGCGACAACTTCATGCATATACCGGACTCTGTAGAGGATGAGGGCCTGCCGTTCAACTAATGAAAGAGGATCTTGAAATGCCAAACAGAATTTTGAAGGAGAGCATTTGCCAAAGCGAGGAAATAAATAAGCTGACATGGTTTGAGGAGGCTTTCTTTTATCGTCTGATCGTGGCATGTGACGACTATGGAAGATTCGACGGAAGGGTAAAGATCATCAAAGGAACGTGTTTCCCGTTGAAAGAAATTAAGGATAAGGAAATACAGGAAGGTCTCGATCATATGTGTGCAGCCGGTCTCATCCGGTTGTACACGGTCGATGACCGGCCGTATCTTGAAATGGTCACTTGGAATAAGCATCAGCGGATACGAAATCAGCGGAGCAAGTACCCGTCTCCTCCATCAATAAGCAACTCGCTGACAGTTGACAGCAACTCGCTGACAGTTGACAGCAACTCGCTGACAGTTGACAGCAACTCGCCGCAACTCGCCGCAGATTGCGGCCTTAATCCAATCCAATCCAATACAGAATCCGAATATCAATCCGAATCCATTATTAGCTCTGAGCCGAAAGCGGCATCAGAGCCACCGGTTATAACGTTGAAACTGAATGATGGGTCTGAATATCCGTTTTATCAAAATGATGTCAGCTCATACATGAACACATATCCGGCGGTGGACATAATGCAGCAGTTTCGAGAAATGAAGAAATGGTGTGAGGACAATCCGAGCAAGCGGAAGACAAAAGCCGGAATCAAACGTTTCGTGAATTCCTGGCTTGCACGTGAGCAGGACAAGTATCACCCTGCTGTCGGTCAGCGGAGCTCTCCTGGCGATGTTCTCCAGCAGGCCGCTCAGATGTATGGAGGCGTGTGATGACAAGAGACGAATGTGGAAAGCTCGTGACCACCGCTGCCGCCTACCATCCGAATACATTCAAGGACCTCACTCAGCTTGATCATACGGTCGGCGCGTGGTTCTACGTTCTGCAGGATGTCGAGTTCAAGGCTGCCATGAATGCTCTGGTCGCCCTGGAATCGAGCGGAAAGCTCGGATACTTCCCTACTGTCGGAATGGTTCGAAACGCCGTGGTGCCGATCACGATTGGCGAGAGCTACCTCAGTGAGGCGGAGGCGGTGGCCATGTGGCGCAGAGCCATAGCGAATGGTAACTACAACGCACAGGAGGAGTTCGACCGGATGCCTCCGGAGATGCAGGCAGCCGTCGGTTCACCAGAAAACCTCAAGTGGGACAACCACACGAGCGGTGAATGGAATGGAAATGTGCAGGAGTCGCACTTCCGGCGGACCTATAACCAGACGGTCGAGAGGTTGAAGGCCGAGGCGCGGACACCGGAGAAGATACTCCGCCTGCAGAAACGTAAAGCGGAGGAAGCTCTGCAGAGGGCTGAGCCTCCGGTCGAGATGAAGGAAAAATACACGAAACTGATTCAGAGTTTCGGAAAGGAGAACAATGGCACAGACGATACCAGTACAGGGGCCTGATGGAAAGATACACTTCCAGACATTCTATACATGCCCGAAGTGCAAGGACACTGGCCTCATCACATGGGTGGATGACAAGGGTTATGCCTGGGGTCAGAACTGCGATTGTGAGAAGGGACAGGGTAAAAAGTCCGAGGAGGCGCCGTCATGATCGTCCCGAAAATCACAGCAAACATGGAGTTCTGTGCAATCTGCGGAGCTCGTGCAGATTGGCATCACGTGATTCATGGGCATGGCAAGCGTGAGCTGGCGAGTGAGGACGGACTGGTGCTTCCGCTCTGTCCGTATCATCACCAGTATTCGGCTGTAGCAGCTCACATGAACAACACGGTTGATACGCTCTGCGAAATCATCGGCCAGCTCGCATTTGAGCGGAATCAGCTCGCGGAGGGCAAGGCCAGAACGATCGAGGATGCGGAGGCACAGTTCCTCGCACGATATGGAAAGAAATATTTATGATCAGAAATCCGAAAAATAAATATGGAGCACGAAAATGCGAAAGCACGGACGGCATCATGTTCGACTCAAAAAAGGAGCGAGACCGATGGGAGGAGCTCCGGATCCTGGCCGCCACCGGGCAGATCAGCAACCTGCAGAGGCAGGTCAAATACGAACTGATACCGAATCAGCGAGGCGAGGATGGAAAAATCGCCGAACGTGCTGTCAGCTACATCGCCGATTTCGTCTACACGGATTCGGCCGGAAATCAGATTGTGGAGGATGTCAAAGGATATCGAGATCCGCAGTCTGCTGGATATGCAAAATTTGTTATCAAGCGGAAAATGTTCCGCTGGTTTTATGGGATCGCCATCAAGGAGGTATGAAAATGGGAAAAATCAGAATCAAGACGCCGGAGAAGCTCAGCATCAGCGGAGCGCTGTTCGATGAGCTGAGGGAGAAGTTCGACAAGGTGCTCAATCAGGGCATTCAGACCATCACAGACAAGAGCATCGAGGAAATGAAGATGACTGTGAATATCAGCGTGAAGCTCACCGAGGATGATTCCGAAGATACGCCGAATGCCGACACCTACATTCCGATGATTGACTGCAAAGTGAATGCCAACTACACCGAGAAGCTCACCGATGGATGCATCACCGGAGGCGCAGATGTGCAGCTGTATAGAGAGTCCGGTTCCGGCTTCATCGTTCGGAATAATCCGTACGGTCAGCAGGAAATCGACCTCGATTGATTTTAAACGAAAGGAACTACTACCATGGATAACATTCAAATGATTCCAACATACGACCTCTTTCCGCATCCGCAGAATCCGAGAAAGGAGCTCGGTGATCTGGATGAGCTCGTCGATTCCATCAAGGTAAACGGCGTTCTGCAGAATCTGACCGTCGTGCCGAGGGATGGCGGAGGCTATACAGTCATCATCGGTCATCGGCGGCTGGAAGCGGCACGACGCGCCGGTCTCACAGAGTTGCCGTGTGCTGTCACATACATGACCGAGGAGGAGCAGTTCAGAACGATGATGATTGAGAACATGCAGCGTTCTGATCTGACCGCCATCGAGCAGGCCGACGGCTTCCAGTACATGCTCGATCTGGGCGAAAGCATGGAGAGCATCACTCGAACGACCGGATTCTCGAAGAGCACCATCAACCGGAGACTGAAGCTCCGCGAGCTGGATCGGGATAAGCTCAAGTCTGCAGAAGGCAGAGGCGGTACGATTCACGATTACATGGAGCTCATGAAAATCGAGGACCCAGCACAGCGAAACGAGGTACTCGACTACATCGGAACCGCAAACTTCAACAACATGTTGGAGAATGCTCTTGACCGACAGAAACGACTGAAGCAGAAAGACAGGGTGATCTCCCTCGTTTCTCGTTTCGCTGAAAAGTTCCCGGAGTCAAAGAAATCTGAGCGGTACGTATCGTCAAAGTGGGAACAGCGTAGATGCTATTACTACAGAGAGGAAACAACTGTCGAGCCGCCGGCGGATGCGGAAACGAGGAAGTATTACTACTTCGACGACAATTGTTTCGGCTGCTACCTCTATGCGAAACCGGAAAAGCAGAAAGCCGAAAAGCGGCCGGCTGTAGTATCTGAGTACGAGGCATGGTACAAGAACCGGAAGGCAGAAATTGACGCCACGCTGGCTAGACACAAGAAGCTGCGCGAGGACTTCCTGTTCGGACTCTCGGAGGGAACGTTGAAGGAGAAAAAGAATCAGCAGACCGTTGTCACCTTCTTGATCCAGTGCGTCAGCGGATGGTGCGTCGAAAGCACATCTGCACATTATGGAATCGAGAACTATATCGGCGAGATGCTCGGATTCAAGAAGCCGAGGTACCAGTGCTCGGCCTCAGAGCTCGACGACATCCGGAAGAAGTTCGCAGACGAGCCAATGAGAATGGCAATCGTCGAGATCCTGGCCATGTTTCGTGAAGATACGACCTTGCGTGAATATGTGACAAAGTATATTCCGTATAAGTATTCATCAAAGTGGAGTCTCAATGAGTTCAACTTTGCCGGTGCTGATAGCTGGTTTGTGAAGAAGCTCAATGTCCTCTATGACTTTATGGCCAAGCTAGGATACGAGGCATCGAGTGAGGAGCTGAGCGTGTTGAATGGAAGCTTTTTCGAACACATCAACGATGATGCTCCGAAGCTTCCTGGAAAGGAGCAAAAGAATGCGGACGATTGAAGAAATCAGCAGAAAGCCAAGGGTGTCAAACTTTAAACCGATGTTGGGAATGAAGTACATGTGGTCATTCTGCTATCAGTTCACCACCGGCGTGAATTCCACCGTGATTATCTCTTACGCCGAGAAGGATGGGAACGAGCGCATGGACCATGTGAGTGTTCGTCTTCTGAAAAAGCGTACTCCGACATGGGAGGAAATGGTCGAGCTGAAGCGTCTGTGCTTCAAGGATGACGAGGAGGCGTTTCAGATTTTCCCAAAGGAGACGGAATACTTCCACGGATTCAAAGGACGCATCGAGAATGTGATGCATATCTGGAGGAGATGCGATGAAATCAGTGAATAACTTCGGATTCTGCAGAGCCTGTGGCCAGCAGATCGTGTTCATCAAAACGAAAGCCGGCAAGCAGATGCCGTGCAATCCTCTGATCAGAGACTTCTGGCCGAAGGAAGGCGGCCACGAGAGAATCGTGACGCCGGACGGGAATATCGTTGCCGGAGAGTTCACCGGTGACGGCGAGCCTAGTTACGGCTACATCAGCCACTTCGCCACCTGTAAAAAGGCCGATAGATTCAGAAAATGTAACAAAAAATAACATATATCGGTTGTGGTATCAAAAAATCTAGTTGTTGAACAACTGAGGCTAGTTGTTCAAACGAAAGGAAGCTGTGAAAACAAGGATAAAGATTTCGGTCGCTCCTGGCAGACACTTCGCAAGCTGCATCTGCCCTTCCTGTGGCAAGCGCCTCGTGTATCTCTCAGAGAGGTGCACGGGGTGTGGGCAGGAACTCTCGTGGGAGCCAATAGTGAAAAGAAGGAGGATGTATGAAGTTTGAGGATGACGAGCCGATTGTGTGCGACCAGTGTGGCCAGACCATTTCGGCCGGCGATGATTACTACAGATGGAACGAGCACAATCTGTGTTCAGAGGATTGTGTGAAGGATGCAATGTATGACGAGCTCAGTTATCAGGTCGATGAGGAGAGCCTTCTCACCGCCGAGGATAAAGAACTCGAGTATGCAGATATGACGGAGGAGAAATGAAACTGTATAGATTCATGAGCCTCGATGAGATGCTTGCCTACTCTCTCGGCCTCACGCTCCACAACGACACAGATTGGCGGCTACGGGGGCAGGCATCATCGTCAAATGGATTTTGCTTTTTCGATGACTCTGTACCACCAGAGGAGCGGATACCGTACGTGAACGGCGTCGTGTGTATGGATGTATGCATAGAGTTCGAGACGATCGGTCCGGTTTCAGTCACGTTGAGCGAAGGCCGGTACAGAGACAAGAACTACACCATCAACCCTATTGATTGTCTCTTAGGAGGAGCGAAGACGGTCACGATCCGCGAGTATTGCATGAAGAGCTATAGCCGAGACACGCTCCGAATGGTCCGGTTCGGTCGAGTGAATCCAGGGCGACGGAAAATAATTTGGAGGGATGCATGATTGCGATTGTATGTGTTTTCAGTGTTCTGTTTGGGGTTGCCGTCGGGACGATAACGACGGCGGTCATTGTTGCAGATAGAAATGCCGGCCGACAAAAGCCGACCTACGTATTCAGAGATGCGCCGGATCCGGATTATTATTTCGAGCCGATATCCGTGCGCTCCATAGATAAGGCCATGGAGATCATGGTGGTTCAATCGATGGACAATTTCGGAGATCCGATTATCTACAGAGCGTATGACATTTCAATCGCTGCGTTATCGTTCATGAAATCTGAGAAGGAGAAAAAGAAGCCATGATGATTGGAAATAAAGATGCTATTGACTATCTCGAGAACAAGCTGCCTTCCATGGTTGGTGAACTGAAAGGCGAGGAGGAAAGACTCTTCGCCCGGTTCTCAAATCGTGTGAAGTATACGTTGATGCTGAATAAGGGTGTGCCGCCTAAGCTCTACCGCGGCAAGCGTGTTGCATATGACTATTACAAGTGTGGAAACTGTGGCGCTGGCCTTCATGACATAGTTGATAAGTACTGCTGGAACTGCGGATGTGCTGTGAAACGGAGCTACAACCTCAAACCGGAACAGACGCCAGCCGAAGCGATGGAGGAGACAGACAATGGATAACTATGTTGATGGCCACATGTTCTGCGCCGGCAATGATGGAGTGTTCAGAGAGTATGATGCTTCGCTGGATTTCACAATTCATTTCGAAGATAAGGAGACTCTGGACGACTTCGGCGAGTGGCTGATGAGTGGCGGAGGCAATGAGGCGTTTGAAAGCTGGAGAGAAATGCGAAAATCTGCCAAGGAGGAAAAATGAAATACCAAATTGAATTGACAAATGGCCAGCTTGAACTGGTCCTTAAGGCAATCAATATGATGATGCGCACTGGCATGGGCCAGAGTGATGATTTGGCTGAATGGCTTGCCAGCATGGGAAACAAGGTCAAGTTTGACACATCGACCGAGGATGGAAAGCTTGAGTTTGGGAGGTTTATCTCTGTCAGAGACACGATCAGACCTATCATCGATGGAATAATGGGTGGATGTGGCTTCAATTCGCATCGCATCAACACGAAATCGATGGATGTCAGGGAGCTTGAGACCATCTATCTGGCCATCAGACATCAGCAGTGGCTTGATATGGAGAACAGACCGCAGTGGTCTACATGTAGTAGCGAACCGATGCAGGTCGGTGCAGAGCCGGTGCCGAAGATCGAGAGAATCGGGGACACATTCGCCGTTCCGTTGAATATATCGCCGGTTCCAGGAGTCTGTAAGTGTGAATTTGTTTTTGAAAAGTCTGATGCTGATGAATTTATGGAATGGTTCAAAACCGAAGGGAAGGATTCATTCCAGAGGTGGAGATGCGGAGTTAGGGATTTGACGGCACACGATACGAAAGGGGAAAACAATGGAAGCATACAAGTTGAGAATGATTGATGAGTATAGAGAGTTAAAGAAGAAGTACGACAAGCTGCATACAATGCTGGTTCGGTACGATGCCGGAAAGCTTGACTTTCAGCTCTCATGTCCTGTTGATCTGCTGAGAAAACAGGCGAGTGTTATGGGCCAGTACCTATATATTCTTGAGATTAGAGCTGTCATCGAGGATATCTGTCTGGATGAGGAGGCATCGAATGATTAATGAGATAGGCGAGCCGGCAATGCTCGAGATGCTGGCCGAGGAGCTTGTGGAGTGTGCTCATGAGGTCCTGAAGCTGGCCAGAGTGTTGCGATGCGAGAATCCGACGCCAAAGACAGAGAAGGAAGTTCGATCATCTCTCCGCGAGGAATGGAGCGATGTCGTTCAGTGCTCGAAGGAGCTCAACCTAGATGTTAACTGGAATCAGATCGAGGAGAAGCGGAAGCGCTTCGAGCAGCGCTGGGCTGAGTTTAAGGCGAAAGGATAAAGGCAATGGCAAAGTCAAAGAAGGCAAAGGATGCCGACAAGGTCAAGAACTACATCATGAAGCTGTCGACATCCGATATAGAGTTTTGTCTGGTGAGCCCGATGGCCGACGAGATCGGCCGCCGGCCACCATATATGTACACGAGTTTGTGCCCGGACCCACGATTCCGGGCACCAGCAAAGGTGGCGGAAGGATGATTATACAGTTAGAGATTCCAAAGGAACTTGAGGATGACTACCAGAAGGATAAGTTAGGTAAATTTTTCGAAAGAGTATATACGGGTGCCCATTTCGGAGAAGCATATGGATACTTCTTGGGCGATATCACATGCACTCTCGACAGCTATGTAGCTCAAATGTTGGCTAACGCATTCAAGGAGTCAAAACCAATTTGTTGACACCACCAAAATGGCAGGAGGTAAAAAATGAAGGACTTACATGTTCTTTGCGGTATACTTGGCAACATTTACATAGCGAAAAAGCTAAAAGATAATACCATGGGATCCGGTAAAATCGAGGCCACAGTCGAGGCGGTTAATGCTGTTGCGAATCACTTACAATGCAAAGCGGAATTCACCGAACGTGGATTGGCTGGTTATTCATTCAAAGGTGGCGAGATAAATGCCAGGCTTGTATTTTTCGATGCTGATAAATACGAGCTGGTAGAGAAGAAGGTGGACGAATGACCAATTTTGAAAAAATCAAGGGTATGGATTCCTATGACATGGCTACGTTTATGAAGGATTTTAGCGTGAATCAATGTGAACATTGTGGTTTTAGCGACACATATAAAAAGTGCAACAATGATTTGGAGATTTGTGCTTTAGGACATCATAAATGGCTGATGCAGGAGATAGACGAACGAAATTGGTAGAAGGAAAAGCTATGACAATATTTGAAAAAGTCAAAAACGCCTGTGAGAGCAAAGAGGCGCTTGCGAAGCTGATTCACGAACAGCAATTCTCCTGCTATTGCTGCATCAGGAGTGATTATTGCAATGGTTTGGAATATTACGACATATTTCATACGGAGCATAGTGTAACAGATCGGCACTGTGTTGACGGAATCACGAAATGGCTTGATAAGGAGGCAGATGATGAGCCTAAGTAGAAAATACCGGAGGGCCATGGAGCGCAAGCTCCTAAAGGATAAGGACCCAATGGCCGAGATCAAGCGCGCCTCATCTGAGGTATACGAGCAGCTGCATAACCGAGCGGTCGACAAAGATACTCATGATCTGGTCAGCGCCATGTACTATCTGATCGGCCTGGCACTGAAGGAGGAATACGGATTCGGAGCCACCAGAGTATTGAGAGTCTATAAGAATATTGACGATCGGCTCGAGCACTGGCAGAATGGCGAGCTTAAATCCGCAGACTTTCGGAAGATGGCCATGGACGAGCTGGGAATCGACCTGCAGATTCAGTAAGGAGCAATATGGATAATCAGCACAGAAAGCAAAGGGACAGGCTACACCGTACGGAGACATTCGTGATCGTCGGAAGCAGCTTCGCTCCGGACGAGATCGGACGCTTGAAGGCCTGCATCCGGGATATCAACAACGACCGGAAGAAACGGCATTGGGGTCCGCTCTTCTATCGGTTCAGGTGATAGTCATGCGTGACAGAAGGAATGAACCGAACAGCCATATCGGTCTCGAGTGGGGCGAGCAATTCGCCTATGAGTGGTACCATGTTACAGAATCGGTCATGAGGAATCTGGCACGGCCGAGAAAGCCAGGGAAATCCATTATGTTTCATGGACACGTCCTGTATACGGTTTCAGAAAATGAATGATTGTGAGATAATAGCACTATTGCCAGTAATCGTGATGATTCTATTGATGGTATGGCTATGGAATGAATTGTGAGGTCCTGCATGACACTAGACGAATTGAATGATTACAATCTTCTCGCAAAACGAATCATCGTCAAGGAGAGGCAGATCGCGAACCTCCGACAGAACATGAATGTTGGTTCACCAAACATGGACGGTCTTCCACATGGGTCAGGAATCTCAGATCGGACCGGATGCCTTGCCATTGAGATCGCAGACCTTGAGGCCAGACTCGACACGGAGAAGGCAGAGGCAGACCGGAAGCGGCCGAGCATCGATGCGTTTATAAACTCTATCGACGACGATATCACTCGACTCGTTTACAGATTCAGAGTTCTGTATGGCTACACGTGGTCAGAGGTCGCCGACATTCTCGGTGGGTACAACACAAAAGAATCTGTCCGGAAGAGGTATTTCGGATTGTGGGAACATGAAACGGAGAGCTGAAATGGCTCTCCGTTTTTCATTGTTCTTTATAGTTCTTCATAGTTCTTTATAGTTGTTTATAGTTATGCATAGTTATTCATGGTATTTCACCATCCATCCCACTACTCGGTATCTGTGTGATATTGTTAGACTTGCAAAAATCCTAATCAAGCAGGCGCAGTCTTCGGACCGCGCTATTTTTATGTGAAAGGAGGAAATGGTATCTTGGCCACAATGAGGCTCCTGCATTGCGGCATCCTGGGCTGGAATCGGTTCGCTGATGAACGGCGTAACGATGACTCAGACCTATGGAATCATTCCTAGTATCATCTGGGTGCTCGGTAACACCATCGCATGCATCGTATTCGGACTGGTGGCCATGAAGCTGCCGAAGGTTCGAGAAGTCTTCGGATCCAGCATCATGAAATGGATCTGCGGAATCATGTGTGTGTTTCAGGCATGGTTATCCATGAACGGAATGCAGACAGTTTTCTCAGATACGATTCTCGGCGCGAAGTTCGGAATATATCTCGCTTATGCGCTGGCCATCTTTTTTCTTATCATCCTGTTGAAATTCGGAATGATCAGAAATGTGCTCACAGATGGTGCCGGATGGATTGTCGTCTATCTGCTGGCCGTATTCGTGACAGCAGCTGCTGCCGTTTACTCCGGTGGCGCGTTTAATCACATTTCGATGATTGCTGATCAGAACAGCATGCATCAGGGAATCGTAAAAGCGGTTCTTCTGTTGCCGGGGCCGTTCACGTATCCGTATTTTTTCGAGATTCTTCACTATAACGAGAAAAACGGTGACGGAACCAAGCGCGTCGATGTCAAAAAGGCATTCACACTCGGTGGAATTTTCTTTGGAATATATATGGCCATCGTATTCCCTCTCGCATGGGTTCAGTTCTCACCGACATTGAACCTCATCAAGGCCGTGCTCATCACGCTCATCGGCGTTTCGACTCTGTCGAGTTCGATGTATAGCATTTATATAGCATTCGGCAAAAAGGTCGGCCTGCTGGTCAACATGGCGCTGATCGGCGGCTGGGGTATCCTCATTCCACTCGGAGTTATGGGAATGTGGACACTGATGGCATCTGTGAGAATCTATTTCGTAGGCGGTGCAATCGCTTTCGCTCTCATCTGGAATTTAGTCGAGAAGAGAAAGGCGGTGATTGCATGAATGTTACGGTAAAGAAGCTCACGGAACTCCGGCTTGCGGATAAGAATATCCGCCGGCATACGGAAAAACAGTTGAAAGAATACGTCCGGTCGGTCAATATGTTCGGCCAGATCAGACCTCTCATCGTTGACGACGCCGGAATCATCCTCGCAGGAAACGGTCTCTATGAAGCATTGAAACGTGCTGGTAAAGAGACGGCCGACTGTTATGTGATGACCGGACTTTCTGAGAATGACAAAAAGAAGCTCATGCTTGCGGACAACCGGATCTTCGAACTCGGTATGACCGACACGAGCACATTCGAGGAAATCATCAAGGAACTCGATGGCGACATTGATGTCCCTGGATGGGATGAGGACCTGCTCGAGACTCTGAACGCCTCCGTCGAGGACACACTCGCAGAGGTCGAGAACTACGGAGTGTTCAGCGAGCCTCAGATCAGCAGCATTGAGAGAAAGACGACGGTCGAGCATCAGCCCGAGCCTGCTGTCATTCAGAACACGGCACCAGCACCGGTGACGCAGCACACGGAAGCTGAGCCGGAGCAGATTGCAGAGACACGGCGCTTTGTAATCTGCCCGAAGTGTGGCGAGAAGGTATTTATCTGATGCCTGTAAAAATGGTCGACAGCGACATTGATGTGCTGACCGCTGCGAGGAAGCGCATCGAGAATGTATTCAAAAACGGCTGTAAAGTTTATCTCAGTTTTTCATCCGGTAAGGACTCCCTGTGCCTCTCGTCCATCACGTATGATTTGATCATCGAAGGGCGAATCGACAGGAAGCTCCTCACCGTTATTTTTATAGACGAGGAGGGCTTGTACCCCTCCATGGTTCAAGCGGCAATGAGATGGAGGCAGAAATTCCAATCCATCGGGGTGCCGTTTCTATGGTTTTGTCTCGCCTTCAAGCAAGTTTCTGTCATCGATCACCTCTCAAGCTCAGAGTCATGGATCACATGGGAACCGGGCAAGGAGGACGTGTGGATGCGCGAAGCACCCCCGTTCGCCATACGCTCCTCTCCGTATCTCAAATATCCTGGCGAAATGAACTATCAGACATTCTGCAAGAAGGCATTCAAAGATGGCATTCAGATGATTGGTCTCCGGACCTCCGAGAGTCTCACTCGACTCCAGGCGGTCTCGAGGACCAACTTCAGAGCCATTTCTCCGGGCGGAGGATTCTACCCCATCTATGACTGGTCGGACTCAGACGTCTGGCTCTACATAAAGAGGCGGAAGCTCATATTCCCGGATATATACATGAGGCTTTACGAAGCCGGCGTGAAGAAGAACCAGCTGAGACTGTGTTGTTTCTTCGGCGACTGCTCCACACAGGGCCTCAGATGGATTGCACAGACGGATAATGAACTCTGGCAGAGAATCGAGCGGCGTGAACCAAACGCCTACCTCGTTCTCCTCTACTGGGATTCGGAGATGTTTGCGAGGTCCACGAAAAACCGTAGGCAGTTAGAGAGTAATGAGGAGAAGAAGGACTATAAGGCGTTATGTAAAGACATTCTATTTCTGCACCCAGACCGCTACACGATTGCAAAGGACACGAAGGCTCACCTCTCATCATGGAAGCAGCTGTTCATAAAGTCCTATGGCATCGCGAACGAGAAGCATTATAAGAAAATGTACGAAGGACTCCTCTATGGTGACCCGAAAATGCGTATACTCCGGATTCTCTGGAACTGCATCTACACGGATTACAAATAAAGGAGACGGATATGGAAATGAATCTTAAAGCTCCTCTCGCATCCCTCGCATGGGTGCCGATCGAGAAGCTCCACGCCAATGACTACAACCCAAACGTTGTATCCGAGGAGAATTTAAAGCTCCTCACTCAATCTATTCTTGTGAACGGATGGACGCTCCCTATCGTGGTTCGTCCTGACTACACCATAATCGACGGATTCCACAGATGGACCGTCGCACACCGTGAGCCATTGAAGTCAAAGCTCGGCGGTATGGTGCCATGCGTCATCGTTGACCATCATGGTGATGAGTCAGCGGATGTATACGGCACGATCACGCACAACAGAGCACGAGGCGAGCACCTGCTCGAACCGATGAAGGCTATCGTGAAGCGCCTCCTCGATGAGGGAAAGACGATAAAGGAAATCGGCAAGCAGCTCGGCATGAAACCGGAGGAGATATTCAGACTCTCAGGCTTCACACGGGACGAGTTCCTCGACCTCATGACCAAAGGACACGATGAATTTAGTAAAGCAAAACTCATCATTCATGTTGGATAGCCATAGAAACGCACAGAAGCCTCACACAGACATTCTATGCTCTAGGCTATAGTTTACCTGTCGAAGCTGATGGAAGCCCACGGAGGCTACACGGTGAAGCGACGCGAGGTAATCCAAGTCTTATGGCTACACCATAAGCAACATCATTATGTAGTCCAGTCCATTGCCAGGACTGATTACACCATAAGAATCTCCATTGACGCAACAGCAGCCTCACAGAGGGCCGTTTGCTTCATAGTCTATCAACTGATGCTTGAAGCAATAAAAGCCCGTCGTGGGGCTTGCCTGTGTGCGACAGAGGGCGATTTTTTTCGAGCCGTGGGTCCTTCCGAGCGTTTTTTATCCACCGGGGGGCAGCGAGCCCCGACTCGTATCTATTCACTATGGAAAAATTCGCCATTTCCGTTCCTTATTTTGAAACTAATTTTTGTGAAACCGGAGGAATTATGTACGAAAACATAGATGGGAATACACTGATTACTCCGAAAGAGATAGCTGCAGTGCTGAAAATCACAGGCAGGCGCGTAAGACAGCTATCAGAGGACGGAATTTTACATAAAACTGATGGTTCCTACAACCTTGCAGACACCGTAGAGGATTTCTACCGGAACAAATACAAGGGGACAGCAAATATAGAGGATGCAAAGCTCGACATGGCCATGAAGAAGGCCAATGTTCAGCTGAAAGCATCGAAGGCTCAGATTGCGAGACTTGAGGCCGAGGAACTGCAGGGAAAGATGCACAGAGCTGATGATGTGGAGGTTATCACATCCGATATGGTGTTCGCCATCCGCTCAGCACTCAATGCATTGCCCGGGCGACTCGCTATGGAGGTCGTTCATGTAGAGACAGCAGCCGAAGCTGCTCAGATTATCCGAAAGGAAGTCAATCTCGTCATGAATGAGCTTGCAAATTATCAGTACGATTCGGAAAAGTACCAGGAACGAGTACGAGAACGGATGGAATGGGAGGCAAAACAGGATGACGACGAAGACTGATGTGGCGGTTCGTACCAGGAAACTCGCCGCAAAGGTCATGGGATTTTTCAAAGCACCGGATGACCTGACCGTTTCGGAATGGGCCGAGCAGAAACGCCGGCTTCCACCGGAGGCATCAGCCGAGGCCGGAGCATGGAGAAACTCACGAACGCCATACCTCACAGACATCATGGACGCTTTCAATGACTCGAAGGTCAACAGACTCGTGGTCGTTGCGGCATCGCAGGTCGGAAAATCCGAGCTGGAATTAAATATCATAGGTTACATCATCGATGAGGACCCCGGATCTATCCTGTACATTCACCCTACTCTGCAGGATGCGAAGGAGTTCTCACGATTACGAATTGATACAACCGTCAGAGATACTCCGGTTCTCAAGAACAAGGTCTCTGACCCAAACAAAAAAGGTTCACTCAATAACCTTCTGCAGAAGGGATACCCTGGCGGAATCCTCACCCTATGCGGTTCTGAAACCGCGCATGCTCTGGCATCAAAGCCGGTTCGATATGTTATCGGTGATGAGCGAGACCGCTGGGCTACCTCTGCAGGCGATGAAGGTGACCCGTGGGAGCTGGCGAGAGCTCGACAGACTACGTTCTACAATCGAATGTCTGTCGAGGTCTCTACTCCGACCACGAAAGGCGCCTCCAATATTGAGAAATCATATGCAGCAGGCACGATGGAACGATGGGTTTCACGGTGCCCACATTGTGGTGAATACCACGAGATTCAATGGGAGGACATCCGGTTTGAGTATGACACCGAGATAGTTCAGAATGTCAGAACCTACCATGTGAGGGACATTCATTATGTATGCCCTACGTGCGGTACGTTCTGCACTGAGCAGGAAATGAAGAAGGCACCAGCGCACTGGGAAGCGACCAACCCGTCGGCCTACAAGAACGGCTGTCGGAGCTTCTGGCTGACCGCATTTGTTTCGCAGTGGGCCTCATGGGAAAGCATCATCATGCAGTTCCTCGAGGCGAAGAACGACCCTCAGAAACTGAAGGTAGTGTACAACACAAAGTTCGGAAAGCTGTGGGAGGACCGAGGCTCCACGATGGACGAAGACACAATCATGTCTCGTCGTGAAGACTACGGCCTCGATGATAACGGCGAGCCGGTCGAGCTTCCGGACGGCGTTCTGGTGCTGACATGCGGAGTCGATACGCAGGACAACCGTCTCGAGTATGAGGTGGTTGGCTATGGCCACTTCGGTGAGACATGGGGCATCCGGAAGGGAATCATCATGGGCCGACCGGACGACCCGTCAACATGGGAGGCACTCGACAACGAGGTCATTTCTCACAATTTCAAATTCAGAGACGGCATGACCATGCGAGTTTCGCGGACATTCGTCGATGAAGGTGGTCATTTCACCCAGGATGTGCGACAGCAATGTCGTGCTCGTGCTCGACACAATGTGTTCTGCATCAAGGGCGATGATGGCCCAGATCGGCCGTACACGGCACCGCCGAAGCAGGTCAAAATCATGGTCAACAATCAGCATATAGGAAACACATGGCAGTTCCTCCTCGGCGTCGATTCCGGTAAGGAAATGATTATGTATAACCTCACTGTTGCTGAGCCCGGACCAAAATACTGCCACTTCCCTAATCGTGATGATTACGGTCCTCAGTATTTCAATGGCCTGCTGTCAGAGCATAAGGTGTACAAGCCGAAGAAGAAACAGCCGTGGGTGTGGGAGAAAATCGCCGGTCATGAGCGAAATGAGCCGCTCGACTGCCGGAACTATTCTCTTGCCGCCTATAAAACACTCAATGCAAACCTCGATGCAATCGAGAACAAGCTCCGCATTCTTCGTGGCCAGAGTGCAAAAACACAGGTTGCAAAACCGAAGAAGGTCGCAAAGCGGACGCGGAAACAGGATATCGGCTTAGATAGCTGGTGATTGGAGGAACTATGACGAAAACAGAAATCAAATCTCGACTCGCATTCAGAAAATCAGCGCTGGAGAAGCTGCAGAAGGCATACCTTGCCCTCATCGATGGTGGAGTGAAGTCGTACGCAATCGACGATAGAAACCTCACCAGATTTGATATCCCTGTTCTCGAGGATGAAATCAAGACCTGCGAGAACGAGATCGACACACTCACGAACATGCTGAATGGTGGCAAGGCTCGGAAAGCCTTCGCCATCATCCCTCGTGACTGGTAAATATGGGTTCAGGCTGTTTGGCTTAACCAGGCAGACGGTCTTGGCGCTCCTTTCACCGCCTGCCTTATATTATTCGTACTAAGGAGCGAAGGAGGTCTCAGAATGGACTTTGGAATTGCAAGCGTCGCTGCGATCACTGTGATTGCCTACCTCGTAGGCATGGCGGCCAAGGATGTAACTATTGTCGAGGACAAGTGGATTCCGGTCATTGTCGGCGTAACCGGCATGATTCTCGGTGTCGCTGGCCTCTATGTGATGCCGGACTTCCCCGCGAAGGACGTCATCAATGCTGCAGCTATCGGCATTGTATCCGGTCTCGCGGCAACAGGAATCAATCAGATCGGCAAACAGTTGCAGAAGTGAGGGGAGGTGGTCCTCATCTCGCGGCCGTCGCGAAGCACGGCTTTACACTGGTGTGAACTCGGGTGTCCTTTGGGCCCCGGGTCTTTTTTATGAAAAAGGAGAACTAATATGGCTGAGAAACTCGTAGAAGGAAAGCTCACAGCGCACACAGATCACAAGAAACATATTTCACCGAATGACCTCGACGTCGACTCCACTATGGCAGTAGCGAAGAAAAACCAGGTCAAGCGCAAGCCTCTCAACGAGGTTGGCGATCCGGATTCTATCGGTGAGTCCAACATGGCTTCCGGTGAGATGCCGAAGCGCGGCGAGTAACTAAATATTTCGAAGGGACCAACAATGAGCTACGACATTTCAAGAGTTTTGACTATCGCAGAGCAGGAGCTTGGTTATCTCGAGAAAGCGTCAGCTGATTATCTCGATGATAAAACCAAGAACGCCGGCTCTGGGAACTTCACAAAATACTGGCGTGATATTGACCCATCCATGCAGGGTCAGTCTTGGTGTGATGCATTCGTTTCGTGGTGCTTCATGAAAGCGTTTGGAAAAAAGGCATCAAACGAGATTCTTTGTGGAGGTCTCAATAGCTACTACACGCCAACATCAGCGAACAAGTACAAGAAGGTTGGCCGGTTGTCGATGATTCCTGCAGTCGGTGACCAGGTCTTTTTCAAAAACACACAGCGCATCTGCCACACCGGTATCGTGGTTGGCGTCACTTCGTCAACCATCATCACGATTGAAGGAAACACTTCCGGAGCTTCCGGTGTGGTTCCAAATGGCGGAGGCGTGAAGAAAAAGACCTATTCACGTAATTATTCTGGCATTGCCGGATATGGCCACCCAATGTACATGACAACGACAAAGGCAGAATACCCTAAGTGGATTCATGTTGGAGATGACTGGTACTACAGAGTCGCCGAAGGAGCAAATGCTCACGGCTGGCGGAACATCAACGGTCACCGCTACTATTTCGACAATACCGGAAAGATGGTGAAAGAATGGCAGCAGATCGACGGCAAGTGGTACTACTTCCAGCCGGAATCCGGAAAGGGTGAAGCTCTCGCCGGCGCTCTGTACATTACAGATTCGACCGGCGCTCAGCGCATCATGGAGGTTGACTGATGACGAATAACCCATCAAGGCCGAAGGCTTCTGGCTATTCCGATGCAGGTGCATCAACCACCAGACGGGCGCTGAAGGCCTTTATCCCAAATTCCAATAGTCCGAACGAGGACATAAATTGGAATAATGCAACACTACGCCAGCGGTCACGGATGCTCTATATGAGCACTCCTGTGGCCGCTTCCGCTATCGACACAAACCGCACGAAAGCGATTGGTGTCGGTCTTACTATGAAGCCCACGGTTGATCGGAAAATCCTCGGAATTTCTCCGGAATATGCCAAAGATTGGCAGATCAAAACAGAAGCCGAATTCAAACTGTGGGCTGATAAGAAACAAAACTGCGATGCACTCGGAATCAACAATTTCAAAAACCTGCAGCAGCTGGGCATGAAATCGTGGTTGATGAATGGAGATGCATTCGCAGTTATCAAACATGTGAAGCCGACTCTGCAGAATCCGTATTCGTTGAGAATCCATCTTATCGAGGCCGACCGTGTGTCTACCCCTCATAAGTTTTTCTCCGGATATGGCTCATACACTATCACAGATGGTCGAGTTCCGGACGGACAGCCAGGAGCTGGCCACCGTATCTATGATGGTGTCGAGGTAGATGACAATGGATGCATCGTGGCATACCACGTGAGCAACCATTATCCGTTCGAGATCGGCACAGACCCGTTGGTCTGGACCAGAGTCGAGGCCTATGGAACACGGACCGGAATGCCAAACATTCTGCAGATTATGGACTCTGAACGTGCCGAGCAGTACCGAGGAGTCCCGTATCTCGCAAAGGTCATCGAGCCCCTGCTGCAGATTCGTCGGTTTACGGAGTCTGAGCTTGTGGCGGCGCTCATTCAGAGCTTCTTCACGGCATGGATTGAGACGCAGACGGATCCATCCAGCATCCCCATGAACGAGGTCGGTGCTGGTGATATCGGTGACGGCCCTACCGGATCGGAGACGGACAATGACATTTCTCATTCTGAATCAGAGTATGAAATGGGACCTGGCACTGTTCTCCACCTCTCCGAGGGCGAGACGGTCCACTTCGGAAATCCGAATATTCCGACCGCCGGCTTCGATACATTCGTAAAGGTCATCTGCAGAATGATGGGTGCCGCGCTCGAGATTCCTGCAGAAGCTCTACTGAAGGAGTTCAACTCCTCATATTCAGCATCACGAGCGGCGCTCCTCGAGTTGTGGGAGTCCGTGAGCATGAGACGCTCATGGTATGTCGACAGTTTCTGCCAGCCGATCTACGAGTTATGGCTTTCTGAGGCCGTTGCAATCGGCAGAATCAAAGCACCTGGATTTTTCAACGATCCTCTCATCCGTGCCGCATGGTGCGGAGCTCGATGGATTGGTCCGGTACAGGGTTCTCTCGACCCTCAGAAGGAAGCAAATGCTTATATCACCCTCATCAACAATGGTCTGATGACGCATGAACAGGCATCCACACAGCTCGGAAATGGAGACTTCGAGGAGAATATCGATCAGCTCATACGTGAGAACGAGCTCCTCCGGCAGGCCGGTGCCACTATGACTGCGCCTGCTGCCGAACCAGACCCCAAACAGAAAGGAGACGATGAATAAATGCCATTTGGTATTTTCAACAAGAAGCCGCTGAACATCAAAAACAATGTTTATGCGCTGGCATCCACCGGAAACGATTCGGTGGAGCTGACATTCTATGGAGATGTAGTCGCCGAGGCACCGACCAACTGGTACGGAGACCCTATCGAGGGTGACTATATCGTCATGTCTGATTTCGTGAAGGACCTCGACAGAATCACTGGCTATAGAAACATCACAATTCGTATGAACTCGTATGGTGGCGATTGCATGGCCGGATTCGTCATCCACAACCGTCTGAGAGAACTGGCAAATCATGGACACGACATCACGTGCATTGTCGATGGTGTGGCCATGTCTGCCGCCTCTCTCATCATGAGTGCCTGCAACACGGTCCGTGTGAACCCGGCATCCCTCATCATGATTCATCGGTGCTGGTCCTATATCTGGGGCGGCTACAATGCCGACGAGCTCCGCGGACTTGCTGATCAGAATGCATCCTACGATAAGGCAATCGCCACGGCGTATGCACGAAAGACCGGAATCAGTGAGACAGAGATCCTGCAGATGATGTCCGACACCACCTACATGACCGGACAGGAAGCTGTCGAGAAGGGATTCGCCGACGAGCTGATCGAGGACGCAGAGCCACTCAACATCGCCGCATCTGCAGACGGACGGTCTCTGTTTATCAGAGGCCGCGAAATGCACCTCGCACCGGGAATGTTCGCTCCAGACAACATTCCGACCATTAATCCGGAAAACACAGTTACACCAGCATCCGAAGATCCGGAAGCTGATGGCAATAACACGCCGGTTGCATCCGGCACAACCACTACACAAGGAGGTAGTTCAATGACTAGAGATGAGTTAAACACTCAGTATCCTGACCTGGTCGCTGACATCGTAGCCGATGCACAGGCATCACAGACCGAAGCGATTCAGAATGCCGTTGAGGCCGAGCGCCAGCGTCTTTCTGAAATCGACCAGATCGCCAACCTTTACCCGTCCGACGCGGTAAACGATGCGAAGTACGGCGAGCATGCATGCTCAGCCGCTGAGTTCGCACTCAGAATGGCACAGCAGCAGGCCACCCAGGGTAACAGCTTCATGCAGCAGATGAACGCTGATACGCAGGCGTCTGGTGCAAATGCTGTTCCTGCAGCATCCGCAAATCCGGAGGAGGATATGAAGGATGACGGAACCAAGGAAATGAGCGAGACCGAGTCGGCCGAGTTCATCCATAACATCTTCAAGAAGGAGGTAAAGTAATGGCTAAGAATCTGGACAAGCTCACTGGAACGATGGAGTATGACGGCCTCATCACCGGCCTCGCTCCGCAGGTCATCGTTGGTGGTGGCACAATCAAGGCACTGTCTGCAGCGGCAACGCTGAAGCGTGGTACTGTGCTTTCCAAGGATACCGATGGAAAGCTCGCGGTCATGGCAAAGGGTGCTACACCAGACTGCATTCTCTGCGACGATACGACCGTCGGCACCGCTGATATAAACGTGACCGTTTATATCTCCGGCTGCTTCGATCCGGACAAGGTAACCGTAGCTGATACCTACGCGCTGACCGAGGCCGATCGTGACACCCTTCGCACGAAGAACATCTATTTCAAGCAGGCTATGGCCTGACCTACAGGAGGTTAAAAAATGGCAGTTCTGAATTTTTTCATGACTTATGTTTTAATGCAGATTCTTGAGGAGCAGGTTCCGAGAGCGACCTTCTTCAAGAATCGTTATTTCCCGACATCCGAAGCAGATATCTTCCATTCCGACAAGGTCCTCACCGAGTACCGTGACGGTGATCGCAAGATGGCTGCTTTCGTAGCACCTAGAGTCGGTGACATTCCGATTGCACGTAGAGGCTATGAAATTCATGAGTATGAGCCGGCATACATTGCGCCGTCTCGTAACCTGACTCTCGACGAGCTTAACAAGCGTGGATTTGGCGAGGCCATCTACGCCAATGTCGATGAGCAGGTTAGAGCCGCTCGTATCATGGCACAGGATCTCGTCGATCTCGATGCTCGCATCACTCGTCGTGAGGAGTGGATGGCGGTTAAGACCATGATTGAGAACGGCTGCACGATGCAGGAGTACATCGATGCAACCACGAAGGGTGACCAGCTCGTCGTGAGGTTCTATGATGGTGAGACTTCCGGCCACACCTACACCGTTTCCAAGAAGTGGAACGAGACAGGCGGAAGCGCTTATGACGACGTCCAGGCGATGGCGAGACTGCTCTCCAGAAGAGGTCTTGCTGCATCCGATCTCATCCTCGGTGCTGATGCCTACGATGCTTTCCTCAAGGATGAGAAGATCAAGACTATGCTCGACAGAAATACCGCATTCAACGATGCGACCGTGAACGAGACTCTGACCGGTGATGAGGGCGTTACCTACATCGGAACTCTGAACTTCGGCGGTTTCCGTCTCGCGGTATTCTGTGCTGATGAAGAGTGCGAGGACGAGGCCGGCACTGCAACAAAGCTGTTCCCCGCTACCTCCGCAATGGTAACAGCTCCGGGCTGTGGCCACATGATGTATGGCCAGATCACCCAGATCGACCTCGGCCAGATTAACTACACGACCTATGCAAAGGCACGTGTTCCGAAGGTGTTCGTAAATCAGGATACCGATACGAGAAAGATTCGTATCGCATCCCGTCCGCTGGCAGCTCCGAAGAACAAGAACCCGTACATCTACGCCGCAAACGTTGTAGCGTAAGGCACGGACGAAAGGAGCGCGTATGAAGATTAAGATTGTTGCTGGCGTTTATGGGTACAGAGATCAGAACGGTTTTCTGAAGCCGAAAGGCGAAGGTGAGGTCATCGACATCGATGATATGGAGGCTGAGCGCCTCATTGGACTCGGTGTTGCGTCCGCAGTCGAGCCTGTGGCTTCACAGGACTCGATTCCAGACGCTTTCGATGATTCAGAAGGTGACACTACCCCTGATGAGTCAGAAGCCGAGGAGGAAGCCGTTTCTAAGGCTACAGACGATGAATATGTCGACTACAATGACATGTCTTTTGAAGAGCTGAAGGAATCTGCCGAGCTTATCGGCATCGACACCTCAAAGCTCCGGAGTAAGAAGGCGGTCATCAAGGCCATCGAGGATTTATCGACGGAGGCGTGACATGAGTTTTAGAGATGCTATCGCGCATGACATCAAGGGTGTGTTTCTGAACCTCGATGAGTTCGCTGAGGAACGGTCGGTCATCTATGACGGCGAGGAGCACGTGATTCCGATCGTGCTGTCTGGCCTCAAGGAGCAGGACCGCTCCGCCAGCGTGAATGACCATGCCGCCGGTCTGTACCGAGTGACATCCGTCATGCACTGCCACCTCGATGATATCGGCATTCAGCCGGAGCAGGGAAAACCAATAAAGATAAGCGATGCGGATGATCAGTCATTCTACCATCGCTTTTTTATTGCCACGAGCACAGTTGAAATGGGCATGGTCAGACTTGAGCTGGAGGCGATTGACGAATGATGGTAGTAAAAGTCGATGCATTCGGCGGTGAGGCGCTCGAACGTGCGGATAAGGTTCTGTCCAGTGTTCCGGACGGAGTCCAAAAAGCAATCAACTCGGCAATGCCGAGAGCGGTCGCAGAGCTCCGCAAGAAATCATATGAGAGAATCCGTGAGCGATACGCTATCTCCGAAAAGAACATCCGATCCGAGGAAACCATAAAGGTCAGCTATCAGACTGGAAACGGCGTTATCGCAAGCGTCCGGTTCTCCGGCCGGAAAATTCCTCTGTATCGGTTCGATGGATCGAGGCCCAAGAGCCCGATCTACGACAAAAACGACCTCGTTCGAGGCTATACGAGCAAAGGATGGCAGATGCTTCCGAAAGGACGTCCGGCCTATGGGCATGTGCTCCTCGGCACATCTCCTGCACTGTTTGAGCATGCATTCACGGCAACCATGTCCAATGACCATACCGGAATATTCTCAAGAAACGGAGCAGGCATCGAGGAAATCATGGGCCCGTCTGTCGCTCAGATGGTCGGTAACGAGGAGGTTGCTGAGAAGCTTGTTAAGGATGCATCGGATAAGTTCGAGGAACGTATCGAGCATGAAATCACACGAATTTTGAATGGATGGGGGAAGTAAATGGACACAGTAACATTTCTCGAGGCACTAAAAAAGTTCACCGAGGAGCAGACGAAGGACATGATTCTCCCGACAAAGCGTGAGAAGGGCGAGGCTTCGGACGAGTACCGACCAGCAGGTGTCCATGTGATGGCCCTGCCGAGCGGAAAGACGCCGACGAAGTACGCCCCGTACATCCTGCATAAGAAGGTGACCGGACAGGATCTCATTCCAGACGGAAGCAGAAACCGTTCTCTTGTTACAATTCGCTCTATTTTCTGCGTATTCAACGAGGACGCGGTCGAAGGTTCGCTCATGCTCATGAATCTCATGGAACGCATGAGAATCGCCCTTCTCAAATTCCCTGTCGTAGACAATCGATACCGACTGTACACAGGAGATGATGACGGAAAAATCGAAACTGTCATCTACCAGGAGGATCTGCAGCCGTACTACGTAGGCGAGATGGTCACCACATGGGAGATTCCATCTGTACAGGAGGAACGTCAGATGCTTTTCGGAAAGGACTATTTGTAATGTCAGTAAAAAGAACACCAGAGGAAGCCGGCGGTAAATCTGCCGGCTATTCAATTTACATGGGCCCGTCACTGAAGGGCATCCTTCAGACCGGCACCATCATCCCCGGTTCTGTGAAAGAGGCGCTTCGGCGACCGGAAATCGTCATCGCACTCAATCACAAGCCGTCTCTGAAAGCGCTCATTGTCGATGGAGCTGATTTCCCGAAGGCAATGGCCGAGTTAAAGACCCAGGGCAGTGACCTGTACAAGCTCTACAGACGCATTGCCCGTAATGAAGATTAAAAGGAGGAAAACACATGGCTGTTAATCACGGCATTAAGGTAACGCAGAATGCTACAGCTGTATCAACTCCGAACACGGCGGATGTCGGTATCCCGTTCGTGGTCGGTCCTGCTCCGCTCTCGAAGGCTGAAAAGGCCGCGACTCCGGGCACTCCGGTGCTTTGCACTTCCTATGCGGAGGCTGTCGAGGCACTCGGCTACTCTGATGACTGGGAGAAGTTCCCGATCTGCGAGTTCATCTACTCTCATTTCAAGATTTTCGGACGCCAGCCGGTCATCATCAACCCTGTTGGCACTGCTAGTGAGGGTAGCAAGGACCTCACTGCGACCGCTACACAGGTGGCCACCGGTTTTGAGGCTATCGAGCTCTGCATGTCGATGTTCGGCATCATCCCGGATATGCTCGTCGCTCCTGGATTCTCAACAGAATCTGAGGTCGTGACTGCGATGCATGCGAAGGCTCCGGTCGTGAACGGTATGTTCAGAGCGAAGGCTATCGTCGATGTCGATGCAGACTCCTACACAGCTGCAGTGACGAAGAAGAACGCCGGCTCGTTCACAGAGAACGACATCGTCTGCTGGCCGTTCATGAAGCTCGGTGACAAGAAGTTCCACATGTCCACCATCATCGCAGGCAGAACAGCCGCTACCGACGCAGAGAACTCCGGTATTCCGTATGAGTCCCCGTCCAACAAGGAGATCTACGGCGACGGCATCTGCCTGAAGGACGGCACCGAGGTGCTCCTGTCGCTAAACCAGGCGAACGTTCTGAACAATGCCGGCATCGTGACCGCCCTCAACCACATGGGTTCCCTCGTGGCATGGGGCAACTATACCGGATGCTATCCGACCAGCACCGATGTGAAGGACTACTTCATCCCGATCGCGCGTATGTTCGACTTCGTCAACAACACGCTCATCAAGACCTACTGGAAGAAGCTGGATAAGCCGATGAACAGACGTCTCCTTGATACCATCATGGATTCCGTCAACATCTGGCTGAATGGCCTCGTTGGCCAGGGCTATCTCCTCGGTGCAAGAGCGGAGATCCACGACGACGAGAACCCACTCGCAAACCTCATGGCCGGAATCATCAAGGTTCACATCTACATCACTCCGCCGTCTCCGATGCAGGAGCTCGACTTCGTGCTGGAGTATGATGCGAGCTACGTAGAGACCGCGCTGGTCGGCTAAGGAAGGAGGAAGTATGGAACAGTTAACTGTCAATTATGACGTATACGAGGACGCGAACAGATACGACGGCACCGCTTCGGCAGTGCTGCCGGATATCTCGTTCCTCACGCAGTCTCTGTCCGGTGCTGGTATCGGTGGCAACATCGAAGCCGTCACCGCCCACATTGATGCCATGACGCTCTCACTGAACTGGAGAGAGCACACGAATGAGGCATACGGTCTGTCTACGCCTAAGCGTCACCACATCGAGCTGAGAGCTGCTCGACAGGATGAGAACCCTGTTACCTGTGAGCTCGAGTACAAGAACATCAAGCGTGTTCTGGTGGTTATTCCGAAGGGCCTCACCGGAGGTACGCTCGCACCTCACAGCGCCACCTCACCGGCAAGCAGCTTCGCAGTTCGCTACTATGCAGTATACATCGAGGGTGTAAAGCAGATTGAGCTCGACCCACTGAACTATATCTGCTACATCGACGGCGTCGACTATCTCGAGAATGTCAGAAAGGCACTCGGAAGATAAGCATTTTCATTTCACCTCACCACCTCTGGCATCAAAACCGGAGGTGGTTTTTCTGTAAAGGAGCAAAACAATGGCAGAAAAGAAAAACGAAACATCTACAACGGCTGAGAAGCTGCTCGATTCCGGAAAGAAGGCTGCTCATTACACGATGAGCTTTGCTACTCCGTTCAAGTACGAGGATAAGGAACTGAACTCTCTCACATTCGATTTCACGAAGCTGACCGGACGCGATTTCGTCGCGATCTACAGAGAACTCGGCTCGAAGGGAATCATTGTCCTCTCTCCGAGGTTCGACCCGGATTTCTGCACGATCATGGCCGCGAAGGCCTGCACAGAGCCTGTCGGTTCCGACCTTATTCAGGCACTGCCGATGAACAAGTTCGAGCAGCTGATGGTTTCCTGCAGAAATTTTTTCAACGAACCGGGATAAGCGGTGATAACCCTGCCGAGTGGGTGATGAAGAATTCGCTGATCATGGCAAAGAGCAATCACACCTCGGTCGACTTCTGGATGGATTGCCCTCTGACAGAGTTCGTCATGTGGATCGACATCAACAACAGCTTGATTCCAAAGAAGGAGGAATGACATGGCCGTAAATTCAAAAGAATATCAGATTTTGTTCGCCTTGAATGGCCAGCTGAATCATGGATTCACACAGTCGTTCTCCAAGGCTTCTGACACTGTCCGCGCTATGCAGCGTGATATTGCGGGTCTCAACTCGATGCAGAGTCAGATTTCCGCATACGAGAAACAGCAGAGCGCAATCTCACGCACACAGGAAAAGCTGCAGCTTCTTCAGAAGCAGTACGAGAACATTCAGAAGGAGATCCAGGAGACAGGGAACTATTCGTCTTCTCTCGAGAATAAGCTGTTATCTAAACAGGCCCAGATTGAAAAGACCACGAAGTCTCTCGATGAGCAGACCGCAGAGCTTCACAAGCTCGGTGCTTCTATGGAGGAGGCCGGTATTGATACCAGCAATCTGAAACAGGAGCAGGCGCGTCTTGCCACCGAGACAGACAAGCTCAAGAAGGCACAGGAAGCTGCTGCCGAGCAGGCCGAGAAAATGGGTGGAAGTACCATTGACGCTATCAACGGTATGTCAAATGCACTCGTTTCCTCCGGTCTGATCGAGGGCTTCAAGAGCCTTGTTGGTGCATATGGTGAAACACTGCAGGTCTCCGGTTCGTTCCAGGCTGAAATGAGTCAGGTCGCCGCGACTATGGGCACTACGACCGGAGCGGTCTCCGATCTCTCTGATTATGCGAAAGAGATGGGCGCCACGACATCGTTCACGGCACAGCAGTCTGCAGAAGGTCTCTACATCCTCGCGATGGCCGGACTCAATGCGCAGGAGCAGATATCCGGTCTGCCGGTCGTGCTCGATCTGGCCGCCGCCGGTGGTATGGACCTCGCTCAGTCTGCTGGATATATCACAACGACCGTGAAGGCATTCGGCGACAGCATGGACAATGCGAACTACTATGCTGACCTCATGGCGAAGGGTGCCACGATGGCGAACACGAACGTTTCCCAGTTAGGTGAAGCGCTCGCGACAGCCGGTGCCACAGCAAATGGTTATTCGCAGAGTGCGGATTCTGTAACACTTTCCCTTCTGAGACTCGCTGAGCAGGGCAAGACGGGCGCTGAAGCAGGTACCATGCTGAATCGTGCCATGACCGACCTGTATGCGCCTACAGAGGAAGCGAAAGCCATTCTCGATGAACTCGGTATATCTGCCTATGATTCGACCGGAAAGGCGCTCGATTTCAACGATGTAGTTGATGAGCTAAGTTCTACACTCAACGGCTACAACGACCAGCAGAAAAATGCTTATTTGAATCAGATCTTCACCACCAATGGTATGAATGCGTTCAATAAGATGACCGCATCAACCACTGATAAGGTGAATGCTTTCGTCGACGGTCTTGAAAATGCTTCCGGATCTGCAGCTCAGCAGGCAAAAACCCAGCTCGATAACATGAATGGTGCCTACACCATCATGCAGAGTGCTATTGAGGGCGTTCAGATCTCCATGGGCGAACTGTACCAGGATGACATGACGAACCTCTACAAGCACGGCAGCGAAATCCTCACGCAGGTGAACGAGTTCATAAAGGACAACCCAACCTTGGTGAAGGCTATCGTCGGAGGCGCTGGAGCGCTTGCCGGACTAACCACTGGAGTCGTCGCATTCAATACCGTGATGAGTCTGTCGGATAAAATCATTCCGCTGTTCAGTGCATCGATCGGAGGTCTTCCGCTTCTCGGTGTAGCTGCCGGAATAGCCGGTGTAGTCGCTGTCGGAGGCGCTCTCTATGATTCGTTCACAGCGAACGACCGGGCTGCTGCACAGCTGAGTGCACAGGCGCTGAGTCTAAAGGACGTGATGGCTGATGCGCAGACATCATTCGACGATACTATCGGTTCTGTCGAGGCCACATCGAATGCAGCTGACCGCTACATCGATAAGCTGGCCGAGATGGAGAAGGCCGGCCTCAACACAGACTCTGCTCAGAAGGACTACCACAACACCCTCGAACTACTCGCTCAGACGATGCCTAACCTCGCTGATCAGATCGACCTCGAGAACGATAAAATCAAGGGTGGTGTTGCCGCTCTCAGAGAACGTGCTAAGGCATGGGAGGAAGAGGCGAAGGCACAGGCCTACCAGGAGAAAATGAAGTCCGTTTACTCCGCACAGGCCGATGTAATCATCGAGGCGGAGAAGAACTCCATCAAACTCACAAAGGCCCAGCAGGACCTCACAGACGCTCAGAAGAAGCATGCTGATCTGCAGAAGGAATACTCAGACACCATGGCGGACTATAACGAGCGTCTGAACAACTGCTCGAAGAACGGCGAGAACTACGCTCGTGTTCATGAGGAAATGGAGCAGTATCAGCGTGAGTTCACGGAATCTCTGTTCGACGCTGAGAACGAGATGGCATCTGCGCAGGATGCCTACGATATCGCTCAGAAGGCCGTAGACAATGACCGCGAGGCCGTCGAGGCGGCCAACGAGCAGATCGAGCTGTCTCAGCAGGCATATGAGAATCTCACAGGCGCTGTCGATGCGAATACATCGTCGACCGATGCGAATAAAAACACGGATGACGATTTTAATTCCATCATCAATGACACCGCCGGCAGTATCGAGGAGCTGTCCGAGAAATACCAGGAGGCCTACGATTCTGCGTATGAGTCCATCTCCGGACAGTGGGGTCTCTGGGATGAGGCCGCGAAGGTTTCTGAACTCTCCATCGGCACCATCAATTCAAACCTCGAGGGTCAGGCGAAATACTGGGAGGACTACAACTCCAACCTCGAACTCGTGCAGGAGAATGTCGAGAAGTTCGACGGTCTCTCTGATGTGCTCGCGAATTTCGTTGATGGTTCCGAGAACTCGGTGAATGCCGTCGCTGGTATCGCCGATGCTCTGAAAAAGGGCGACGATGGATCCGTTCAGAAGCTGGTCGATAACTATCAGACTCTGCAGAAGGAGCAGAAGAACGTTTCCGATTCAGTCGCAGATATGCAGACAGAGTTCACAGCTCAGATGAAGACGCTCACCGATAATGCTGCACAGTCTGTCAGCGAACTCGATATGTCCTCTGAGGCCAGAACGGCTGCACGGTCCACGATCAACGGATATATCCGTGAAATTTCGGACAGCACCGGCAAGGTCTCGCAGGCATACAAGGACCTCTACAATGCAGCACAGGGTGCTCTCGGTGGCAAAAAGCTAAAGGGCTATGCGTCCGGTACCAGAAACGCCGAGCAGGGCGTGAAGCTCGTCGGTGAGGATGGACCGGAGCTCGTCGCATTTCAGGGCGGCGAGACCGTGTACAACGCAAACGAGACGAAGGCCATCCTTGCGGAGTCTCCGGGAATCAATGCCGAGATGCCGACCAGCAGCTCGTCGACCGTAAACAATTCGTTCACTCCATCTGTGAATGTGAATTTCAACATCGCAGGAGGTGCGAACGAAAGCGTTATGGCTCAGCTCGACCGGTACGGATCACAGTTTGCGGAACGAGTCCTCGAGGTACTGAGAGACAATAGTGAAGATCTCGCACGGAGGGCGTTTACATGACATATTCAACAATCCAGGGCGATACATGGGACATGATTGCGAAGAAGACGCTCGGTGATACGCGCTACACAGGGAACATCCTGCAGGCGAATCTCCGGTACAATCACTATTTCATTTTTCCGGCCGGTATCGTCCTCACGATTCCTGATGTTGATACCACAGAACCGACCGATACGGTTCCATGGAAGGAGGCAGAAGGATGAGACAGTCGCGAGCTGACATTTCATTCAAGGAGGCAAATATCACGAACGATATTGCCCCTTATCTTTTATCCGTAACATATACGGACAATGAGGATGGTGAAACGGACGATCTGCAGATACGAGTGCAGGACCGCGACAGTGTTTGGCTTCAGAAATGGCTCACAGAGGCGCTCAATGCAGCCGTGAGTAGTGTTACCACAACAGCACAGAACGCCACGCAGACGGCCACAGCGACCAAGACGGCCACTGTGACAGCTCCGTCCGGTCTCCGGTTACGAGCTGGTCCTTCTACGAGCACTGCGAGACTGAGCTGTGCTCCGTATGGCTCGAAGGTCACCGTGCTCGACCATTCCGGTTCATGGTGGCAATGCTCATACGGCGGACAGAACGGCTACATGTGGAACTCATGGCTGAAACTGGACGAACAGGCGCAGGCACAGGCTCAGACGCAGGTCGTAACAAAACCGGCATTTCTCATCGAGTCTGTTTTCCATCGTCTCAACTGGACCTCAGAGGGTACGGATGAGACGCTCGATACCGGAGCGTTTGAACTCGATTCTGTGAACTGCTCCGGTCCACCATCAACAATCACGATAAAGGGAACCTCGCTCCCGTATTCGTCGCCGATCCGGCAGACCAAAAAGACGAAAGCCTGGGAAAAGTACAAACTATCCGGCATGGCCACCGAGATGGCGTCCGCTGCCGGCATGGCTGTACAGTACCTGTCTGTCGTAGATCCGGATATCGTTCGCGAGGAGCAGACGGACGAAGCAGATATCACTTTCCTGTCTCGCGTCGCTCATCGATTCGGATTATCCGTGAAGGCAACCAATAAGAACGTGGTCATTTTCGACCAGTTCGCATATGAGAAGCTTCCGTCTGTGAGGACCATCCAGCGAGGTAGCGGATACTCTAGATATAAGGTTTCGACCAGTAAAAGCGATACCCAGTATGATACCTGCCGAGTTCGCTATGTGACGCCACAGGGTGTGCTGATCGAGGGCATTGCGAAAGTCTCTGACTACGACGCGGAAGCAAAAGCAAAGGAGGAGGCAGCTGCTAAGAAGGCCGCCACTTCTAAGACAAAGCCTACCGCCGCGCAGCAGGCGAAGGATGCACAGACAGCCGCCGCGCAGCAGCTCGAGGTGTGGTATGCGGTCAAGGACATCGCGGAGGCGAAAGCCCTCGCAGAGAAAACGCTTCGCATGCACAACAAATTTTCGAAAACAGGGTCGTTCACTTTGGAGGGCGACCCGAAGCTGGTGGCTGGTGCCAACGTGACGCTCACAGGCTTTGGCCCATGGGATGGTAAATACTGCATCTCATCCGCAAAGCACACGATCGACACGAACGGCTACACCACCACGATTTCA
The DNA here is from genome assembly GCA_934270345.1 of uncultured Oribacterium sp. Classification (GTDB taxonomy): domain Bacteria; phylum Bacillota; class Clostridia; order Lachnospirales; family Lachnospiraceae; genus Oribacterium. The sequence continues at coordinate 32,731 of CAKQPT010000012.1, read as the reverse complement.
CTCAGAAGCACATTGGAGAATTACTGATGGATGATGCATTGATTAAACGAATGGTGCAGGTCGGCATCGTGACCGCAGTACAGGGGACGACCGTCAGAGTCCTGTTCAGAGAATCTGGCATGACCTCCGGCTGGCTTCCGGTCCTGCAGCATAACGGTGCCGGCGTAGCAATGCAGAAAGCCGGCGATCCGACGCACACGCATAAGGCATCCGTCACCACATGGATGCCGAACATCAACGATGCTGTGCTGGTGCTCTACTCGCCGATTCAGAATTCAGACGGATACATACTGGGGAGGATTCCATGAGAGTAGGTTCATTCGCCGGGCTGTCGTTTCATGTGTCAGACGATGCAGTCCAGACCATCGAAAATCTGGCCCTGAGCGCCTCTGCTAGGTACTCGACGCATCAGAGGGTCAATAATAAGGATCTGCCGGAAAAGACCGGCACAGAGCTCATGGAGGCCTCATTTGACATGACACTGTCTGCATACCTCGGAGTCAATCCGATGACGGTATACAACAAGCTCGTGAAGTATGTGAACACCGGAAAGGTCGGAAGTCTGATTCTCGGCCGACGGCGTATCGGTAAGAAATGGACAGCAAAGTCCGCAAAGCTGAAGGCCACGTTCTTCGATGGTCACGGTGCGGTCACAAGTGCAAGTGTCTCTGTCACCCTTCAGGAATATCCGATGAGTTAGGAGGACTATGGTTTACACAGTTTCAACAGCAGACACATCTAAAATTTTTTTGAATGAGACATCGTATGTTGATTCTGTTCTGCAGAACATACGATGTCTTTTGTCTACGTGGCAGGGAGATGTCCCTTTATACCGTGATTACGGTATCGACCCGACGCTCCTGCATAAGCCGATAAACGAGGTCGAGTCTCTGCTGGTCGAGTGCATCTCAGACCAGATCGAGAAGTACGAGCCTCGCGCTGAGCTTCTGAACGTAGACTTTTTCGCACAACCGGAAAAACCGGATGTGCTCGGAATCACAGTTGAGGTGGAGGTGAGTGAGGATGAGTAGAAACACGCAGCATGAATTCGTGTCGATGGATGCAGACGCGCTCATCGCCACATTGGTTTCGGCGTATGAAAAAATCGTAGGCGTTACCGTGATGCCGTCGAGCCCGGAGAAGCTGTTCATTCAGTGGGTGGCTAGTGTTCTGCTATACGAACGATCTCACACGAATAAAGCCGGAAACTCGAATCTGCCATCACGGGCAGAGGGCGACGATCTGAACGAGATCGGTGATACGATTTTCAATTTCAAAAGGCCGGATGCAGAGCCGTCGACAACGACGGTGCGCTTTCGGATCCAGCAGGCACTCACGTTTGATGTGCTCATTCCGAAGGGAAGCCGTGTCACGGATGCATCACAGACCCTGTACTGGGCGACCGATAAGGATGTCTACATCGTAGCCGGTAACACCTCCGCAGATGTCGAATGTACCTGCCAGACGGCCGGATCTCAGACAAACGGGTACGTAACCGGACAGATCAACAACCTCGTTGATGTGTTCTCGTACTACTACTCGTGTGAGAATCTCACAGAGTCTGATGGAGGCACAGATGCACCGAGCGACGATGACTACTACGCACTGATGAAGGAGTCCATCAACTCATGGTCAGATGCCGGCGCTCGCGGAGGCTATGTCTATTTCGCGAAGACCGTGTCGACGCTGATCGGCGATGTGGTGGCCAAGTCTCCGGACCCTGGCTACGTGAAAATCTACATACTGATGAAGGACGGCTCATTCGCTTCTGAGGAAGTGAAGAAGGCCGTCCTTGCTGTTTGTAATGAGGATTACACGAGACCGCTCACCGACCATGTTTCTGCAGATGATGGCCACACGGTGACATTCAATGTGAATTTCAAGTACGTCATTCCGTCTGACTCCGGCAAATCGGCTTCTCAGATGGAGAAGGATGTGCAGGCGGCTGTCGACGAGTATATCGCATGGCAGTGTGCAAAGTTCGGCCGAGACATCAATCCAGACAAGCTGCGTGACCTCGTCCTCGCATGCGGTATCAAGCGACTCGAGGTGACGGAGCCGGTATTCACCGTGGTCGACAATGGATTGACGGAAGATCACTCCGTACCGGAGGTGGCGAAGAAAGGCACCGTGACGATTGTTAGTGGAGGTTACGAGGATGAATAATGACGCTCATGGATTAAATGTCGCGAACCTGCTCAGTATCCTGCCGCCTGTCCTCGCAAACGACCCGGATATGAAGGCCATCGCAGAATCGGTCGCCGGGATTCTCGTGGAGAATGACAAGGCTATCGACTCGATATCCATCTATCCGAATATCGACAATGCATCCGAGGAACTCTGCGACATCCTGGCAAAAGACTTCGATGTCACATGGTACGACTACAACTACTCGCTCGAGCAGAAACGGGCCATGATCAAATCGAACTTCAATGTTCATCGGCATCTCGGAACAGTTGGAGCCGTGAACGACCTCGTATCTGCAGCATTCAAGGAAGGCATCGTGCAGGAGTGGTTTGACTATGGCGGCGAGCCGTACCACTTCAAAATCATCCTGCAGGAAGGCTCAAACTACACGATGACGGATGAGTCCATCACGCTTTTCTCACGACTTATTGAGAACGTAAAGAATCTTCGTTCTCACCTCGATGTCATCGAGGCCCACCGTCCGGTATATGCGGATGTGAATGTTGGTGCAGTCATCGCGTCCGCATCGTCTCAGATGATGGGCATGGACTACACCCGTGAGCAGGAAACCTACATCGAGAATCATGTGGTCATGGCATGTATCGGCGAGGGTATCGGAAAGCTGGAGGCGAACTTCGGACGGGATGTTTCCAAGGACCTCTCCGCCGACTACCAGTATGCAGCGATCATCGCAAACGCGGCAACCTATAGATTGGAGGCATAATGGCATTATTTTCAAATGGTGTGCTCACCAAAAAAGGGCAGGCTCTGATTGCCAAAAGCGAGGCTACGGGAGCCGGAATCCATATCACAAAAGCACGGACCGGCTCCGGCCTCCATACGGATACGAGTGTTTCCACACTTGAGAAGCAGACCGCTCTCCTCGAGCCGAAGCAGGAGTTCGGAATCTCCGATCTGTCTACAATCCCTGGCAATGACGGTGTAGCTGTCATTACAGTGGTTATCCACAACCACGATCTCCCGGAGACCTACCTTCTGAACGAGCTCGGTATCTATGCAGAAGACCCCGACGAAGGCGAGATTCTCTACTCCCTCATCGTATCATCTGCAGGAACGACCTACATTCCGGCCGACAGTAGTACAGGCGGACTCTCGTCCATCACAGAGCGAGTGTATATCGAGGTGACGAACGCCGAGAAAACGGTCGTCGAGACATCCGGAGCTGTGGCCAGTGCAACAGATTTCCAGGCACTCCGAATCCTCGTGACAGCACTCAATAAAAACCTCGTCGGTGGCACTGCCGGCGAGATGCTCGTGAAGTCCGGTGACGGAAACTATGACTATTCATGGATGCCGTCGAACACAATCACAAAGCCGTTTGCCGAGTTCCCTGTAGAGGGCCGGTCGGATGCCCTGTACATCGATTCAGAGTCATCCGAGTTCTACATCTGGAAGCTCCTCTCGACCGGTAAGAACGGGTATTTCAAGCTGCCGATCGGCTCGGAAGCATCCGCCACCCTGCAGAAGCAGATTACGGAGAACTCGAAAAACATTACATCCCTCATGGCACGTGTGGCCACCCTCGAGGGGAAGTTCGATGACATCATCGTCCGAATCCCTGTCGGTGGCTGGAAGGCCACGAAGGACGGGGATATCGACATCTACACGAATGAAATCGCCATCACAGGCATGACCGCCGATTTCGACGGAACCGTGTTCCCATACGTGCTGTCGACCGGAGCTTCTGCCGTACTGAAAGAGATGGAGGCCATCGGCCTTTATTTCAGTAAGGGCATCACTGATTCCGCAAATGGGAAGGTCATTCTGACCTGCTATAAAAAGTGCCCGAAGGTTGATTTCGGAATCGAGATTCAGGGAATCAAGGAGGTCACGACATGAGACTGAAAATGATGGGTGGCGGCGGTTCTGTCGATTATGACAATCTGACCGCTACGGCAGCAGATGTCCCGGAAGGCCTCACGTTCATCGGAAACGGAACTGAGGACGAGCAAAAGGGAACTCTGCCGAATAGAGAAACCGGAAGCCTGGCGCTGGCGTCTGGAGCTCCTGTGCACGATGCAGATGTCGTTCGTGTAGAAGCTGATGAGACGGGCGCTGTCAGAATTGCGCTGTCGCCACCAAAGGGAAAATATCCAGGGAATGGAAAAGCATTTGTCGGATGCTATCCGCTGAATCTCGGTATCACGCCGGATGTGATCGCGTCCGGTCAGACGGTCGGTGGTGTCGCTGGTACGTATGCATCAGATGGCAACATTCAGTCCGGTGATATCCGCCCTGGCCTCATCGGCTACGGAGCTGACGGTCGTGTCGTTGGTGATGCCTACGATGCAGGACAGATCGTGAAGACTCTGCAGGCCGGCGAGTCATACACCATCAAAGAGGGTTTCTATGGCTCTGGAAAAATCACGGCTGCAGATCTGGCATCGCAGACGAAAGGCAACGCCGACGCCGGTCATATCGTGAAAGGCTATTCGGCCTATGCGAACGGCAACAAGATTGACGGAGCTATCACCGATTGTGGTCCGTACCAGTACGCCGGAGGCATCGGCGAGGCTGGCGACTACTATGCGTTCAACAACATGCCAAACGGCTGGTATCACGAGGATAAATCGAATGAGTCATGGGCACCGGAAGTACGGCTCTCTAAAAACACCGTGAGGAGCTACCTCGGCATCGTCGCATCACGTATCGTGAACGGTCAGAGCATCGCCGGCGTTTCCGGCAACGGCGGCTATTCGAGTGTTGTCTGCATTGCGTCGCACAGTGCACGTTCACGAAACGACAGCAATTCGGATGGACGCAAGAGCTTCCGCATGCCACGCGCGGGCCGCGTGTTTTACGGTGGTGCGACTGTTGGAACCTATGGTTCATTCATCTGCGCGATTTTTAAAAACGGAGTGTGCGTTGACGATAGAAACATGAGAACGCAGGGGTACGCGCATGGATACGGAGATTATACCTACCGCGGAACCATGTTCAACCAGAGCTTCTATGCGAATGCAGGCGATTTGATTGAAGTAGAAACAAGCTACGGAGGATATGGCACGCAGTCGTCGATTCAGGCCGTCATTGTTTACTGAGCACCCGTGAGGATGCTTTTTTTATTACCAAAAAGGAGGAAAAATGGCTGAATTCAAACAGGGTGTCATCACCAATAAAGGTCTCGACCTGTTAGCCAGAGCACAGGCAGGAACGTGCAAGATCACATTCACGAGATTCCAGCTCGGTGATGGCACGTGGGATAACGCCTCCATGGAGGCTCAGATGGCCTCGATCGCACTGAAAAAGCCACGGGCTGAGTTCCCTGTGGCCAAGGCTGAATTCGTGAATAATGCGACCTCGAAAATCACGCTGGTCGCCTCAAATGCGAATAACAAGGACACCGGATATTTCGTTCGCGAGATTGGCGTGTGGGCTACGGACGGAAAGAACGAGGTTCTGTATGTGATTTTCATCGCGACGACAGCAGACTGGTTCGCTGCAATGAACTCGCTCACGCCGTCGAGTCTCACCTACCCATGCTACGTGACTGTCGGTAACGCATCGACCGTCACTGTATCGAATCCGAATGCAGCGCTCGTGAACCAGGGAACGCTCGACGATACCGTGGACGCTCTGAGAACCGATTACTCGACAACGAGTGCACTCCTCATGAATGCGATCCGACAGGAGAAGTGGACAAGGGAGGCATCCGACGCCACATTCACAAAGAACATCGCCGGATTAAAGCTCATGGAGAAGGGCACGGTGACGCTCACGAATTCGGATTTCAAGCCGTTCAATAACTCGCTGAAATCTGTGAGTCTCAAGGCCGCGAGAGCATCGAAGGACTATGTTGTCACGATTCTCTCTGCAAAGTCTACGACCGGAAACATCGGCGAGGTCGTAGTGAGTGACCGGCTGGTGAACGGATTCAAGCTCGCATTCACAGGAAGCGCCGCTTCCGTCACTGTCGAGTACATGGTAACTGGTGGTTATTGGTCATAAGGAGGAAAGCATGATCATCGTAGAAAAGAACGAGGGAACGAAAATCCCGTATGAAACCAGAAAGAACAAGGTCACATTCGATGACGATCTGACCATCAACCTCGAGAAGCGCGAGGAAGATTTCCCTGTGCACATCGATGTCTGCTACGACGAGGACCAGAACCTCGTTATCGGAGCTGCTGCCGGAAGAAGCTATGTCGCTGAGATCGACATTCCCGGGAGAAGCTACACGGAGGAGGAAGTCGAAGCGACCAGCGTCGACGGTGAAGCGGAAACCGGTATGGAAGGCCCCACGACCGTCAGGAAGGCCGTTCCGTTCGATATGAGCAGGGTCACACTGACCCTGTGGGCCGTGTGCTGAGAGGGGGTAAATAATGCCGAATTTTGATTTAGTAGAGTTAGCTATCAAGGGCGTATGCCCGAACAATACCGTGATTTATGACGATAAGGGCTACCCGTCCATCATGGTCGAGGTGCCGAAGTTCACCTACAAGGATGCTGGTCTCGGTTACTCGACCGATGTGCTTCCGTGTTTCAAGGTGAACGACCAGATTGTCGATTCTGTGTTCATCAGTAAGTACCAGAACATCGTCCATGACAATCGTGCCTATTCGCTCCCGGGCGTGACGCAGACATCGTATGTCAATTTCGATCAGGCGATCCAGTATTGTGCGAATAAGGGTGCCGGCTGGCACCTCATGACGAATCCAGAGTGGGGAGCCATCATGAGATGGTGTGCCATCAGAGGCATCACACCACTCGGAAATAATAACTGGGGCAGACATGCGAGTGAGTCCGTGTACACCGCCATCCCTGCTGACTATGAGTCCGGTAAAATCAGACGAATTAAGGTCGGTACCGGTCCGCTGTCCTATTACCATGACGGAACGCCGTCCGGCATCGCCGATCTGGTTGGCAATGTATGGGAATGGGTAGGCGCAATCAGAACCGTATTCGGTGAGCTTCAGGTTCTTGTTTACAACAATGCCGCAAACAGCACGATTTCTCAGTCGGCTACATCAGCTGCGTGGATGGCTATCAAGGCATCCGATGGTTCGTTCATCAAGCCGGACGGCAAGGGAACAACGCCGGGCTCCATCAAGATGGATTGCGTTTCCGAAAAGCTCCAGTACGCAACAACCATCACAGGAGAGAAGGGACAGAAGTCCTGTTCATTCAGTGATATCACATGCAGTACAGATATCTCCGATGCTGCGAAGCTCTACCTCAAGGCTATTGGAATGCTTCCGAATACAAAGACTGATTTCACACAGGGTCAGTGGACATATTGGGATGCGTCACAGGCTGAGCGCTCTTTCTACCGTGGTGGCAACTGCTGGAACGCCGGCTACGGCCTCCCGTCGTTCTACGGCCACAACCCTCGTTCGGGCTCGGGCGTGAACGTCGGTTTCCGCGCCTCTTATGTTAAACTGCCTGCTGCGTAACTGATTCACTGGAAGCATCCCGATAGGGATGCGGTCCCCATCTCTCCGCCGTAAGGCGGAGACGCGATTTTTTAAAAAATCAAAATTACGAAATCCGTAATTTTATTCCATTTTCCTCCAAACCCTCTCTCTGTGGTGTAAACTCGTGCCACTCGGAGGGGGTTTTAAAGGGGTATGAACGATGACGACAAAAGCACACTTTTACTAGACCAAAAGATATGTGACCTAATCGAATATTCGTTAATCGCCTTTAGGAATTTCCCAAAATCCGAACGATTTTCTCTGGTGGCCGACATCAAAGACATGGAGTACACACTCCTGTCTCTCTGCATCGCCGCTGAGAAAAAGTACACCAAAAAGACCACGCTGCAGGAGATGGATATCACGGTGGCCAAGCTCCGCCGGTTCATCCGCATGTCATATAATCTGCAGTTCATCAGCATCCATACCTATGAGGTATGGAGCGGCAAGGTGGTCGAAATTGGAAAGATGTTAGGTGGGTGGATAAAGACCGTCAATGATCAGCCCCATCAGCATAGGGGATAGACCGCATCGCTCTTTCTACCGTGGTGGCAACTACAGGAACGCCGACAACGGCCTCCCGTCGTTCAACGGCAACAACCCTCGTTCGAACTCGAACGTGAACATCGGTTTCCGCGCGCTTATCCTTATAGTCAGAAGTGGCATGGTTACGGCTGTGCCTCCAGTACAGAGGATGGATAAGGGGTCTGTCTCTTCGTTCTAAGTATGGACGGCAAATAGATCTGTGTAAGCCAGTGTCCCAGCCGATCGGCATGGCACTCGCGAGATAGCAGCTTTGAGGGGGAATGGAATATGGAAAAACACTCTGGTGTGTTCGAACGTTTCGCGACGTTTGAAAATATCTACGACGGCTTCGTTATGGCGTCTCGTAACAAGCGCTATAAGGATGGTGTGCTTTTGTATTCCGATAACCTCGAGGAGAACATCATAAATGATGTGAACCGTCTTCTGTGGAGGATGTACAAGCCCGGCCCTCCATCTCCGTTCTATGAGTATTTTCCAAAGCTTCGGCTGATTCACGCTCAGCCATTCGCTGATAGAGTTCTGAACTGTGCTGCATATCTGCAGCTATGGCCAATCTATTCAAAATCATTCTACGAGCACTCGTATGGTTCGGTGCCAGGAAAAGGCACGGTCAAAGCCGTGAACCAGCTGCAGCATTGGATGCAGATCTGCGCGAACGACGGCGACTGGTACGTCGGCAAGCTCGACATTCTGAAATTCTTTTTCCGTATACCATACGAAGTCCAGTTCAGAGAACTGGAAAAGCCACTCAATGACGAGGCCATGATGTGGTTCCTCGAGACTGCGATCCGATGCGACGGGAGGCCGTTTGGCCTGCCGGCCGATTGCACAGACATCACGCACGCCGAGATGGTTGCCGGCATCGGAATGCAGGCCGGAAGCCTCATTTCTCAGATGACCGCGAATGTCGTTCTGACTCCGCTCGACCATTTCATCAAACGTGAGCTCCGTGTTCCGTTCTACATTCGAAACATGGATGACATGATCATCCTGTGCAAATCGAAAGCGGAAACATGGGAGGCCATCGACGCGATCGACGACTATCTGCAGACAGAGCTCGGTCTTCAGCTCAACCAGAAGACTGCCGTCATACCGAACGGCGCGAAGGTTGAGTTCGTCGGCCGAAAAATCTGTCCGGAGAAAATAGAACTTCGCCGGCAGACATCACTGCAGATGAAACGGCACCTCCGGTTCGTGATGGAGCACTATTGTTCCGGTGATCTCGATTTTGAGTATTGCAACAGCGTGATTATGAGCTACCTCGGTCTGATGAAGCACCTCGATAGCCCACAACTTGTCGAGAAGGTTCTCGACACATTCGTGCTGAGCCACGATAAAGAACTAGTAGATGATGCATGTTTCTGATATACGGCCCGTCGGCCGTATTTTTTAATGGAGAAAAAATCATGACGCTGAAAGAACTTCTCGATTCGTTACCGGACACAAACTACCTGCTCCTGCTGGTCGTCATCTGCATGAGCCTCGTGGAGATATCGCCGATAAGGCTGAATCCATGGCATGCATTCGGACAGCTCATCCGAAAATTCATCGGAATATCAGACATCTGGGAGGAACTCATGGATGCCAGGAGAACTCGCATTCTCCGGTTTGATGATGAGCTCATGAACAATGTCCATCACCGGAAGGACCTGTGGGATTCGACTCTGATTGATTGTGACAAGTATGAGAAGTTCTGCAAAAAGCATAAAGGCTACATCAACTCAGTGGCCACCGACTCCATCGCTCATATCAAGGAAACCTACCACGAACTCAAGAACAAGGGTGAGTGGGCAGAAAAATAGGGCTTGGCTTATTCAGACTTGCACTTGTTTCCGTTTTGGAAACAACCACTTTCTCATTTAATTCGCCTTCCTTAAATATTTTTTAGCCAAGACGCTCACATTTGACCTGTGGGCGTCTTTTTTTAGTTGGGTATAGGTTGATGCTCGAAACTGTTAGAGTGGCTGTGATGAGCCCACGTTGAGCCTCAGACCGTATCCGGTCCATCATAACCGGATTGCTTCGCGATATCTACGAGCTTACTCACATTGTATCTGAATGTTCTGTATCCATCAGCAACAGTGTGGAGGTAGTCTGGCCTCGGTGGTTCGATTGGGAACCGGACAGGGTCCATCCTGTAAACCATAGCGGTCATGATTTTGCCGTCGGCAGGGAATGCGAAATACTCTTTATCATAGAGCCTCGGATATCCCTCGTACCGGTCAAGGTTCAGTTCATCCTGCTTCGTAATCGTCCATATCACGACATCGACGGACGAGTTTGCATCAGGCTCGATATTGAGATAGGTCCGTCTGAACGTGAGCTTCCATCCGTTCATAAGCGCCATTTTGTAAACCTTGGCACCTGGGCAACGGAGCTTCATCTGCTCGACATTTAGGTTCGAACCATATGCGATGTAATATTCCATAATCAAATCCTTTCTGGCCGTCATGCCGTTACCTCAGCGATGTGGTTTATGCTACTGTGGCCTGTGCTCCGGTTGGGAATGTCTCACTCAGTAGAGTTCTCGCGGTCTTGAACTCTGGCCCCTTCATACCGAGGCGGTTCTTCATCATGTTCCGCATGAGCTTTGCTTTCTGCTCACCGGTGAGGTGAGTGATCTTCTTGAAGTAGAGCTTCTTCGGGTCGCTCTCGCAGTTGATCGACCATGTGTACATTGCGAGGCAGAACTGGACGTAGCTCTTGATTTTTCCGGCGTGGGTGGTTCCGTTGAAAAGTCTGAACTCGATTCCCTTACCAGTGAAGAAGCTGTGCAGGTTGATTCCACGGTAACGTGCTGTGCAGTAGTGACGAGTGGAGATTCCTTCATCATAGCCACCATTTACTGAGCTGTAGTAGATCCGCTTCATTTCATCCATGGTCTCGATCTCGGTATTCTGCATGGCAGCCATCAGACGACGGTCCATCTTCTGGCACCAGCGATTCGCTCTTGATCCGATCTCGAGTGCCTCGTAGAAGAGGTCCTGTCTGCCGATCGCGAAGGTCATGAGTCTCGTGAGGCTCTCCGGTGTGGCGTCATCGGCATCAACGTGAACGTGGATTCCGGTGGATGTGTTCGCAACGGCGCCGGCCTTCCGGAGCTTGCGGATGACTTCCTGCAGGTCATCCATATCCTGGTATCTGAGAATCGGTGTGACCACCTCGCAGGAGTACTCGGATGATGCGGTGGCCACCTGGCATCCAGCGACCTTACGTGTGCAGTGGATGGATCCATCCGACATGCACTGCCACTTGCGACCGAATCTGTCAGTGGCTGTCCACTTGTCGTAGCTTCCGCCGTCATGGTTGTTCATGGTGCCGAAGTGCTTGGCGATAATGTTGGAGGCGTTCTTTCTGGTGATTCCTGTCAGCTCAATTTCAACTCCGAATCTCTGATCTTCAATTCTCTTCATGGTATGTATCCTTTCGTATTTGCTTCACGCTGTTGGTAGCAGCTCGTTCTTTGTTGTGTCTTTATAGTATATAATTGTGTAACTATATACAACTGTGACCATTCACAAATGGAAGCACGAATGTTTGTGAATATTTTGTAGTTGTGCAACTATATTGGATATAGTACTATACGGATGAAATAGGAGGTGTGATATGGGTACATCAGCAACACGCGCTCAGAATAAGTACAATGCGAAAGCTTATGACAGAATCACTCTGGTGGTGCCGAAAGGAAAGAAGGAAGAGATCCGGACATTTGCAGAGAAAAATGGAGAGTCTGTGAATGGGTTCATCAACAGGCTCATAAATGAAGCAATGGATAAATGAAAAACGGCCAACTTAATTAGTGGTTAAAATTTTGCCCTGCCTATAAAAGGTGGGGCTTTTTTGATGCATACACTCACTCTTTTAATACGTAAAATTATGTATTATTATATTGACATACGTATTAATACGTATTATAATATATACATAAGTTAAGGGAAGGAGGGAACACAGTGAAAACATCAGAACTCATAAAGATATTAAAATCGAAAGGATGCAAGTTGATTGAAAGCGGTGCAGAACATGATAAATGGTTTAGCCCAATAAGCAATGAATACTTCAGAGTTCCACGGCACAGGTCAAAAGAGATTGCCAAAGGAACATTAAATGCGATTTTAAAACAGGCGGGGCTTAAATAAAGCCCTCGCCTATATGAATCTGATAATTGTGTTCCTCATCATTTGAAAGGAGTAGAGAATGGCAAGGTATGTATATCCAGCAATTTTTACAAAAGAGGAGGACGGCTTATATTCTGTTGAGTTTCCAGATATCAAAGGGTGCGTAACCTGCGGAGATGATTTAGCAGATGCCATCTATATGGCTGAGGATGTATTGGCGTTCACACTATATGATTACGAACGAGATAACAAGGAAGTGCCGAAAGCTACAGATATCGAATGTCTGAAAGTGCCGGCCGGATCATTCGTAAATAATATTCTGTGCGACACTGTGGTTTATCAAAAGCGCAATAATAATAAATCTGTGAAGAAAACGCTCTCTATTCCGGAGTGGTTGAACGAAATGGCGACAAACGCAGGCGTTAATTTTTCACAGGTATTACAGGATGCGCTTAAAGCGCAATTGAACGTAAATTAACAAGTCAGGCGTGGCCGTATGATGCTACATTAAAAAACCCCGGGGATAATTCCCCAGGGTTTTTATTTCCTCTTTTTTGGCCTAGGCGGCAATGCCTTGCCATCACCATCTTCATACAGCAGCAGGTCGCCGACTTCACAGTCGAGGGCTCTGCAGATTCTGTCGAGATGCTCGAGGTTGACCCGATCTACCAGCTCGTTGTACAGTTCATTGATGGTAGCTGCTCTGATACCGGTTGCACGGGCAAGGTCAGCTTGGGTCCAGCGCCTTTCGCCGAGACGCGTGGACAGTAGAATCCTAATCATGCTTCGCTCCTTTCGTACAGTGTAAAGTCAATTTAAAAACCTGTGCGAAAAATGGAAGATTATTCCACATGTCCGTAATATCCTTCCGGTTTAGAGCATCAAAAAAGGAGACGTGTTTTCACGTCTCCTTTTTCTTTAGACTAAATCGTACTCATAGAGCGGCACAACCAGCAGGAAATCGCCATTCCTGAACCAAATTGATGCGGTTCGTTTAAGCACTGTAGACTGGACCAGACGGGAGTCGAACCCGTGTCCGAAAATGAATTCCCTCTCCTTCTACTATCGTAGTACACTTTAAAGATTCCCCACCATCAAAGGATGTGCACGTCCTTTGGTGGCCGGTATCCTCTAAATACGCCCGTTAAGAGGAGAAACTCTTAACGTCGTTTCTCACATAGATGAGGCCAGATTCTCGATGTGTGAGTGCATCAAGGCTGACCACACAGCACTTAGGCTGCGTATGCTAATTCGTTATTGTTAGCGTTTATATTTAGGTTTGAAGTTTAACGCGACTGTCTTTCGGATAGCTTCTAAAGCTGCATCATCCCCGTCGAAACCGGTACTAGCCCATATTCACTTATCAAAGTGCGTCGAGCAAAGGAAAACGGTAGAGCTCTCCTCGCTTTCAAACACATTCTATCGGATTGTATCCGTTTTGTAAATAAACCGCTGGTTGATTTCACAGATATTTAACAGTTCAGCGTGTCCAGGATCCGTGTTCAATGCTTCCGTCTCCAGTTCATCATGTGCCATAACGGAACGACCACCCGTATATAGTCCTGCCGTAAAGTTACTTTCTTTTCTTTCGCTCTCTGCTATAGAAATTTCTCCGTAAACTATACCGCACGGCTATAGTTCTATACCGCTCAGCAAGTTACTTTATCCGCACACAGCTTATAAAATTCTGATAGAAAGCATCATGATTACTCGAAGCAAGGAGTACTGTACGCTATGGCTAGGAAAAAGACTGCACCTCGTGCAAAGCATAAGAAAAACATCGTCTATACAGAGGATCCGATCTACAACAACCGGGATTATCACTTCGACTGGGGGCTCTTCGGAGAGACCCTGAAGCGACTTCGGCTCGAAGCGGATCTGACGCAGGAGGATCTTTCGGCGATCACCGGTATTCCGAGCGCGATGATCTCACAGTTTGAAAACGCCTATAAAAGCAGGTTCCAGAACACGCCAAAGCACCCGAATCAGGATCAGCTGGTCTGCCTCCTTCGTGCGCTGAATGTCGATGCCAACACACTCTTTGCAGCGAATCTGGCCTTACCGGTCATGTCTGAGCGCGACCGGGCCGTCGAAGTGCTTGTAGAGGGATTTCGCACCATGCTGAAACGATCCGAGCTCTATGCCCATTATGACGAAACACCTGGAAAGGACATGACAGAGAAAATCGTAAACAGCCGACTCTACTTCGAGCCCTGGGCCGATACCTCCGTCGCGGAGAAGAAGCCAGAGATCTGAGGTCCATCGATTTCATCCCGGAGAACGCAGCTCTTCTGCGGGCGAACGTGCCGTCGTTTGATATACACCACGAACGAAGGCGGTCATCTGCTTCCTTAAAACTTATACAAATGACCGGACGAGCTTTCGTCCGGTCATTTTCATGTACCGATGATTATGTACTGCTGATTATTTTTTCAGGTACTGTCGGATATAGTGGCCGGTGTAGGATTCCTTCACCTTCGCCACCTGCTCCGGTGTGCCCTCGGCGATCACCGTACCGCCGCGATCACCGCCCTCCGGACCGATATCGATGATATAGTCCGCGCACTTAATGACATCGAGGTTATGCTCGATGACGATGACAGTGTTGCCGTTCTCCGCGAGACGGTCAAGCATGACGACGAGCTTATGTACATCTGCGAAGTGCAGTCCGGTGGTCGGCTCATCCAGCACATAGATGGTCTTTCCGGTCGGACGACGGCTGAGCTCGGTCGCGAGCTTGATTCGCTGCGCCTCACCACCGGAAAGCTCGGTACTCGGCTGCCCCAGCTTCACATAACCGAGGCCGACATCATAGAGGGTCTGAATCTTCCGTGTGATGCTCGGTACATTCTTAAAGAAATCCAGGGCTTCCTCGACGGTCATCTCGAGGATGTCATAGATGTTCTTCCCCTTATACTTCACCTCCAGCGTTTCACGGTTGAAACGCTTTCCGTTACATACCTCACATGGCACATACACATCCGGCAGGAAGTTCATCTCGATCTTCACGATACCATCACCCTGGCAGGCCTCACAGCGTCCACCGCGTACGTTGAAGGAGAAACGCCCCTTACTGTAGCCACGTGCCTTCGCATCCGGTGTACCTGCAAAGAGGTCACGGATCATATCGAAGACGCCGGTATAGGTTGCCGGATTCGAGCGCGGCGTACGTCCGATCGGCGACTGATCGATCGCGATGATCTTATCGAGCTGCTCTACGCCCTCGATGGACTTATAGCGGCCCGGAATCGTCCGGGCACGATTCAGCTTCTTCGCCAGTGTCTTATAAAGGATCTCGTTCACCAGTGACGACTTACCGGAACCGGACACACCGGTCACACAGGTGAAAACGCCGAGCGGGAAGCGGACATCGATGTTCTTCAGATTATGCTCGCTGGCGCCCTTCACGGTGATCCAGCCGTTCGGCTTCCGGCGCGTCTTCGGCACCTCGATCTTCAGCTTACCGCTGAGATACTGTCCGGTGATACTGCGCGGGTTCTGCATGATCTCCTCCGCCGTACCAGTCGCGACGACCTCACCGCCCTCCGAACCGGCCCCCGGTCCGATGTCCACGATGTAGTCGGCGGCACGCATGGTGTCCTCATCATGCTCGACGACGATCACAGTATTCCCGAGGTCACGAAGGTGCTTCAGCGTCGCGATCAGACGATCGTTGTCCCGCTGATGCAGGCCGATGCTCGGCTCATCGAGGATATAGGCGACACCGACAAGGCCTGAACCGATCTGCGTCGCGAGGCGGATACGCTGGGCCTCACCACCGGAAAGTGTACCGGCAGCCCGGCTCAGGGTCAGGTAATCGAGACCGACATCCAGCATGAATCTGATGCGGCTCCGGATTTCCTTTACGACCTCATCTGCGATCTGATGTTGCATCGGGCTCAGCCGGATCTCGTCGATCCAGTGATAGAAGTGCTCGATGGAGAGCTCCGTCGCCTGGTAGATATTGAGATCAGCGATCGTTACGGCGAGACTCGAGGCCTTCAGACGTGCGCCATGGCAGAGTGCACACGGTGTGATCCGCATATACTGCTCATAGTCCGCGCGCATACGCTCGGAGAAGCACTCACGGTACCGGCGGTTGACATTGGCCATCAAACCCTCAAAAGCGACCTGATGCACGTTTCCCTTTCCAAACTGGGACTCGTAGTGCACCGTCACCTTCTCGCCCTTCGTACCGTCCAGGATGATCGAGCGGATCTCCGGCGGGTAATCCTGGAACGGCGTGTCGAGGCTGAAATGATAGGCCTCACTGAGGGCCACCAGCATCGCATGCGTGAAGCTGCCCTCATCCTTCGAGTTCATCCAGCCGGGAACGGTGATCGCTCCCTCGTTGAGACTCAGGCGCTCGTCCGGAATCATGAGCGACAGATCGAACTCCATCTTATAGCCGATACCACTGCACTCCGGGCAGGCACCGAAGGGGTTGTTAAAGGAGAAGCTGCGCGGCTCGATCTCGTCGATGGAGACACCGCAGTCCGGGCAGGCGAAGCTCGTCGAGAAGTTCACCGGCTCACCGCCGATGACGTCGACGGTCATCTGACCGCCGGTCAGGCCCATGACCTGCTCGATGGACTCGGTGAGTCGCGCCTCGATCCCCTCGCGGATCACGAGACGATCGACCACGATCTCGATGGTATGGCGGATGTTCTTATCGAGGCTGATGTCCTCCGAAAGCTCATACATGTTTCCATCCACACGTACACGCACATAGCCGGAGCGGCGGGCCGAGTCGAGTACCTTCTCGTGCATACCCTTCTTGCCGCGGACGATCGGTGCCAGCAGCTGGATCCGGGTGCCCTCCGGCATCAGGAGCAGCTGATCCACGATCTCATCCACCGTCTGGCGCTTGATCTCGCGTCCGCACTTCGGACAGTGCGGCGTGCCGACGCGCGCGTACAGAAGACGCATATAATCGTAAATCTCCGTGACGGTACCGACCGTCGAACGCGGGTTCCGGTTCGTCGACTTCTGATCGATCGAAATCGCCGGGCTGAGGCCCTCGATGAGATCCACCGCCGGCTTCTCCATCTGGCCCAGGAACTGACGCGCATAGGATGACAGGGACTGCATATAACGACGCTGTCCCTCTGCATAGATCGTATCGAAGGCAAGGGAGGACTTTCCGGAGCCGGACAGGCCGGTCATCACGACCAGCTCATCACGCGGGATATCCACATCCACATGCTTCAGATTGTGCTCACTGGCACCTCGAATTTTTATATAATTCTTACCCATAAGATATATCCTCAAAAATAATCCGACAAACAAATGTTTGTCGGATTATTTTACCACGCTTTAAAATAATATTCAAGACTTCCGAAGAAAGAGCTGGATCCGCTCGGTGATGAGTCCGGCCACGAGTCCGATCAGCACACCGGCGATGACGCCGGCCACCATCAGCACCGGCAGATAGTAAAACAGCACCTGACTGTGCAGCAGCGCCACGGCTGCCATCAGCTGTCCGACGTTGTGCATCACACCGCCACTGACGCTCACAACGGTACGGTGAAAGCCACCTGCCTTCCGCATCAGAAGCATTGCCCCAAAGCTCAGTGCAAAGCCGGAGAACGAGTACGCGAGCGTCATCGTGTTTCCGAACATGAAGCTGACGAGGAGGATGCGGAGGAAGCTGATCACGAGCGTCGGCAGCGCACCGATCGAGTAGAGGCCGATCACCGTCACGATGTTCGGGAGGCCCAGCTTCACGCCCGGCACGCCGATGTTGATCGGGATCATCGCCTCGACGTAGCTCAGCACCATCGCGAGCGCCAGCAGCATCCCGTATAGACTTGTTTTTCGTGCATTCATAAATAAAACCTTTCGCCAAAAGAAAAGACGGCACCCAAATGGATACCGTCATTGCTTCTTTTAGTTCAAAATACTATTCTTGTAACGATATATGCTTACAATTAAGGTACTTGGAAAAAAATTAAAGCTTTACTACGTTGACTGCCTGAGGTCCCTTAGCGCCGTCCTGAACGTCGAACTCTACCTTCTGGCCCTCATCGAGAGACTTGAAACCGTCTCCAGCGAGTCCTGAATAGTGAACGAAAACGTCCTTGCCATTCTCATCAGAGATGAAGCCGTAGCCCTTCTGATTGTTGAACCACTTAACTGTACCCTTCATTGTGTCTACCTCCATAAAATCTGCAGCCTAATCGCTGCACGGATTTCATCTTAGCATAATCAAAATTCCGCGTCAATCGAATGTTCGCGCGTCTCGATCTGCGTTTTCGGACACAGCCTCCGGGTCAGAAACACAGCGTCCACAGGCCGTCGCCAATGTCTCCATCAGCGTGTTATCCCGGCAGGGATCAGTTTGCAGAAGCAAATGCCTTCAGCTCGTTCTCCTGATCGATGCGCATGTGGCACTTCTTATACTTCTTGCCGGATCCGCATGGGCAGAGGTCGTTCGGGTAGATCTTCTTGCCTTCACGACGGATGGTGTTGGATGCCTTCTGCTTGCGATAGAGCTCGTGACGCTTCTCCTCGGAAAGGATCGCATCCCACTCAGGAAGACCGTAGAGCCAGCTTGCCTTCGCCTCAACCATGTTGTAGTACAGGGTCTCCGGATCGATCTCGATCTTTACCTGTGTATCCTCATCCATGGTGTCGATCGGGTTGTGATAGCCCTTTAAGGAATCATCGATACCATCGAGCACACCTGTGAAATGGAAAACGTCGATGCCGAAGTGCTCAGCGAGCTCCTTCACCGTGCCCTCATAAACGTGGCTCGGATCCTTCAGAACCTCCTCATAGAAGCCCTTCTCCAGTGCGAAATACTCCTGCCAGAGGGTCTCCTGCTCGGCCTTGGAAAGACCATCGCCGTATGCCTTCGTTCTCCAGTTTTCAAGTAATGTTGCCATAAACTCTCCTCACCCATCACGGGTTCTTTCTATATAAATTCATCTGTGGCCGTCCTCCCGCAGGATACACAGGCACACAAAAAGGTCCGTGGACCACACAGAGCTTTATAGTACCACGGACCTCTGGAAATATCAATTTTTTATGTTTAATTATCTGAGATCCGGAGTATAGATGGTATCCATATCATCGAACTCCTGGTTCTCGCCGCCCATCGCCCAGATGAAGGTATAGTTGTGTGTACCTGCTGCGCTGTGGATGGACCATGACGGAGAAATCACGGCATCATAGTTATGCATGACGATGTGTCTGGTCTCGGTCGGCTCGCCCATCAGATGGAATACGACCTGATCCTCCGGCACCTCGAAGTAGGTGTAGATCTCCATACGACGCTCATGTGTATGTGACGGCATCGTGTTCCATACGGAACCCGGCTGAAGCTCCGTCATACCCATGCTGAGCTGTGCGGTCTTGAGGACATCCGGGTGGATGAACTGGTTGATGACACGAGCATTGGCCAGCTCAGGATCACCACATGGACGGTGATTTGCCTCGGCCATGGTGATGAGCTTTGTCTCGTAGCTTACGTGTGCCGGTGCGGAAACCATGTAGAACTTCGCCGGCTTCTCTGCGTCGTCAGAGGAGAAGAGAACTTCCTTCGCACCCTTCGTGATGTAGAGGCAGTCCTTGTAGCCGAGCTTGTACTCTGTACCGTCAACGACGATCTTACCAGCGCCCTCGCCGATGTTGAAGATACCGATCTCGCGGCGCTCGAGCACATAGTGTGTACCGAAGTTTGCCCAGCAGTCGATGCCCTTATCGATCGGAACGACCTCATGTACCGGCATGCAGCCGAAGGTTACCATACGGTCGACGTGAGAGTAAACGGCTACGACCTCGTCCGGCTTGTAGAGTCCGGTGATCAGGAACTCATCACGAAGCTCCTGTGTCGTGTAACGCTTCACATCTCTCTGGTTTGCACTGTAACGAATATCCATAAAAACCTCCTGTGTCTGGCTTTGCGCCAGGTGTTTTGTATCTGTTTCAAGCATCTCTAGTATACTCTAGTTAACCGGTTTTGCAAACGTTTTTTGGCCAATGCAGGAAAACTTTACTCAGTCTTTCAGCCGGGTCAGTTCGTCTCCGGAGATGTAATCGGCAGCGTCGGTCGGCAGGCCCTTCTTTCGGAGCAGATGACCGCTCAGTCGCTGAACGAAATTGAGGATGACTGCCCAGAGTGGAACCGCCACGATCATGCCGACGAAGCCGAAGAGGCCGCCGAAGAGGAGGATCGAGAACAGTACCCAGAAGCTGCTGAGGCCGGTCGAGTCGCCGAGGATGCGCGGGCCGAGGATGTTACCGTCGAACTGCTGCAGGACCAGGACGAAGATGAGGAAGTATACACTCTGCATCGGGCTCGTCAGCAGGATCAGGACGAAGGATGGGATCGCACCGATAAACGGGCCAAAGAACGGAATCACGTTCGTCACGCCGACGATGACGGAAACAAGCATCGTGTACGGCATCTTCATAAAACTCAGGCAGAAGAAGCAGAGCCAGCCGATGATGAGGGAATCGATGATCTTGCCGACGATGAATCCGCCGAAGACCTTATTAATGTAGGCGAATTCTTCTACCACAAGCTCTGCCCACTTCTTCGGAAGCAGCGCGAAGGTCAGCTTTCTGGAGCCCCCCAGCATGGACTCCTTGATGTTCAGGAGATAGATCATCACGATGAGGCCGATGAGGAGGTTCTTAAACCAGTTGACCACCGACCATATGCCGATGCCGAGCGACGCCACGATGCTCTGCATGTTCGGCATCAGATGATCCTGCAGGAAGTTCATGAGGTAGGTATACCCGATGTTGTAGTACTGCTGCACCGCGTCCCGTACCTCCGGATAGTCCTGAAGATAGCTCATGATGTTCCGGTAGGTCTGTGAAAGATCCTGCGGCAGCGTCGCGATCAAGTTCGCGATGGAGCTGTAGAGCTGCGGGATGATCATCGATACGAGACCGACCGCCAGTACCAGTACTGTCAGAAGCGCTACCAGGGTAGCTGCCGTACGCGCGATCATCCGCGGAGCGGAGCTCGTGGAAGGTTTCTTATTTTTTCGTCCCTTCAGCAGATTATAAACGAAGTGATAGACATGATTATAAATCGGCGCGGTGATGTACGCGATCACCGCACCGTAAATGATCGGTGCGAGAATCGACACCAGCGTACCGCCAAACGCACGGATTTTCCCGAAATTCACGATGATCGTCGCTACGAGCACGCTCGCCGCGATCACCAGAAAGGCGGTGATGCCCCAACGAATCTGCTGTTCCCACTGTTCTCTCTTCAACGGACTGCACTCCTAAAATAGACTTAGACAAATGTAATCGAATCAACACATCTATGATACACAAAAGGCCCTCTAAATGCGATGGGTTCACAGAAATTTCATCTCTCATGGATATGTACGAGGAGACGATGCCATCAGATGCGCCTTCGGCGCGGGCATCGTCGTTTGATTTTGCCGGCTTGCCGGCAAAACGGCCTCGCCGCCCGGGGGCATCCATGCGCCGCTCCGCGCTGCGCGCGGCCCTCTCATGGATATATAACAAAAAGACCGACAGGCATATCGCCTGTCGGTCCAAATCGTAAGATTTTCGGAGTAACACCAGAACGCCGTACTACACGCTTGACTCCTAGCTCTCTTGCTAGGTGGGAAACCTCACGTATGCCACTATAGTCCTCGGCCCGAAGGGAGGCGTTATATTATGCATACAGATATCGGAGCCCCGTAGGTCGTATTTGTAGGTTCAATATGTGCAGCCTCGTACGTCCCAGCTCTTTACTTCTATCGGCATTATAGCAAAGTGAAAAACGTCAATCAAGCATCGATTTACGTTGAAAGAGAATCTTCAGAAACGAAGAAATTTCTTTCACATCGCGCCAGCCAGCACCACCGGGCGTATCTGTACTCTATTCATCACTTCCAGTCGTAAATCAGCAGCAGCGTGCCGTCTTTCACGGAGATCTCCGCTTCCGTGCCGACGAATTCGTTGCTGAGTCCGGTCGGCATCGTGTTGCTGAGGTTCACGTCCGTGACGATGTACTTGAAGCCACGTTCGGTGACACCACGGCACTCGTCGCTCAGTGACAGCGCCGAGAAGTACCCCTGCATCTCTTTCGGGAAACGCACGCTCTCGTTCCTGATCGCACGCACCAGCTGATGCTCTCCATAGAGATAGCCATGCATTCCCTGCTGCGCGAGGAAGCCGAGCACCTGCAGATTCGCGATGGAGTGATCGATCCGCTTCCCCGTACCGCCGATGAGATGGAAGGAACGATACCCCTGCTCCATCCCGATCCGCACGCAGGCCAGCATGTCCGGATCGTTCTTGATCGGATCGATGACCCGCGTCTCAACGCCGTCCAGCTCGATGCGCTTCAGATGGTGGATGTACTCTGCCTTCTCCGCATCTTCGAAAATATCAAGATCCTTCACCGGCCCGGTGACACCCTTCACGCCCTCGACCTCCATCGAGTCGAAATCGCCCACCACGAGGTCCGGGATGATGCCTTCGGCCTTCAGATTCTCATACCCCGCATCCGCCGCGATCACGTAATCCTCTTCCGCCGGCTGAAACGGCATCCCGAAGAAGTCACCGGCCCCCACGATGATGCAGCGGCCTCGCTGTTCTGGTTTTCCATCATTTACATTCATCTGCATCCTGTCCACCTTCCAGCTTCTTCAGCTTCTGTTCCCGGAGCGCTGCGAAGAAATCACTCATGAGCGCCGCGCAGGCATCCTTCTCCACATCCGTCCGGACCTCACAGCGGTGATTGAAGCGCTTCTCATGCAGCATATCCAGCACCGAGCCGCAGCAGCCCGCCTTCGGATTCATGGAGCCGATCACGACGCGCGGAACACGGGCCTGCACGATCGCCCCGGCGCACATCGGGCAGGGCTCGAGGGTCACATACATCGTACAGTCCTCGACCCGCCAGTCCCCGAGTGCCTTGCACGCCTGCCGGATGGCGATCACCTCCGCATGCATCAGTGCACTCCGGTCCTTGTTTCGCCGGTTGTAGCCGCGCCCCAGGATGGTGCCCGGCTCGATCCCGAGCGAGGCTGCATGCTGATCCGCCTTGCTCGCGGGATTCGTCCCATCATAAACGATGATGCACCCAATGGGTACATCATCGTGCTTCAGCGCCTTCCGGGCTTCCCGGATCGCCAGATTCATATAGTATTCATCGCGCTCCGGGCCTGCTGCCGGAATCGTCACTGTTTTCATTCTGTCTGTTCATCCTTCCAGGTACCTGTTCGACCGAAGCTCCCCGCCATGGAGCTTCATGTCCGCGTCGTGCTCACCTTTGGCAATCCGGCATCCTTCATGTCCGCGTCGTACTCGTCTCACGCCTTCTGCTGGTCCCTCTTGATGAGAATCCGAATCGCTTCAATCGCTGTGCGGATCGCCTTATCGGTGTCATGCTCAATCTCGTTGCTGAGCCCCTTCTTCGCGCGCTCCTGATTCGACATGATGAAGAGCACCGCGCCTGCGCGTACGTGCAGATAGGACGCCACCGTAAAGAGTGCCGCCGACTCCATCTCGGACGCCTTGCAGCCGAGCTTCAGCCAGGCCTGCCACTTATTGAGGAGCTCATAGCTCACCGGCAGGTCCTCCGGCTTATGCTGCCCGTAAAAGGCATCCTTACACTCGACCACGCCCACGTGATGACGCAGTCCGAGATTGCCGGCCGCCTGGTACAGCGCCATCTCGACCTCGAAATCGGAGACCGCCGGCCACTCGATCGGCGCATACTCCTTCGAGGTGCCCTCCATACGAACCGCACCGCTCGCGATCACGACATCACCGGACTGCACATCGAGGTCCATACCGCCCGCTGTACCGACACGGATGAAGGTATCTGCGCCACACATATGCAGCTCCTCGACCGCGATTGACGCCGACGGCCCGCCGATACCGGTGGATGTTACGGAAACCGGAACGCCATCGAGCGTGCCGGTATAGGTCACATACTCCCGATGATCCGCCACAAACACCGGATCATCGAAATACTTCGCGATCTTCTCACAGCGCTTCGGATCGCCCGGCAGGATCACGTACCGTCCGACCTGTCCCGGCGCCACACCGATGTGATACATCGTCTTATCTTCTGAATAATTGATCATACTTCTATCCTCTACGATCCCGGGCCAATGCTGACCGCTCTACGTCGGACCCACCCGCCCGGGATACGTCACCACAGATTTCCGAATGAACAACTACACTTTTAGCTTGTTCCTCCGGAAATTCAAATAATTCGATTTCATGATAAACGTCAGATTTCCGGGCATGCACCCGGAAATCGACCCATCACTATTCTGCCTGTAGTCAGGCGAGTTCCAGCGCCACGCGCATCATCTGGTCGAAGCCGACCTGACGCTCATCCGGGCTCAGGGCCTCGCCGCGAAGCAGCTGATCGGAAACCGTCAGCAGGCAGAGAGCGTGCTTATGTGCATACGCTGCATTCATGTAAAGTGCGGCTGCCTCCATCTCCACGGCCATGATTCCCATGCGCGCCCAGCGCTGATTCACATCTGCGCGGGCATCGTAGAAGATATCCGAAGAGAGGATGTTTCCGACCTTGACATTGACCCCGAGCTTCTCTGCCGCATCCACTGCCTTCTTGAGGAGGCCATAATCTGCGATCGCGGAGAAGGTACCCGGAACCTCGAACTGCTTTCCATAGTTCGAATCCGTGCAGGCACCCATGCCGATGATGACATCCTTCAGATTTACCTCCGGCTGGATGGCACCGGCGGAACCGATACGGATGATGTTATCGACGTCATAGGTATGGAACAGCTCGTAGGAATAGATTCCGATGGACGGCATGCCCATACCGCTGCCCATGACAGAGATCTTCTTTCCGTTATAGGTTCCGGTGTAGCCCAGCATGTTTCGAACCGTGTTGAAGCAGACCGGATTCTCGAGGTAGGTTTCTGCGATATACTTCGCGCGGAGCGGATCGCCCGGCATCAGAACGGTTTTCGCGATATCGCCAAGTGCTGCTTTGTTGTGAGGTGTAGACATAGTGATTCTCCTTTCGATTATGTTGAAATTTTATTGATCAGGTTTTTAATTGATCAGATTTTTTATTTAATCAAATTTTTTAATTGATCAGGTTTTCAGGTCCGAAGCTTTCCGGGAGCAACTGCTCGAGCGTGTAGGTTCGGTAGTCCTCCGTCGACTTCGCGAGGATGATCTCGAAGCTCTTCGGATCACAGAACTCGCGCAGTGCCTGGCGGCAGATGCCACACGGTGCGCAGAACTGCAGCTCGCCCTCCTCCGGGCCGCCGGTGATCACGATGCAGTCGAACTCCTTCACGCCCTCGCTGACGGCATGAAACAGCGCCGTACGCTCGGCACAGTTCGACACGCCATAGCTCGCGTTCTCGATGTTGCAGCCACCGTATACCTTTCCGTTTTTTGCGAGCAGCGCGACGCCCACATGAAAATGGGAGTACGGAACGTAGCTGTAGTTCCGCATATCCAGCGCCTTCTCGATCAGACTTTTCAAATCTGTATTTTCTATATTCATGTACTATCCTTTCAAAATCCGCAGGTCACGAAAACCGGCCCGCCTTGTTGTTTCATTATACCATATTCTTCTCATATCTCCGATAGACAGAAAAAAACATCTGCCCGAAAATCGAGGCAATAAAAAACGATGTTTTTTCGAAGGACTCCAAAAAACATCGTTTATGATCGTGCGGCTCACGGGACTTGAACCCGCACATCAGAGATACAGGAACCTAAATCCTGCGCGTCTGCCA
Source organism: uncultured Oribacterium sp. (assembly GCA_934270345.1). Lineage (GTDB taxonomy): Bacteria > Bacillota > Clostridia > Lachnospirales > Lachnospiraceae > Oribacterium. The sequence continues at coordinate 6,727 of CAKQPT010000012.1, read as the reverse complement.
ATTCCGCCAAAGCCGCCTGCACTCAATGCATTATAAAGTATCGATCAGCGGAATGCAAGAAGGGATGCGCCTGTTGACCGCGGCCAGCATTGGCCCACGGCAGTTTCCGGTATACATCCGTCGTGGGAGGGAACGCTGCGCAACAGGGCATCAGCGCGCTTTATTTTCCTTTTCCATTCGCTTTAATTCCGGCAGGACGATACACAGCATGGCGACGAAGCACAGGCTTCCGCCGATCACATTCGAGACCGGCTCTGCGAGGAAAACGCCGTCGGTACCCATATGAAACGCATAAGGCATCAGGTAGGTCAACGGTACAACGATGAATACCTTTCGCAGCAGAGAGAAGAAAATGGTCTGCTTCCTTTTATTCAGTGATCTTAATACCACCTGGCCCATATACTGGAGATCCATAAAAATGAAGGCAGAAAAATACTTCTTCAGCGCAGGGATGGCATCCCGGGTCAGCTCGGCATCGGTACTGAACACCGAGATCAGTGTTTTCGGCATCAGAATGATGAGGCTCCACATCACCGCCGTGTATGCAAGAATCATCACACTCATGACTACGCCGGCCTTCTTCACACGTTCCGGACGTCGCGCGCCGTAATTATAGCTGAGAATCGGGGACGAGCCTTCTGTGATGGCATGGATTGGCGTCTCCACCAGCTGGCGGACACTGGAAATGATCGTCATGACAGAGATGTAGATATCTCCACCCGTAATCGAAAGCACACTGTTACAGCAGATGGTCACGAGACTGTTCGTCAGCTGCATGATGAAGCCGGCGGTTCCCAGGCTGACGATGTCTCTAGCATATACAAGCGCTCTCCCCCACTCTTCTCTACGAAGAAAATGAATCTTCAGTTCTGCCTTTCGACTGAGGAAATACAGTACACAGATCGCGGAAAGGCACTGTGAAATGACGGTCGCGATGGCCGCGCCACGAACGCCGAACCCGAACACAAAGATAAACAGCGGATCCAGCAGCAGGTTGGTCAGCGCGCCGATGGCGACGGAAGCCATGCCCATCACCGCGTATCCCTGTGCATTAATGAACGGATTCATCCCTACCGAAATCATCGAAGGCAGGGTACCGATCAGGTAAATCATCAGGTACGGCCAGGCGTAGCGCAGTGCATTCTCCGAAGCACCGAACGCTGTCAGAAGCGGCCGGGCAAACAGCCATCCGATCACCATCAGAATCAGCGCGCTGAAACAGAGCATCGTATAGGACGTGCTCATGATGCTGGCAGCTTTTTTCGAATCGTGCTTTCCCCGCTCGATGGCGAAAAGCGGCGCACCACCACTTCCGAACAGGTTCGAAAATGCCGTGATGATGACGATCAGCGGAAAGCACAGGCCGACACCGCCAAGCGCTGCCGTTCCCTCACCCGGGATACGGGCAATGTAGATACGATCTACGACATTGTATAATAAGTTTAAAATCTGGGCGACGAGCATCGGAAGTGCTGCTCCGAGAATATTTACGGTTACGGTTCCATGTTCAAAATCAATACGTTTCATCTAAGCTCTCTCTGCTTTTCTTTTTTGTTTTCAAGTATAACAAGCATCGAGTTATATTCGAATTATTTATTTTGTATTATAATAGAATAATTATTATATAGTCAGGAGGACGTAAATGGAAATTAAACAGCTGGAGTATTTTCGGGCGATTGTAGAAGCCGGAAGCATCAGTGGTGCGGCCCGGGCGCTGCACATGACGCAGCCACCATTAAGCTATCAGATCAAGATGCTGGAGGAAGAACTGCAGGTATCTTTATTCCTGCGTGGAACCAAGAAGATCTCGCTGACAGAAGCAGGGAAGACGCTCTATGAACAGGCAGGAAAAATATTGACGCTTACCGATTTAACGAAGAGCGAAGTTATAAAGTCAAGTCAGGCAGCGACACTACATATCGGAATGACGCCATCTACCGTTCCGATGATGTCAGACTATTTACTACAGTTTTCACGGCTTTACCCGCAGATTCATTTCGATGTGCACGAAGGTTCCTCATTTGCTTTAAAAGATCATCTGGAAAACCAGCAGATCGATGTGACCACACTACGGACGCCGATCGCATTAAATGGCTGTGAGACCCGATCTCTTGCGAAAGAAGAACTGATGGCGATAGCCAGTCCTGATTATCCGTCACTCCAGGAAAAGGCTTCCGTATGTGTTCAGGAACTTATGGAGCAGCCCCTGATCCTCTCACATCGCTACTACAAATACATGTTAACCGTATTTGAAAAAGCAGGCGTAGCGCAGGACTTCTACTGCTCCTGTGAAGATGCACGAACAGCGCTGATTCTGGCAGAAAAAGGGCTCGGAATCGCCATTCTTCCGGCAAGCATGCTGGAATTCTCCAGAAATCTGAAAGCTTATCGAATCGAAGACGCCGATCTCACAACGGAGATTCTGCTGGCGTGGAGAAAAGGCCGGATACCAGTGGAAGTCCAGGCATTTCTGGCGATGCTCGAGCAGTGAAAAACATTCTTGTTTGAATATCAAGGTTGCCTATCTTTGCTTTTTCTTCCTCTCGAACTTTTGTCGGAAAAACCGATAGAAGTCTGTTTTTGAAATCGCTCACTTTCTTGTCGTCCCGATATAATTACCCCCTTCACCATCCAGGACATCCGTGCCGATGAATTCCTTTTCTGCAGGATTAAAAACAAAATCTATCACTCTGTATCTGGCTGTTCGTACATCCCGAAGTACGATATGCAGTTTGTCCTGTTCATCCACCCATATGTCTGCCTCAGGTACCCCGAGTTGAATCATTTCATCCAAAAAGATGTAGGAATCATCGCCGGAAACAGCCTGTATCAGGAAACGATTCCGGTCATCCATCGCCAGCTCTCCGTCGATAAGCATGTCCTCCTGCACAAGTGTCTGAAGTTTCCAGTCTGTATCTTCATACGTAAACGGACACGACGAATAGAGTGCTACACCCTCTGGATTTCCTTTTGAACAACCGACTTTCAGCTCCTCTATCGATGCATCTTCTGCACGTTCTTTGTTATGTGTCTCTGTTTCTTCATGTACAGAATCTGCAGGAGCAATCATAGTTGTTTCCGGTATCGTCTCGTGAGCAGCCTGGCAGCCAGTCATAAACAGGCAGACAAGTCCGAACGTTATAAATCGTTTTTTCATGTCATCACCTCCAGAATCACGCGCGCTCAAATGACAAGTATCTCGTCCCCTGAAACATAAGTTTCCCAGTGTCTCCTTCCGCCAGCATTCCATATTCTCTTCCTGAAACCTGTAGTTCTATCCGGTCACCGCTCTCTACCTGAAACGTGACATAGTCGCTGGTACTTGAAGTCGAATGGAAGCCATGCGCCCCAGACAGGTCACCCGCATTTGCATGGCTATGATGTGTGATATTTTCACGCTTTGCGACGATCGTTGCACTCACCGACAAACGCGGTGACTGATTGTTTTTATGCCATGTTCCGATTCCTGTCACAAACTGGAAGATGATCATGCCGAAAACCATCATCGGAAACATAAACTCAAATAGCGTAAACATATAGCTCACTCCTTCTTCATCCTGCGTCGTATGATTACTCTAAGCACAAAACAGACAACAATCACGAAAAGCGAGGCAACGCTATACAATAACTTGTCCTTTTGGCATCGACAAACTGGAAGTTACCGAATGACCTTTTCAAACCGGAACATTCCGTCCGGGAACTGCTCGTCCAGTTCTTCGGCACACATTTCCGGATCATTTGGATCTGGATGATATTTGTTAAAAAACTCCACAATGTGAAAGCCGCAACGATTAACATAAAAATGAATATTTCTCTTTTCAAAATACGGTGTTACCGTTTCCCACACGTTCACTTCCGGATGTAGTTTTTCGACAGCGCACCAAGCGGCATATCCGATGCCTTTGCTATGGACAGCCGGAGAAACAAAAAGAAGATCGAGATCACCTTTTTCGCCCTCGACTTTAATCACAACACCGCCTACTTTTTTGCCATCGAGTACGATGCGGTAAGCTTCACCATCGTCAATGGACTGCTCAATCGTTTCTCGTGATATAATCTGTCCTTCTTCCTCAAAATGATTATCTCTAAGGCCAAATTCTTCCAGGGCACCGTAATTGAAGGCTTCCTGATTGTCTAAAATAAATTGCTCTCTATCACTGTGTTCAAGGGGGCGCAACTGCACAATAGTAGTCATGTCTTTACTCCTAAAAATTCCGATTCTCTCTTCCTGCTTTTCTATCTCAATTCTACCATCCCGGAATCAAACACAAAATATAGGAATCCGGTCGGTTTTCGTCCTTTTTTATTAAGTCTTACTTTTAATATGACGGGAACTTGCCAAATGCGTTTCATCGGATGAATACCACGCCCTAGCACATAATGAATAACCATAAAAATAGAGAGCAGGGAATCAAATCCTGCTCTCTTTCTCTTTGCAAATGTTTGAAAATCACCCTGGGGTTTTGTACGTTTTAGAAGTCATCCCACATATCTATAAGCCATCCACTTCTACCCCATAATCGTTATAAATTCAGCAAATTCATCACAAGCTTCACCATTACATCTTTCTCTTCCGGGTTCAATTCAGCAATGCAGTTATCGCAAAGTTTGCGACAACTGCATCATCTAATTGCCCATTTTCTAAGAGCTATACTTCTTTGTGAATTCACTCTGTATCTAACAACCAGAATCACATCTAAAGAAAAAATGCAACTGACTGTTTCACTCTAACAACACGCATTTTTTGCGTGTTGTTTATTTTATCACTCAACACGCGTATAGAGCCTCACCAAGCCATCTTCCTTCGTGACTTTAAACACTGCCTGATCACCATATTCCAGATAAGTGCAGCCTCCGCCCGGATACGTCGCCTTTTCACCGGCAATCTTTAAATCGTATCCCAGATTTTCAGGATATGCGCAGACACTGGCCACCACTCTTCCTCTGTCGGTAAATACGACATCGATCATTCCTTCGCTGATGCTTTCCCTTAACGCCGAGCTCTGTGCACCCACGATTCGCTTCATACAGTCTTTTGACGTATATGGTCCAAAGGTATATACCATCGTCCATTCAAAAGGCACGATGTCCTCCAGAACAGCGCTGTCGCAATCCAGTGATGTGATGGTCGTTTTCAGCTTCCTATTATTTAAATAAATATACGGAGCACCGAAGTACAGATATAAACCGCCCAGCACAATCAGCAGTACCAGTACAATGCTGTGCACGCGGCTCACCATCTTCCAGGCATTTTCTTCTTCAACACGTAACTCGCCGTTCTCTGAATCTTTGTCTTCGATATACGTCCGCTTGTTTGATAAAACATACCAGCCGAAGTAGATGGCGTATATAGACGCAAGCGTTAAAAGAGTGATCAAAACCGCGCGAAGAGCATCCGTCCACGGGCAAAACATCGCCAGAAGCCCTGCAAGCAAAAACATCGCTATCGGTACATCCCAGACCACGTAGGCGAACCTTCCAAACAGCTTACGATACAGTCGCTTTGTCCGCCGCTGCTCTCGCTCTTCCTCTTCGTAGGCTGCCGGTGAAAATGCGACATATAATCCTCTTACGGATACATACCCAACCACGATGATTATCGGCAGATCCGAGAGATCTCTGAAATAAATCAGCTTCACCGCGACAAAAGCACATCCCAGTAACGATGCCAATGCTGTCTTCGGACTGATCAGTTTCATAATCGCCACCTCCATGAAGTCATCATGCAATTCGGAAGCCATCAGCTTCCATTTCGTGATTGTGTCTCCGCAGATTCCAGCTTTTCTATTCTTTTTTGCAACTGTTCTATCTTTTCTTCCTGCGCACAAAAAAGAGAGATAATGATTGCAATCATGAACGCACACGCTGCAATTGCAAGGAAATAATGCTTTCTGAAATCAAAGAGCATCCATCCGCCAAAAAATACGAACACATAACTAAGGACCAGGGTTATTAGATAAGTTTTGATAAATTTCATAGCCGATCCCTCCATAATGAAAATATAAGTGTTATAAACTGGAATTTTGGCAAGAAAAAAGCAGTCAATCCTAAAGACTAACTGCTTTGTGTGTAGGGATATGAAGTTGTGAACTGGAATTTACATTTTGACATTATTTAACAATAGTTGAGTCAATTCTTCTAACTCCCCAGTAGACAAATCATTTTTATCTATCAAAACCATTTTATTATCTTTTCGTTTAACATATATATACTGCCCCATAGTACCGTACTCTTTAAATGCAGTCCAATAATTTTTGCTATATCCCATCTGGGAAATTGTTTCTATCCCTTCAGCGTCAAAATGATACTCTACAATTCCAGTACGAAAAGACTTATCTAAGAGTAACTCCGCTTTTTTCAATACAAATTTTTGAAAAGACTTTGCATTAAACGCAAGAAGCAGACAAACTATTCCAAGCACCATATAGATATACCATAAAATAGCAGGAGAATTTATAATTAAAAATATGCTACTAAAAATAATGACGATACCCAAAATCATCAGAAGCGGAACCGCTATCTTACGCTTGCGAACATTTCCTTTACTTTCCAAAGCAATTTTAATTGCAGTTTCTTTTTTTTCATCACTTAAATTCATACAATATTTAACCACAAAATTACCACCTTTACTTTTCACAGTTCTATAAATTCCGATTCTTAATATATGAGTAGAGGCTTTTACAGTCTCTGCTCTTTCTTTATGATGAAGGTGATTGGTCTGACGTAA
>CAKQPT010000011.1 GCA_934270345.1 uncultured Oribacterium sp. | reverse complement strand
AATTCAGAAAAGTCCTGGAACTGGCTCATAGAGCCAATCCCAGGACTTAATAGACACTTGTACTGTCAAAGACAGGAATTTAATTTTTTGCAATGGATCAGGAAGGCCCGCCAGATTCCCGGAGAGACAGCAGCAGAAGCACAGTACTCCAAGGCCAGCAAAATCTGCTTCGGGACTCTGGCTACGTGTAAACAAAAAAGGAATCGACGATCGTCGATTCCTCTCTGTTTCATGATTACTTTCTGGAAGCCATCTCTCTGGCGCGTGCCAGGATGCCCTTCTTCTTTTCCGGCGCCTTCGGGATGCTGCCGCCACGGACAGACTTGATACCGCGGATGTAGAGGCCGGAGATGGAACACTTGCACTCCTTGCCCTTCGGAAGCTGCTCGAATACGTTCGGATCCGCGATGAGGGTCATCATACGTGGACCGATCTTCGCCTTCACGACCGGAAGCTTCTGCCACTTGAGATAGAATGGTGTCTGCTCCTTGATCGCCTCCGGAAGACCGGCTGCGATGGCCTCTTCAACGGAAAGCTTCTTCTTATCGATGATCAGCATCGATACATCCTGTGTGTTTGCATCGATGATCGGCTGCTGCTCTGCCTGCTGACGGGAGAGCTTCTTACCGTAGTAGTACATAACCGCCATGAGTACAACCAGGATGATCGCAATTACGACCAGTACGGTTGCCACGGTATTCCAGTGGATCGCCATTAATGTCATAGAGTAAATCCTCGTCTTTCCATAAATCTGCCCTTAATCTTACTATTTAGCGCATCAAAATGCAACATGAAAAGAGGCCCCGGGCAGGCACGGGAGCTCCGCACTCGTAACTGTTCAGACCGGGCCAGAGGGGCGGCAACGGAGGCCCCGTACTCCGCACTCGGAAGACGGGAAAATCTCAAAAGAAGCCCCGAGAAGCGGTACACCCTTTCTCAGCGTTCCCGAATCCGGATCCGGACTTCGTTATCACTCACCGGCTGTCCGCCCTGGGTGATGGTATAAACAAGGCGGATCTCCATCAGGCTGTCTCGATGGATGCGGTCGATCTCGACATACTTCGTGTCGAAGCCGAGCTCCATCGTCCCCATCGGGGTCTCATAGTTCATGATGTGATGTTTATTCTGCTTATAATGGAACTGATTTTCCTGCTTCCAGTTCCGGGTTACGATGATCTCCTCGTCGGAGACATTGATCCGCATCTCGTTATGGACGCCGTCCTGGAAATAGCTCAGCACATGCTGTCCCTCGGAGAGATCCCGCAGGATGCCCTCCGCGCTGTGCTCCATGATGTCCGTATCGCCGTCGATGGTCTGGCGTGTCTGCATGTCAATTTTTACTCTCATCGTTTCTCCATCCTGTCTTCCGTCATCCAGCGGGCTTCGTCCGTTGTCCGCTCTCCGTCTGCCAATGCTGACGCCGAAACAGAAGACCCGCCCGCAACGGATGCCCGCTCCCGCCGCGTGTTCTCCTTCCACTCCGCCAGCATACGCTTCTGCATCCGGAGCTCATCCGAGCGCAGCTCGCTCGGCTTCAGCTCACTGAAATCCACCTCCGAAATCAGGTCCTCCACCGAGCAGTCCAGCACCTGGGCCATCCGGAGAACGGTCCGCGCCTTCGCGGCACCCAGGTCCTTATGCCCCTGCTCGTAGTCCTGAATCGAGCGGTAGGACAGTCCCGTCTGCTCTGCCAGCTCCTTCCGACTGATGCCCTTTAATTCTCTCAGCGTTTTAAGATTCATACGAAGCCCTCCACTCCCCTGCAGCAGCAAAAGCCCACCGTGCAGAACACGGTGGGCTTATGAATCGCGCTGGATTACTTCTTATCGTCAGACTTTACAGCCGTGGTCGGCTTCTCAAGCTGTGCGATGGCTGCCTTCTGCATCGGGATACGGCAGTTCTTGTTATTACCGAACTCAACGATCACCGTGTCATCGGTCATGTCGATGATCACGCCATAGAAGCCGGATGTGGTCAGCACGGTGTCGCCGACCGCTACGGATGCGAGGAGAGCCTCCTGCTTCTTACGCTCCTTCTGTGATGGCTTGATACCGATAAAGTAAAACATCGCCACGATGGCAATGATATAAATTACCCAACCAATTACGCTCATTCTTTTTTCCTCCGTGAAAGTATACTATCGGTTCGAGCCGAATGGTGGATACCAGCCGCTCTCCGAATCGTCTAAATCAACATTCTACCATAGGCATGCTCAAATATCCAGTAAATTCTATCGTCAGCGTGCCGACATCGTGCTATAATAGCAGGCACATTTTGAAAGCGTTTTCAAAAAAGAGGAACCACTATGAGAAATATGACCTCCGGCAGTATCTACCACCATCTTCTGGCCTATGCCATCCCGCTGATTTTCGGAAACTTCCTTCAGCTCACCTATAACGCCGTCGATTCCATCCTCGTCAGTAAGGGGGCCGGTGTCGCTGCACTCAGCGCCGTGTCCGTCTCGAATCCGGTCTCGGTGCTGCTGGTGCAGAGCATCTCCGGCCTCGGCATCGGCGCTTCGGTCTACATGAGTAAGTTCTATGGTGCCGGGGAAGGCGAGAAGCTGAAGCGCTCGCTCTCCACCACGATTCTCTTCGGTACGATCGCCGGCGGCATCACCACCCTGCTCGGCATCCTGCTCGCGACACCGATCCTGCAGGCCATGCATACACCGCTTGACATCATGCATGATTCGAGCGTCTATCTCCGGCTTCTCTTCCTCGGTAATTTCTTCACCTTCCAGTACAACATCATGTCGAGTGCACTGCGGGCGGTCGGGGATTCGAAAACGCCGGTGACCTTCGTCGGCATCTCGTCGGTGCTGAACGCCTGCCTGGACTGGATCTTCATCTTCCTCTTCCACTGGGGTGTCTTCGGTGCCGCACTCGCGACGGTAATTGCAGAAGCCCTCTCCGCGATCCTCTGCTATATCTATGTCTACCGTCATATCCCGGCACTGGCGCTCCGGCGGGATGAGATGATCCTCGATCACAAGCTTCTCCGGAGCATCCTCTCCAGCGGTCTCATCACCGCGCTGCAGCAGTCCTGTCAGCCGATCGGAAAGCTGCTCGTGCAGAGTGTGATCAATGTGCAGGGCATCGACGTTATCGCGGCCTTCAACGCCGGCTGTAAAATCGAAGACTACGGGCGCATCCCTGCCCAGACGATCAGCCACGGCATGATGACCTGCGCCGCGCAGAACCGTGGTGCAGGCGACCGGAAGCGGGTGAAGGAAACGCTGTGGAAGGGCATCCTGATCGGACTCATCTACTATCCGATCATCTGTGCGCTCATCCTGCTCTTCCGTCATCCGCTGATCCAGCTCTTCGCACCGACCAGCGGCGGCGAGGAAATGGTTCGTCTCGGCGTGAGCTACCTGTCCATAAAGGCCTTCACCATCATCTTCCCTTGCGTCACGAATGCGATGCAGGGCTTCATGCGTGGCATGGGCAACATGACCATCACTCTGATTTCGACGATCCTGCAGATCTCCATCCGCACGATCTTCGTGTACATCCTGGTCCCGAAGATCGGCATCACCGGTGAGGCCTACGCCTGCGCGATCGGCTGGACCGCCATGATTCTCTTCGAATACAGCTACTACTTCCTCTGCCGGAAGAAGCTCTACGCCACGATGGGCTGAGCAGATAAACCGCCGGAGGGCAGCCTCCAGAGGCTGGTCGCCTGTGACGGCAAACTCTAAAACCAGCTCCCTAAGAAACACTAGGCCCTCTGCAAACGACGGAGTTTCCTTTTATGGAAACTCCGTGTTGCAGAGGGTGCTAAGGAAAAATTACTCCAAGTGTTTCTAAGGGAGCTGGTTTTGATTTTGCACGTCCTCGGCTTTAAGCACTCTGGAGGCTGCCCTCCGGCGTTTCATCTTCAGACATCGGCCTTCGGGAACTTCCGCCGGACGCGGAGGAAGGTGATGAAGTGCGCGGTGAAGGTGATGGTCCAGGTGATCGGATAGCTCATGTACAGCCAGTTCAGGGAGTGGAAGTACGGGAGCCGGAACAGGGTCAGGATGAAGACGATTCGCAGTCCGCAGGCACCAATCAGGCTCACGAACATCGGAATCACCGAGTAGCCGAGTCCACGGAGCGAGCCGACCATGACATCCATGATACCGCAGAGGAAGTATGGTCCGCAGACCACCAGCAGTCGCTCCCGTCCATAACGGATAACTTCTGCGTCCGTCGTAAAGAAGCGCAGCAGCCATGGATCCAGCATCACCGCACCGATGCCCATGACGAGGCCGATGAGGACGACGGCGATCAGGCAGTCCTTCAGGATGCGATTGATGCGACTGTACTTCCGGGCGCCCAGATTCTGTGCGGTAAACGAAAGATTCGTCTGATAGATCGAGTTCATCGAAGCATATACGAACGATTCGATATTCTGTGCCGCTGTCGCACCCGCCATCGCAACCGATCCGAAGGAGTTGATGGAGCTCTGGATGACGACATTGGACAGACTGAACACGGTGCTCTGGAGACCAGCCGGCAGACCGATTTCCATAATGGAGCGAAGAAGCTTCCAGTTGACATGAAGCTTTCGCAGATCAAGGTGCAGCGCCCCCTTCTCCCGCATGAGCGTGATGAGCAGGGCGATGCCGGAAAACCCCTGTGAAACCGTCGTCGCGATCGCAACACCCGCCACGCCAATGCCCACCACGAGGACGAAGAACAGGTTCAGAATGACATTGATCACCCCGGCGATCATCTGAAAATACAGCGGGCGCTTCGTATCACCGACGGCACGCAGAATCGCCGCTGCGAAGTCATACAGCATGATCAGTGGCATACCGAGGAAGTAGATGCGAAGATAGAGCACCGAGTCTTCGATGACATCCGCGGGGGATCCCATCAGCTCCAGCATCGGTCGGGCCAGAATGATGCCGACGACGCAGAGGATTGCGCCGAAAATCACCGACACCAGGATCGAGGTGTGAATGGTATCGGACATGTCCTCCTGACGCTTCGCTGCATAATACTTTCCGACGCAGACATTGACACCGATGGAGAAGCCGACGAAGAGCTGGATGATGAGGTTCACCAGCGATCCGGTCGATCCGACGGCGGCCATCGCCTGCGGGCTCACGAAACGGCCAACGACCACGATGTCGGCCGCATTAAACAGAAGCTGAAGCACAGACGCCGCTATCAGCGGCAGTGCAAAGGTGATGACCTTCGGCATGATGACGCCGGTGGTCATATCCATCTCATATTTCTTACTCATATCACATACCAAGCAGCTTATGAAGCTCGTTCTCTACTGGTTCGACCGAAGGGCCGATGATGATCTGTACAGCGTTTTTACCCGGGCGAAGCACGCCGCCCACCTGGGCAGAGCGGATCTTCTTCTCATCGACGGCATCATACTGCCGGATCGCCACCTTGAGCCGTGCACCGTCATGCTGTACCTCGCTGACGTTCTCGCGGCCGCCGAGGCCTTCCAGGATGATCCGGGCGACCTCCGCCGCGTCGGATTGATCATCGAGTGTGATATGAAGCTTCTCGTCCTCCCGGATCTTCATCTGAAGCTTATCTGCATTTTTCCGTTTCTGGTTCCGCTGTACGATGTACAGCACCACAGCGAGCAGCAGCACGAGGGCGACCACTGCGAAGATGATCAACTGCGTATTCAACATATTCTTCCTTTCTGCACCCTACAGTGCCTGCGCCTTATATTTCTGAAGCTCCGCCACGTAACGTGCGCCGATACCGGACAGCGGAATCTTCTTTTTCTTGATGTAGCCGATGGTCATGATCTCATCCGTATCGAGGCGGACCGCCGTATACTCATCACCGTTCAGCTCCTGGCAGATGATGCCGGAGCAGAGCGTATAGCCGTTCAGTCCGACCATCAGATTCAGAAAGGTCGCCCGGTCATCACACTTGATGATCCGCTTATAATCGTAGGTGCTCAGCACCTCCTCCGAAAAGTAGAAGGAGTTTCGCTCACCCTGATCGAAGCTGAGGCACGGATAATCCGCGAGCTCCTCCATGCGGATGATGTCCTTTCCGGCCAACGGATTCCCCTTACTCATGAACACATAGATATTGCAGTCAAACAGTGGGATGAATTCGAGGGAATCTTCCCGCAGGATCTTTCCGATGACCTTACTGTTGAAATCATTCATATAGATGACGCCGATCTCCGAGGTCTGGTTCCGTACGTCGTTGATGATTTCCATAGTCTTCGTTTCCTTGACCGCAAACTCATAGGTATCCATACCATACTCACGTGCGAGGTGAATGAAGGCCTCGACCGCGAAGGTATAATGCTGCATGGAAACGGAGAATTTCTTCTTCCGGGTACCGACATTGACATACTTGTCTTCCATCAGCTGATACTGCTCGACGATCTGCCGTGCATACCCAAGAAACTCCTCGCCGTCAGCCGTGGTCACGATACCCCGGTTCGAGCGAAGAAAGATTTCGATGCCGATCTCCTTTTCCAGCTCCTTGATGGCCGCCGAAAGCGACGGCTGTGTGATGTAGAGACGCTTCGCGGCCTCATTCATGGAGCCGCTGTCCGCGACGGCGATCACCTGTCTAAGCTGCTGTAATGTCATGTATGTTTCCTCTTAGATGACAGAAGAGCGCTGCCGATGGCAGCGCTGTGATGTTGTTTACTTCGAAGCCCTGAGCAGGCTCTGTGATCCGGGGCCTGGTCTGTCAGTACCAGTACTGCAGATTCCCTGAACGGGCTCTGTGATCCGGGTTCTGTGATCCTGTTTCAGCCCTCATCCGATGCGTAGCTGATGAAGCCCGCCGGATCGATCTGGATGTGCGCCGCCGTCCACTGCTGGCGGTCCTCCTGGATCAGTCCGAACGGCCGGATATAACGGATGCTGCCATCGCTCTGCTTTCGCTCGATCAGCGCGTCGAAACGGAAGGCACCATCGCCCTCGAACACGCGCTTTCCCTTCTGTCCGTCCTCGGTCGGCGCATACAGCTTCATCGTCGCGTAGATGACCCAGGTGAAGCCCCGTGCCGTCTCCCGTAGGATCTGATGGCCGGTGCCGCCCGTACGGTCCGAGAATTCCGCGATCAGGTTCGGATTCTTCCGGAGAAGCTCCCGGTAGGTGTAGGTCTTCTCATTCAGCTCCTCCACCGGATCCTTCCCGTTCATGCGCGAGCCGTTGTACGCGAGCTTCACGCCGTCCGGGGTCGTGGTGTCGCTCATCGCGGCACCATCCTCACCGACGTAGAAATTGCCCACCATCCGGTTCACCGCCATCGCGCCCGTCGACGAGTCGAGATAGTAAAACTTCCCGTCGTCGATGATCCAGCCGGTGGCGAGGGCACCATCTTCGAAATAATAAAAGCTTCCGCTGTTCGGATCCTGGTACCAGCCCTGGTATCCACTCGCGGTACCGCTTTCATCGAGGGTGACGAAGCGACTCGCGCCATCCTCCGTCGTGATCCACCTATCCTGGGCCAATGCCGGCACCGTGGATGTCGTGGCTGCGACCGCGGCGATCATGGCAGCGGCCAGCAGCTTTCTGAATTTTCTCATCATAAACCTCTCACATTCCGCGTCAGCTGGCAGCCGCGCAGACAACGTATCGTTCCGGTACGTCACTTCAAGTCGTCGCACGCGCGATCTGTGATGCCGATGCCTGCTTACAGGAGCGTATGACGCTGCTCCTCCTCGGACTTCGGGTTCAGGTACTTCGGTGCCACATCGAATACGCTGATGCAGCCCGTCTCGCCCTTCGCGGCCATACGGCTCACCGCTCTCGCATACGCAGCGAGTACCGAGCCGGTAAACTCCGGATTCGAATCCAGCTTCAGGCTGTACTCGATCAGCTCATGGTTGTTTCCATCCCCGGTTACACCGGAACGCATCACGAAGCCACCGTGTGGAAGTGCGGCATGATCCCGCTGCATCTCCTCCGCGGAAATGAAGTGGATCGTCACATCATAATCAGAATAGTAGTTCGGCATGGACTTGATCTCCTGCTCGACCTTCGCTGCATCCGCACCCTCCTCGAGCACGACGAATACCTCTCTCGTATGCATCTCACGCGCCGTGAAGCTCGGCTGGCTGCCGCTGCGTACTGCCTCCATCGCACTCTCAACCGGAAGCGTATAGGAACGTGCATCCTTGACGCCCTCTACGCGGCGTGCTGCATCACTGTGGCCCTGGGAAACACCCTTGCCCCAGAAGGTATAGTGCTTGCCATCCGGCAGCACCGACTCTGCGTAGATACGAGCCAGGGAGAACATGCCCGGGTCCCAGCCGCAGGAAATCATCGCGAGCTTCCCGGCCTTCTTCGCTGCTGCATCAACCGCCGCGAAATGCTCCGGAATCTTCGCGTGGGTATCAAAGCTGTCGATGACGTTAAAGTACTGCGCATACTCCGGGGTCTGGGTCGGAAGATCCGTCGCCGAGCCACCGCAGATCATGAGTACATCGATCTCATCCTTATATGCGAGGATATGATCGACGGAATCGACCTTGACGCCAGCGGTATGAATCTTCACACTCGCCGGATCGCGACGTGTAAATACCGCTACGAGCTCCTCATCCGGGTTCCGCTTGATGGCAGCCTCGATGCCGCGGGACAGGTTTCCATAACCAAGTAAGCCGATACGAATCATATTTTTATCTCCTTATGTGCTGAAATATTCCGTCTGTTCGTCTTTTGATAAGACGCGAATATTATAACACAGCTGTCTGCGTGCGCAAACAGCTGGTCGAGAACCGTTATAGAACTGTAAGGAATTTCAGGCAAAACCGGGAGGAGCGAAAACAGCAGCACAGTACTGCGAGGCCGGTGAACTCTAAGCCGGGGACCCTAAGCGGCACTAGGCCCTCTGCAATCACTGAGTTTTCTTGATGAAAACTCAGCGTTGCAGAGGGTTCCAAGGAGAGATAACACCAAGTGCCGCTAAGGGGACCCGGCTTGATTTCACACGGCCTCTACGTATGGCTTCTGTTTCCGGTCCTCCCGGTCTCCGCCTGAGCGATTTCAATCAGTTCTCGAAAGTGCGGTTCATGGCATCGCGGATGGTCTGCTCCGAGGCTGTAAGGCTGCCCTGGATCATCTCCTTCTGTCCGCCGCCGCGGCCGTCGACGAGGGCGTTAAAGGCC
Organism: uncultured Oribacterium sp.; assembly: GCA_934270345.1. Classification (GTDB taxonomy): domain Bacteria; phylum Bacillota; class Clostridia; order Lachnospirales; family Lachnospiraceae; genus Oribacterium. The sequence continues at coordinate 62,711 of CAKQPT010000011.1, read as the reverse complement.
TTCGCCTGCGCGCGTACGTCGACGGTTGTGGAACCGATGACGTAGCTGTAGGAGGCGGTGTCTGCTGCAGATGCTGCTCCGTCCGCATCGCCTTCGTCCTTCCGGCAGAAGACGCCGACGACGGAGGCCTTCGTGTGCTTCATGAAGTAGTCGCAGCACTTCCGTACTTCGACGGCGTTCATACCTTCTTCGAAATCGATAAGCACACCGCTCATCTCCTGCAGGCTCTGTGCCTTCAGCTCGTAGTAACGGGTGTTCAGCGCGGCGATACGGCGGTCCTTCCGGAAGCTGTCTGCCATGTAGGTCTTCAGTGCATCGACGATGTCGGATGGCGCTACGTTCAGGAGGCGAGAGATCTCCACCACCTGCTCGTGCTTTCGTGCGGCATCCTGAAGTGCATCGTAGCCGCAGAAAAGCTCGAGTCGTACGCCGCCCTTATGGCCGAGCACGGAGAGAATCTTGATCGGGCCGATCTCGCCGGTGGTCAGTACATGCGTGCCACAGCAGGCGCAGAGGTCGGCACCACCGAGGTCGACGATGCGTACATCGCCAGAGAGCGGCTTCTTCGAGCGGTAGTCGATCGCCTCCAGCTCTTCCGGGGTCGGCCAGATCGCGGTCACACGACGATCCTCGAGGACGATGGCATTGGCCTCCTGCTCGATGGCCATCAGCTGCTCCCAGCTGAGCGGACCGTCGAAATCGATGGTCATCACGTCACTCATGTGGAAGCCGACATTGTGATAGCCATAGTGACGGTACACGAGACCGGACACGATATGCTCCCCGGAGTGGTTCCGACTGTTGCGCATGCGACGCGCCCAGTCGATGACGCAGTGAACCGTCTCGCCGACCGTCAACGCCCGGTCCACGGTATGCAGTACGCGGACGACGACATTGCCCCGTGCGTCCCGCTGCTTCTCCCCGCTCGTCGGGTCGGTCACCGGCAGCTCCTGCACATCCAGCACGGCGGCCTCACCGATGGTACCGTGGTCCGCATCCTGGCCACCGCCCTCCGGATAGAAGCCATGGACGCTGAGCTCGACGAGCCAGTGTCCGTCCGCGGCGGTGCAGCTCGTCACCTCCGCGTCGAACTCCTTCACATAATGATCCTGATAATAAAGTGCGTTTTTATCCATTAAAGCTGTACCTCACGTGTTGCCTGTTGAAGCCATGCGAGCTTGTCACCACTGAAGTACGGAGCCAGTGTCGCATAGACCTGCTGATGGTACTGGTTCAGGAGCTCGATCTCATGCGGCTCCAGCAGGCGGACATCGATTGCATCGAGGTCGAGCGGGACCATCGTGAGGAAGGAGAGGCGGAAGAAGTTTCCGAACTCGTTCTGGAAGGCCTTCTCGACGAGGGTCAGGTTCTCGAGGCGGATGCCGTGGGAGCCCTCGATGTAGATGCCCGGCTCGTCGGATGTGATGTTGCCCTCGTGAAGCGGCAGGTGCTCCATGCGGCCCTGCGCCTGACGATAGCGGAACGCATTCGGGCGCTCATGGACGTTGAGGCAGAAGCCGACGCCGTGGCCGGTGCCGTGGTTGTAGTTGAGGCCCTCACGCCAGAGTACCTCGCGCGCTGCAAGGTCCAGGGTGATGCCGGAGGAACCCTCCAGGAAGATCACATCGCCGAGGCGAAGCATGGACTTCAGCACGAGGGTGAAGTGCTTCCGCTCGATCTCGCTGATCGGCCCCATCGCGATGGTACGGGTGATGTCCGTCGTTCCCTCGAAGTACTGTCCACCGGAATCGAGGAGGTAGAGCCCCTTCGGCTCGATCACACGGTAACTCTCCGCCGTCGGTGCATAGTGTGGCAGTGCCGCATTCGGACCATAGGCCGAAATCGTCGTGAAGCTCGGCTCGATATAGCCGTCCTGCTCGCCGCGGTAGCGCTCGGAGAGCTTCGCGGTGTTCCACTCATTTATCTCCTCGCTGGCAAGCAGCTTCTTCGCGTCCTCCGTGAGCTGTCCGCCGGCGGTGAATGCATGCTTCATGAAGTACATGAAGTTCGTGACGGCGACGCCATCCTTCACATGTGCTCTCTTCATGTTCTCGATCTCCACCGGATTCTTCTGGGACTTCCACATGGAGGTCGGGAGCATCTCATCCAGGATGCGCACAGATTCCGGAAGCTCGGTGATCGTCGCATAGTTCGTCTTCGCACTCTCGAGGAGCACCGTCGTATCCTTCAGCTGACGCACCGCCTCATAGAAGCGGTCGTATGGTGCGACCTTTACCTTGAGATTTTCGAGATACGCCTTTACTTCCTCATCGAGATCCGCCGGATTCATGAAGAGGTACGCACTCTCGAGATCGATGATCATATAGGAAAGGAAAACCGGATTACACGGAATATCATCGGCACGAAGATTCAGGAGCCACGCGATGTCATCGAGGCTCGTGATGATATGGAAGCCGGCGCCCTTCTGCTGCATCAGTGCACGAAGCTCTGCGAGCTTCTCTGCCGCACTCTTCCCCGCGAAGCGATCCTCGAGGATCCACACGCGGGAGCTCGCAAGGGCCGGACGATCCGTCCATACCTGGCCGACAAGGTCCTGCTCTGCCTTCACCGCGATGGCCTTCTCCGCGAGACGATCCCGCAGGGTCATGCCGTGATGGAAGTCAACACAGCGGCCATCGAAGCCGAGGTAGCCCCCCTCCGGAGTCACGGAAACGAGGTAATCATCGAGCGCCGGAACCCCCGGCTCGCCCATACGCATCAGCTCGACATCCCGACCTGCCAGCTCCTGCTCCGCCTGGATGAAATAACGCCCATCCGTAAAAAGAGCGGCGCTGTCCTGCGTGACGACCAGATTTCCCTCACCGGTAAAACCGGACAGGAAGCGGATCGCGCGGAAGTACATGCCGACATACTCGCTCAAGTGAAAATCATCCGTCGGTACCAGATAGGTATCGATGTCATACTTCTTCATCTGCTGACGCAGAGCGTCCAGTGCTACATTCATCTCCGTACTCCTTTATATCTAATTATTATGGTTTACATTCTTTCGATAGCTCTACCTAGTCTAGCATTTTTCGGATGCAGATGGAAGCGGGAGGCGATTTTCGTCAATGAACCGTCAATGAACGCCAGGGCCCCGGAGGGCCGGTAGCAGAAACACAGTACTCCGAGCTTGGAAGACTCTAAGCCGGGACCCTGGCTTAAACTCAACTTATATGCCTCAAGCAAACAGAACCGCCACATGACTGGATGAATGATTATCCGGTCATGCGACGGCTATGGTTTTATTACAGCTTCGCTAATTCTTTAAAGCACTCACGTAGAGTTTGTGATTTATCCCACTTCACCGAATCAATCTGTTCATTGATAAAATCAAACACTTTCTCTGGTGACTGGATGGCCCAGGTCGTGCTCAACTGAGACTTTAATTCCAGGCGATCTGATGAGATATATCTCTTCGCGATACACCTAGTATTATGAACAAACTTTTTTGCAGCCTCTACAATTGCCGCATCGTAGGGATCTTCCGATATTGAATCAAGTAGTAATGTTTCTAACGCTCCTTGATGAGCCTCCGGGATCACCAACAGTAAAACGTCGACAGCTTCATCCTGTTTGAATCCGTTCTGGAAATCCTGCTGCAACCACACTTGATTCTTTAATCTTGTGAAAAAACCATCGAAATCATCTATAAATGATTTCTCTATTTCCTGTACCTCTCTCTTATCCCGGTCAGTAATAATTGCAATTTTCTGAAACGCACCCGCGTCAATCAGCGGAGCTTTAATTCTCTGCTCGAAAAAATGTCCAAAGTTGCTGTTTCCTCCGACAGCTGCAATCAGAAGAAGGTCCTCTCCATGTTTATACCAGGCAACATTTTGGTTCCTATTTCGCTCAACCTGAATATTTAAGAAATGCGGTGCTTTTCGTAAAGGCTCCCACCCGAATACATTCTTCATGTAGTAACTCAATAAAATGGCATCCGTCTTTCCTTCGCAGAGCATCAGACTATTCATAGACGCACCTCAAACCCGAATGCCTCACGGTCATTCGCCACCTGTCTACCGGACATAATTCTGGAATATGTTCTGGCCGGTCCCTTCTTCAGCGTAATAACATTGATGTGATCTTCACTCTCCTGTTCGCTGTAGTTCTGCGTAGCGAGCAATCCATCCACCGCTTCGATGCTATGCGTTGTTATAAATAGCTGGACGCCAAACTGCTGGCACGCCATGGCCAGAAAGCCGAAAATCTTATTATAGTATTTTGAGTGTATTGCAGTTTCTACCTCATCAATCAGAAGGATTCCACCGCTGGCTCCAGCAATCGCATTTGCAAGCGACAGCACCTTCTTTATTCCGTCCCCATAAGTGGAAATCGGCATATTTCCAGTGATTTTATGCCGAATATATTCAACAGGCCTCCCCGTATGTTCATTACGAAGAATCAGAAGATCCTCGATGTTCGGATCAAATATTTTGAGAATATGGATACACAATTCCTTATACTTTTCATTTCTGATAATCCGGTTAATAATGTTGCCCCGAATATGGTCAAACGGTGCCAGATACTGGATTTTTAACTGATCATGTATTCCTACCTGCATACCACCGAATCTGGAATACTCATTTATCGACAACTTTTCCTCGTGAATACCTTCACCAATGTCATATTTTATGACTCCGTTAAATGCCATGGCTTCCGTACTGCCGTTCACGTCCACATTCTTCACTTCCGGCATACCAATACGACCAGATTGCTGGTTTAAATCTTTCGGATCAAGCAGAATCCTGGACTCTTCACCCTGAACTACGCACTGAAAGGTTTTTCCGTTTGCAACTGCATGGATACCAAATCCTTTACCTTCATCCGTTTTCGAAATCATATTAATGAAATTCTCATAGTCAGCCGTGTAAAGTCCTGATCCCATCCTTACTCTGGCAAGGCGTATAAGATTGATAAAATCAGACGGTGCCCTCAGTAGTAAAAGTGCTTCCAGCACGCTGGTCTTTCCGCAGTTATTGTCACCCACAATTAAATTAATATCATTCAGCTGATCTACCGTCAGGCTATGGATACCGCGATAGCTTGCAATCGTAAAGCTGCTGATTATCTTAGCCATTGTCATCCTCCGCAAAATCTTCAAACTGAATTACCAGGCGCTTATCTACTGCATCCGCAATCTTCTTCAAGGTATTCAGATTTGGCAACGTCTGTCCTCGCTCAATCCTGCTGATATTCGCTTGAGAAATCCCTGTTTTGTGAGCAAGTTCCACCTGCGTCATCCCTGCTTTATCACGCTCTTCTATAACGAGTTGTTTTATATCATCTGCAACATCATAATACGGAACGGATGGTTCCTTTACCTCGTCCGTAAACTGAATATCCTTCAAAGCGTCACGCATATATAACTGAAAATCATCCATAAATATACACCTCCTACATAGAATATATGGTTTTTACAGCATATTGTCAACCAGCAATATATTGTATATGACATATTACATGAATAACAAAAAAGATTGTCCTCTCGGACAACCTTTCTCTATTTTTATAAATGCTGATTTTTCTGTTGTCTACCAACCATCCACCTCTCTATAGATATCAAGAGGCTTGATTAGATGGGTTATCGCTTGTGAATTCCAGGTGTTCAGAAGTTTGAGGCTCCTCATGAGCTGGGGTGGGTCCGAAACGCACCAGTATTCACAGATTCCATGGGGTGGGCTCATGAGGAGCCGCCTCAAACTTCACCTATCATCCAGGGGCCCTGAGGCCCCTGACGTAATCATGGATACAAAAAGGGCATGCCATGCGGCATGCCCAAAATGCGCTTCAAAAACTCACTTCAGTTCTTCATTCCGTACGATGGTGTCGCAGTACGCGCAGCGATAGAGTGCGCGGTTCCGGTCGACGATCTTGAAAACCTGCGGAAGCTCCTGCTCGGTCGAGCTGATGCAGCGCGGGTTCTTGCAGGTGAGTACGTTCGTGAGGGTCTCCGGCAGGCTCAGTGCCTTCTTCTCCACACGTGCACCGTTCTTGATGTAGTTCACGGTGATGCCCGGATCGATGTAGCCGAGGACATCGAGGTCGAGATCCAGATCCTCGGAGATCTTTACGATGTCCTTCCGCCCCATTTTTCCAGAGCTACAGTTCTGGATCAGCGCCACCTGTGAAGAGAGGCGGTCGAGGTGCAGATACTTGTACACCAGCATCCCCTTTCCAGCTGTGATATGATCGAGTACGATACCATTCTCAATTCCATCTACCTTCATGTTGTGCCTCCTTACTTATCCAGTCCTAAAAGATACAGAATCAGTGCCATACGCATCTGCTTGCCGCAGAGGGTCTGGTAGAAGTACTTCGCGCGCGGATCCTGGTCCACGGCGACGGAGATTTCATTGACTCTAGGCAGCGGATGAAGGATGGCCATGTCGGCCTTCGCAGTCTTCAGCTTCTCCGGGGTCAGGATATAGATGTCCTTCAGACGAAGGTAATCCTCCTCGTTGAAGAAACGCTCCTTCTGTACACGGGTCATGTAGAGAATGTCGAGCTCCGGCATCGCCTCCTCGAGGGATCTCGTCTCGACGAACTCGGCACCGGCCTCCTTCAGCTTATCGATCTCGTACTCCGGAAGACGAAGCTCCTCCGGGGAGATCAGGATATAGCGGTTGTTCGGATAGCGAAGCATCGCATCGATGAGGGAGTGTACCGTACGACCGAACTTGAGGTCGCCGCAGAAGCCGATGGTCAGGCCCTCGATGGTCCCCTTCGTACGACGGATCGTGAGAAGGTCAGCCAGCGTCTGGGTCGGGTGGAAGTGTCCGCCGTCGCCTGCATTGACCAGCGGAACGCGGGTATGCATCGACGCCACGACCGGCGCACCCTCCTTCGGATGACGCATCGCGATGATGTCCACGTAGTTTGAAATGACCTCGATCGTATCGGACACCGACTCGCCCTTCGACGCGCTCGAGTTTGATGCACCAGCAAAGCCCAGGGTCTGTCCGCCCAGTGCGAGCATCGCGGACTCGAAGCTCAGTCGCGTACGCGTGGACGGCTCGAAAAACAGTGTTGCCAGCTGCTTATGTGCGCATCGATCCTGATACTTCTCCGGGTTCTGATCGATATCATCGGCGAGATCCAGCAGATGGTAAATTTCATCTACGGAAAGATCCAGAATATTTACAATACTTCTTGCCATCAGAAAGCCTCCTTCAGCCTTATATCTTATGCCAATGTCTCCTGTATATATGTTCATGGCGCTGCCCGAATGTCGAAGCTCCCAGAACACGCGTGTTTCCACGACGGTTCTGGCCAGTCTGACGTATGTTTCCCGTCAGACTGCTACGTTCATCCGGGCAGTTTCATGTTCATATCGATGTATGTTTTATCCCTGGTGCGTCATCCAGGACTCGTCGGAAGGATTATCGCGGAACTTGAGGAGCTTCGCCTCGTCCTCCGGCTTGATGTAGTTCTCCTCAACCGCTACCTTTACGAGGGTATCGAGATCGCAGAGCGAGGTGTTCACCACGTTCGCTGCGTTCAGGCGGTCGATGCCCTTCTGCATGCCATAGGTGAAGATGGACACGATGCCGAGCACCTCTGCGCCAGCCTCACGAAGCGGCTCCACGCAGTCAAGTACGGAACCACCGGTGGAGATCAGATCCTCGATCACGACGACCTTCTCACCCTTCTCGAGTCTTCCCTCGATCTGGTTCTTGCGGCCGTGATCCTTCGCCGAGCCACGCACATAGCCCATCGGGAGTCCGAGGATGTCCGCTGCGATCGCGGCATGTGCGATACCTGCAGTGCTGGTGCCCTCGAGTGCCTCTGCCTCCGGGTAGAGCTCCTTCACCTTATCGGCGATGGCATGCTCTACGAGGGAACGAACCTCCGGGTAGCTCAGTACCAGACGGTTGTCACAGTAGATCGGGGACTTGATGCCCGACGCCCAGGTAAATGGATCATCCGGCTTTAAAAATACTGCCTTAATGGATAACAGACCTCTTGCGATATCTTCCTTTGTTGCCATAGTTATATACTCCTATTCTATGCTGATCGGCGGCCGTGCTCCGGACACCGCTTGGTTTCTTCTGTTCTTCTGTTCCTGCGTCCAATGCTTCCGGCTTCACATCGTCATGAAGCGCTGCGGTATCTCAGCCGACGAAATCTGCCATCGCGCGCTCGTACGCTGCGACCGGATCTGCAGCGGCGGTGATGGAACGGCCGACCACGATATAGTCTGAGCCGATCTCACGTGCCTTCGCCGGGGTCGTCACACGTGCCTGGTCGCCGACCGCATCGCCCGCGAAACGGATACCCGGGGTGATGGTCTGGAAGTCTGCACCGACCTCCTCATGGATGCGACCTGCCTCGAGCGGTGAACATACGACGCCCTCGAGTCCGGCTGCCTGCGCGTTCTTCGCATACTGAACAACGACGTCTGCGATCGGACGATCGATGAGCAGCTCCTCGGTCATGGTCTCCTGAGAGGTGGAGGTGAGCTGTGTTACCGCGATCAGGATCGGACGGGTACCATCCTCTCTGGTGAGGCCCTCAACGGCGGCCTTCATCATGCGGATTCCGCCGCTCGCGTGTACGTTCGTCATATCGACGCCGAGATCACGCAGGGACTGCATGCCGCCCTTCACGGTGTTCGGGATATCGTGAAGCTTCAGGTCGAGGAAGACCTTGTGACCACGCTTCTTGATCTCGCGCACGATCTGTGGTCCCTCGGCATAGAAAAGCTCCATACCGATCTTTACGAACGGCTTACGGCCGGTGAACTGATCGAGAAAGCGGTAGGTTTCCTCCGCGCTCGGAAAATCCAGTGCAATAATTACGTCCTTACCCATAAATTCCTCCTATATGCACGCTGCCGCCGGTAAGAGCAGGCAGCAGTATTTATCTAATCTTTCTGCGTCCGTGCGGCACTCGCCTGCACGACGCCACGCGTAGCCAATGCTTACACTCGTGCTCACTCCACGCAGCCGATGATGTCGCCGAGCTTCTCGATGCCGAGCTCTGCGCATACCTCCGGCAGGTCCTCGATGATGTCACGGCAGACATACGGATTCACGAGGTTGGCTGCGCCGACCTCGACCGCACTGGCACCGGCCATCATCATCTCGATGACGTCCTTCGCCGTGGAGACACCGCCCATACCGATGACCGGAAGCTTCACCGCGTGGGATACCTGGTAGACCATACGGACTGCAACCGGGAAGATCGCCGGACCGGAGAAGCCGCCCATCTTGTTCTTGATGACCGGCTGGCGACGACGGATGTCGATGCGCATGCCGAGCAGGGTATTGATGAGGGCGAGGCCGTCTGCACCGGCCTCCTCTGCCGCCTTCGCGATCGATACGATGTCCGTAACGTTCGGGCTCAGCTTGATGTATACCGGCTTCTTCGCGACCTTCTTCACCTCACGGGTGACCGCCGCCACGTTTTCTGCGCTGGTACCGAAGGCCATGCCACCGCCATGTACGTTCGGGCAGGAGACATTGACCTCGAGGATACCGACCTCCGGCACCTCGCTCATGGCCTCGGCGAGCTGTACGTACTCCGGGATGCTGAAGCCGGAGATGTTCGCCACGAGTGGCTTATGGAAGTGCTCCCGAAGCTCTGGAAGCTCCTTCTCGATGACCTCGTGCATGCCCGGGTTCTGGAGGCCGACGGAGTTGATCATGCCGGACGGGCACTCCGCGATACGTGGAAGCTCGTTGCCGTAACGCTCCTCGACGGTCGTTCCCTTGAAGGAGATGGAGCCGAGGATATCGAGATCATAGAGATCCCAGTATTCCTTGCCGTAGCCGAAGGTTCCGGAGGCCGGAATGACCGGATTTGTCAGTTTGATGCCAGAAAGCTCTGTCGTGATATCTACCATACGATCTCCTCCCATGTGAAAATAGGGCCATCCTTGCAGACACGCTTGAAGCCGTGCTTCGTCTTCTTGCTGCAGCCCATGCAGGCACCGAAGCCGCAGCCCATGCGTGCCTCGAAGCTGAACTGTCCATCCTTTACGCTGCTGTATACGGCCTTCAGCATCGGCTCCGGGCCGCAGGCGAAGGCGTAGTCGTGGTGATCACCGAAGATGTCGGTGACGAAGCCCTTCGCGCCGTGACTGCCATCGACGGTGGCAACATTGACCGGCACCCCGAGCTCGCGGAACTCCTGCTCGTAGAACACGTCGTCCTTCGAGTTGAAGCCGAGAGCCACATACGGGGTGATGCCCTGCTGCTTCAGTGCCTTCGCCAGTGCGTACATCGGTGGTACACCGACACCGCCGCCGGCGATGACCGGGTTCTTCGGGATGTTCCGGAGGTCATAGCCGTTACCTAAGCCGGTCAGTGCGGTCAGGTACTCGCCCGGCTCCATGAAGCTCAGGTCCTCGGTGCCCTCACCGACGACCTTATAGATCAGGGTCAGCTTTCCCTCGCTCCAGTCGCACACAGAAATCGGGCGACGGAGATAGCGTCCCGGAATCCTGATTTCAACGAACTGGCCCGGCTTCGTGATGTCCGAGGTGTCGCCGTCCAGTGTCATACGGAAGATGTCCTGGGCGATCATTTCGTTGCTCAGTACTTTAAATTCAACGTCCTTCATAGGTCTCTGATTCTCCTCCTGTTCTGTATTCTTATCGAAAGGCTTCGTCCGCGCCCTGCGGGCTCTGCCTGATGCTCAGATTATATCATGTATGCGCTCGTGCGATGCATTTCGCGATCAACGACCGGCAGCTCCGTGCCTGATGTGGCTCCGTGGCCATCGCTCAGCGCTCGATGCCCTTCTCGCGGTCATAGACTTCACGGCCAGCGACGAAGGTCTTCACGACCTCGCCCTGCACCTCCATGCCATCGTAGAGGGTGCTGTGTCCCTGTGAGTAGAACTTCATACTGTCGACGGTCCATACCTTATCGAGGTCGAGGATCGTGAGATCCGCTTCGACGCCATCCTCGATGTACTGCGGGCCGGCGATGCCGAAGGTCTGACGCGGGTTCACGCACATGAGCTCGATGAGCTTCTCCAGTGTGATCGCGCCCTGACCGGATGTCGGATGCTCCGGGTCACGGAGTACGAGGTTCCGGTACAGTGCCGGGAAACAGGTCTCGAGACCGACGATACCGAAGGCGGACTTGTCGAGTCCTCTCGACTTCTCCTCTGCACTGTGCGGTGCATGGTCCGTGATGATGCAGTCGATGGTGCCGTCCTTGATGCCCTCAAGGAGCGCATGACGGTCCTCGGCGCTGCGGATCGGCGGATTCATCTTCCAGCTGCCGGACTCCTGCAGGTCCATATCGGTAAACATGAGGTAGTGTGGTCCGGTCTCGGCGGTCACATGCGTGCCGGCCTTCTTTGCCGCACGGATGATCTCGACGGATTCCTTCGTGGAGACGTGGCAGACATGGTAGCGCACACCGGTCTCTGCGGCGAGGCGTACATCCCGCTCGACCTGCTTCCACTCGGACGCAGAGTTGATGCCGATGTGGTGGTGAAGACGTGCATACTCGCCGTCGTGGATGCAGCCACCCGGTACGAGCTCACGCTCGTCCTCGCAGTGCGCTACGATCATACGGTCGAGGCTCTTCGCCCGCTGCATCGCCTCCCGCATGGAGGCCTCGTCCTGCATGCCCTTTCCGTCATCGGAGTAGGCGATGACATACGGTGCGATCTCCTCCATCTTTCCGAGGGCACCTCGGCCGGTCTGCTGCTCGGTGATGGTGCCATACGGATACACATGCACCAGTGCATCCTTTTTGATCGCGTCGAGCTCCGGCTGCAGGTTCTCGAGACTTGATGGTGCCGGCTTCAGGTTCGGCATCGCGCAGACGGCCGTATATCCGCCATGCGCCGCAGCATCCGTGCCGGTACGGATCGTTTCCTTATACGAAAAACCGGGCTCACGTAAATGTACATGTACATCAACGAAGCCCGGAATCATGAACAAACCGTTTAAATCATAAACGGCATCAATGGTATCAGATGTTAAATTGTCAATGGAATCAGTGAACAGAACTCTGTGATCAGAGATCAGAACGTCCTGCTTTCGAAAGCCCTGTTTCGTGAAAATCGATGCATTTTTAAGAAGAGTAGACATGGTTCCTCCTATCCGTGCGGTCCTTAGTTCCGAGATACTATAGCACAGGGAGTACCCCTTTGCAAGGGGCGAAATCGGCCATTCGAATCGCCATTCGAACCGCCATTCGAACCGCCGGAGCGCCGGCACCTGAAACACAGTACTACGAGCTCGGAAAACTCTAAAATTGTCCCCCTAAGAACCAGTAGGCCCCACTCAATCGCAGCTGTTTTCTCGATGAAAACAGCTGCATTTCGTGGGGGTTCAAGGAAAAATCACACCAACTGGTTCTAAGGGAGACAATTTTGATTTTTCACGACCTCTTCGTATGGTTTCAGGTGCCGGTGCTCCGGCGGTTCTGACTGAACTTCTATTCATCCCAGCCTTCGCGTGGCATGATGATCATCATGTCGATGTACTTTTCGCCGGGTGCCAGGTGGACATCGGCCTGCACGGTGTGTGGCGGGAGGTCGTTGGTGTCCTCGAGTTCGAGCTGTATCCAGTTGATGGCGTTATAGCGGGCATCGGCGAGGGCCTCCTCTTCGGTCGGGCCGACGCCGTAGCAGTCGTCGAGGTCCAGGAAATCGACGCGGTAGCCGTCGTTTGTCTTGTTGCGAATGATTGCAGGGTAATATAAGGTCATGGTTTAATCGTCCTCTCTTCCAAACTGTTTGCGATATTTATGTGGTGTCTGTCCCATGAAGGAACGGAAGATCTTGATGAAGTTTCCGATATTATGGAAGCCGCACTGCTCCGCGATCTCATAGACGTGGGTGTCGGAGTCCTTCAGGAGGCGGGCCGCCTGCTCCACGCGATAGGCATTGATATAATCGAGTGGAGACTCGCCGGTCACGCTTCCGAAGAAGCGGATGAAGTACTGCTCGTTGAGGCCAGTGAGCTCGGAGAGGTTCCGGACATAGATCTTCTCCTGGTAGTGCTCACGGATATACTGTATCGTCTCCTTGATGGCGAGCACCTGCTTCTCGGAGTCGCTCTCCTCGCGCTCGTGAACGAGGCCGTTCGCGTCGAACATGGCGATGAGGCGCAGGAGGTCCGCCATGATCATCAGCTGATCGGCAACCGCCGGCAGCGCATAGGTCCGGACACAGCTGTCCTCCTGTTCGGTCTTCGTTCCGTAGTCACGGAAGCGGCGCACCATCTCGTTAAACAGGCGCAGGATCTGCAGGAAACCGAAATCCGATACGGTGATGAAGTCGGAAAAGCAGAGCTGTCCGCCAGCGAGCGGCTCGAGCAGGGCGGTATTGACCGGGTCCTCCGCCTGACGGAAGCAGAGATCCGCGAGATGAAAGCGGAGGGAGTAGGCATTGCCCTTCGTCCCGATGGACTCGAGCTTGCGCAGCACACCGGCGTTCACGATGCAGATGCACTCATCCTGGATCTCATACTCCCGGAGGTTCAGGCTCAGCTTGTAGTGCCCGTTTTTAAAATAGATGATTTCCGGGTCATCATGCCAGTCCAGGCTGACCTTCAGCCGCTCTTCTGCTGTATTGATTGACTCATAAAGTATCGCGTTCATCCTGTCTCCGATTCCGACTATCGCCGAACTATACTCTCCCAAAATAATATAAAGTCATGATAGCATAATTTTTTTACGCAATCAAACCATTTTGTGTGGGGCGATTTTTCGAAAAATCAGTTTTATGTCAGAGGAGCTCTCCATAGCGACGGACATAGAACTTTTCCCCGCGCTGGTGTGAGGACTTGGAGAACCGGCTCATCAAAAAAGGCGTCCACCACAGAGGTGAACGCCTGAATGTTTATTCCTCGCCGCGATCGTAGGTCTCGAGCTTCTCGAGGGCCTCGACCTTCCAGCTGTCCCAGTAGCCGCCACGGATCGCGTCGCGGATCTCCTCGGTCAGGTGGTTATAGAAGTACAGATTATGCAGTACGCACATGCGCATGCCGAGGATTTCCTTCGCCTTCAGGAGGTGACGGATGTAGGCACGGCTGTAGCCGCCGGTGTAGCTACCATCCGCGAGCTTTCGTCCGGCGCAGACCGGGCACTTGCAGCCCTCCTCGATCGGACGATGGTCGAGCTCATACTTCTGATTGAAGAGATTGATCTTTCCCTTGTGCGTATAGACATGACCGTGACGTCCGTTTCTCGACGGGTATACGCAGTCGAAGAAGTCAATGCCTCTGTCCACGGCTTCGATGATGTTCGCCGGGGTACCGACGCCCATGAGGTAGGTCGGCTTCTCCTTCGGCAGGTGCGGCACCACGACATCGAGGATGTGGTACATCTGCTCGTGGGTCTCGCCGACCGCGAGGCCACCGACCGCATAGCCGTCGAGGTTCATCGCGGAAATCGTATCGGCATGGGCCGTACGGATGTCCTCGAAGATACCACCCTGGTTGATGGCGAAGAGCAGCTGCTCCTTATTCACGGTATCCGGCAGGCTGTTGAGACGGGCCATCTCATCCTTACAGCGCTGCAGCCAGCGGGTCGTACGCTCGACGGACGGCACGATGTACTTCCGGTCCTCGAGGGCCGGCGGGCACTCGTCGAAGGCCATCGCGATGGTCGAGCCGAGATTGGACTGGATCTGCATCGACTCCTCCGGGCCCATAAAGATACGACGGCCGTCGATGTGGCTGTGGAAGGTAACACCCTCCTCCTTGATCTTCCGTCCGGTGCCAGCCAGGGAGAAGACCTGGAATCCGCCGGAGTCGGTCAGGATCGGACGATCCCAGTTCATAAACTGGTGGAGACCACCGAACTCCTTGATGAGCTGATCACCGGTACGCACGTGCAGGTGGTAGGTGTTGCTGAGCTCGACCTGGGTGCCGATCTCCCGAAGATCATCCGTCGACACGCCGCCCTTGATGGCAGCGACGGTGCCGACATTCATGAAGACCGGCGTTTCGATGCTTCCATGTACCGTCTCCATGTGAGCGGATTTCGCGCGTCCGCTGGTCGCGACAATTTCATACTTCATTTTCTGAACCTCGATTTCTTGATTCTCTCAAACGCAGACCGGGAAAGCAGCCCGGCGCGTAAAGTACTTTTAGATAGAAAAAGACCGATCCCGAAGGATCGGTCTCTAATGTAACGGAGATTTACAGATACGTCAAGCGCTCTGTTGAAAGCCGCGGGACTTATACCTGCGCGCCCTTCTTCATCTTCTGTGACTTCTTTTCAGCCTTTGCTGCCTTCTCGGCGGCCTTCTTCGCTGCCTTCTTCTTCGCAGCGTACATGCTGAGATCATACCAGAGCGGACCGGCGATCGTGACGGAGGACCAGCAGCCGGATACGATACCAACCATCAGCGGCATGGTGAAATCACGGATGGAGGATACGCCCATCACGAAGAGCACCAGGACCATGATGAAGGTCGTGAGGGAGGTATTGATCGAACGTGTGAAGGTCTGGGAAATCGCGTCGTTGACGACGTTCTTCAGATCGCCACGCTTGGTCGGATCCTCAAGGTTCTCACGGATACGGTCGAACACGACGATGGTCGCATTGATCGAATAACCGACGATGGTCAGGATGCAGGCGATGAAGGTGGAGCCGACGGCCCACTTCAGTGCTGCATAGAACGCGGTTGTGATCAGAACATCGTGGGTCAGCGCCATAACGGCTGCGGACGCAAACTTGATGTCCTTGAAACGAATCCAGATGTAGATCAGCATGCAGACGATGGCGATCAGGAATGCCCAGACGGCATCGGTCTTCATCTCCTTCGATACGGCACCGGAGATATTCTCCGTCGTGATCTTCGCTTCATCGACCTGGAACTCGTCGACGAGATCCTTATAGAGCTCGGTACGCTCCTCGGTCGTCAGGGTTCTGGTCTTGATGATGACCTCGTTCGTGCCGGCAACCTTCGAAGCCTGTACGGAAGCGGTACCACCGGTGATGTTCTTGAAGATCGGTGCAACCTTCGCATCGATCTCCTCGAGGGACATGTCCTCGTTGAAGGTAACGTTCGTAGACGAACCACCCTGGAAATCGAGGTCATAGTTGAACAGGTTTCCGAGGGAAGCCTTATTCATGCCCATGAACAGGAAGCCTGCGATGATGAGCACCGCGGAGATCGTATAGGCGATCTTACGGAACTTGATGAAATCAAGCACCTTCACATCCTTACGTACGCCATAGAGCGCCGGACTCGTGCAGCCGAAGCTGATGAAGCATGCAAGGAGTGCTCTCGTAACGAAAAGTGCGGTGATCAGGGAGATCACGATACCGATGGCCAGGGTCGTTGCGAAGCCCTTGACGGTTCCGGAGCCTCTCAGGTAGAGAACGGCTGCGGCGATGAGGGTCGTGACATTACCATCGATGATGGCGGAAAGTGCCTTGCTGTATCCGGCCTTCACTGCCTGCTCGATGGTGCGGCCGGCACCCAGCTCTTCCTTCATACGTGTGAAGATGATGACATTGGCATCGACGGCCATACCGACGGAAAGGATGATACCGGCGATACCCGGAAGTGTCAGGGTGACCTCAAAGGCCTGCAGAAGCACGAGCTCGAGGCCGGTGTACATGATCAGCGCAAGGGATGCTACGAAGCCCGGCAGTCTGTATACCGCGATCATGAAGAGCATGACGAGGATGAGACCGACGAGACCTGCACGGAGGGAAGTTGAAATTGCTTCCTGTCCGAGGGTGGCACCGATGACGTTCGAACGAAGCTCGGTGAGCTGTACCGGAAGTGCACCGATACGGATCGTGGATGCGATGCGGGTAGCCTCATCATAATCCGTGATACCGGTGATGGATGCCTGTCCGCCGGTGATGGCTTCCTGCACGTTCGGAGCGGAGATGATCTGGTCGTTATAGATGATGTAGAGTGGCTTGCCGACATTGGCAGCCGTTGCGTCTGCGAACTTCTTCGCACCGGCATCGTTAAACTGAAGCTGGATGATGTACTGACGGGATCCGTTCTGATCCGTCATGCCCGCACTTGCGTTCTTTACATCATCACCGGTCAGGAGTACCTGGCCCTGCGAATCTGCAAACTGGAGTGTACCCGGCTCACCGAGCTCCTCGAGGATTTCATTTGCATCGGTCGCACCAGGGATATCGATGTTGATACGATTGCTTCCCTCCTGGTAAACCTGGGCCTCGGTCGAGTAGCCCTGTGCCTTCAGCTGGAGCTTATAGACGGTATCCGACATCTGCTCGGAGGTCGGGTTGTCTTCGGTGGTCTGGTAGGTGATGGAAACACCGCCGTTCAGATCCAGGCCCAGCTTAATGTCCTTCGCACCATGAACTCCGAGAAAGCAGAAACCGACGGTAATCGCCAGCACTGCCAGAAGTCCCAGTGCACCCTTCATCTTCTTGTTCATTGGAAAATCTTCCTTTATTATATAAAATTTGCCGGCTCCCGGGCGTGTACAGAGACCCCACCTGAGGGCAATAGCAAACGATATTATAACAAAACGCGGTATGACTAGCAAGGTTTCTGCGAAAAGACCTGCGTTTTCCGGTCTCGGGCGTCCCTGCTTCTTATCCCTCTTTCGGCAGGAGGTTTCTATATGCGGCGAAGGCGGATGGGATCGAGTAGGTTTCGGCGAGTTCCTTCATGGAGACGAGGAGGAGCTGATCGCTGTCGAAGGGGGCGAGTTCGTCGACGGTGATGGCGTAGCCGATCATGTGCCACTCGATGTGGCTGAAGATGTGCTTTGCAGCCGGGAGTGGGCGGATGCGGAGCGCCTGGATACCGAGGCCGGCCACATATCGGAGGGCGTCTGCCTCGGAGAGGTGGCCTTCGGTGTTCGGGAACTCGTAGAGGCTTGCGAGGAGGCCTTTCGGCGGGCGTTTTCCGATGACGATTTTTCCTGCGTCGTGAATGAGGAAGACCGTGCGCTCCTCGATGCGACGTGCCTTCTTCTCCGGCATGACAGGGTAGGCGGTTTCCTCTCCGCGTGCGTGCGCGGTGCAGAAGTTCTGAAGTGGGCAGTCCGCGCAGAGCGGTGCACGGTTCGGGAGGCAGATCGTCGCGCCGAGATCCATGAGGGCCTGGTTGAAGCTGCCCGGTGTGTAGAAATCATGAGCCTCTGCTGCGGCACTGTCTGTCTCCGGATCGGTCGCCCCTGTATCCGCCGGCATCCGATGCTCTTTCTCGAGGCCTTCGTCTGTCGATGCAATAGCCGACACGTTTCCCCGCATGGTGCTTACGCCCTCCGGCATCCAGCGAAGATAGTATTCTGCAGCGGCCTTTCGTGCCTTTTCCGTCTTGATGTTCTCCGGATACGCGCTGAGCCGGGCGAATACGCGGAGGAGGTTTCCGTCCACCGCCGGCACCTTCTCGCCGAAGGCGATGGAGGCGATCGCCGCCGCGGTATACGGTCCGATGCCCGTAATTCCGAGAAGCTGCGCATAGCTGCCCGGCATCTCCCCGTCGTACACCGTCATGATTTCCTCCGCTGCCTTATGCATATTCCGCACGCGGGAGTAGTAGCCGAGCCCCTCCCAGAGCTTCATGTAGACGTCCTCCGGGGCCTCTGCCAGTGCACGGATATCCGGGCAGCTCGCGAGAAAGCGTGCATAATAGCCCTTTACGGTATCCACCCGGGTCTGCTGCAGCATGATCTCGGAGATCCACACATGGTACGGGGTCGGGTCCTCGCGCCACGGAAGGATCCGGCGCTTCGCCGCATACCACTCGATCAGTTTCTGTGTCATCTGTTCTGCTGTTTCCATCGTTTCTTTATCTATCCTGTTCATCATGAAATTGTAGTATCCTGTCCGAAGCCCCGCCGATATCCGATCGCATTCCGTGCGCCACGGGCATACTCTACCGGCACTGCATCCGCTTCGGTTCTGAAGCTATAGTATATATGCTGGCGCGGATTTCGCACATCGAAATTTTCATGTTATAATCTGACCATGGGAATTTGCATCAGAAAAGAGAAATTATGCGACCAGCAGATGAAACGAAACGACCAGCCTATCTGAAGATTTACGAAGCGCTCCGTGGTGACATCACGAGTGGTGCCTATGCTCCCGGTGAGCGCGTACCGTCGAAGCGGACGATGGCAGAGCAGACCGATACCTCCGTCATCACGGTGGAGCACGCCTACAATCTCCTCATCGACGAGGGCTACATCGAGGCGCGCGAGCGCAGCGGCTACTTCGTCTGCTACCGCTCGGAGGACGCCTTCCCCGTCGGGGATGCTTCGGACAATGCAGACGACCGGCAGGCAGTGGACAACACGTCCCGTCTGTCCGCCGCGTCGGCGGGAGGGTCCAGAATCTCAGCATTGGCCCAGGCAGAAGGCGCATCGGCGACGGATCAGTACGAGGCCGCGGCAGCGGAGCTCTCCTTCGCGGGCTTCGCACGGACGATGCGGCGGGTGCTGTCGGAATATGCGGAGGAGTGCATGCAGCGCTCGCCGAACGAGGGGACACTCTACTTCCGCGAGAGCATCGCGCGCTACCTGCAGCGGAGCCGGGGCATCCATGTCGATGTTTCGCAGATCATCGTGGGGGCCGGATCCGAGTACCTCTACAGCCTGATCGTGCAGATGCTCGGGCGTGAGCGGGTCTATGCGCTGGAGGATCCTTCCTATGAGAAGATACGGAGGGTGTATGAGGCGAACGGTGCGCACTGTGAACTTCTGAAGCTCGGGCATCACGGCATTCACTCGAGCGAGCTCCGGCGTTCGGACGCAGGCGTGCTGCATGTGACGCCCTTCGACTCCTATCCGAGCGGTGTGACGGCGACGGCCGGCAAGCGGCAGGAGTACATCTCCTGGGCGAAACAGCGACAGGCGATGATCATCGAGGATGATTACGCCTCCGAATTCTCACCCTCGACGAAATCGGAGGACACACTCTTTTCACTCGCACCGGAGGAGACGGTCATCTATATGAACACCTTCACGAAGACCATCTCGCCGGCGATCCGAACCGGCTATATGCTGCTTCCGAAGAAGCGGGCGGCGGAGCTGAAGGCGAGGATCAGCTTCTACTCCTGCACGGTTCCGACCTATGATCAGTATGTGCTCGCGGAGTATCTGAACAGCGGTGCCTTCGAGCGATATATCAACCGGGTGCGCCGGAAACGTCGTCAGGAACGGAAAAAACTGATATAATATAGCTTATAAAAGGAGGTGCCTTATGGGACTGATCAAGAATATAAAGACCACGCATCTGATCTGGGAGATTACAGGCGAATTTCTGCACTATACGGCGATTGCAAGCCTCATCTGCTCCATCGACCAGATGTTCAAGACGGCGATTGATACAGAGCCGGCAGAGAACTTCCCGCGGGAGATGCCGGGCACGAAGGGTTATGTGCAGATCATGCGCGCACATAATCCTGGCTTCTCAAAGGGCCACCTCAAAGAATATCCGGAATTCGTGAAGCTGAGCTCCATGGCCGCGGTCGGCTTTCTCGCCGGCGGCCTCCAGTACCTGACCGCCTACTTCCCGAAGCGCTATAAGCTCCGGAAGCTCGGCATGTCCATCGTGATCGGCGGTGCGCTCAGCAACGTCCTCGACCGCGGAATGCACGGCGAAGTCACCGACTACCTGAACATCCGCATCGGCAGCCTGAAGAAGATCATCGTCAACATCGGGGACATCGCGATCTGCCTCGGCGGCGCGCTGTATGCACTCGCTTCGATTTTCGGAAGAGACGATTGATTCACTGAAGACGTTGCGCCGCGTGCGCTTCTCTCATGCATATGCAAAACAGCCAGAGGTTGAAAGGCCCCTGGCTGCTTTTATACGTACTACTATTCTGTCATGATCGGCAGATATCACCGGTGAGTAGCTCATCCAAAAAACAGACCGCTGACGAAAATCTCGATGCCGATGCCGATCAGGATCACGCCGCCGAGGATGGCGGCCTTCCCGCTGAGCTTTGTGCCGGCCGCGCGTCCGATGCGGAGTCCGCCGACGCAGATCACGAAGGTCGTGACCGCGATAATGATGGTCGCGGCCAATGCTTCCATCAGGTGATACTCCGAAATCGTGAAGCCGACCGAAAGTGCATCGATCGAGGTGGCGACGCCCTGCATCGCGAGCTTCCCGAGCGGAAGCTTCGCATCCGTTTCCTCGATGCCGGTCTCTTCTCCCTCCGGGTTCCGAATGCCCTCCAGCAGCATATTGCCGCCGATGTAGCAGAGAAGAATCAGCGCGATCCACGGGATCAGCTTCTGAAATGCCTGAAAGTACAGGACGATCGTATGGACCAGCACCCAGCCGAGCATCGGCATGAGCCACTGGAAGAAGGCGAAGCAGCCGGCGATCCGGCCCATCTCAGCGCGGTTCATCTTCGGGTTGGAAAGTCCGTTCGCCATCGACACCGAAAAGGCATCCATCGCCAGACCGACACCGAGCAGCACACTGTTTACCACAAAAGAAATTCCCATAACCACGTTCTCCAAAATCACATCAGCTCGGCAAAGAGACGAAGGAAGAGCTGCCAGAGTCGCTTGATGGTGCCCCGGCGGCCGATGCGGTACTCATCCGTCACCTCGCGGCACTCCTTAAACGTACAGTCGAAGTCCGCCTTGATCTCCTGTACCGCCGAACAGTCCGCCAGGAAGCAGCCGTTCTCGAAGTGGTGATACAGTGAACGGTAATCGAGGTTGATGGTACCACAGGTCGCCATCCGGTCATCGACCACGCTCATCTTCGCATGACAGAAGCCCGGCGTCCACTCGAAGATGCGGACCCCGTTCCGTACGAGGCCGTTATAGAAGGAGCGGGTAACACCATAGACCATCCGCTTATCCGGGATGCCTGGTGTGATGATACGCACATCGACACCTCGCTTCGCAGCGAGACCGAGCGCATGGGTCATCTCATCCGTGATGATCAGGTACGGTGTGATGAAGTAGCAGTACTTCTCTGCCTTGTTCGCCATACTGATGTAGACATTCTCCCCGACCTGCTCGTCATCCATCGGACTGTCGGCATACGGCTGGATGAAGCCCGTCGGCTCCTTCGCCGTGTAGTGATAGCTCTTCAGGAAGCGAAGGGTATCCGGGTCGTCCCAGTCGGTCGCGCGGACAGCATTCCACATCTCGAGGAAGGTGAGGGTCATGCTCTGCACCGCCGGTCCCTCTATGCGGATACCGCTGTCCTTCCACTGCCCGTATGGGTGCGTCACATTGAAATACTCATTGGCGAGATTGTAACCACCGGTGAAGCCGACACGGTTATCGATGACGGTGATCTTCCGGTGATCACGGTAATTCAGGAAGAGGTTCGCGCCCGGCGCGAAGGGATTAAACACACGGCAGTGAATGCCGAGACGCTCGAGCTTCTTCACGAAATCCGTCGTGATGAAGCCGATGGATCCCATATCATCATAGAAGACACGCACATGGACGCCGGCCTTCACACGCTCGACGAGGACCTCCTCGATACGCCGCCAGGATTCCTTATCTTCGATGGCATGGTACTCCATGAAGATGAACTGCTCTGCCTTCCGAAGATCGCGAAGCTGCGCCTCCAGCCCCTTCGCGGCCTCATCGAAATACTCGACATCCGTATTCCGGTACACCGGATAGAAGGCATAATCCTGAAGGTACCGAGCGATGGAACCCGCTGCCGGATTCTCCTTTTTCAATGCCTCCAGATCCGCCGGATCCGCGGTATCCTTCAACGCCGGGAACAGCACCTGGTCAATTTTCTGGTAGCGCTCCCGCATCTTCCGCGTCGACACATCGAGGCCGATAAGGAAGTACAGTACGATACCGAAGACCGGAAACGCCATGATGAGGATGATCCACGGCATCTTCATCGAGCTCGTCTTATGCTGCCCGTAGATGACGAGCACCATGACGAGCGCAATCACCTCCGTTACATTCTGTACCCACTCCGCGTACCGGCTCAGTCTCGTAAAAAAAGAGATGATCAGAAGAATCTGAATGATCAGAGCCAGCCCGACGAAAAACGCCCGCAATATACCGTTTTTATTTGCTGCCTTTCCCTCTTCCGTGCTGAAATCTGCCATATGTTCACGTCCTTTCAAAATCAAAGAGAGGGACTCGCAAATTGCGAATCCCTCTTATTTTCTCTTAGAAGCCTTGAAATTCCTTAGAACTTGCCAGCCTTTGCAGCCTCCGCAACCGCTACGGCAACGGATACAGTAGCGCCAACCATAGGGTTGTTGCCCATGCCGATCAGACCCATCATCTCTACGTGTGCAGGTACAGAAGAGGATCCTGCGAACTGTGCGTCACTGTGCATACGGCCGAGGGTATCGGTCATACCATAGGAAGCAGGACCTGCTGCCATGTTATCCGGGTGAAGTGTACGTCCGGTTCCTCCGCCTGATGCTACGGAGAAATACTTCTTACCAGCCTCGAGGCGCTCCTTCTTGTAGGTGCCTGCAACCGGGTGCTGGAATCTGGTCGGGTTGGTAGAGTTACCGGTGATGGAAACGTCTACGTTCTCCTTCCACATGATCGCTACGCCCTCTGGAACAGAGTTTGCGCCATAGCAGTTAACCTTTGCTCTAGGGCCATCGGAATAAGCGATGCGCTCTGTCTCGGTTACGGTGTTGGTATATGGATCATACTCGGTCTCAACGAAGGTGAAGCCGTTGATTCTGGAGATGATCTTTGCAGCGTCCTTGCCGAGGCCGTTCAGGATAACACGAAGCGGCTTCACACGAACCTTGTTTGCGTTGTTTGCGATACCGATTGCACCCTCAGCGGCTGCGAAGGACTCGTGACCAGCGAGGAAGCAGAAGCACTCTGTCTCCTCGGAAAGGAGCATCTTGCCCAGGTTACCATGGCCGAGACCTACCTTACGGTTGTCTGCTACGGAACCAGGGATGCAGAAGGACTGAAGTCCCTCACCGATTGCTGCGGCAGCGTCTGCTGCGTTTCTGCAGTCCTTCTTGATTGCGATTGCAGCACCTACGATGTAAGCCCAGCAAGCATTCTCGAAGCAAATGGTCTGAACGCCCTTAACCATGTTGTAAACATCGAGGCCAGCGTCTTCTGTAATCTTACGAGCTTCTTCGATATCAGCGATACCGTACTTATTTAAAGCTTCATTGATCTGCTTGATACGTCTCTCGTATCCCTCAAATAATGCCATCTTAATTTCCTCCTTCTGAGCTTATCACTGCTTACGTGGATCGATGAACTTAACAGCATCGTCGATACGACCGTACTGGCCCTTTGCCTTCTCCCATGCTGTGGTAGGATCATCACCCTTCTTGATGAAGTCTGTCATCTTTCCGAGGTTAACGTACTTGTAACCGATGATCTGATCATCCTTATCAAGAGCGATGTCAGTTACATAGCCCTCAGCCATCTCGAGGTAACGAGGTCCCTTCTTCAGTGTACCGTACATGGTACCAACCTGGGAACGAAGGCCCTTACCAAGATCCTCAAGACCAGCACCAACTGCAAGTCCGTCATCGGAGAATGCAGACTGGGAACGGCCGTATGCAATCTGGAGGAACAGCTCTCTCATCGCTGTGTTGATCGCATCACATACGAGGTCAGTGTTTAATGCCTCGAGAACTGTAAGCCCCGGAAGGATCTCTGCAGCCATCGCAGCAGAATGAGTCATACCGGAGCAGCCGATGGTCTCGACAAGTGCCTCCTGGATGATACCTTCCTTAATATTCAGAGAAAGCTTGCAGGCACCCTGCTGTGGTGCACACCAGCCTACACCGTGTGTGAATCCGGAAATATCCTTTACTTCCTTGGACTGTACCCACTTTCCCTCTTCAGGAATAGGAGCAGCACCATGATGAACACCCTGTGCGATAGGGCACATGTTCTCAACCTCATTTGTATAGGTCATATGAATCTCCTTTCAACAATCCACGCAAATTCGAAAACGTGAACGACGCAAAATTCAAATTTCCACAGCATAAAAACACTGTCTCGGAAACTTTGTCTATTTTCTCACAAAGAAGGCGTGTATTCAAGTGAATACACGCCGAAAATTTCATGTATACAGAATTCTTTTCTGATTACTCTGTGGTACGACCATTGAGATAATCATCGATGCCCTTTGCAGCAGCCTTACCGGCACCCATCGCAAGGATAACGGTCGCCGCGCCTGTTACGGCATCACCACCGGCATAAACGGCGGTCTTGGATGTCTGTCCGTTCTCCTCCTTCGCGATGATACAGCCATGGGAGTTGGTGTCGAGACCAGCGGTTGTATCCTTGATCAGCGGGTTCGGAGAGGTACCGAGGGACATGATGACCATATCGCAGTCCATGTCATAAACATCACCAGGGATGGCTTCCGGTCTGCGACGTCCGGATGCATCCGGCTCACCGAGCTGCATGCGCTGGATCTGTACGCCCTTTACCCAGTCATTCTCATCCGTATAGATCTGAATCGGGTTCTCGAGGAGATCGAAGATGATACCCTCTTCCTTCGCGTGGTGAACCTCCTCACGACGTGCAGGAAGCTCTTCCTCGGAACGACGGTATACGACATGTACCTCTGCGCCGAGACGAAGTGCGGTTCTCGCAGCATCCATCGCTACGTTACCACCACCGACGACAACGACCTTCTTACCAACCTTGATCGGGGTATCGGAATCCTCACGATATGCCTTCATAAGGTTATTACGTGTCAGAAACTCATTTGCGGAGTAAACACCGTTTGCAGCCTCGCCCGGAATGTTCATGAAACGAGGAAGTCCTGCACCGGAACCGATAAATACGGCATCGAAGCCCTCTTCTGTGAGGAGGTCATCGATGGTCAGGGAACGACCGATGATGACGTTGGTATCGATCTTTACACCGAGCTTCTTAACGTTCTCGATCTCCGGCTTTACGACACGATCCTTCGGAAGACGGAACTCCGGGATGCCATATACGAGAACGCCACCTGGCTGATGGAATGCCTCGAAGATGGTTACATCATAACCCATCTTTGCGAGATCACCTGCGCAGGTCAGTCCGGAAGGACCGGAACCGATCACGGCTACCTTCTTCCCATTCGGTGTACCCGGCTTCGCAGCCACATAGTCATGCTCTCTCGCCCAGTCAGCGACATAACGCTCGAGCTTACCGATGGAAATCGCCTCACCCTTGATGCCACGTACGCACTTACCCTCGCACTGTGTCTCCTGAGGGCAGACACGTCCACAGACTGCCGGAAGTGCAGAGGACAGTGCGATCACATCCGCTGCTGCCTCGATATTGCCTTCCTTTACGTGATGGATGAAGCCCGGAATGTTGATGGAAACAGGGCAGCCCTTCACGCACATCGGGTTCTTACACTCGAGGCATCTCAGCGCCTCAAGATGTGCTTCTTCGTCATTATATCCGAGACAAACCTCTTCGAAGTTTGTTGCTCTAACCTTCGCATCCTGCTCGCGGACAGGAATTCTATTCTTAACGTCCATTCTCTGCCTCCTGATTATTTATCTGCTTCGCAGCCGCCGGAGTGTGTAGCACCCTCCTGTAATGCGAGCATCGCTCTTCCCTCTTCATCCTTGTACTGTCTCTGACGCTTCATCGCGAGGTCGAAGTCTACGAGATGACCGTCAAACTCAGGTCCATCAACGCAGGCAAACTTCACCTTATCGCCGACAATCAGACGGCAGGCACCGCACATGCCGGTACCATCGATCATAATCGGGTTCATGGAAACGATGGTCGGGATGCCGAGATCCTTTGTGGTGAGGCAGGCAAACTTCATCATGATGACTGGTCCGATGGCTACGCACTTCGTGTACTTCTTGCCCTCTTCGTTGACCAGCTTCTTCAGAATGTCGGTTACGACACCCTTCTCGCCGTAGGAGCCATCATCTGTACATACATAGACATTGGCCGCTACCTTACGAAGATCCTCTTCCATGATCAGAAGGTCCTTATTTCTGGCGCCGAGGATGACATCCGCCTCGATGCCGTGCTCATGCAGCCACTTCACCTGCGGATAAACCGGTGCAGCACCGACACCGCCGGCGATGAAGATGAACGACTCCTTCTTCAGCTCCTCGATCGGTGTGTCGACCATCTCGGACGGTCTGCCGAGCGGTCCTACGATATCCGTGAAAGAATCACCGGCCTTCAGGTGGCTCATCTTCTCGGTGGAAGCGCCCACTACCTGGAATACGATGGTGATGGTCTCCGCCTCTCTGTCGTAATCTGCGATGGTAAACGGAATTCTCTCGCCCAGCTCTCCGAGCTTCGCAATCATAAACTGACCAGGTTCACACTTCATGGCAACAAATGGTGCCTTGATGACCATAAGCCAGTCCTTGTCAACAAGGTGCTCAACTTTGGTTATTTCGTACATGATCTCCTCCATGTTCTTCGTTCTCTGAGATTCCAGAGCGCAGAGCGACTTCTACGCCTGAATCACAATACTATCATTATAACATTTATCTTCGTAATCTCAACAAAAGTTTCACAAGGTTGCTGTTTATTTAACGATCTTATTATCTTATTATATGCAAAAAAAGGTTGCCATATCGAAATCGAATTTTTAAAATGAGAAGAGAAGTAAACGGTATACAGGGGATTCTGCCCTTATGTATATATCACAGGAGGTGCGCCATGGATGAACTGAAGCAGCAGGATGAAGAACGTAAGCTGAATCAGGAAACAACAGCCGCAGGAAAGCCTGTTTCAAATGTCGATCCCCGTTCACGGGAAGACGATGAGCCGGAGATCCCGGAGGAGTCGCGTCCGAACCTGACCGACCTCTTCGAGTCCATCCCGGATGATGATAAGAAATCGGACGATGATGACCGAAGCCAGATCCATACCGATACCGATGACTTCGATGAGGACAAGGCAGACGAGCCGGAACGTGAAGACGAACTCGAAGAACTCATCGACGAGGGTAATAAGGAAGAAATCAGTGAGTACTACGAGGAGATGCAGCCGGCCGACTTCGTCGAAGAGGTCGATGACCTCGATGATGAGGACCTGCAGAAGCTCCCGAAGTTCCTGAATACCGAGCAGCTGACCGAAATCATGGAGGAAGCGGATGATGACACGCGTCAGCGTATCAGTGAGCACCTCGATGATGATACCCTGCTCGCCATGTTCGAGGACATGTCGAAGGATGATATCGTAGATATCCTGGGCGAGATGGAAATCGCCCATCAGAAGCGACTGCTGAACCGCATGAAGTCAGGTGACCGCCGGATCATTCATACCCTCCTGCAGTATCCGGATGACAGTGCCGGCGGTATCATGACCACCGAGTACATCGCCCTCCGTGAGGACCGTACCTGCGCCCAGGCACTCGACACGATCCGTGACATCGGTCCGAAGACCGAGGTCATCGAGACGATCTATGTCACCGACGAGGAGCGCCTGAAGAAGCTGGTCGGCACCGTCGACCTCCGGGATCTTCTGAGCTCTCCGCGTAACACGAAGCTGTCCGAGATCATGGACGATCAGGTCGTTTCCGTCGAGCCGGAGGTCGATCAGGAGGAGGTCGCTCAGGTCGTATCGAAGTATGACCTGCAGGCCATCCCGGTCGTATCCAGTAAGGGCTCCATCCTCGGCATCATCACCGTCGATGATATCATCGATGTCATCAACGAGGAGCACGATGAGGATATCGCGCACTTGGGAGGTACCTCCGCAGAGGAGGGTCTCGATACGACCCTCTGGGAATCCGTACGTATGCGTCTGCCATGGCTGCTGATCAATCTGCTGACGGCCTTCCTCGCCTCCTTCACGGTCAAGATGTTTGAATCGACCATCGCGAAGGTGGTCGCCCTCTCCGCGACGATGACCATCGTCTCCGGTATGGGCGGCAATGCAGGCACCCAGACCATGTCCGTCATGGTCCGTGAGCTCGCGAACGACGAGATCAGCTTTAAGGAAAACTGGAAGTCCTTCGTAAAGGAGATCCTGCTCGGCGTCGTCGATGGTGCTGCCACCGGCCTCGTAACCGGCATCGTAGTCGCCCTTCTCTATGGCAATGTCTATCTCGGCATCATCATCTTCCTCGCGATGATCGGCAACCTCGTGGTGTCCGGCATCTTCGGCTTCCTCGTACCGCTCACCCTCGAGAAGCTGCATGCCGACCCGGCCCTCGCGTCGAGTATCTTCGTGACGACCGCGACGGATGTCCTCGGATTCTTCATCTTCCTGGGACTTGCAAGCGCGTTTCTTCCGTATCTGGAATAATCTGAAATGAAATGGGAGCCGGGCCTCAAAAGGCCCGGCTCCTATTGTTTTACCTAAAAAGAACGCCGCCCGGATGGGCGGCGCTCCTTTTAAGAGAAAAAGTCATTGACTAAGCTTGCGTATGGATCAGATCAGGTCTGATTAGAAATCTACCTCTGTGTCATAGTAGCATGCCTTGAGGAGCTTCTCCATCTCTTCCTGAGACGGCTGACGAGGGTTGGAACCGGTACATGCATCACCGATTGCTCTCTCTGCGATGCCAGGAAGTCTCTCAAGGAATACATCCTCAGGAACGAAGCCCTGCTCTGTCGGATAGGAATCTGCGCCATAGTTCTTGATGCAGTGAGGGATGTTCAGCTCGTCGTTCATCTTGCGGAGGTACTTGATGAGGTTTGCAACCTTCTCATCATCATTTGCGCCCTCGAGGTGCATGTAATCAGCGATGACACCATATCTCTTCTTCGCGGTCTCGTCCTTTGCGTTGAAAGCGATAACCTTCGGAAGGTACATAGCATTTGCAGCACCGTGGATGATGTGTGCGCCGTAATCAGCGAATACAGCACCGGTCTTGTGTGCCATGGAGTGTACAATACCGAGCAGTGCGTTCGAGAATGCCATACCAGCGAGGCACTGTGCATCATGCATGGTATCACGAGCAGCCATATCCTCGTTGTAGGACTTTACAAGGTTGTTCTGGATGAGCTCGATTGCATGGATTGCAAGCGGATCCGTGTAGTTGCAGTTTGCGGTAGAAACATACGCCTCGATCGCGTGTGTCATCGCATCCATACCCGTGTGAGCGACAAGCTTCTTCGGCATGGTCTCTGCAAGATCAGGATCAACGATCGCAACATCCGGTGTGATCTCGAAGTCCGCGATCGGGTACTTGGTTCCCTTCTGATAATCGGTAATGATCGAGAATGCAGTTACCTCGGTTGCGGTACCGGAAGTAGAGGAAATCGCACAGAAGTGTGCCTTATGGCGAAGCTCCGGAATACCGAATACCTTACACATATCCTCGAATGTGCAATCCGGATACTCATACTTGATCCACATTGCCTTCGCAGCATCGATCGGTGATCCACCGCCCATCGCGATGATCCAGTCAGGCTGGAACTCGATCATCGCTGCAGCGCCCTTCATAACGGTCTCAACGGATGGATCCGGCTCGATACCCTCGTAAAGCTGAACCTCAAATCCAGCCTCCTTCAGATACTCCTCTGCTCTCTGGAGGAAACCGAAACGCTTCATGGATCCACCACCAACGCAGATCATCGCCTTCTTACCCTTGAAGTTCTTGAGCTCTGCTAATGCGCCCTTACCGTGATAAATGTCTCTTGGTAAACAGAATCTAGCCATAAGATATTCCTTCTTTCTTTTTGTCAAACCTCTGTTGCATCACGAACGGAATGCCCGCCTGCCGAGGTTTGTTATTTCTTTAACGTTCGCAAGCATTATAACATTCTGCTCAGTCGATAGCAATGGCAATTAAGCAATTTGGTATATTTTTAACAAAAAATTCACAATATTTTGACGAAGTAGACGAAAGCAGATGACCATCCGATCCTTCAGTGGCCCGGAGAGCCGGCAGCTGAAACCATACGGAGAGGCCGTGCGAAATCAGGCAGGGATTTTCTCCCGTTCAGTCTGTATTCCGTTTCCCCGCGATATCTGTTAATATAGAAACATTGACCCAAACGAAATCGAAAAATCGATGCATATAAGAAAGAGGTATACATGTTAAAGATCGAAAGAACATCCGTGATGAATCTGGAGAACGCGATGCGCGGTGCCCGCAACCCGATGAACTCCTGGGCGCGCTCCGACAGCTACTACGATGAGGACGGAAACTATGTGCTGGGACCGAATGATCTCTCACTCGCGAAGCGGCTCCGTCTCGCCGGCTCCGATCACCGGAAGTATGTCCGCCAGATCTTCGTCTGCTGTGATGTTACAGCGCCGCTCTACTGGTGGAAGGAGTACGATACCTATAAGGTGGCGACCGTCGCAAACTCCACCTCGACAATGCATAAGATCCACAGTAAGCCGATCGAGCTCGAGGATTTCTCGCATGATCATCTGACCGACGACGCGCTTGAGATCATGGAGAAGTACATCGCGGAGATCGAGAAGATCCGCCTCCGCTATATGGAGAACGGAAAGGACAAGGCCGACTGGTATAATCTCATCGAGATGATCCCGGAGTCCTATAACCAGATGCGCACCATTTCGCTGAATTACGAGACCCTGATCAACATCTACTTCGCCCGGAAAAATCATAAGCTCGACGAGTGGCATACCTTCTGCCACTGGATCGAGACCCTCCCATACGCGAAGGAGATCATCCTCGCAGAGACGGAGAACACGGAAGCGGAGGCCTGAGGCCCTATTCAGGACCGATGTTTCGCAGAGACCGGGCCCGCAGACGCAGAGGCCTGAGGCCTCTCCTGCGTCGATGCCTGATGTAAGCATTGGCCAAACAGACCGTATATATACATAGAGAAAGACCAGAAGAGCGACTGCCCGCCTGGTCTTTTTTGTTTATCAAATGTCGCCTGCACCTTCACTATATGACGACCATGCCGGCCGGTCGACACACTGAGCACATGCTTTCAGTTTGAAAGTGCGATCAAACCGGAATCGCCTGCTCGAGGATGATGGAGTAGATGAGCTTCTCCTTCACCCGGAGCCCGGTAATCTTCTCGAGGGCCTCTGCGTAGAGCTCGAGCTGCTTCCGGTAGCGCCCGATCAGCGTCTCCGCCTCCCGGACATGGTCGGACTTGTAGTCCACGAGGACGATCTCGCCGTCTTCGATGAAGAAGGCGTCAATGATGCCCTGCAGGATGACCGGTTCCGACGTGTCACTGCCCGGGAAGAGGTAGTCATTCGGCACCTGTTTCATGAAATGCTGCTCACGGTAGAGCATATCCGCCGCCTGGGCCTTCCGGAAGCGCGCCGCGAGCGGCGACTGCAGAAAGGCCTGAAAACGCTTCGGATTGATGAGCTTCACTTCGGCTTCCGGCAGCTTCTGCTCGAGCTGCGTCCTGAAATCCGACGACGGATCGAGATAATCGTACTTCTCGAGCGCATGGTGGTAGGCGTCGCCGACATCCGCGCCCGCCTTTTCCTGGTAGTGCACCGGCTTTTCCGGGACCAGGCCGGACGGGTCGGTCTCGCTGTGATCCACGGTCAGATGCCAATGCTCCCGGCCGGCACGTGCATGGTCTTCCTCGAAGGCTTCCATCGCCGTTTCCTTGATCTCGGAGACGGAGTGCTTCGGGTAGAGCCGGGTCGCAGCTTCGTGCGGATAGCAATAGGAAAGGTCCTCCATGGCCTCCACATACGAGGACGACGCTGCGTCCACCGAGCTGACCGCCTGCTGCAGCTTCTCCTCCCGACGAAGACGGTTCAGCGCCGTCTGCTCCGCGGCGAGGTGGATGTCGTGCAGGGTATAATCGAAGAGCTCGATCACATCCCGCGTCGCGCCGACCCGCTGCAGCTTTTCAGCGCCCTCGGCCATCATGATCCAGTCGAGGTAGCAGCTCGCACTCTGCAGTTCCGTACCGGAGAGTGGTGCCTCCGCATCCGGATACTTCTGAAGGAGCTTCCCGATATCGCCCGTCGTCGCCGTCAGGATCAGCTTTTCCTCGGCGCGTGTCATCGCGACATAGAGCACGCGAAGCTCCTCGCCGAGCTGGTCGGTCTCCAGCTTTTTCCGAATCGCCGCCCGCTTCAGGGACGGAATCTTCACTTTATTTTCCAGGTCCACATAATCACAGCCGATGCCCAGCTCGGCATCCACCAGCACCGCATCGTTCAGCGAGCGCGTATTGAACCTCCGGCTCATACCGGAGAGGAAGACCACCGGGAACTGCAGGCCCTTCGACTTATGGATCGACATGATGCGTACGAGATCATCCTGGTCGGAGAACACCGTCGCCTCGCCCTGGTCACTGTCATACTTCTTCAGCTTTTCGATATAGCGGATGTAGTCGAAGAGGCCCTTGTATGAGGTCTTCTCGAAGGACAGCGCCATATCGATCATCGCGTCGAGGTTCGCCTTGCGACGCCGGCCCGCCGGCATCGCGGAGACGTAGTGATCGTAGCCGGTCTCGTCGAAGATCCGGTACAGCAGCTCGTGAATCGACAGGTAGTGGGCCATGGCACGGTAACGTGCGAGCTCTGCACAGAAGTGGTCGAGCTTCGCCTGCAGCGCCGGGGCGAGCGGCGACTGCGTATCGCTTTCTGCGGATGCACTGGAAGCGGTGCCCTCTTCCACGCAGGTACCCGGCGTCACGATCGGATGGCACGCCGGCGCATCCCCGCCTGTTCCGCTGCCGGCTCCGTCCGCAACGCCATCTGTCGCCGCGTCGGAAGCATTGGCCTCCGGTGCCTGCGGCAGCGCAGCCCGGAGGGAACCGAAGTGCGCGACGAGCTCCGCCAGCTCCTCGTCCGTGAACTGGTAGATCGGCGAGTGGAGGACGGCGGCCAGCGGGATGTCCTGCTGCGGATTGTCGATGACATCGAGAAGGGCCAGCACGGTCTCCACCTCGACGGTATCGAAGTAGCCCTCGTTGCTGGTGCAGTAGGCCGGCACGCCATCGGCACCGAGAATCTCCACGAGGGTATCCGCCCAGGAGCCCGGGGAGCGAAGCAGGATCACCATATCGCGGTACTTCACGCCATCCGCATGGAGCCGCTGGATACGCTCCGCAATCATGTGCGCCTCCGCCTCCTCCTTCGACATCTGCGCACCGAACAGCTCCTCCGACGTCTCCTTCGAGACCTCGAGCAGCAGAAGCTCCGTCTGGTAGCGCGGATCGATCTCCTCGCTTTCCGGCGCCTTCGGGTAGCCATAGTGAAGCGCCACCTTCTCGTTGTAGTCGATGCCGCCCAGCATCGGACGCATCACGCGGTGGAACACGCGGTTGACCGCCCGCACCACCTCGTTGCGGCTCCGGAAGTTCCGGCTCAGCTCGATCTTCGGATAGTCCGGATCCTGATATTTCATAAGGAAGAGATCCGGGCGCGCCTGGCGGAAGCTGTAGATGGACTGCTTCACGTCGCCGACCTGGAACACATCCGGACGGCCGAAGCGCTCCGCCGAGAGGGCACGGATCAGCTCCTCCTGCACGAAGTTCGAGTCCTGATACTCATCCACCAGGATCTCCCGATACTGCTGTGCGACATCATCGGCGATCGCCGACGGATGGCGGACGCCGTCGGCGTCCGTGGTATAGAGGATCTCCAGCGCCTTATGCTCGAGATCACCGAAGTCGAGCACATGCCGCTTTTCCTTCTCCTCCTGGTAGCGCGCGCTGAACTTCTTCGTGAGGCGCACGAGGCCATGCATACAGCGCTCGATGCCGGCCTCCATCCTCGCCTCGGCCTCCGGATCCAGAACGACCGGCAGCCCGGCGATGTCCTTCGTATCCTTCTTCACATCGTCACGGATCGCCGTCACGCGGCCCTTCAGTGCGGATTTCGTCGGTTTCAGACGCTCATAACGGATCGCCTGCGTCCGGAGAACGAGTTCCTGGAGATCCACCGCCTCTGCTGCGTACCGGATCGCCTGCTTTTCCTGCGCCACATTCGGAAGATAGCTTTCCGGTCCGTCCGGCTCTGCACAGATGGACAGCGCATAGTCCATCCGCTCCGCGTCATCGCGGAGACGCGCGGCGAGCTGCTCCAGGAGAAACTTCTTTCCATCCGCCGATTTCGCCGTGAGACAGGCATCGAGGTACTCCTCCGGCCACGGGTGGGAGGCCGCGCTCTCGTACAGCTTCTGAATCAGCTCTGCGATGCCCGCGTCGGTCTTTCCCTGCGCGAAGGTGTCGACGAAGTGGAGAAAATCCTCTTCGCCCGCCGCATACTCCTCCTCCAGCAGATCCTCGAGGATATCGCCCTGCAGAAGCCGGAGCTCGCCCTGGTCTCCCATGCGGAAGCCCGGGTCGAGGTCGATCGCCGCATAGTTTTCCGTGATGAAATGCTTACAGAAGGCATCGATGGTGGAGATGCTCGCGTTCTGAATGCTCCCGGCCTCACGGATCAGCTCTGCGCTGTCCGGGTGCTCCCGGAGCTTCTCCTCGAGCGCCGACTTGATCCGATCCCGCATCTCCTGGGCCGCTGCCTCTGTGAAGGTCATGATCACCACCTCGGACAGCTTCACCGGATCCACCGGGTCCATAATCCGGGAAATCACATGCTGCACGAGCACCGCGGTCTTGCCGGAGCCCGCCGCCGCGGCGACCAGCAGATTCCCCGCTGTATGATTGATTACACTTTCCTGTTCAGTCGTCCACTGCATCGTTCTTCTCCTCTGGTGAAATCTCGTTCCAGATATCCTCTGCCGAAAGCTTCTCTCCGCTCCGGTAGGCGTAGCCGTCGATCCGCGGGTCGAAGCGGCAGATACTATGATACGGACACCAGCTGCAGGCCGTCGTATCCGTACTGATCCGGATCGGATCCACGACGATCCGGCCATCCCGGATTTCCTGTGCGAAGCCCTGCATCTTCTGGTCGACGAAGCGGCCGAGATCCCGGAAACGCTTCGTCGAGGCGACGTTTTTCTTCGTCGCATCGACGGCCCCCGCCCGAATCGTCACCGGCAGGATATCCGACGCCTTCTCGATCCCCGTATCCAGCTTCTGTACGACCGACAGCTCCGTGTTCACGAGGCCGTCGACCATCAGCTTCTTGAGACGCGCACGTTCACGGTCCTCTGCACTGGCTGTCGCGT
Organism: uncultured Oribacterium sp.; assembly: GCA_934270345.1. Lineage (GTDB taxonomy): Bacteria > Bacillota > Clostridia > Lachnospirales > Lachnospiraceae > Oribacterium. The sequence goes on along the minus strand of CAKQPT010000011.1, from coordinate 26,865 downwards.
CATAATCGAGCACCGGATCATCGATCCGATAGTAGAACATCGCCGCCGGTACGATCTCCTTTTCCGGATAGCGCAGCTGGTACTCGTTCATCGCGACGTTCATATAGGTCGTGAGCTGCAGCTGCGTTCCGTTGTAGACCCGGCTGAGATCGAAGCTCGTCTTTCCGGACTTGTAGTCGATGACCTTCACATAGACGTGGCCCTCGTCCTGGGCGACGTCTACACGATCGATCCGCCCGGTCAGGCGCATGCCGTCACGGATGTAGTCGAAGTTCTTCTCGAGTCCGTCCACATGGAACGCACCGCGGCGCAGTTGCTCCGCGAGCGCCCACAACGTCGTCCGGGTGATGGCTGTCGCCTTCCGTACGAGGTACTGGTTACGTGCCGTATCCATCATAAGGCCGTGATTGTAGCTCGCGGACACCTGCGTGACACTCTCCTCGGCAAGTGTGCAGATCTCCTCCTCACTGAGTGCCTCCAGCTTTTTCTCTGCCTCCAGCGTATGCCGGAAGCTCTGTTCGATCGCCCCGTGGTAGAGATTTCCGATATCATACATCTGAAGATCAAAGCTCTCCCGCTCCTGAAGCCTGAGACCATAGCGGAGGAAATGCTGGTACGCGCACTGACTGTAACGCTCGAGGCGCGTGATGGAACCGAGGATACGCCCGCCATAGAGCTCCTCAGCGACCTTCCGGGACAACATATCCTCCTCATAATGCGTGAAGGCCGCCGCTATCAGCTGCTGCGCCTTCGCATGCTGTGTCGGATCCCGGTCGAGGATCGCGAGATACTCCAGCAGACGTGTCAGCTTCGCCGTCTCCTGTTGCTGCGCCTTCGCACGATAATCCTGTGAAGCTGCCGCATCCCCTGTCCTGGTGCCCGCCGCCGTGTCCTGCGCCGTCCTCTGTGCTTCCGGCGTCAGCATTGGCCCCGCATCCTGCGCTGCCAGCGTCTCGAGCTCCTGCATCGCCCCGGCGATCAGACGCTCGGCCTCCTTCATCGTGAAGGCACGCGGCGCACGCTCCCGCAGCTTCTCCACCGGGAGTTCCGTAAACATGTCGCGGATCTCCTTGATCAGTCCGGACGCACGGCAGCCCTTGCCGTCACGCCCCTTCAGGGCATAGCTCAGCACCAGGCGCTCCGACGGATTCAGCAGCGCGCGGTAGATATAGAAGCGCTGCACGAGGGCGCTCTCCACCCGGTCCGGGGCCAGTTCAATGTCTAAGTCCTTAAACAGATGGCGGTCCCGGTCAGTCAGCAGCTTCGTGTCGGGTTCTGCCTTCGGCACCTCGTCCGCCGTCAGTCCGGCCACGAAGAAGAGGCGGGGATTCGAGAAGCGGGAGCGCGTGAGATCACCGATCACGACCTGATCAAGGGTCGCCGGAATCACGCGCACCGAGGCCTGGCGGAGGCCTGCATCGAGTACGTCACGAAACTCTGCGCGGGACACCGAGGTCTCGCCCAGCAGCGAACGAAACTGACGGAGCACTGCATCGATCGCCGTCACGCTCTCCTCGAGCGCCTCCGCGCGGTTCTGATCGCCCGTCGCACGGAGGGAGGCTGTCAGGGAAGCAATGGCTTCCGAAGCCCCGATTTCCTGCATCAGCGCTTCCAGCGCATCCACACGCGTCGCTACGCTCGCACCACGCTCACCGGACTGCGTGCGCAGATGAAGCAGCGGCAGGATCAGCTCCTGACGGAGGGCCTCCCGCTCACCCACACTGCCATCCTCTTCCGTCCAAACCGCGTCATACTTCGACGCGCCACGGATACCGGTGGCCCGCAGGATATTATCGAGCCGGTCGATGTGCTGCTCCTTTTCCGGTGTCACGTCCGGCAGGGCACGCAGGAAACGAAGGACCGCATCGAAGCTGAAATTCCGGTCGACGGCCTCCAGTGCCGCCCGCATGAGCTCCGCGTAGGGAGAATCGAGCAGGCTCGCCGGATCATCAAAGAAATACGGGATCCCGGCCTCGGAAAACACCTTATAAACGATGTCCCGGTAGTTCTCCGGATTCGTCAGGATGATGCCGATGTCCTGGTAGCGGAGATTTTCCCGACGCACGGCCTCCTCGATGCTGGTGGCCATCGCCTCGACCTCCTGGCGGAGATCCGCCGCCTCGCGGATCACGAGGGAGGCGTCCGGGGCCGCCTTCGCCGCCACGGTATCGAAGCGGTAGAGGCGTGCCTCGATCGTGGCCAGGGCCGGTGCCTTCACGAAGCGCGGCAGTACCGCCCCCGCCGGCCGTGGCTCTCCGGTGCGCGCATCGAAGCGGTTCACGTCGATCGGGGCTTCCACCGAAAGTTTCAGATCCGACGCCATCTTCGTCAGCTTCGCCACCGTCTGCCGTGACAGGTAGAAGAGGTCCTCCGGACCGCGCAGCTCATAGATCGAGTCGTGCGCATCGAGGCTCACCTCACAGCTCACGAGGGTCTCCGCCGTCACCGGCAGGATCTCCTCGAGGATACGAAGCTGGATCGGCGTGAAGCCGGTGAAGCCGTCGAAGGCCACGACCGCATTCTGCAGCAGCCGAGACTCCGGCAGATGTGCATACAGCTGATCGAGGATTTCCTCCTGCGTATGATAGCCATGCTCCTCCATGTACTGCTGAAAATGCTCATAGATCAGCGCGATATCCTGGAGCTTACTCCGGGTATACTGCGACTCGGCGCGCTCCGCAGCGAGGTCCAGCATCTCCGGGGTGATGTGATACTGATAGAACTCGGAGATCTGGGACTTCAGACTCTCGAGGAATCCCGGCTTATTGAGCTCACGCTGGTACAGGCGCAGCTTACCCCGGATCTTCTCCGTCACCGAGCGGAGAATCATGATCTTTCCGGTATCGTCGATGATGGTCATCGCCTGGAGGCCGAGCTCCTCGAAGACACGATAGGCCAGACGGTTGAAGCTCAGCACATCGATGTTCAGGATACCGCCGCCCGGATTTGCCGGATGCGCGAGGATCTTTTTCTGCATCGCCAGCGTATCCTGCTCCGGCACGATCAGGAACCAGTTCTTTCGGAAGTTCTCCGGTGCATGCTTCAGGAAATACTGTAAGAGATATTCGGTTTTACCGGCGCCACCCGCGCCGAAAATGAAACGTAAGCTCATAAGACACCTGCCTTTTTCTGATAGCTCTATGATAGCACAGGGACAGGGGCATTTTTTAGCACATTGGTTGAAATACAAATTTGTGCAGCAACCTGTTGCACAATTTTTATTTCAGAAAAGCAGGCTGCAGGGGGAGCCGGAACTGTGACGGACTGAAAAAACCGGAAGCCAGTGGCTTCCGGTTCATGAGATGATCTGTGATATAAAATTATATCAGTCAGCGAATACAGCGTGGAATGCGCGGTCGAGGTCTGCGATGATATCCTCGACATTCTCGATGCCGATGGAGAGGCGGATGGTGTTCCGCTTGATGCCCTGATCGGCGAGCTCGGCGTCATTGCACTCTGCGTGGGTAGTGGTTGCAGGGTGTACGACGAGAGACTTCACGTCGGCAACATTGGCCAGCAGTGAGAAGAGCTCGAGGTTATCGATGAAGTCCTTCGCCTTCTGCTCGTCACCGTCGATGTCAAAGGTGAAGATGGAGCCGGCGCCGTTCGGATAGTACTTCTGATAGAGGGCCTGCTGTACCGGATCCTTCGAGGCAGCCGGGTGAGAAACGTAGGCAACATGCGGGTTCTTCGACAGGTAATCGACAACCTTCAGTGCGTTCTCGGTGTGACGCTCTACACGAAGAGCCAGGGTCTCGATGCCCTGCAGGAGCAGCCATGCGTTCAGCGGTGCAAGGGTTGCGCCTTCGTCACGAAGGATGATGGCGCGAAGATAGGTGGCGATGGTGGCCGGTGCGCAGTCGGTGGCGAAGGTTACGCCATGGTAGGACTCGTTCTTCGTTGCGAGCCATGGCCACTTCTCCGGCTGGTTCCAGTTGAACTTGCCGGCATCGACGATGACACCGCCGATGGTGGTTCCGTGACCACCGATAAACTTTGTCGCTGAATGAACGACGATGTCGGCACCGTGCTCGATCGGACGGATCTGTACCGGGGTTGCGAAGGTGTTATCGATGATGAGCGGGAGGTCATGCTTGTGTGCGATCTCTACCCACTTATCGAGGTCGAGGACCTCACCGTTCGGGTTACCGAGGGTCTCGGCATAGAGGGCCTTCGTGTTCGGCTGGATGGCTGCCTCAACTTCCTCGTAGTTGTACGGATCTACGAACGTGGTCGTTACACCGTAGTCGGTAAAGGTATGAGCGAGGTAGTTGTAGGTTCCGCCGTAGATGTTCTTCGCGGAAACGATGTGGTCACCGGCATGTGCAACGGCCTTAAATGCGTAGGTGACCGCGGCTGCACCGGATGCAACACCGAGTGCTGCGACACCACCCTCGAGGGCGGCGACTCTCTGCTCGAAGACATCCTCGGTCGGGTTCGTCAGTCTCGCATAGATGTTTCCTGCATCCTTCAGTGCGAAACGGGCAGCTGCATGATCGGCATCGTTAAATACGAATGCGCTGGTCTGGTAGATCGGAACCGCTCTCGCGCCGGTCGCTGGATCCGGGTTCTCCTGTCCTACGTGGATGGCCTTGGTATCAAATCCGTAATTTCTGTCTACATATGGCTTCTTCGGCATGATGTTCTCCTTCTGCAGCTTCGGCTGCGCGTTCCTATCTGCGGGTCGCCCGAACTCTCCTCTATGATTCCGGCGGCTTCTGCAGTCCGCATCGGCGTTTTCGTTCCGATGTTTTCATCTTTACGTTCATCAGTTTCTTAAGTGATTTCCTTCAGCTGATGGTGAAATCATAGCACCCGCATCTGCTATTGTATAATACTTGATGTCTGGAGTCAGATATAAATTTGCTTTATAGCAATGCAAACGGGCACCACGCAGTCACTCTGCGGAGGTATCACATCCCACTGTAGACATTGGCCTGCAGCTGATCCGGCAGCATACACCCACGGGAATAGCATCGTTTTCTTCTATAACAAATGTGGTCTCATCCGGCCATCTGGTCATATAAAATAAAAATTATCTGGTAGTTACGATAGTGCCAGCTCTGGCCTATAATGCAGGGCAGAACAGGCAGATGCCTGAACACACCTGAGGAGGCAACATTATGAATAACTCGAAAACCTATCAGCTTGCGCTTGCCGCTCTGTTCGCAGCGCTTTCCTATGCAGTCTTCACCTTCCTGCAGATCAAGATTCCGGTCGGTGCGGATATGACATCCATCCACCTCGGAAATGCCGTCGTGGTACTCGGTGCGTTCATCATCGGCGGTCCGCTCGGTGGTATCGCTGGTGCAATCGGTATGAGCATCGGTGATCTGCTGGATCCGGTCTATGCTCCACTCGTACCGAAGACACTGTTCTGTAAGCTGCTCATCGGTCTCATCACCGGCTTCGTCGCACACAGAATCGGCGGTATCACGAAGACCGATGATCCGAAGCATATCCTTCGCTGGACTATCATCGCTGCTGCCTGCGGTCTGATCTTCAACATGTTTGCAGACCCGATCATCGGCTACTGGTATAAAATTCTCATCCTCGGAAAGCCAGCAGCGGATCTGTCCCTGAAGATCAACTTCGTCGCCACCACGATCAACGCGGTCGTATCCCTCGTCGTATCTGTGGCTGTATACGCGGCACTTCGCCCGGCACTTCAGAAGGCAGGCTTCTTCATGAAGCTGGCGCACTAAACTATAGTCCGGCTGCTCAGTGGGCGACCACCAGTCGCACAGTACTCCGAGCTCGGAAGACTCTAAAATCCCACCCATAAGAAGTACTAAGCCCTCTGCAATCGCTGAGTTATCTTGATAAAAACTCAGCATTATCAGAGGGGCTAAGGAAAATTCTAAGTACTTCTAATGGGTGGGATTTTGATTCTTCACGACCTCTCCGTATGGCGTCTGGTGGTCGCCCACTGGGCAGCCTTACATTACGTACTACCTGTCTGTCCATATTTTTGGATATAAAGGCGAACAATGTGCATTGTATGCAATTTAGAACGGTACGGCGATTGACGCTCTTTCCCTGAGAACATATATTTAGAAGGATCCGATATTCCATACGATATCAGACCGCGTTTCGCGGATGAAATCATAAAAAAATCATGAATATCCGGCGAGGGGGGCGGGCTGATGGCAGCACAGGAAACACCAGAGATGTCAGAGATTCTGAACAGCGAGCATGCGCAGAGCGTACAGGAAGTACATAACATACGTGAAGAAGCGCAAGACGGCCAGGAAACCGCATCTCGTCAAAAATTCCGTTTTCCGCGTATCACGGATCGTGTATGGCGCAGTGCGCTGGTCGTTCTGGCGACGGCCATCATCTATGAGTATCTGTTCCAGGACCGGAATCCATGCTTCGCGCTGATCGGTGCGGTCTATGGTGTCGGCAGCCAGTTCGAAGAGGGCTTCCATAATGGTTTCAACCGTTTCATCGGTACCTTCGTCGGTGGTCTGCTGGTCATCCCGTTTTATACACTCTATACGAACCCGCTCTTCGGTGTACCGGACTGGGCATGGATGGTCCTCGGCCTCTGCCTCGTGCTTCTCTGCAACCTGGCCCTCGGCGCAGACTCCGCGATTCAGCCGGGTACCGTCGTTTATTTCGTCGTGATGTTTACGGTCGGTCAAGAACGCGTCGTGCTGTACACGATCGCCCGTATCATTGATACCGGTGTCGGTGTCCTGATCGCGCTGGCCATCACCACCGTCCTCCCGACGAAGCGTGACCGTGAGAACGGCCTCTCCTTCCGAAGCGTCTGGACCCATACCGGACAGGCCTTCCAGTCCTATCTTCATAAAAATAAGAAGTTCCGCGAGCAGGAGCATGAGAACTTTGGCAGAAAAAAATAAAAACACGGTGCAAAATGAAAAAGTGGCACTGTAGGCATCTTCGATGATTGAAGCGCTTACCGTGCCACTTTCTGTTTCAGAAAGGCAACTTAAAATGTCATCAACATAGCAAATCTTCCGAAAACGAGGTCCCTGCTTCTAAAAGTGCCCTCGACAAGGAGTCTACTTCTGCGAAAGTGAAATCACATCTCAGAAATCAGCTTCCGGAGCCGTGTTTTTTCGGCCTCGCCACCGAAGATCGCGTCGGCTGCATTGAACAGAAGCTGCTTTTCCTCGTCTGCGGTCAGGCCGATCGCCTGCTCGAGCTTCGCGAGCTCCTTCGACTCCGTAGTATCCGAGACGGTCATGTTGTCGGTGTTGACCGTGGCCTTCACACCGGCTTCGAGCAGCGCACGGATCGGATAATGCGCCATATCCGGGAACATCTTCGTGTTGAGATTCGAGGTCGGGCAGCACTCCAGCGGGATTCTCTTTTCGGCGAGCTCCTCCACGAGCGCGGCATCCTCGAGCGCACGGACACCATGGCCGATCCGGCGGGCACCGAACGCGAGCGCGGTCCGGATGGAGTCTGGTCCATCCGCTTCACCGGCGTGGATCGTAAACGGTACCTCGAGCTCTCGGGCCAGTGCGAAGACATCCTCGAAGTCACGCGTCGGGAACAGTGCCTCTGCGCCGGCGAGATCGAGCGCCACCACGCCCTTTCCGAGGTACTTCGCGGCCACTCGAACGGTCTCCAGATTGGCTTCCTTATTATCGCTACCACGCATCGCACAGAGGATGAGGCCGGCATGCAGCTCCGGCGTCGTCTCCGCACAGGTACAGCTGTACTGCTCCTTCTCGAAGCGACGAAGCCCCGCTACAGCCGCCCCGACCACGGCCGCCTGCGTAAGGCCCTGCTGGCAGTGGAACTGCGGTGCGAAGCGGATCTCCGTATACACCAGCCCCTCCGCGCGCTGCACGGTCAGAAGCTCATATACGATCTGCTCAATGTTTCCCGCGCTCTGCATCAGCTGAAGCGGGAAGTCGAACTTCTCCAGATATTCATTGAGATCCCGGCAGTCCTCCGGCACCGACAGCAGCGGATAAAGCTCCGCATCCGTCTTCGCCGGCATCCCCGCCTGCTGCATCAGCTTATGGACGGTCTCGTACGGAAGCGAACCATCCAGATGGATATGTAAATCAATCAGTCGTTTCATAGCACTCACCCTCTTCTACATATTCAGCAAATCAGAATGGCTTCCTGTATCTACTAAAGTTAATGTGAGAATATCATTTTCAATCAGATAGATCAGTAGCCAATCCGGCTGTATATGACATTCACGAAATCCTTTAAATTTTCCTTTTAACTCATGATCGCGGTATCTTTCTTCTAATACTTGACCCTGACGTAAAGCATCGATGACATCATCAAGGAGCGTTAAATCCTTTCCGCGTTTTTTCATCAGCTTATAGCTTTTCTTATAAGCCGTAGTAAATCTAATCTCTAACACTTAATCTTCCAGTGCTTTTTTCAATGCTTCCATGCTGGTGTATCCCGGTGTGTCAGGATCACGGGAAATACGTTTTGCTTCTGCCATAGCGTCAAGCACAGCCTGAGAATACTGCGGCACCTCAATAGTAAACGGAATTCCACCTCTCAGAATACACTGCTTGAGAAAAATATTAACAGCACTGGACATATCCATCCCAAGGGTTCCGAATAGTTCATTTGCCTGCTTTTTCACTTCTGTATCAATGCGAATTTGTGTAGGAACTGTAGCCATAATGTCATCTCCTTTCGCCTTTGTTATACTACATTTGCAATACAGTGTCAATTTTTTGGCATCTCAGTAGCGAATGCGCGTTGATCATTTGTAACAGTTCAGCCGGGGTGCTAAAAGCCATCATCATGACGATCCAACGTCATATGGAATTTGCGAGTGCAGGCACGTTGAGCTGAAAAATCCGCCATCATGCCTATGGCGAGGGAATTCTGAAATTTCAACTGCAGGCATGGTAAGCGCTTTAAAACATCATCGTGCCTACGGAAATAGCCATAATCCGTGGTAAACCGTAGGCACGATGCTTCGGATTTGAAGACACCGTGCCTATAAAATTGATCGTGATCGTAGGCACGATCATCAATTTTCGGTTCAACCATGCCTGCGATCGTCCTTTGGCTTCCATTTAGGCAGATGTTTGAGGACTCCTCATTCGCCCACCCCATGGAGTTCAGTGGATGTTTGTGCGTTTCGGTCCCACCCTAGCTCATGAGGAGGCCTCAAACTTATTGTTTTAAAAAATGGGAGAGCTATCCACACTTGTGGCAGCCGCACTCAAAGAAAATATCGTCGATTTTTTTGTTTGTTTGCACGGGGCGGGTCCTATATGTAAATAGATAAAGGCAGTTAAATGGGGTGGGCAAACAAACAAAAAAGAGACGCTTGGCATGGACGTCTCTTGAAAATCAGCCGAGGTGAAGAAGTTGCCCCGGCTGAACTGTTACTACCATCTCAAATTATCAAACGTGGAAATCATTCCACAAGCCACTTTGCGGTGTCCTCCAGGTGACGGGTGTCGAGGTGATGCGGGCCGTCTTCGATGTCCTGCTGCACGTTATCTGTGTTCCCTGTCACCGCGTAGTTTGCGCGGATGATGTCGATCTGTTCCTGGACGTTTGCGAGGCCCCTTGCACCGGCGAGGCGGTCTTCCCGGCAAGACTGAATCATCAACCGACGCGGGGCGATCAGGCTCGCGATGTCGCCCATGTCGAAGTGCTCCATGAGATGCGGTACGTAATTGCAGGAGCAGTTCCGGTTCATCTGGAGAAGCGAATCGCGGAAGCCATACATATAGCCGGAGAGAAATGTCGCATGGATACGCTCATCCAGTGCACTGAGGTAGAGGCTCTGCATCGCGCCGCCAGAGAAGCCGAAGGCGATGATGCATTCCGGATTCCAGCGCGCCGTTGCCGAAGACAACCTTTCATTACCTGCGATCTGCTGCGGAAGCTTTCTCGAAGAGAAGTATCCGCCTCGTTTCTCTGGCGTCTGGACAGCGCACACGGACGCCCGTTCTTCCACAACGCTCTCTTTCCGTCGCCTGAGCTTCCCTTCCTTCGTAATCACATATTCTTCCAGGAAATCCACGCAGCGCATGAGGTCCCAGCTGAGCATGCCGAGCACCGGGATGCCGATCGGTTCGCCCATATGCGCGAGCCAGTAGCAGTCACCCTTCATCGCAAGTGGAAGCTCTTTCGTATCCTCCAGAAGTTCCCGACGCTCTCCGAAGCCACGAACATCCGGGCAGAAGGTGACGTAACCGAGGCGTGCGAGCTGCCAGCCGAAGTCATAATTATATTTCTCGATACACTCTTCGACCGCACGAATTCCTCTCACCCCCGCCACGGAGTACTTCCCACCGCCGTTATGCCCCGGCGGACACAGGAAGACCGGCGTGTCGGCACCGGCGGATGTCGGCACAAGAAGATACGCCGATAGTGTTATATCTGGTTCTGTGCGCAGGAGGACATGATAGCGTAAAATCGCATCGTGTTGTGCCCCTGCCTCCTCATTTTCTGTTCGCACGGAAGCCTCCGTACGTTCGGCCTGTGCCTCATCCCGGCCATCGGCACGCTTCGGAGACAGAAGCACCACTTCATCTATTTCCGGCTCGAGTGCGCAGCTGTCCATCTTATCCATTCCGAGCAGCTTCCACAGTGTCTCTCGACTCCGCATCTGCCAGATCCTGAACTCCTCACTCGTCTTCCCACGGAAATCATCCTTCCGCCCATAGCGCGCATACTTTTGAAGCATCGACGGCAGCGTCGGATAGATGTTCGAAATTTCCGGCAGCTCTCTCACCTTCTCTTGTGTTTTCTTCCTCTTCTGATCTGAACTTTCATGAACACGAAGTTCCTTCATATTCTCTGGCATTTTCTGCTTCCTTTCATCAGGCATCACACCACCACCGTAAAGGGGTCTGACCCCATTAAATTTTTCTAAACAGAATCTAAACCGAAGTTTATGGGGTCTGACCCCATAAAGAAAACCCCTGTGGCGAAACGTCACAGGGGTCTGGTAGAATTCAGTGCTTAGTCATCCTGTACGTCTTCCGTGCTCACAGAAGATGCAGATGCGGCGGCCTTCGCGGCCTTTTTCTTCTTCAGAGCCTCTGCGATATACGGCCATGCAACCGAGAATACTGCGAGGAGCAGGAAGATGAGGGAGAGCGGTCTCGTCACGAATGGAAGGTAGCTTCCATGTGCGAAGCTGACGCCCTTACGGAAGTAACCCTCGAGGTCATCTGAAAGGATGAACGCCAGTACCAGCGGGCTCAGGGAGATGCCGGCCATGTTCAGGAAGATGGCGAGGAAGCACCAGAGCAGCATGATAAGGATGTTGAACTCGGTGTTCGACACACCGAACGCGCCGATATAGCAGATCGTCAGAATCACGCTGTACAGGAAGTGGTATGGAATCCGAAGAATCAGCGGAAGATATCTCTTAAAGACGATCTCGAGGATGAAGGTTACGATCGCACTGACGAGCACGCAGGCGAACATCAGATAGCAGAGATCCGGCTGCTGTGTCATGAAGAGCGGACCTGCCTGGAGGCCGTGAATCGTGAGGCCGGCGATGAGCATCGCGGTGATACCGTCACCCGGGATACCGAGGGCCATCATCGGGATCATCGCACCACCGAGGGAAGCGTTATTCGATACCTCGGAGGCCCAGACACCGTCATCGGCACCCTGACCGAACTCCTCCGGATGCTTGCTGGCCTGCTGTGCCTGGCCGTAAGCTACCATGTTCGAGATACCGGAGCCCATGCCCGGCAGGAAGCCGATCCAGAGACCGATGAAGAAGGAACGGAGGATGGTCGGAATATGCGCCACGATGTCCTTCATCGTGATGCCGAAGCCGTGAAGATCCGACTTCTTCACCTCCGGAAGCTTACCCTGTCCCTTCGCGTAGTCGATGATGATACGGCAGAGTGCGAACATACCGAGCATCTGGCAAACGGTGGAGAGACCGGAATCCAGGAAGTGATTACCGAAGGTATAACGTGAAACGCCCGTGATCGGGTCGAGGCCGACGCAGCCGAGGAAGAGACCGATACCGGCGGCCATGATACCCTTCCAGATATTGCCCTTCGAGAGCGCAGCGACCAGGGTGATCGCACAGAAGCAGAGAGAGAAGTACTCCCACGGTCCGAGCATCAGCGCGAGGTCCGCGATCAGCGGTGCCACGACGGTCGCGATGAGCACCGACACGACAGTGCCAATGAAGGAGGCCGTCATACCGATGGCCAGCGCGCGGGACGCCTTTCCCTTCAGGGTCATCGGGTAGCCGTCGAAGCAGGTGGCGATCGACGAGCTGGAACCCGGAATACCGATGAGGACCGCTGAAATGAAGGTTCCGGATACACCGCCGATCCACATCGCAAGCAACACGATGAAGGAGGTGGTAGTCGAAAGACCGAAGGTCACCGGAAGAAGCAGGGAGATACCGAGGGTCGCACTGAGACCCGGAATCGCGCCGAAGATGATACCGACGATGACAACACCTGCAATCAGGAGCAGATTCAGTGGCTGCAGACAGGTTGCAAGCCCGGCAAGATAAAATGACATACGCTCTTCTCCTCCTTAATTAAACAGAATACCGGATGGCAGCTTGATCTGGAAACCGATCACAAACATACCATACAGGAACGCGGTGACGGCGATACTGATCAGTGCCGCCTGCCAGCAGGTGACCTTCTCATCCTCCTTCAGCATGTTGACGAACGCAAACATGGCGAAAGGTGTGGTGGCGAGAAATCCGAACAGTGTCAGCAGGATGCCATAGATGCACAGCAGTGCATAGGCAAAAACCAGCTTCTTCACACCGCCCTCCGGAAAGTACGGCTTCTCTTCTTTTTTATCGCGAAGACCATTGCTCAGAAGCATGATGGAACTCACGAGGATCAGGATGAGACCGACGGTTGGCATCAGCCGTGGACCCGGCTCGATCAGGTTTGGTACCTGACGCATGGACTGCATGATGATAAAGCAGATGATCACCGCGATGATGCCCACGATGCCGGTGATCGTATTTCTCTTACATTTCATGATAACCCCTTTATATTATCTGAGCGATTCAGCCGAAGCGATGTTCTGCCCCGGCTGGATACCTGGTTCACATGGCTCGATGTCGTCGAAGCGCCCGAACCATCTGAAACCTTTTCATCTTAAATATGTGTTTAGCCGTTTACCTTCTTGCCGAGGAACTCCGCAACCGCTACCTCTGCCGCATACTCAGCGTCACGGATCGCGATGGAATCCTCTACATTGTGCCACTCAGGGATGTGACCAACCGAGCGAAGACCTGCGTTGCAGTCAGCGTCACTCTCCAGCACGGACATGGCAGCATTGATCTTCTGAACCTGTGCCGCATCCATACCTGCCGGACCGTATACATAGTGCTTTACGTTCCAGAAGAGATCCTGATGGCCCTGCTCCTGTAAGGTCTTATACTGATCACCGAGCGAAGCATCGTAATCTGCGATGGTGAGACCATCACCTGCCATGGTGCCGAGCACCTTCAGCTTGCCGGCCTTCTCGTACTCCTGTGCGTTACCGATGCCGACGAAGCCGAGGTCAATGAAGCCGCCCGCGAGGTTGGTGAGACGATCCGACTCAGAGGAAGCCTCTACCGCGTTCAGCTGGATGTCCTCTGCCTGCTGCAGCTTACCGAACTGGAAGGTGTTGTTACCGGAAGATGGCATACCGGCATTGAGCTTACCCGGATTCTGCTTCGCATACTCGATCATCTCATCGAAGGTGTTGTATGGTGCATTGACCGGAGCACAAAGTGCGGTGAAGCCGTTGTCATCGAGCGCTGCAATCAGGGTAAGATCATTCTTCGGATCAACCTCTGCGTTGCCGGTGATCCACTGGATATTCAGCGCACCCGTCGCCAGCATGATGGTGGCACCATCCGGCTTTGCGTTTGCCACGTTCTGGTGACCGACGGTGTTGGAATCAAAGTTGGTTACGGTGTTGGTGATGCCGAGATCCTTCGTCATCGCCTCGGAGAGGTAACGGGTCGCGAGATCGGATCCGCCGCCGGCCTTACCAGCGACCACCCAGGTGATGGTTCCCTTCGGAAAGCCGTAGTTGTCCGCAGCCGCTGCATCGATATCTGCCTGTGCAGCGGTCTCTACATCGGCTACGGAAGCGGCAGGAGCAGCGGCTGTTTCCGTAGATGCTGCCTCAGCAGCCTTTGTCGTCTCTGCTGCCTTCGTCTCTGTAGCAGGCGCAGCTGTGGTGCTGGTCGTGCTGCTGGATCCGCAGCCGGTCGCGATGGCCATCGTAGCGGCCAGTGCAATCGCAAAAAGTCTCTTTTTCATGTTATTTCCTCCTTATATACAGGACACATGTCCTTACAAAACATTTTCATATGATTTTCACGCATCACATACGATGAGGATTCTACAGGATGCTTCGTGATACGTCTAAGCGAAGATTTTTATCCGTCTTTTCAAAAAATCCGATCAGGCCTTCGGTGCCAGATAGATGGTTCTGGATTCCAGTGCATCCATCGCTTCGATCTTCTCGAGGTTCATGCGAACCGGGATGCCCGGGATATCGGTACGTACGAAGCACTTGCCGTCACGGATCTCCGGAACGTTCAGCATCAGCTCATGTACCGGCTCTGAAATCGGTGCATGGAACTCGATACGCTCGTTCTCACCATAGAGACATCCGAAGGAAGCATTGTACGCGGTTCTTCCACCGGACTGGAACTCCTTACCGGCAGCTCTCGCCATATCGCGGATCTTCAGGAGATCATCGATGCGGGTCATACGTCCGAGGGACGGCTGTACGATGTCGACACCCTTCTCGAGATACATCTCATACATGTAGGAGATACGCATGGACTCACCGGCAGAAATCTTCTGCTTGACGCCCATCTCCTTCATCTTCTGGATACCGTTAAAATCAGAAGAGTGAATCGGCTCCTCGAACCAGGCGATGTTGTACGGCTCCGCCATCTTCGCGAACTTTACGGCCTCTTCGACGGTCCAGCGCTGGTTGGCATCAACCGCGACACCGATCTCGTCACCGACGGCGGCGCGTACCTTCTCGATACGGCGGAGATCACGCTCCATGTTCTGGCCCTTGTCACTGCCGATCTTGAACTTGACGGTCGTGAAGCCCTCGGATACATAGCGGCACATATCTTCCACCAGCTCTTCGTCCGAAAGAAGGAGGGATCCGCCGCCCTTGTAGGCTGCTGCCCAGTCCTTCTCCGCGCCGAGGAAGCGGTGAATCGGCTTACCGGCTCTCTGTGCCAGGATATCCAGCATCAGAAGATCCACGGTGCCGACATTGACCGCAGCTGCGGACTGGAAGCCGGAATTTCTGGATTTCCAGTAGAGACTCTCACGCCACTCATTGTAGCTCTTCGTCTCACCGTTCAGGATCTGCGGAAGCATATCCCTGACGAAGGCTCTCGTCACGGTATAGTGTGCGGTCATGCCCGTGTCATCCGAAAGCTCGAGGTAGCCCTGCTCCGGGATAAACTGACCGAATCCGCCGGTACCATCCTTAAATGGCTTCGGAAGCGGAATCGGGCGGAAGTTGTAGAAGACAGCCTTCGTAAATCTGATCTTATCTTCAAAGTTGAAAGAGTTCATGTTTCTCTCCTTTGTTGTCATTTTCACATCTGTTGTCGTCAATATATAAGAAATACGGCCGAGAATCGCCTTAAAAATGCACAATTTTTCCGCGAAATATGTGCACATCGCACAAGTATTTCATAACGTTATTTTTTAGTCAAGCGTTCGTTTCAAAAGTATTGCAATTTGAAATGTCTGTATTACACTGTAGATATATACGGATTTTGCTTTTCAGAGAAAATATGTAGAAAGGGATCTGAACTTTATGAATTTCAAGCCGAGTGACATCGTCCTGCTGCACGGCGATCCTGCCGTCGCTACCTTTGAGATGCTCGAGCATCTCTTCGTCGATCTGAAGCCAGAGCTGGAGAAGGCGAAGCTCTATGCCCGCTCCTCGAGTCCGGTGCTGATCGAAGCCTCCGCCGGTCCGGAGCTCGAGATGATCGGACAGGCGATCCATAACGGAAGTGATCGGAAGGGAAAATCCTATGCGGTGATCTCGCTGTCCGGTCTGACCAACGAGGACCAGAACCGTATCCTTTTCGGCGACCCGCGCATGGGCCGGGAGGGTGCCCTCATGGACTGTAACCATGGCACACTGATGATCCAGGGCGTCGATAAGCTGACACTCCCGATGCAGTCGCAGCTTGCACGCGTCATCCGGACGAAGCGCGTCGCCAGCCAGACGAATTTCGCGCAGTACCGCTATATCGATGTCCGCATCATCGGCACAACCTCGAAGAATCTCACCGAGCTCCGAAATCAGTTCCTCTTCCGCTCGGACCTGCTCTTCACCTTCCGTGCCCTGCGCCTCCGCATCCCGAAGCTGAAGAAACGCCCGCACGATGTCGAGAATATGCTGGATTTTTATTTCAATGACTACAACCGGGAGTATGAGATGCATCATACACTCACCGCGCATGCCCGGGAGACCATCATCCACTACCCGTGGGACAGCAACATCATGCAGCTGAGCGCCTTCTGTGAGCGTCTCGTGCTGACCGCCCCGGACGTCGTGATTCACACCGGCTATGTACAGTCGCTGCTCGCCGAGCTCTATGAGCAGGATTCGGCGATCTATGTCACCGAAAGCCCGGCACCGGCACAGGCATCGTCATCACAGGAATCACCGGCCCTTCGCCGCATCCTGAACCATGCAACGCTTTCCGACGTGGACAGCATGCCGTCCTCACGACCGAACACATCCGCCGCATCCATGCACTCGGAAACGATCGCCCCGTCTGCGCTCCTTCCGCACATCCCCGAGAGCAACGACATCTACCGCGATCTTCTGGTAGCATGTCTTCGTAAAAATAACGGAAATCGTAAACAGACTGCGCTGGAGCTCGGCATCAGCACCACCACCCTCTGGCGAAAAATTCGCTACTACCACCTCGAGTGAAAGAGAAAGGGCCCCGGAAGTTAACCTTCCGGGGCCCTGATTAAACGGTTATGCCTTTTCGTCCTTATGCGCCTGCATGTACTGATCCATCTCCTCGGCGATCATCTTCGATACGTGAACGGCATCGACGACGGTCTTCGCACCGGTCACGACGTCGCCGGAAGCGAAGACGCCCGGCATGGTGGTCTCACCCTCTGCATCGGTCGCGAGGGTACCACGCTCGTTCAGCTTGAGGCCGGAGTTGTGCTCGACGAGACGGTGCTTCGGCACCTGTGAAACGGCGATCACGACGGAATCGCACGGAACGAAGTGCTCCGTTCCCGGCTTCGTCACGACCTTGCCGTCCTCCTGCACCTCTGTCTCGGAGAGCATCACGCCATCATCCTTGATGGCCGTAGCGGTCTCGTGGAATTCGAACTGCACGCCATCAAGCTTCGCAAACTCGAACTCATCCGGAGACGCCGTCACCTTATCACGACGCTCATATACCGTTACATTCTTCACGCCCTGACGGATCGCGGTACGTGCGACATCCATCGCCGAGTTTCCAGAGCCGAAGATCGCCACGGACTGGCCGAGGTCGACAGACTCCGGGTTATTGAGATAATTGATCGCGTAATGCACATTGCCGAAGGTCTCACCCGGAATCAGCATACGCCGCGGACGCCATGCACCCGTGCCGATGAAGATGGAGCGATAGCCATCGTGGAAAAGATCCTCGAGGGTGATGTTGCCACCGATCGTGAAGTTCGGACGGAAGAGGATGCCCATCTCACGCATCTTCGTGTAGTAGCGGTCGAGGATGCTGTGCGGCAGACGGAACTCCGGAATTCCGTAGCGCATGATGCCGCCGATCTTATCGCGGCTCTCGAAAACGGTGATCTTATACCCCTTGCTTGCGAGCAGGATCGCGATGGTGATACCGGCCGGACCTGCACCGATGACCGCTGCCTTCATCCCGTTCGGCTCTGCCATCTTTACCTTGATCCGCTCGAAGCAGGAGTCGGAAATATAATTTTCGATGGAGGAAATATGCACCGGGGAGCCCTTGATGCCGCGTACGCAGTGACCCTCGCACTGCTTGCCATGATTACATACGAGTGAGCATACGACGGAAAGCGGATTGTTTGCGAACAGCATCGCTGCCGCAGTCTCGAGCTCATTTTCCTTAAAAAGACGGATCATCTCCGGAATATTCGTATTGATCGGACAGCCCTTCCGGCACTGCGGATTCTTACACTGCAGACAACGATTGGCTTCCTCTAAAACATGAATTGGCATCTTGTATCCTCCCCTGCTATCGAAGCATTTTTCTTTTTTCAAACTCAACATGTTCCATCCTAATACAGGATTTCACGAATGTCATGCGTTAAATACATAACTTATCTGTCAAGAAAAAAACGTTAAAATCCTGACTTCTGCGTTAATTTTATAACCTGTACCTGAATCGAATTTCAGCGCAGATCATCATCAAAAATTGATCTGCGCTGATAAAAAAAGCGATTATTTTGTGTTCATCTTCATGCCGGTCTGGATAAAACGGAACATGCGGATCGCGCCCTTATAGTAGAGCTCGACTGCATTGTCCAGTGCATCCTTCAGTGGCATCGGGCCGTCGACGGTGGTCATAATCGAGCTGATGCCATGGGCATAGATTTTCTCATAATCCGGGCCGAGTCCACCGCAGAGGGCCGCTACCGGTACCTGATGCTTCGCACTGCGGTCGCCGACGCCCTGCATCACCTTGCCGAAGCAGGACTGCCAGTCGGTTCTTCCCTCGCCGGTCACGACGAGATCGACACCCTCGAGGCGTGCATCGAAGTCGATGAGATCGAGCACGGTCTCGATACCAGACTTCATCTCTGCGTGCAGGAAGACCTTTAGTGCCGCGCCGAGTCCGCCGGCGGCACCGCTGCCCTGGATCTCATCCGGGTTCACGCCGAACTCACGGATGATCACATCGCGGTAGTTCTGCATGCCCTTCTCGAGACGGTCGAGGATCTCCGGTGTGCCGCCCTTCTGCTTTCCGAAGGTATAGGTCGCACCATCCGGTCCACAGAGCGGGTTCGTCACATCACACATGACCGTGAAATGCGCCTTCTGTACCGCCGGATCGAGGCCGCTCATATCGATGTGGGCCACCTTCTCGAGGTCCTCGCCACGGCCTTCGAGCACATTTCCATCCTGATCGAGGAAACGAATGCCGAGGGCGGAGGCAAAGCCCATGCCGCCATCATTGGTCGCAGATCCTCCGATCGCGATGGCGATCTCCGTGTAGCCGGCATCGAGCGCCGCCTTCAGCAGCTCACCGGTGCCATAGGTCGTGGTGTTCAGCGGATTCCGCTTCTCCTCCGGCACCATCGGAAGTCCGGATGCCGCTGCCATCTCGAGGATCGCCTCCGTCTCGGACAGCCGGCCATAGAAGCCCTGCTCCATCTCCATCAGCGGGCCGTGCACCGGCACCGTGATGATCTCTCCACTTCTCGCCTTTACAACGGCATCGGTCGTACCCTCGCCGCCGTCCGCGACCGGCACGCCACTGGTCTCACAGCTACCGAAAACCTCCTGTGCTGCCTTCGTGAGGAGCTCGATGGTCTGGTCGCTCGAGAGGGTTCCCTTAAAGGAATCCGAAGCAAAAAGTAATTTCATGTTATACCTCCTGCTGCCTTCCGGCAGTCATTATATGATCATTTTCACTGCGATAAGCGGCAGAACGAGACCTCTTCCGCACTATCTGCGCAGCATCGTGCAATTTCACCGCTTAACTGAAATCAAAGAGATTGAGCCCCGTCCCCGTGATCTCATCCTTCTTCCGGTCGACCTGTCCGTCGATGACCGTGAGGAAGATCTCCGCCGTTCCACCGATGCGCACGGACTTCAGATGTCCGCCGAAGGCGTGTCCATCCACATCCGCGACCGTGATATGCACATGGAGATACGGCTTTCCGTCCATCTCCGTGACACTGCCGATGATGGAGGTGATTTCGAGCGGCTGATCCAGCACGGTCTCCGTGAATTTCTGTGCCTCCACATCGTAGAGCCCCATCACGAGATGATCGGCTGCCCCGAGTCCGCTGATGGACGCGAGACGGATCTGCTCCTTCTCGCAGAGGGTGACGATCTCCGTCATGACCTCCTCATCGCGATCCACACGTAACACGATCTGATTTCCAAATCTTCTGTAATCCATCCTGTCCTCCTCTGAATCCTCGATTCACTTCACTATCTTCACGCAGGTCCGAAGGACCCGGCGTCATCTATCCTGTTTGTTTTACACCCGCATCGGTTTGCCGTGCCATCTCAGATGATCTGATACTGCCGTAGCTTTCGCCACAGCGTCGTCTTACTGATGCCAAGCTTCTCCGCGGCCTTCTCCCGGCTGCCCATGCACTCTGCGAGCACCCGGACGATGCGCTCCCGCTCCATCGCCTGCACGGATGTGGCCGACATGCGGAAAGCCGGATTCATTTCAGGCTCAGAACCCAATGCATCACTTTCTGCCGTTCCCCCGAGCGAAAGCTCTGCGTCCTCGTGCTGTCCACCGGCGTTCCTCGCGCCCCCGTCCGTGCTTCTGCCTGCTTCCGTTCCAGAGGCCAATGTTTCTGTCCCATAAATCGTCGCGTACAGCTTCGTGATGTCATCCGGACGGATGCTTCGATGATCCGCCGTGATGACGAGCCGCTCGAGAAAGCTCTCCAGCTGTATACGTCCGCCATCCCATCTGAGTCCAGCGATCGTTTTCATCGCGTCCTTCGTCAGCACATGGTAACGCCCATACTGCTCCGCAAGCCGCCGCATATAGATATCCGCAAGGAACGGAATCTCCTCCGGCGTGTCCATGAGCATCGGTATGCGGATCGCAAACGCGATCAGGCGCTCATAGAGCTCCGGCAGCAGATACGGCCGCAGGTCCGTCTTTTTCGTCACGACGATGACATTCCGAAACATCAGAATCTCCAGCAGCTTCTTCTGCGAGCGCAGATCGAGATGCTCGATGAAATTGATCTGAAGCGTGCCCTTCGCGGCATCGTTCATCTTTCCGAGCCGCCCGAAGAGCGCCTCATAGGCCGACTCCCCGGCGATGCAATCGTACTCCACGAGCTTCTCCTGCGAATGCTTCGACTTGTTGTGCATGGCATTCGCAAAGGCACGGTAGAGGCGCCCCACCGGCTCGATCAGGAGCTTCGGACAGTCCGTCTCTGACAGCTGTTCTGCGAGCGTCACCGCCGCCTGCATGCGCGCACTGCTGTATGGAAAATTCACGAAGGACGCAGCCTTTCCGACCGTCTCCGCCTTCCGGTACGTCTGTTCCGGAAGCCCGCCGTTCCCGTCAAAGGTTGCGGCAAGCTGAAAGGCCTCCCTGATCGCCGCCTCGACGGCATCCTCCGTATTCGTGATGAAAATCGATGGAATCCCCGCATCATCCGCGACGGTCAGCACCGTCTGTCCCCCGATGATGAGGTCCACCTTATCCTCGATCGCCTGCATGGCCGCCGGACGCAGCAGCTCCGGGTTCTGCACGAAGTACTCATGAAGATGCACCCCGCACTGCTCATCGAGCCCCGACAGATCGCAGGCCATGTTCTTGAAGGTCACGATCGCGATATGTGGATGCGACTTATGCACGACCCGCTTCGCACGCTCGAGCATGTCGATCACACCCTGCCGGGTCAGCACGATCTCCACCACCGGAATATCCGTGTACTGCTTGATGATCGTCGCCTGCAGACCACGCGCGATGATGATATCCGCACCCTGATTGATCGCCTGCCGCGCCTCCATCACCGCCCGCTCCGACTCGATCACCTTCATCAGAAACAGACGCTTCTGCTGCTCCTGCAGCACATCATGCGTCAGACGAAAAAGCTCGTCATTCGGAACCAGCAAAGCAATATTAGCCACGGCGCACCTCACTTTGTTTCAATACATTTCAACTCATTTCATTATACCAAAGGATTGGCCATAATGTAAGAAAACGGAACAGGGCCCTCCGCTAAATTGCGAATTCAAAGTACAGAACCACAGTGGCGTGTTCGTGTCCGATATGCAGAACGCGTTCTGTCAGATCGGACACGAACACGCCGCTGTGGTTCTGTACTTTGAACTGAGTGAGTGCGGAGGGCCCTGTCCGTTTTCGTATTTATTGCATGTCTAAATATTCCTTATGCGTCGGCTTCGGATACACGCGATCGATGGCCTGCAGCTCCTCCGGGCTCAGTGTGATCTGATCGGCGCCTGCATTGGCCAGCGTATGCTCCGCACGAGAGCTGCGTGGAATCGCGATGGTGTGCCCGTCGCGGATGTTCCAGGCGAGCAGAATCTGCGGCACCGTCGCATGATGCGCCTCAGCGATGCTCTGCAGGGTCTTATTCGTGAAGAGACCATGCCGGAGCGAACCGGCCTGCGCGAGCGGACAGTAGGCCATGAGCGCCACCTGGTTCTTCCGCATCCACGGAAGGAGCGAATACTCGATGCCACGGGAGCCGGTATGATAGAGCACCTGATTCACCTGGCAGTTCCGGCCCTCCGGAATCTCCCAAAGCTCCTCCATATCATCGATGTCGAAATTGGAAACGCCCCAGGCTTTGATGAGGCCCTCGGCGCGCAGCTCCTCGAGGCCGCTGACCGTCTCCTCCAGAGAGTAGTTGCCTCTCCAGTGGTAGAGATAGAGGTCGAGGTACTGCTGCCCCATGCGCTCGAGGCTGCCCATCAGAGCGCGGCGCATACGCTTGCCGCCGGCATTGCCCGGAAGCACCTTCGACACGAGATAGAGCTGCGAGCGGTCCTCTGTGCTGAGGGCTTCCCCGAGCATATCCTCTGCGGCACCACTGCCGTACATCTCCGCGGTATCGATGAGGGTCATGCCGGCCGCGATGCCCTGGCGGATGCCCTCGATTTCCTGCGAACGCTGTGCCCGGTTCTCACCGAGGTACCAGGTACCCTGGCCGAGGGCCGGAACGACCGCGCCGTTTGCAAGTGTGACTGTGTGCTTCATCAGATGAGACCTGCCTCCTTCATCACCTTCTTAAAGTGCTCAAGGGTAGCTTCGTTTGTGGTTGGAAGGGATGGAAGGTACGGATCACCGACCTCGAGGCCACGGATCGCAGCCATATCCTTCGCTGCTACCGGGAAGGAAGCCTTATCCATCGCAAGACGTACCGGATTCAGCTTGAACTGTGCCTCACGGGAGCCCTCGAAATCACCCTCAGTGTACTTCTTGTAAACATCACCGATCAGCTCCGGCATGAAGTTACCAGCGGTGCATACGCCACCGACTGCGCCCACGCAGAGCGACGCGAAGAGAAGGGTGTCCTTGCCACCGAAGACCTTGAAGTCGACGTCACGGTTTCTGCGTACGCACTCCTCGGTGAGGGTGATGTCACCGGACGTATCCTTCATGCCGACGATGTTTGCGACATCATGTGCAAGCTCGGTCACGATATCTGCGCTGAGGCCATAGCCGACACGACCAGGGTTGTTGTAGAGCAGCACCGGCGTCTCCGGGATGGCATCCGCGATGGCCTTGAAGTGACGATAGAGCTCGTCATGGGTCGGCTTCAGGAACATCGGCTGAAGGATGGACACGCAGGATGCGCCGTTTGCAACGGCCATCTTCGCGAGGCGGATGCACTTCTTCGTGTTGATGGCACCGATGCCGAAGTAAACCGGTACACGACCAGCGGCCTGATCCACCATGATCTTGAGACCGCGCTCCATCTCGTCCTCCTCGAGCTGGTAGAACTCACCGTTGGAGCCGAAGGCCAGGATACCCTGCAGGCCACCGTCGATGACATAATCGACCTGCTTCCGCATGCCGGCCTCATCGATCTTCTCATTCTGATCGATGACGGTAATGATCGGAACAACTACACCCTTGATAAACTCTGTATTCATAAAGATCCTCTTTCTGATTCTATAATCGTTTGATTCTAATGTATTCTTTTCATCCCCTGAGGGATGACTTCTTACTATATGAATATCGTGTTGACGGCTTCCTCTGATCTCTCGCTTTTTCAGAATAGAGAAAGCCCGGCAACCGGCGTCAAAATGGAAGGGGAAAAGCGCTCGGTGCCGGGCTTCAGATCAGTATGAAGCTATAACACTATTTTGTAAGATTACTTTGCGATAGAAACGCCGGTCATTCTCTCATAGTAGCGAACGATGTCGTCGTGGTCGCAGGCACCCTCGTCGTGGTTCTTCAGCTCCTGCATCACCTCCATCATGTGTGCGGTCATCGGAACCGGCATATTGATGGCGTGGGAAGCGTTGAGGGCGTTGTTCAGATCCTTGATGTGGAGGTCGATTCTGAAGCCTGGCTTGTAGTTGCCGGAAAGCATCATCGGAGCCTTGGCATCGAGAACGGTGGAACCAGCGAGACCGCCACGGATTGCCTGATATACGAGCTCAGGATCGGTGCCAGCCTTCTTTGCGAAGGTCAGTGCCTCTGCAACGATGCCAATGTTGGCAGCCACGATCATCTGGTTTGCAAGCTTTGCAACGTTACCGGAGCCAAGAGGTCCAACATATACGACGGAACCAGCCATAACCATGAGCATGTCATAGTACTTGTCGAAGGTCTCCTTCTTACCACCGACCATAACGGAAAGGGTTCCATCGATGGCCTTTGGCTCTCCACCGGATACAGGTGCATCGAGCATGTCTACGCCGAGCTTTTCGAGGTCAGCACCGATCTTCTTCGACTCAACCGGGTCGATGGAAGACATATCGATGAGTACGGACTCACCCTTGCGGAAGCCCTCTGCGAGGCCCTTCTCGTTAAATACAGCGGCACGTACGTGTGGGGAGTTCGGAACCATGGTGATGACTACATCTGCGAACTCTGCAAGGTCCTTACCGCAGGTACCAGCCTTTGCACCGGCAGCTACCAGCTCATCAACTGCAGCCTGGTTAAAGTCAAATACCATCAGCTCGTGACCAGCCTTCAGCAGGTTCTTCGCCATCGGTCTGCCCATGATACCAAGTCCTAAAAATCCAATCTTCATGTTTATTCCTCACTTTCTTAATGTAGAAAAATGTTTATGTACTTCTGTCGTGGAGTGCTTTCGCATCTCACGCTCTTATCTTACTGAAACGGTAAATTGAAAACTAGAATGAAACTGGCCAAAGATTTTTTATTTTCTGCTTTATTTGTCAAAAGCCTGTCTATGATTTCGATTTGTTTCAAATTGGTTCAGTCAGTTTCATTTCAAATCTATTCAATTCATCTCACCAGTGCCGGCTTCTTATGATCATACTTCCAGCCCGGAATCAGATACTGCATCGCCTTCGCATCATCACGATCATGGGATGGCAGGCTGTTGTAGAGCTTGTTCGCCTTCATGACCTTCTCCATGTTGAGATGTACGCCGAGACCCGGTGCATCCGGAACCTGCAGCTTGCCGCCGATGATCTGTGGCGTATCATCGAGGAGGTTCTGACCATCCTGCCAGATCCAGTGGGTATCGAGCGGTGCCGGATCGCCGACGGCCGCAGCACCCACCTGCGCAAATGCAGCCAGGGTGATGTCGAAGTGGTTGTTGGAGTGAACGCCCCAGGTGAGACCCCAGGAGTTGAGAAGCTGTGACATACGGATCGCACCATCGAAGCCCCAGAAGTGCGGATCTGCGAGGATGATATCGCAGGCGTTGAGGCTTACGGTGTGATAGAACTGACGCCAGTCGGTGGCGATCATGTTCGTCGCTACCTGGAACTGCGTCGCATTCTTAAACTCGCGCATAATCTCTCGGCTGGAATAACCGGCCTCCGGTCCACATGGATCCTCCATATAGGTGATGACATCGTGCATATCCTTGCAGAGCTCGATGGACTCCTTCAGACTCCATGCACCATTCGGATCGATGTTGATACGCGCATTCGGGAAGCGCTTCTTCAGTGCACGGAGTGCATCCATTTCCTCGGAACCCTTCAGTACACCGCCCTTCAGCTTGAAGTTCTGGAAGCCATACTTTTCGGTCAGGGCCTCTGCCTCTTCGACCACTCTCTCCGGTGTCAGAATCTCCTCCCGACGCAGACGGAACCACGGATCCGAACTGTCGCTCTCATCGAGGTACTGCATCTCGCCTGCCGGTACCTTCTTCTTATCCGATACGTAGAAGAGATAGCCGAGCATCTCGACTTCCTTCCGCTGCTGTCCCTCACCGAGAAGATCACACATCGGTACACCGAGGAACTGGCCCATCAAGTCGAGCATCGCACACTCCAGTGCCCACTCACTCTTTACGACGAACTTCAGCTTCGAGATATCCAGTGTCTGGATGCCCTCGCCATCATCCTCTGCCGCCGGGTTCGCCAGCTTGTGAATCTTCTGAAGGATCTGACGATACTTCGCGATCGGCTGTCCCTCTACAAGCGGCTTCACCGCATTGAGACAGTCACAGGTATAGTCACCACCATGGATCTCACCGATGCCCTGGTGTCCCGCACTGTCCTCGAGAATCACCAGATTTCTCGTAAATGCAGGTGCATGACAGCCAGACAGCGTCATCAGCATACTGTCATAGCCGGCCACCGGAATGACCTGCATCTTCTTAATAATAGGTGTATCTGCCATGTTCATACCTCTTTCTTTATATGGTGCCTAAGCGCCAAAAAATGAATCATCTAACTTGAATCGTATGCACACCATCGTTTATGTCTAAGAATTACGACCGAGCCATTCATCGTTGGCTTCCTTATTCCATCGTTAGTATATTTTTCACAGTTCAGTTCGTAAAGCTCGTAACTCTAACGCTAAATTTAGTAAAACTTATGAATACCATATTCTTCAATAAGTATTATTTCCATTCTCGCTTATGTAAGCATTAGAACAACTTACGTTAATTTTTAGACGTGCATTTTCATTAATAGTTGTAGCTTTAAGTCCTGCTGCCACCCGGCTTCTTCTCCGCTTTCAGGCAGCAAAAAGCTCCCTCTAAGATGGACAGGAACCGT
>CAKQPT010000010.1 GCA_934270345.1 uncultured Oribacterium sp. | reverse complement strand
GCTCTACAAAGTTCATGTTTGTATCAACTTTTCTAAACATAAGCGCCTTTTCTCCTTCAAAATATATATAAGTATAAACCGGTGTGGACCGGTTGCAGACCTCTAACCTGAAAAATAGGCAGAATGCGGCCTTTATAGCCTTCTCATTATAAAGTAGGGGGATGATAAAATCAAGGAAATAACGTGTAAAGGCGCGGTACGGGCCAGATGCTGGCAAGACCCCGGAGGGCCGGAAACAGAAGCACAGTACTGCGAGCTCGGAAAACTCTAAAATCCCATCCCTAAGAAGTACTAAGCCCTCTGCAATCACTGAGTTTTCTTGATGAAAACTCAGTGTTGACAGAGGGATTCAAGGAAAAATTACACTAAGTACTTCTAAGGGATGGGATTTTGATTTTTCACGACCTCTTCGTATGGCTTCTGTTTCCGGCCCTCCGGGGTCTTCGACAGACTGCTATCTCATCGAGCGTCTATGTATTTTTACCAGTCCTGGGCGTTTCCGTCGGAGATCTGTCCGTCCGGGCCCGGTACGTTGATCATGGTGTAGTCGATGACCGGTGCGATCTGGTTCGTGTATGCGCCTTCTGGTACATATGGTCCGAACATCGCGCCTGCGGTCTGGGTGAGATCCGGCTCGCCGATCGCACTTGCAGCGTTTGTGTAGGCTGCGTTTGCGGCTGCGGCGGCTGCCTTTGACTTCGCTGCCTTATCGCTGATGGTGGTCGTCGTGGAGCCGGCTGCCTTTACCTTGATGACGTTGGTTACGATCTGGTTCGCAGCGAGGGATGCTGTGCTGCCGGCCTTCTTCGTGCCCTTCGCCGCGTTTCTTGCGACGGACTTCGCATTAAATGCGTTACGAACCTGCTTCGTAGAAACAACGGTATTGACCAGGTTCTGGTAAGCGGTGTTTGTATTTGCAGCGAGTGCGGTGGTGCCGAATACGGATGCACTCATCAGAACAGCGGTGGTGGTTGCAACTAATTTCTTCGTGAAGTTTCTCATAGTTCGATCTCCATTTCCCTGCAGGTCGAGCAGGTTATTTCGAGGTGCCGGGCACCCATCCATCAAATATCATTCTCTGAAAGGTTTCAGATGAAGCTGCGGTGTTTTCAAACTGCTTCAGCTTCGCCATCAGTAAACCGATTCAGCTGATAGTCCTACTATACCACAGCGGATTATGAAGAACAGCGCTTAAATTCTTGTTATTTGCTTAAGATTTGCTGGAGAATTCCAATTGCAGGCACTGTAAGCGCTTTAACTCGCGATCATGCCTACAAGAAAAGAATTTAGGCGGCAAGAATTCCTCGTCGCCTCATATTTCTTCAATTTCTGACGAATTCTTAACGTTTTCGTCAAAATCTGTAAGCGAATCGCAATCGAATCCCGCGGATTTCTGCACCCTCGGCATGCTATAGTATATTTATTCATACATTATAGTACGTGCGTTGTACCGGTATGCGTACGAGACATGCATCAGCTGCGTTTTCTATCCTCTTTCATGGGGTGCGGGCCAATGCTGAGATCCTGCTGCCATCCGGTCATCTATATCTACGAGGGGAAGGTGTTATGCGTAAGTTCGAGCGATTCAGAAGAGTTACGAAAGCGAGGGTGATGTCCATACTGACCGCGGGTGCCACGGCGCTGCTCAGCGCGGTGCTTCTGTCCACGCCTGCGCTTGCGGGCGAGTGGAGGGCGAACTCGACGGGGTTCTGGTATATAAATGATGATGGGAGCTATCCGACCTACGCGTGGCAGTGGATCGACGGGGACGGCGATGGGGTCTATCAGTGCTTCGCCTTCGACGAGAACGGATATCTCATGCTGAATCAGACGACGCCGGACGGCTATCTCGTCGGGGAGGCGGGTGCCTGGTTCGACGGAGTGACGCCCGTGACCCGGACGTATCCGGTCGGCACCTATGTCGCGCCGACGCCGATCGAGGGGCTGCAGAAGTATGGCTATGCGTCGGACGGTACGCGTCTCGTGACGAGCCGCACGGGCTCGAAAACGAACGCTTCCAATAAGACGAACAGCTCCAGCAACAAGAATAGTAATACGTCCACGAACAAGACGAATTCGTCCAGCTCGAAGAACAACAGCAGTGTTCTCAATAAGCCGAACGCCGGCAACACCGCGAGTGTGTCGAAGAAGGATCTCGTGACGAATAAGATCACCGTCGGTAAGACGGACGCAAACGGCGATGGTACCACCGCAGGCACGACCGGAACCACCGGCAGTACCAGCACGTCGACCACGGAACGTGTCGATCCGAGCACGACCGCACCATCCACCAGTGGTTTCGGCCCATCCGTTCCGAAGAAGAATACGAGCTCCTCGAGCGCGAGCGGCCCGCAGACCGTGATCACAAACAGCGACGGCCCGAACCGCGGTGGCAGCGTCACGGTCGAAAATCGATAAGCGTAAAAAATCTGCCGGCCGTCTGAATCCCTTCAGACGGCCGGCAATTCCATGTCAGACCCTTATGCCAGTGCCTCAAAAATCAGTTTTCCTACGACCGAGCCGCCATCCAGGAGGCCGATCGACTTCTCTCCGTAGGTTCCCGGTCCCAGGGATACGTACTGGATCTCCTAGCCTGCTGCGTCTGACTGGTTGAAGATCTGTGCAACGGCATCACCCTGTGTATCCTTGATGTCGATCCCGCCACCGTAGTCTCTGCCGTCTTGCCACCGGAGGTCGTATTTCCTTCGGAACATCCTGTAAGTGCTCCTACTGCCATGATTGCCGCAAGCGCAGCCGTCACAATCTGTTTTGTTTTTCTCATATTTGTTCCTCCTTTAAATAAGTTCTCATGTTATGTCATGAGAATCATTGATTTCCTACTGTTATACTGCTGCTATATCACCGGCATTATCAGGGCCATCAAAAAATGCCAATACTCTTTATGGCTTTGTTGTATTTATTTGTCATTATTTATGGCTTATAGCGTGTGTGCCATAAAAAGTATCAATTTCTGCTTATTTTATAAACACTTTTAGTCATTTTTTGTATCTTTCGCACAAAAAGGCAGGAGGTCATACATGACCTCCTGCCTGCGTATCCCGACTTCTGTCGGGCAGATATGTACTTCGATTCTTCATTTTCCGGTATCATGACGCCGTCACCTGATCCAGCGGTTCTTCCCGCACCTCTCCCAGATAATTTCCTATTCCAGGATAGAAAAGTTCATAGAAAGAGCTGATGTCCTTCGAGAGAAGATTTACGGCTTCCTCCAGATTCCCTTCCCTGAGACGCTTCACGACCGAAAGATGCCCATCACATCCCATCTTGATCAGGATGCGCCCCAGTCGCTCCCAGTATTTCTGAGCATACGCGCGCGACATCGTATGGATGCAGCGGGCAATCTCCTTGGTAGCGTATGCGTTATCTCCGTAGGACATGAGCTTTAGGTGGAATTTACCATTAAGGTCCCAGTGCTGAAAAGTCGTCAGATCCTGACTGTCATCGCAGCACTCCTCGATGGTATATCGTTCGATCTCATCGATGTCCTTCTTCGTGAGCTTCGGGAAGATATCTCTTAAATTCGCCGTTTCAAGGATGATTCGAAAACGGATGATATCATAGATCTCCCGCTCATCGATTCGGACCACCTCATACCCGTAACGAGGATGACTGATCAGAACCCCTTCGTTGCAAAGCTGCATGAGTGCTTCACGTACAGGAGATTTACTGACACCAAATTCCTCAATCAGCTTTTTTTCATTCAGAATATCATTCTGCTTATATACGCCCTGAACGATATCATGAAAGATTTTGTCATATACTTTATCTCTAAGTGATTCTTTCATATCAGTTTTATCCCCCCTAACCACTTAACACTTTACTCTATTTCTCCCGTGTCGGCAATCACAAAAAGGAGACGACTCAGGTATGCTGAATCGTCTTCATAGAAAACCAAATCAGAAAAGCTGATCGGACGCATCAAGTTCCATCAGCGCCAGGATATATATCTTCAGGCCTTTCAGCAAAACATCGAGTGCGATGCACTCGTCTGGCTGATGACCTGAACCATGTCCTGCCGGGAACGGTATCTTCATATCCGGAATGCCCGGACCGAATCCGATGCCATTCGGCAGCTTGCGCGAATACGTACCTCCGCCCATGGTATAGGGTTCATACTGTTTTCCATGCACATGGTTACATATCTCTGTGAGCAACGGAATATAAGGGCGATCAAGTGGAACATAGGCTGGTGCATCCAGCTCCTTCACTGTTACGTCAAATCCATGCTCCACTGCGCATATCTCGAACCTGTCTCGTACGTCTTCTCCAGTTACCGTCACCGGATACCGCACATCAAACGAAAGTGTCAGTGTACCACCCTCGAGGCGGATCACGCTGCCTACCGAGGTCAGCTTTCCAGATTCACTGTCCTCAAATGGAATGCCTGTTGTATGCCCATATGCATCGGATGTCAGCTCGGCCACAGCTGCCACTGCATCTGCTGCTGTCCCCACCAGAAGTCCAGCCTCCGTAAGCGCTGTAGACAGTACATGGATGGCATTCACGGAGCCCTCCGGGAACGCGGCATGCCTTGATACACCGACCGCTTCCAGTCTGGTCCTTCCTCCTTCGACTTCCGTGACGGTTATACCGGAAGCCTGTCCAAGCTTTTCCCGTACCTCCGTGACCGAAATTCCAGAAATAACCGCTTCTGCCTTCCCCGGAATGACATTGACCACCTCACCGGCGGTAAAACTTTCCAGATTTCCGGAAACGGCTCTCGAGAGATCTGCACGGAAGAGTCCCTTCTCACCATAACAGACAGGGAAGTTTGTATCTGCCACGAGGCAAAGATCCGGTATCTCGTCCGCATGTTCCTTTACAAAATACTCGAGATCATCCATCCCAGTTTCCTCGGCACAGCCGAAATAAAGGAGGACATCATGACGTAGACGAATCCTATGTTCCTTTAAGAAGCGAAGTGCATAAACCGCACACATCGCCGGTCCCTTGTTATCTCCGACACCGCGCCCAATCAGATATCCATCCTTCTGT
Organism: uncultured Oribacterium sp.; assembly: GCA_934270345.1. GTDB lineage: Bacteria > Bacillota > Clostridia > Lachnospirales > Lachnospiraceae > Oribacterium. The sequence goes on along the minus strand of CAKQPT010000010.1, from coordinate 69,579 downwards.
GTACAGACAAGCGGTGGATACATCCACCCATCACCCAGGGGAACCACATCCAGATGACTGAAAAGTCCGATGCGCTTTCCCATCTCGTCCGTTCCCTTTTCCAGAAGCGAAGCACAGCGACCGGCATGGTTCCGGACCGTAAATCCGTAGTCGCTGCAGATTGCCGACGCCTCGTCCAGAACACGGGCACATTCCTTACCATAAGGATATGCATCCTTTCCTTCTTCCGAAATACTCGGAATCGCAACCAGTCGCGCAATATCCTTTACGAAGTCCTGCTCATGCGCTTCGATCCAGACATCGATCTCCTGTTCGAATTTCTTATCCGGCTCAAACATCCGCCTGCTCCTTTCTCGGTCCATGCTCACAGAGATGGCAGGCAACCATATGCTGACCGCCTATATCATGCAGCTTTGGAGCCTCCTGTCTGCAGCGCTCCGTAGCATACGGGCAGCGCGTATGGAAGTAGCAGCCAGATGGCGGTGCAATCGGACTCGGTACATCACCTTCCAAAATCTCCCGCTTTCTCTGATGCTCGACATCCGGAATCGGAATCGCCGACAGCAGTGCCCTCGAATATGGATGCTGCGCATTCGTATAGAGCTCATCCTTCTCTGCAACCTCCATGATCCGTCCGAGATACATCACGACGATGCGGTCAGAGATATACTTTACGACGCTGAGATCATGCGAAATAAAGAGATAAGTCAGATCCTTGGTCTTCTTCAGCTCGCGCAGGAGATTCAGCACCTGCGCACGGACGGAGACATCGAGCGCCGATACCGGCTCATCGCACACGACAAATTCCGGATCCAGTACCAGCGCACGCGCGATGACGATACGCTGACGCTGACCACCAGAAAACTCATGCGGATATCGGTTCATCATATTTTCCGGCATGCCGACGAGGGCCATGATTTCCTTCACCTTCTCGATTCGCTCTGCATTCGTTCCGATACCGAAGGCGTCAAGCGGTGCCTTAATCAGCTCCAGCACCGTCATACGTGGATTCAGCGATGCATACGGGTCCTGGAAAATGAGCTGCAGCTTTCTTCGCATCTGCCGCATCTCTTCCTTCCCGAGCTTCGTGATATCTCTACCCTGGTAATCGACCTCACCCTCCGTAGGTTTGATCAGCTGCAAGATACAGCGGCCCAGTGTCGATTTTCCACAGCCGGATTCGCCGACGACGCCCAGTGTCTCGCCACGGTAGATGGAGAGGTCGATGCTGTCGACCGCATGGACCGTCTTCAGCGGTTTCCCTGTAAAGGTCTTTGCGGTGATGAAATTTTTTTTGACCTTTTTTAATTCGACCAGCGTTTCTTTCGTATCCGTCATCACCCGCGTCCTCCTTCCGGTGCATATTTCCAGCAGCGTACATGTCTGCCCTCTACCTCATACATCTCTGGCTCCTGCTCAAAGCACTTCGGACATGCTTCTGAACATCTCGTACAGAAACGACAGCCCTTCGGCATATCAGAAAGATCCGGGACAGATCCAGGGATGTTAAAGAGTGCTTCATCCGAATCCTGATCCAGACGAGGAATCGACTTCAGCAGTCCATCTGTATATGGATGAAGCGGCGACTGGAAAATACTCTTCACGTCACCATACTCCATTTCCTTTCCTGCATACATAACCATGACATCGTCTGCCATCTCGGCCACGACACCCATATCATGCGTAATCAGCATGATGGAACGGCCCTCTTTTCTCTGCAGATCCTTCATGAGCTCCAGAATCTGTGCCTGAATCGTCACATCCAGTGCCGTCGTCGGTTCATCGGCGATGAAAAGTGACGCGTTGCACGAAAGTGCCATCGCGATCATGACCCTCTGACGCATACCGCCGGAAAGCTGAAACGGGAATTCCTTCATGCGCTGTTCCGGTGAAGGAATGCCGACTTTCTTCAACATCTCGATTGCCTTCTGGCGCGCTTCCTCCTTGCTGATTTTCTCATGGGCTGTAATCGTCTCCATGATCTGCTTTCCAATCGTCATGACTGGATCGAGACCAGTCATCGAATCCTGGAAGATCATAGCGATTTTATTGCCACGGATCTGACGCATCTCCTTATCGGAGATTTTCGTCAGATCCTGGCCCTCAAACAGGATCTCCCCGGAGGCGATCCTGCTGGTCTGCGGCGGCAACAGACGCAGGATCGACAGGCTTGTCACGGATTTTCCGCATCCAGATTCACCTACGATGCCCAGCGTCCTGCCCTTGCCAACCCGAAAGGAAACTTCGTCGACTGCAGTCACCGTACCGTTTTTTCCGGTAAACTGTGTAACAAGTTTTTTTACCTCTAACAATTCTTCAGCCATTCAACCAACCTTCCTTTCGTGTGGTATCGCACGGTTAATCTTATTTATTAACCTTCCATTCCCATACCAGCTTGTTGACATTGTAATCCAGATTATCCGCACGAACATTTTCTACCTTCGTGCTGTATGCGAAGAGATCATTTGTGAAGTACAGAAATGCCATCGGCATCTGCTCATACATCGCCTCCTGATACTCATCATAGATCTTCTTACGCTCCTCAAATGTCGTACCCTTTGCGCCCGCATCTCCGAGCTCACCAAGCAGCGGATCGGATACGTGTGCAAAGTTGTTCTGGTAACCAACGGTGACAATCGATACGGACTCGGACGGATCAACCGAGCCTGCAGATCCGATGAAGCAGAGATCATAGTCCCCATTACGCGCATTGGTCAGGAGCGTCGGGAAATCAAGTGTCTGAATCTGTGTCTTGACGCCGACCTTCTGGAGATCCTGCTGGATCAGAACGGCGGTCTTCTCACGGACTTCATTACCGGTCGAAACAAGCATGTTCAGTGTACGGCTGCTGTCCCATCCAGCGTCCTCGAGCATCTTCTTTGCAAGCTCCGGATCATACTCCTCAGCTGCGGTCGGAAGCTTCGAATCATAGTACTGATGATTCTCCGGAAGCGGTCCGATAGTCGTACGTGCCTCGCCCTGCATGAGCTGATCGACGATGACCTGACGGTTGATCGCATGGCTGAGCGCGTGGCGAATCTCCTCCGGGAGGTAATCTCTCGAGCAGTTGAACGCCATGTACTGATAAGCGAAGGTAGGAACAGACTGTGTTACCACACCTTCGGTGTTGTTTGCTGCTGCCCAGTCCGCAAGCGGAAGCTGTGAGTTTCCAGAAAGAACATCGATATCACCACTGATCAGTCCAGAAAGCAGGTTGGTGGACTGTACCTTCTTAAATACGAGGCGATCGAAATCCGGTGTACCGAGGTAGTAATCCTTGTTTGCCTTGAACTCTACGGATACGCCCGACTCCATGCTGTCAAAGATGCAAGGACCGGAGCCGACCGGCTTCTGCCAGAATGCGTCATTCACGAGATCTGCATCGGAGATACCGGAAAGCAGATGCTTCGGGATGATAAAGAAGTCTCTGTTTACAAGAGCATAAATGATGGACGGATCCATCGGTGTCTTCAGTGTGAATTCAACCGTATGTGCGTCTACTGCCTTCACTTCGATGCTGTCTGGCGCGGTCTCGCAGCCACTGTCATCGGTTCCTGCAAAGTACTGCATACGGATGCGACGAAGGTAACTGAACTCTGCAGAGGATGCAACCTGTGCCGAGTACACAACATCGTCTGCTGTTACCGGCTCCCCATCCTGCCACTTCGCCTTCTCATTCAGGTGGTAGGTGATCTTGTCAGAGGTATCATTGACCTCCCAGCTCTCCGCCAGTCTCGGCGCGAAGGTACCATCTGTGTTGATGATCATCAGACGATCAAACATCAGCTCGTTGATGTTATCCGCGCCAGAGTTCGACGTGTTCATGACCATAAAGGTATCCCAATCACCTGTCTGTGCGATCGTAACGATCTTCTCCCCGTCGGCAGTCGCTGCAACCGAAGTTGCTCCGCCGCCGTTTGCGCTGGCCGTGGTTTCGCCCCCTCCTGCTGCTGTAGAACCACCACCGCACGCTGTCAGCATCATCGCTGCCGCAAGCACCGCCGCAGCGATTCTGGTCGATTTTCGTTTCATAGCTTCCTCCTTTTCTGAACAGACGTATCGCCTGTTCGCATCATGTAGATGCTTTTTTAAACTTCTTTTATTTATAACCGCATCCTGCAGTTATGTTTTTGTAATCTGTACGTTCAATCAGCTGACGATCACTACTTTTTAATTTTCGTTCTTGCGTCCAGCGCGTCACGGATACCATCCCCGATGAAATTGATGCTCGAAACTGTTAGAACAAGCAGTATTCCAGGCGGAATCCAGAGCCACGGCCTCGTCGAAAGCGTCGTGATCGACTGCGCCGCATAGAGAATGTTACCCCAGGAAGCCTCTGGTGGCTGAACACCCATGCCCAGAAAACTGAGCGCAGACTCCTGAATGATGGCCTGTGCGGTCCGGAAGGTAAAATTAATCAGAATCGGCGCAAAGGCGTTCGGAATCACGTACTTTATGAGGATCGGGAGATCCTTCGTACCGACCGCTTTTGCGGACTCCACATACTCTTTTTCACGGACAGACAGTACATTTCCATAGATAAGCTTCGCAAAATCCGTCCATCCCAGAACACCGATCACGAAGGTAACCGTCCAGACGGATGGTCCGATGAGTGCCACAAGGACGAGGATCAGGATCATGGACGGAAAGGACATGAAGATGTCCGCCGCACGCATGATGATTGTTTCACAGATTCCCTTATAGTAACCAGCGAGCAGTCCCAGTGGAACGCCGATGATCATACTGACGATGGCAGAGAGCAGACCGACCTGGAGCGATACACGACCTCCATAGATCAGTCGCGCAAAGATGTCACGTCCTGTATCATCTGTTCCCAGAAGATGTCCAGGTCCCGGTGCAGAATTAAATGCCAGGATATCTGAGCTGTATGGGTCGAGCTTCATGACCATCGGAAGAATGATCACCAGAAGAACCTCCGCGAGAATAATCGCGACACCCAGCCTCGCCAGCTTATGCGCCTGGAATCGTCTCAGCACATCACGATAATAAGAATCTTTTTTCTCTGTTTTTTCTACAGCAGCTGTCGTTGTATATGCCATATCCCCTTACCTGCTTTCTCTGATCTTCGGATCCAGTAGAGAGTACACGATATCTGTCAGAACGTTACCGATCAGAACCGCTGCGGCGATCACCACCGTGATGCCCATGATCATCGGATAATCTCTCGCATTGATCGACTGGACCATCAGACTACCCAGTCCCGGCCAGCCGAAGACCTGCTCTGCAACGACGGCTCCACCGAAGAGGAACGGAATCATGGTACTGAGCACCGTCACCACCGGAATCAGCGCGTTTCGAAGACCGTGTACCAGTACGACTCTCGGCTCTGTCAGACCCTTCGCTCTGGTCGTCCGGATGTAATCCTCATTGAAAACCTCCATCATGCTGCCACGCGTCTGACGAAGCAGACTTCCGATGTTGAAGATCGTAAGAACGAGACATGGCAGGATCAGATGATGAAGCATCGATCCGACGGTATGTGTACCGGCGTCATACATGCCACCCATCGGCAGAACACCGAGCTTTACTGAAAAGATATAGATCAGCACGAGTCCTGTGAAGAACGTCGGTGTGGAAGCGCCCACGAATGCAAGCCCCGAGGAAATATAATCCCATGCAGAGTATGGCTTATACGCAGACATCACGCCAAGCGGAACTGCAATCAGTACAGAAAAGAGTGTCGAGGACAGCGTCAGGATCAATGTCGGTCCCAGCTTCTCCAGCACCTGTCCCATCACCGGTAAACCATTACGATACGAAGTACCGAGATTTCCATGTAATAAGTTCACAAGCCATCGAAAATACTGTACGATTGCCGGATCATTCAGTCCCATCTGTTCTTTCAGAACTTCTATGGTTTCCTTCGTCGCCATAGGATCGTTCACCATCATCTCCAGAGGGCCGCCCGGTGCCAGCTCAGAGATCAGATAAACCAGAACGGTAATGCCCAGGAATGTCGGGATGGCTATCAACAGCCGCTTCAACGTGTATTTCAGCATATTTTTTATCGACCTCCATGTTTCGATTCGATATCCTTCGAGCTATCATGATTGCGTATCCGAGAACTCAAGTATGACAATAGTTACATTACTGATATTATCACTAATAGCTCAAATGTCAATATTTTCTATGTTTTTGAATAATTTTTTGTTTTGTTTGTGCGTTTTTTCTTAATATAAGGTAAGAATGCAAAAAAAGCATCAAATTCTCATTCATGTTTCGTTTTTCACTTATTGACTTTTACCAAGTATGCATATAAAGTACTTAGTGTCAGATTGCGTATCCTGAATAGAGAACTCATGTGAACTGGTAGTTATAAAACTATCCGTTTTTTTATTTAAAGAGGATTCTATGTCAGATAAAACTGTCGTTGACCGCTTTCTGCGGTATGTAAGCTTCGATACACAGTCCGACAGCAGGTCTTCGGCTATCCCTTCTACTGCAGGACAGCTTACACTTGCAAACGAACTGGTAAAAGAACTGCTGGCGCTCGGCATCTCAGATGCCTGCTGCGATGAAACCGGACGTGTATATGCGCATATCCCTGCATCACAGGGTGTTTCGACGCCGGGACTAGCCCTGATCGCCCACCTGGATACGGCGATGGATATGTCCGGAAAAGATGTCAAACCAAGAATCATAAAGAAGTATGATGGCGGCGATATCGTCCTGAACGCCGAAAAAAATATCGTCACCCGCGTCGCCGAGCATCCGGAGCTCCTGGACTATCTCGGACAGGATCTGATCGTGACCGACGGAACTACCCTGCTCGGTGCCGATGATAAGGCCGGCGTCGCGGAGATCATGCAGCTCGCTTCATTTCTCATCGCTCATCCAGATTACCCGCATCCACGCATCTGTATTCATTTTACCTGCGATGAGGAAATCGGTCGTGGCGCAGACCACACGGATCTGGAAAAGCTCGGTGCTGCATACGCTTATACGGTCGATGGCGGACGTCCGGGTGAGTTTTCCTATGAGAATTTCAACGCAGCTTCTGCTACGCTCACCTTCCACGGCATCACCGCCCACACCGGATACGCAAAGGGTGTCATGCGTTCTGCCATGCTCGTCGCTATGGAGTACCATGCTCTGCTACCAGCATTCGAGAACCCTGCATGTACCGAAGGAAGGGAAGGCTTCTATCATCTCGATCATATGGAGGGATGCACAGAAACCGCTGTCCTCCAGTATCTGATCCGTGATCACGATCTCACGAAATACGAGGAACGAAAGGCGTTCATGCAGGACGCAGTCACTTTTATCAATCGGAAGTATGGTCAGGGAACCTGTGACGTCCGTATCGAGGAGTCGTATCTCAATATGTACGAAAAAGTGAAGGACCATAAAGAACTGATTTCTCATGTTATGGACGCGATGTCGGACATCGGCATGGATACTATCGTGGACCCGATCCGTGGTGGTACCGACGGGTCCAGACTTTCCTATATGGGACTTCCATGCCCAAATCTCTGTACCGGCGGTCACAACGGACATGGGCGGCACGAATTCGTCTCCTGTCAGGGCATGGAGGCCATCGTGGAACTGCTGAAAGCGCTGGTCCGGCGCTTTGCCTGAGCTTATTCTGATAGCAAATTTACTGATAACCGTTTTACTGAAAACGAATGTACGAAAGAGGTAAAGATATGACAAAAAAAGAACGTGTAATCGCAGCGATCCGGCAGCAGGCGCTGGATGGTATTCCTTCCAGCTTCTCCATCCATTTTCCGGAAGAAGCAAAAAGGGGCGACGCCTGCGTGAAGGCTCATCTTGATTTTTTCCAGGAGACGGATACCGATATCTGTAAAATCATGAACGAGAATCTGATTCCTGTATTCGGTGAGATCCACAGTCCATCGGATTATGATCGTTTGATCCCGACGCTCTCGATGGAGGATGATTTCATGCGTGATCAGATGGCGCTCACAAAGAAGATTCTGGCCGGCTGCGATAAGGATGTGTTCACCATGGGCACACTGCATGGTATCTGTGCGTCCGGCATCCATCCGATCGAACAGGCCGGTGTCAATTACTTCGCAGCGAGACAGATGCAGGTCGACTTCCTGCGCTGGGATGAAGAGAAAATGCTGTCTGCGATGCAGCGCATCACCGATGTTCTCTGTGATCTGGCCAGAGCCTACATCGAAGCCGGCACCGATGCGGTGTACTACGCAGCACTGGGTGGCGAGCACTGCTTCTTCACGGATGAAGAATTTGAGAAGTGGATCAAGCCGTTCGACCTGCAGGTCATGAAGGCCATCAAGGATACCGGTGGCTACTGCTTCCTGCACATCTGTAAGAATGGGCTGAACATGGAGCGATATCGTGATGGCTATCCTGATTTCGCGGATGTCGTGAACTGGGGTATCTATGAAGCACCGTACTCACTCGAAGAAGGTCGGGCGCTGTTTGGCGGAAAAACCATCATGGGCGGTCTTCCAAATCGTCATGGCGTATTTACCGATGGAAACGCGGATGAAGTTCGGGCAGAGACGAGAAAGATCATCGATGGCTTCGGAAAGAAGGGCTTCATCCTGGGCGCAGACTGCACGCTCGCAACCGAGCAGGATCTTTCACTGGTACGTGCTGCCGCAGAAGAGGCACGCGCCTGATGCATGTAAGGCTGACGCAACAGGTAATTCAACTAGAAACGGCAGAGGGAAATCCCTCTGCCGTTTGTTTTTTTCTATCCATGATGCCCGTCGCTCATTCCGAGCCTTCTGCACCATCCGCCTTCCGTTTCAAGGACAGCTCACACATGTCTTCTCGCGTCGAGTTCGCCGGCGATGGATGCCTGGATCTCGTCGATCTCACGCAGCTCTTCTGCGGAGAAGCTGGTGTTCTCGATGGCACCGAGGTTCTCGAGGATCTGCTGCGGCTTCGATGCGCCGATCAGCACCGAGGTGATCTCTGGATCGCGGAGGTCCCAGGCGAGAGCCATCTGCGGGAGCGTCTGACCGCGGCGCTTCGCGATCTCGTCGAGGCGACGGATGCCCTCCATCTTCTCTGGCTTGAGGTCGTCTGCATGGAGGAAGCGGCCGTCCTTCGCGATACGGGAATCGGAAGGGATGCCCTTCAGATACTTCTCGGACAGCATGCCCTGGGCGAGCGGCGAGAAGCAGATGACGCCCATATCATCCTCGCGGGCAAAGTCCTTGAGTCCGTTCTTCTCGATGGTGCGGTCCAGAATCGAGTAGCGGTTCTGGTTGATGATGAGCGGCAGGTGGATCTCCCGGGCCAGCTTCCGCGCCTCAGCTGCGTGCGGGCCGTCGTAATTTGAGATGCCGACATACAGTGCCTTCCCGGAGCGTACGATCTGGTCGAGCGCCATGATGGTCTCCTCGAGCGGGGTCTCCGGGTCCATCCGATGATGATAGAAGATATCCACATAATCGAGCTGCATGCGCTTCAACGACTGATCGAGTGATGCCATCAGATACTTGCGGGAGCCCCAGTCACCGTAAGGGCCGTCCCACATGGTAAAACCTGCCTTCGAAGAGATGATCATCTCATCACGGTACGGACGAAGATCCGAGCTCAGGATCTTTCCGAAGTTCTCCTCTGCCGCACCCGGCTCCGGGCCGTAGTTGTTCGCCAGATCGAAGTGGGTGATGCCGTGATCAAATGCCGTAAACAGCATCGACTTCATCACGTCCATGTCGGCCTCCGTACCGAAGTTGTGCCAGAGACCCAGGGAAACCTTCGGAAGCTTCAGTCCCGACTTTCCACAACGCCGGTAGAGCTTCTCCTCCTCGCTGTAACGGCCTGCTGCGGCCACGTATTTCTCGCTCATATCTTCTTCCTCCTCTTAGAAACCAAGAACCTTTACAGCTCGCGACGGCTCATCTCAAGTGCCGATGCGATCACCTTATCCATGTCATAGTACTTATACTCGCCGAGGCGACCGCCGAAAATCACGCGCGTCTCGCTGTCTGCCAGCTTCTTATACGCCTGATAGAGCGCGCCGTTTTTCTCATCATTGACCGGATAGTACGGCTCATCGCCCGGCTTCCACTCGCTCGAAAACTCGCGGGAGATCACGGTCTTCGGAAGGTCCCGACCCTCCGCGTCCTTGCCGAACTCGAACCACTTGTGCTCGATGATCCGGGTCCATGGCGTCTCGCGATCGGTGTAGTTGACAGCCGCATTGCCCTGGAAATTCGGCTGATCGAGCAGCTCCGTCTCGAAGCGCACCGAACGGTACTCGAGCGTGCCGAGCTGGTAGCCGAAGTACGCGTCGATCGCACCGGTGTACACCACCTTCTCCGCGAGCGCATCATACTTCGCCTTCTCCGCGAGGTAATCCACACCGAGCTCCACCTCGATGCCGTCCAGCATGTTCGCCACCATCTGCGTATAGCCCCCGACCGGAATGCCCTGGTAGAGTGCGTTAAAATAATTGTTGTCGAAGGTGAGGCGCACTGGCAGGCGCTTGATGATGAAGGACGGGAGTTCCGTGCACGGACGGCCCCACTGCTTCTCGGTGTAGCCCTTGATGAGCTTCTCGTAAATATCCACACCGATCAGCGAAATCGCCTGCTCCTCGAGGTTCTGCGGCTCAAACGGCGCGTCCGCCGCAAGCCCGCGCTCCGCCTGCTTCCGCGCGATGTAATCCCGCTTCTGCTCGTCGATCTTCGCCGCCGCTTCCTCCGGCGTCACCACGCCCCACATGCGGTTGAAGGTGTACATATTGAACGGCAGCGAATACAGCTCGCCGTGGTAGTTCGCTACCGGCGAATTCGTGAAGCGGTTGAAGGTCGCGAACTGCTGCACGTAGTTCCAGACCTCCGTGTCGTTCGTGTGGAAGATGTGCGCGCCATACTTGTGCACATGGATGCCCTCCACGTCCTCCGTATAGACATTGCCGGCGATGTTCGGCCGCCGATCGATCACCAGCACCGACTTTCCCGCCTTCCGCGCCTCATGCGCAAACACCGCGCCGTACAGGCCGGCACCCACTACCAGATAATCATATTTCGCCATATCACGCTCTCCTTCCGCCGCTTTCATTCACTTTTTATCTATAACATCCCGCTCGGATGACACGCCAGAAAGCATCCCTTCACGCGGTCCGCCCGCTCCGGCATCCGTCTAGCGTTTTCACAGAAGCTGCTGCCGGCCAGGTCTCAGCACGTCACCTTCAGCAGCTCGCTCTGTCCACGGATCTCGAGGCCAATGCTGTCAGCCGGCACGAAGATGCAGTCGCCTTTCCGGAACGAAAGCTCCACATCCTCGCCGCTGAGCGTTCCGCTGCCATCCACACAGAGCAGCACCTCGAAGGACGCCGGGCCCGTCGAGAAGCGAACGGCTTCCACCGCTTTTTCGCCCGTCGTCCCCCGTGATGATGCATCCTGCGCCATGTCTGCAGAAGTGTTATCCACATTTATTTCATGTGCATCCACCGACATTTCCTGTGCCGCTGTCACTGATCCAACCTGCCCCGGCTGACCTCCAGACTGCATCGTCTCAAGGCGAAGTCGCTCCGTCCGGAAGTACTTGCACTGCTCGAGGAGCTCCACGCTGTAGCCGTCGTGTTCCTCACGCTCACGCTGCAGCTGCTCCGGCAACGGCTTCTGCCGGAGATCCACGACGTCCAGCGCCTTCGCGATGTGCAGCTCACGTGGTTTTCCGTCCTTCCCGAGCCGATGATAGTCATACATACGGTAGGTAAGGTTCGAGCTCTCCTGAATCTCCACGATCATCGCACCCGCGCCGATGGCATGCACCGTGCCGGACTCGATCAGGAAGACATCACCGCGATGGATTTCCACCTTCTGGAGATACTGCTCCACCGTGTCGTCCTCGAGTGAAGCCGCCAGCATTGCCCTTGTAAGGTCCTGGCGGAAGCCATAGACGAGACTCGCCCCCGGCGCCGCTTCGAGCACATACCACATCTCGGTTTTCCCGAGCTGCCCGTGCTCATGCGTCCGCGCGTACTCGTCACTCGGATGCACCTGCACCGACAGATCCCGCGCCGCATCGATAAACTTGATCAGCACCGGCAGGCCGCCCTCGCCGTCCGTCTTCGGATGCGTCCCGATGAGCTCCGGATGCGCACGAAGCACATCCACGAGCTTCTCGCCCGAAAATACACCACTCGCCACCCGCGATGGCCCGTCCGGATGCGTCGAGCACTCCCAGGTCTCCGCCAGCGGCGTCACATCAATATGTTTATTATACTCCTCGCGCAGCCGCGTACCGCCCCAGATATAATCCTTGGCCGCCGGCGACAGGAGGAAAGGTCTGTTTTTCACTTGCATACTACAAAAAATGAGAGCCATGCTGTACGCACGGCTCTAATAAACAGTTATCAATTTCACGTGTGGGATTATAGTAACACATCTCGGATAATTGTCAATCTTCGGGTGAGGTGATGTTGCTTGTAAAATCAGCGATACACCGGCAGCTCACAAGATCATCCGACTCCCCGATCATCATTTTTTCTTCACCATGCAACGTTTCCGGAAGAACGAAATCCCATAGCAGAGAATCTGGTCGTAGTCGTCCTCGTATTCCGCAGCATACATCCGATCATCGATCTGCTGTAATGCCATATCGCACTCTCTTTCCAGATTTTCCATGGTCTTCGTGTACTTCGCTTCAAAGATAGCGACGCGTGCATTCACCGGATCATAGACGACCACATCGCTGCGGCCTTCTCCATGCTCTTTGTTCGAATCCACCATGTATCCAGCCCCTGTGAAGATACCCGCCAGGAACGCGTGGTAGAAGTCCTCGCGATAGTCATGGTAGCTGATGGTACGCCGTAGCAGGGCATTCATCTCTTTCGTTATGCTTCCACTGTCACCACTCCAGACGGCATCAAACAGCGCACTTCGATTCCACTTCTTCGTGCTGTCATCAAACCAGCGGATGACGGTCGTCTCGAAGATCTCCCGGATCTCTGCATTCGGAATCATCAGCGCAACCATGCCATCTGGAACTTCACCCTTATAATCCGCTTCACGTGCCCGCGTCAGATATCCTGTCAGGTAGAGTGTGCTCCAGAGGTTATCTTCTGAAGCGTGCAGGTAGTCGTACGTCAGGTTTTCATCCACTCGCTGAACGATGCAGCCACCAGCCATTAAGATTTCAAGTTTGTTTGTGATCGTACTGCCTGCATAGTCGATAAAGGAACGGATGATCGCATTGTCACTGGTGTTCTTCCAGTAGCTGATCGGCTTCGCCTTCGGATCGCGCTGCAGCTCCAGCATATAATTCATCACATCCCACGGACAGTAGACATCGAAGTCTCCGAAATGATAGCCATCATACCATCTCCGAATGCTGTCCGCCTGTTCCGTCACACCCGCATCCTTCAGCAACTGGTCCACTTCACTCTGCACGAAGCCGAAATACTCATTCAGACGAGAGTTCGTAATCGTATCGGACACAAAATTATTGGTGCCCGTAAAGATGCTTTCTTTCGCAATCTTCAGGCAGCCTGTCACCACTGCAAATTGAAGCGCCTGATTGTCCTTCAGAGCCTGCAGTAAGCCCTTCATGACATCCAGCATTTCCGCATAGTATCCGTTACTGTTTGCCTTGGCCACCGGAACATCATACTCATCGATCAGGAGAATCACCGGTTTGCCATAGTGCTGCTGCATCATCCTGGTAAGTAGCAGCAGACTTCCTTTCGTGTCTTTCAAGGAAGCCTGTCCCCATTCCAGCTGCTTCGCGATCTCCTTATCACTGGTACCGATTCTGTCGCTGTCCAGCAGATAGCGATGCTTTTTATACAGTTCCGAGATGACCCAGGTGAGCATATCGTATGCCCCGGTGAAATCAAGACCATCCACCTGCCGAAACGAAACAAAAATCGTCGGATACTGATTCATCCACGCATCGCACAGCGCCTGATCCCTCGCAATCTCCAGCCCCTCAAACAGCGCTCTACTGTCCTTCCGGATGTCGAAAAAGTTTTCCAGCATACTCATGCCCAGCGTCTTACCGAAGCGCCGAGGACGCGTGATCAGCGTCACTTCCGCCTGTTCTTTCAAAACATTCTTAATCAAACCAGATTTGTCTATATAATAAAAATCACCGTTACGAATTTTCTCAAAATCCGAAACGCCAACAGGAATATTCAGTGTCCTCATCGCTGTCGCTCCTTTCACGTAGCCATGCACTGGGTATCCGTCTCCATTCCATCCGCATACAGAATTCATAGAGATGCTCACTATCAAAATCAAAAGCCCTTATGATTACTTCGCACAATTGATTCACTGTGTTGTCACCGTAAACTCTTACTAACGCTCAAAGAAAATCCCTTATCTCTTTCGCAAGACTAAATGGGATAATATCTCCCTGTCCGGTTTGTGTATAAGCTATTTCTTCATGCATATAATCAATGATGGCCTTTGACTTATAATCCTTAAATTTATCAACCACTGCATCCAGAATTTTTTTATCCTCCTTCGTGAGAATCGAGTAATCCATATCTAAAGTCGGATAAATATGAAGCATATAGTCATAATCACCGCAAGCTTCTTCTCGAACATTTAAGCGTTCCAGGTTCATCAAAGCATAGTGTCCTATAGGCAATGCCCCCATCGTTTCATGCCGATATACCATTCCTGACATTGCCAAACCGCTTGATTTAAAGGACAACGAATCCGCATACCACAGCATTTTCATGAGTTTTACTTTATATAGATGAGATACTCTTTCAGCAATATAAGATATCATTGCTTCAAGTTTATCTATATTAAGTAATACAAATCCATTCGAATCGCATTTGGTGTCAAACGAAGCATATTCTGCTTCGAAGGCTTGTCTAGCCAGAAATTCCTTTCCATAGGTATCTAACTTTTCAACTATTTTGCTTCGAATTTCTAATCTTTTTATAGCAGAAAACTTATCTGCATTTTTCTTTAAGAACTCTAATGCAGCAAGTGGATTATCTTTTATCAACCGAAGCATCGTGTCATAAGCTTCATCCTGTATAGCTTTGCTTTCGTATCGGGAAATGGTTGCCTCCCCCCATCCAAGCAATCGCGCCAGGTCCACTTGTGAGAGGCCATAGTTTTCTCGTATTGCCACAATTTCCTCAGAAGTAAGTAAACCATGTTTAACTCTGTAGGCATTTCTGGCATTTAGCAAATTTTCATTTGCCATAGAACCAGTCTCAAATTCATTTTCAGCTTCATCTACATTTACGCAGTATAAAAATCTTTCTTCATATGACACTTTATCGCCCTTGATGGTGATCGCCGCTAACCTTCTTCTTTCTTCAACTTCGTGCGTTTTATCGCATAGCGGACATACCATATGAATCTTCCTAATAAGTGTGCTGCCCTCCATCGTTCCTCCTCCTTTTCATTTCCATCTATGCATAAGGGAAATTCATCTTATCTTTAGCATAATGGAATGACACGCATAGAATGCATCGCCCTTGATTATCGCTTTCCTTAATCTTCAACTTCACATATACAAGCTTTCTGTTAATATCCTTTCCAAAAACGAATAGCAACGGAGGATCTAAATTATCCTTATCAATTTTTGTTTCTGAATATTCCGATATAGTCAACTCTTTTAGTCGTGCAATAACATCCTCTAAATCATACTCCAAATCCACAAGCGTATATGGTGTTGAGTGTTCCTCATCATGCGGTTTCTTCTTCTGAATTAAAATCAGATTTTGATCCACATTAAAATCGTCTTTTTCCAAAATCCCTTTTAAACGCTCAAGGAAATCTGCAACCTCAGATTCCTTAGATATCATACTTAGAAAAATGTCATCACCTCCAAACGCATTCACTATCAATTGATAGTTTACCATTTATTTGATTGCAAATCAATGTATGTTGCAAAATTTCAGAGCATTTCAGAACCTGAATCACAGTATATTCTCCGCCTTGCTCATCCTTCCTGTCCATCCCATCATGCGTGCCCAATCCTTCGCATCTTCCTTACTTTCAAACGCACTCACGCTGCTCTCTTCTTTTCCCTTCACTACCTTCAGCAGCTCACAGTACCCGCGTATCCCCCCTACGTCATCCATCACCGGCAGTCCATCCGCTGCCACACAGATCGGCCGCTCCGTCTCCAGCACCTGGTCTTTCAGCTCTCCTTCCACTTCCTCGACCACGGTGATCTTCACCGTCCTGTTCTCCTGCAGAAAGAATCTCGCCGCCAGCTGTGCTGCCAGATAGTGCTCGCTGTTTCCACCATAGTAGTACGGTCCGGTATATTTCGACCTTAGCCACGACTTCACGCTATAGCCCTCTTCATAATCATCGTCCCAGTAAAGATCGTCGAAGTCCTCACTCGGAAAGCGAAAATACAGCCCACAGAATGGAACCCAGGATATAAACTTCCCTCCAAACAAGTTCTCGAGAAGCTCATCTTCATATGTAAAATGATGCAAATGGCTGTTCTGCCAGCCGAACGCCTTCTGTATCGCATAATGCAGATTATGAAGCGGCATCTCTGCCGGCACCAGAATATCCCGGCTGATCCTCTCGCGAACCTTCCCGTATTTTCTCAACACCTCACGCTGCGCTTCCTCCAGCTCGTACATCAGCTCCAGGTGCAGCTTCAGCACCTTTCCATCCCTCATCTCTTCCATAACCCGTATCCACAAAGTGATATGGTGCATACTCTCCATAAGCCGTCGGCCGGCTGATCGTTCTGAATCTCGTAGCCTTTTTTGAATTCACTCTGTATCCGACAGAAATAATAGCATCAAGATTATAAAACATAGCCTCTCCGGACTGCGTTTTTCCAGGTATGGCTCCATGTGGGCTGGTTATTTCCATTTTGGAAACAACCACTTTCTCGTCTAATTCACCCTCCTCAAATATTTTTTTCAGGTGTTTGCTGATAGCCGGAACCTGCACTCCAAACAATTCAGCCATCGCCTTCTGTGTAATCCACAGGCTTTCATTCATAATCAAAGTTCGCCATCATTAATGCTTGAAAAATCAAATCCATCAGACTCACTCCCAGTCGTTCTCGCTCCCTGCCCTTCGGGCAATGCAGGCGACCACCACTCTATACTTTCAATTTCAATTTTCGCCTGTCGACTATTTCCATCTTTATCTATATGTCGTTTCAAAACAGGCGAAGCCCTCGCCAGGGGCTCAGCTCACCAGAAGTTTAATGCCCCGCCCACTTCAGGGCTTCGCTACCGGTCTATACCAAATCACTGAACAGATCTGTCTTATACACGCCTTTCTCCAGCATCTTCTTAAAGCTGTCCTTCACCGCTGCAACATCCTCGTGATAGGTCATTCCATACCATGTATCATCGGTTTTCAGGACCTTCACGGACATCTTTCCCTGCTTCAGCAGTTCTCCGATAAAAATCGGAATCAGATACTCCGCCTTCAGCGGATTACCCGACACTTCCTTTTCGAAGAATTCTCTGAAGCCACCCTCCAGTGTCGTGAGGAAGTCCGGCGTCCCGGCGTCAATCCCCACATATTCATTGAAACCAGAGAATCGACATCCACAGCTACGCCGTCTGCCATTATCCTTTACAATTCCCGCCGGCTCATCTCAAGTGCCGATGCGATCACCTTATCCATGTCATAGTACTTGTACTCGCCGAGACGGCCACCGAAGATCACGCGCGTCTCGCTGTCTGCCAGCTTCTTATACGCCTGATAGAGCGCGCCGTTTTTCTCATCATTGACCGGATAGTACGGCTCATCGCCCGGCTTCCACTCGCTCGAAAACTCGCGGGAGATCACGGTCTTCGGAAGGTCCCGACCCTCCGCGTCCTTGCCGAACTCGAACCACTTGTGCTCGATGATCCGGGTCCATGGCGTCTCGCGATCGGTGTAGTTGACAGCCGCATTGCCCTGGAAATTCGGCTGATCGAGCAGCTCCGTCTCGAAGCGCACCGAACGGTACTCGAGCGTGCCGAGCTGGTAGCCGAAGTACGCGTCGATCGCACCGGTGTACACCACCTTCTCCGCGAGCGCATCATACTTCGCCTTCTCCGCGAGGTAATCCACACCGAGCTCCACCTCGATGCCGTCCAGCATGTTCGCCACCATCTGCGTATAGCCCCCGACCGGAATGCCCTGGTAGAGTGCGTTAAAATAATTGTTGTCGAAGGTGAGGCGCACTGGCAGGCGCTTGATGATGAAGGACGGGAGTTCCGTGCACGGACGGCCCCACTGCTTCTCGGTGTAGCCCTTGATGAGCTTCTCGTAAATATCCACACCGATCAGCGAAATCGCCTGCTCCTCGAGGTTCTGCGGCTCAAACGGCGCGTCCGCCGCAAGCCCGCGCTCCGCCTGCTTCCGCGCGATGTAATCCCGCTTCTGCTCGTCGATCTTCGCCGCCGCTTCCTCCGGCGTCACCACGCCCCACATGCGGTTGAAGGTGTACATATTGAACGGCAGCGAATACAGCTCGCCGTGGTAGTTCGCTACCGGCGAATTCGTGAAGCGGTTGAAGGTCGCGAACTGCTGCACGTAGTTCCAGACCTCCGTGTCGTTCGTGTGGAAGATGTGCGCGCCATACTTATGCACATGGATGCCCTCCACATCCTCCGTATAGACATTACCGGCGATGTTCGGACGCCGATCGATCACCAGCACCGACTTCCCCGCCTTCCGCGCCTCATGCGCAAACACCGCGCCGTACAGGCCGGCACCCACTACCAGATAATCATATTTTGCCATTGATTATATCCTCTTAAATAAAAAACAATTTTAAATCTATTTTTAATGTTAATGAAATTCTCTTGCCTGGCACCAATGTAGTCGCATCGCGCTATCTTTCGAATCCCGCCAATCATCACACCGAAGTCTCATTACGCGTTTTATAAATATTTTAGGATTTGTTTATTCTTTCTTCCAGGGGCCTGGCCCCGCCAGCCTTCATATGAAGCCCCGTAAGGGGCTTCTATTCACCATACACCATACTCAGCGTTTTTCGCCTGATCTGGTACCACAGTAATATTGATGGACTTTTTGATAATACCATGTCGCCATAATGTATATGAAAAACGGCCATATGGACCTCCCGCATATGTAGCAATAGGCCAATTATCCGCATTAGTGAATTGAGGCACATGCAAATCCATTTGGTTCTTTTTAGCTGATACTTCATCCGTAATCTGACACAAAATATCTTCATCAATCTGTCGACAAATATCAGGCGAAATTCCAAGTGTATTCGTTGGCTGATAGAAGTTACGGTTATATTTTCCGAATACCAGAACATTTAGTAAAATGCATATAATCAGAACTATATAGTTCAGTTTCTTTCTCGAAGATACTGTAAACATCCAGCCAGTCAGCGAAAATAGCGCCAACAGCAAATAAAAAACGATGCCGATTAAAACATCCTGTCTTTTGATATACCATGCCGAGGTTCTCGCGCATAACAGAATATTAAAAATCAATACGATCAGGAAAGCTCCTACATACGCCACAACGGTATATATTCTTTCTCTATTTACAGATTTAGAATTTCCTTTTTTAAAAACATTAATCAGTGAATATGCGGCAAGTATTAGCAGTGATACCACAGACCACTTATTTGCATTTTTAAAAACCAACTGTAAAGAATCTGCAACTTCCTTAAACTTATATCCAGAAAAGTCTTCCGCTCTGCCACCAGACATTTCAAAAACCGCACTGATTAGAAACAGAATGCAAATATACAAATTCAACCATTCGTTTTTAATCAATTTGAAGAAACTGTTTTTCTTGTCTTTTGGTGCCACTAGCCACTTTCCAAAAGAAAATAATATCTCCATACCAGCATACGCAGGCAGAACTACCGCCGGAAAGAGATTTGAAAAAACACCGAAGTAGCAAAGAATACACAGAAGTATTTTAACAGGCAACGAAAGTGCTGTTCCCTTTTTCCTAATTAGATAGATTACAATTGCTTCGTTTAGTAAAGCCGGAATAGCATAATAGAAATAGTTCGTAGCGGATATACTGCCCCATAACCAGGTATTCCCCGATTCATTTCCTGCCAGCAGTGCAAAATGCAAAATCCCCCATAAAACCGTTAGTAAAACCGCTGCAGTCTTCGATGTTCCTAAAGACTCTGCGAGATGGTAAAGTTGAACGCATAAGATGGATATAAAAGCAGTAACCACGAAGGCATACATCAATGTGATCGAGCCAAAATAATCACCCATCACAGGATAAATAACACGAGCCGCAAAAATCGACACATACGGCATCAATACTTCCGGAAGTATTCTTGACGGATTCCAATCCCCCCATATCGGAAAAGGAAGTCTATAATATCCCATATAGCACCAGTCATCTGTATCAAATGGAACGATCGGCACAATCCTGCTATAAAAGATAAACAAGCTGATAAATAATAAGATCAGAAGTAGTTTCTGTATGTTTTTCTGTAAGTATTTAACCATTTTCTTGTCCCCTTGAATATGTAGATGCTTCCGTTCGCTCGCTTATGATATACCTCGGTCTATGCTTCACTTCCATATAAATCTTACCGATGTACTGGCCGATGACGCCGAGGCAAATCAGCTGAATTCCACCCAGTAAACATATAATACATATCATGCTGGCCCAGCCAGATACCGTAGCCCCTTGAAAAAACGAAACGATCGCATACAGAATGCCGATAAAACTAATACCAGCAACTAAAAAGCCAAAATCCGTAATCAAGCTGAGTGGTTTCGTACTAAGACTAGTAATACCATCAAAAGCCAGCGCCAACATCTTCCTCAGTGGATAGTGGCTTTCACCAGCCAGTCTCTCATGTCGTTCGTAATATACGGTCGTGCTCTTGAATCCCACCAGCGGAACCATACCTCTGAGAAACAAATTCACCTCTTCAAATTTCGCAAATTCATTCAACACGCGA
The DNA here is from genome assembly GCA_934270345.1 of uncultured Oribacterium sp. GTDB lineage: Bacteria > Bacillota > Clostridia > Lachnospirales > Lachnospiraceae > Oribacterium. The sequence goes on along the minus strand of CAKQPT010000010.1, from coordinate 48,741 downwards.
GAGGACATCAAACGATAATCCGCATGGTTATAGACGACCTCTGCTCCCATAGCATTCATCAGCTTATAGAAGTTCTCCGCAGTAAAGCGCTTAAAGAATGTATCTGTATCACGCTTACTCCGCACGCCATAAACAACATCAAAGCCCTCACGATACCGATCTACCATTTCTTCCATCGCCCTAATATCATCCTGACCATCGCAATCGATTGAAATGGTAATGTCGCACTTATCCTTCGAGTCCATCAGTCCTGCCAAAACCGCATTCTGATGCCCGCGATTTCTACTCAGACAAAGCCCAGAAAAATGTTCATCTTTCTGGGCTAAATCCTTAATGATATCCCAGGTGGAATCCCTGCTGCCATCATTTACAAATACAATTCTACTGCTGTTATTTATTTTTCCCTCTTTAACCAGTAACTGTATTTCCGATAAAAAAAGCTCTGACGAAATCGGAAGTACAGTCTCTTCATTATAGCAAGGGATAACTATGTATAATGTAGGTATATTCATTTCGCTAAATTATCAGTATGAGTATTCCTGACGATTCTGAACCGCCATTCTGGTGACGCAGTACCGCTGTTCCGTTTTCGGCGATACCGCGGTTCTGGGATTCGGATACCGCGATTACGGACAGATGATACCGATTCTCTTTATAATGAATTCATACGCTTTGCAACGTAAATTCATTACGAAGGAGGTCATCATTTATAACCAAGTATCGTGAGCTCATCCGGCTTGCCGGATTGAAGCTCAGTCAAATCAACATCCTCCTTAGCTTCAATGCATCCAAAACAACTATAAAAATAAACGGACCCTTATGATCAAACATGTCAACATACGGAAGCTTCCCCAGATACCATGCCTTCCCCATCGTCAGAAGCTGCGCAGGATCCCCTCCGAAATAATAGGAATAAAGCCATGAAGTCGAAAAGGAAAAAACATATTTCTTCCCGGGGCCTGGCCCCAATGTCGTGGCCCCACCAGTCTTCCCATCTAGTCATTACTTTTTAATCAATAAGAGATGCTTTGATATTTTAAAACAACTTATAATATACACGATACCATATGTTATAAGAAATGTCAGAACCATAATGATACCTATTTTCAGCATCGTTACATTATAAGAAAGATAATGAAGCAACACCTTCAATACCATATTATGAATCAGATAAATACCAAAGCTCAATATCGAAATCTGCTCAATCAGCCTATTTCGTTTTAGGCTCAACCTTGCAAGCAATATAAAGACAGCAAGCGAGCAGATCACCAAGCTGGCCGAATTATACCATACTGCATAATTTACACCATGCGCATTTGAATAATACTGTGTATACACCGTCAGCCCAAAAGAAGCGATTCCGGTAACTGAAATAAGAGGAGTTGGAACAGAATCAAACTCTCCTTTTTTTACGTAGTACCCAAACAGTAACATCATTCCGTATATTCCACCTGAACAACCCATGTCTATATATGAATTTAACAGACTTTTTCCTGCAACATCTCGGAATACATTTATTACCGGAAGGCAAAACAGAATAATAAAAGCAAATCCACTTAGTACTTCCACATATCGTATATTGCTCGTTCGCACTACCTTCGCCATTAATGGAAGCCATAAATAGATTCCTAAAATCATCGGCATATACCACATATGAGACATATCGCATAATCGAAAAAAGAGAACATCCTTCACCACATCTTTAAAGTTAAATGGCGATGATGTGTACCACATGGTAAACAAACCATATATTAATATCCAAAGTTCTGTTGTAATGAGCAGTGGACAAAAATTATGCCGATAGAAATTTCTGATACCTTTATCATCATATTCTTTATCCAAAAGTAAGTAGCCTGAAATAAAAAGAAAAATCGGCACTCCTAACCTGCCCAAAGTAAATAGAGATATTACAATCCAGCTTGAGTGGTTCACCAGCATGGTCAATGTCTCTACATTTATAGGATAAACAGCCTCTGTAGAATGCACGATAATAACACATAAAATCGCAAAAGTTCTTGCATAATCAATCCATGCGAGTCTTTCTTTCTTTTTCACACTCATATATCACCATCCCTCTGTTCGCTTTCTTAATCACCTCGCTCTATATACCAAAGAAACCTCTGTCATCTCACAAGAAGATGCAATTTTCTTATTCGGCGCAATTTATATGCTCACTGGAAAGATTTCTTTTAAAAAATACGCTTCTATGTTTACAACACAGAGTTGCAATAATTACATATGCCGTATAACTCATTACGCCAACAACAAATGTTGCAATCGTCCATTTAGTTATAATCAACATAAACTCAATTGGATTGTTATATAGAAGCGTAATCCAATCCTTTGTATTCCAAATGCTATAGAAAAAATCGTTATCATGAATCAAATACGTCATCAGCGTAGATGCCCCAATATAGTTAATTACTCTACTATTTGGAATATTAAGCCTCCTGAAAAGCTCAAATAAACTCAACCCAATCAGAATGACCACGATGCTATTGTTTCCATATCCAATTATGCTCTGTATAAATATATCTGTTGAGTTGTTAAGATGAAACATTTCTACGTTATTCATAGTTGCATTGTAATTAGACCAGAATACAAGTCCGAAAACTACAGCAATCACACAAATAAACACAATGCTTTTTATGTTTTGAAGTGGATTAAATTTCCTAATATATCCACCAAGCGAATATAAAAAGATTCCTGTGCACAACGTACTTAATCCACCTGCTAACCCCTCCAGGATTCCTATTGAAAAGCTCAATTGAGTGATTGCAAATAATGTAACAACAAAGCTCAAATACCGCTTCTGGTTAAGTCTGCTGAGATAATCATTCAAACAACAATACGCAAGAAGGATAATTATAAAGTAATATCCAACATACCACGACATACTATTAAAGGTGGTAATACTCATCATCTGTATGAATATTCCCCCTGCAAGGTGGTACACAAGCGTAGACCCTACAACCAGCATTATCGCTGCAAATCCCTGTTGCGTAAGCAGTTTTACAGCGATATCTAATAAATTTATATTCTTTCCCTTCCCTGCCATAAAGTAGCCAGATATGAGAATGAACACCACATTTCCAATAATTCCTAACGTATTTATACCATCTAGTAGCAGCAGTTTCTTTGAAAACCCCGGAGAAATAAACAGCGCATTACCCATTCTCTCCATTGAGCCTCTGTCTGTGAGTTGATTAATTATGCAATGACACCCTATATGGTACATGATGATCATTGCCATACCCATAATTCTTAATAATTCAATATTTGAACTCCTTGTTTTAGTGCTTCCCACAGTAACGGCTCCATCCTCATAATTAATTCATCTATCAGGCAATGTTAAATTCTGAATTTCACTCTTCATCCGGTACTGCATCGATAGCAGTCATTTTTGGATAATACTATGCCAGTACAAAGTAAACGCAAACGGGATTTATCCACCTCGAAATTATCTGTTTTGCAACTCGTGAATATATCGTTCTTGTTCTGCCGCATGTTCTTCAAGCCACTCTTTTCCTTTTTCAAGTTCCTCTATTCTTGCTTCCAGTTCTTTTATACGATGATCTTTATATTTTCGTTGCTGATTTAGCCACTCTTTCTCGCAATAAAGATCATCCCACTCTGTTCTCTTAATTATGATCATATCCTCAGGAATAAGACTTCGCTTCCACAATGTTGGTTCTTTCCATAGGTGATTATAATTATTCAGTTCAGGAACTCGCCTAAGCATATCAGCTTCATTAATTGCTTGTGACTGATTGATAAAGCTCTTACAGTCCTCCTCAATACGCTCTCGAAGTTCCAAATACTTTGTAGAGTTTGAAAAGTCTTCCATCCAATATAATGCATTATCCACAAATTCATGAGAAGAACAGTGGCGTACATAATCAGCAAAGCTTCCCATTCGTTCCCTGGCATCTGGGTTGTCATCCATCAATAGAAGCACCGGCGTGCCCAGTGCGAGACAAGGAAGTGCACAATGCAATCGTGTTGTTATAACAAGTTTTGCACTCTGGTATTTTTTTAGATATGATTCTACAACAGTGCTACGTTCTCCCCAGCTCATGCGACTATATGTATCATCAACATTATGTGTAATACAATCTATTCGTTCTCTCCCCACAATATCTGTAGCTTTTCGAAAGACATCTTCGGAAACATCTACCAGTATATACTTGTCTTTGTTTTTCTTTTCTACCTCAGGAAAAGGATTCAATGTCAACGTCAAGCATCCTGAAAAGTAAGATTTTATATTTCTCGCTTCCATTTTTTTTAAAGTATAATTATCTCTGCACCCAATAGGTTCGTGATCCTTAAAATACTTTTTCCCATATCCATCAAGATATTCATCTTCGATTCCGAATAATTTTTTTCCGCTAAAGTGGATTCCAATAAACAAAGGATTAATATATGGAGATGGCGGCCAATGGGATTTATGATATAAAAACCAGCCATTCATAATAACAGATACCATCTCTTTTTTTTCTGGAGAAAAAACATCTAATTGCTCACGATCAATGATATAATCAATTCGTGGCAGAAACCGCATAGCTGCATATGATAGAATATCATCTCCTATATTATCTGTATCCTTATATACAACTAATCCATATTTCATAATATTGTGTATACTCCTTAACCATAATCATTGCACTTGTCTATGCATTATTTTTAAAAAAGCATATCTTACTGTATACAGCAGCCCATGATCATAAATGCAACGTATTCCTCCCTTGAGCTTTCTAGGAATAAACGTAACCCACCTACCTACGCGCAAAGATGTCGATCCACAAATCTCATCATATTGAGCTTTTTGGAGATTTAATTCATACTGCCGAGCATTTAATTCGTTCTGAAAATGACATCGTTCATTCCAGATTCGGCCATTCTCCTGCATCATTCCCTCATATTCAAGATAAATGCTGAGTATATCTTCCGTCATGGTTGGGAACATAGCCAACGCTTTTGCCACCGATTCGCGCTGGAGAATTCTATCTGATCTAAGGCAAGAATCTAGCGCTTCTTCCATATGTTTAATCATCGTATCCAGCCCGAAATTATCCTCGATTTTTTTCCTGCAATTAATACACTTTTGCCGATATACATCTTGATTATCATTATCCAAAAGATCCAGTATTGCCTTCACATACTGCATAATTTCCGTCTCTGAATAGTTTTTTTGTGTAATTTCTTTTTCTTCAGAAAGAAATGGAAGCAGCATTCCAACGCTATCATCGATTAATTCTCGCTGACCTCCAACATCTGCAGTAATCACAGGTGTCATCATTGCGCAAGATTCATATGCCGTAAGCGATAACCCTTCACGCAACGAACAAATCAATGTAACATCTGCATCCTTATAATATGGGCGAACATCTTCCTGCATACCAGCAAAAATGACTCGATCTTCAATCTTATATTCGGAAACGCGTTTTTTCATTCCATCCAGTTCATCTCCATCTCCAACAACGAGAAAATAGAAATTTTTATAACTGGAGGCAACTTTTTTTGCTATTTCCAACATTAAGTAAGGCCTTTTTTGCTGATGCAAACGACATGGAAAAAGGACTATTTTTCCATTATCAGGTATATTATATTTTGCTCGAATCGTTCCACGCAACACCCGATCTGGATCATATTTTTGCTGATCAACTCCAATATAAAGCGTCTCTACGTCTTTTTCTCGTCTTTTAAAATGAGTCACAAACGCTCTTTGCGTAGAGTTATTGCAAACATACGTCTTCTCAATAATATCAGACATTGCCATAGATGTACGAGCATATCCGCCATTGCGCCAATACATCTCTTCCATATGGACATAATCAATAATCGCCAGTTTCGGATACTGCAATTTGAGCCATGGCAAAATATAATATCCATAATAAGAATTCGAAACAAGACACACATCTATCTGTCGCGTCTGGATAATATATGAAATAAATTCCGCATAATCATTAACATCCAAAAAATCCGGAAGTGAATATATCGATGGTGTATATTCTCTAAAGCGCTGTTTCCATGGATTTTCTGACTTCTCAGTCGTGATAATAGTGATATTATATTTTTCTTTATTTAAAAGCCTTACAAAATCCAGATTGAATTGGTCCGCTCCGCCAGTAACCATCCATGGAATAATAAATAATACTTCAATTTTATCATTCTTATCTCGATATCGTTTATTAAAATCCGATCTATTAGGAATAGACCATTCATCCCTCTTAATTAATCCATTAAATACTTTAGCCGTTACACTATCATCGGCTGTAGCCGCAACTTCACTGATTAATTCATCGGCCCTTTTTCTGGTTTTATCATCTGCAGTTACTTTATTAAGGACTCCCGTATCAGTTCTTCTATACCAGAATTCCAGGCTACTGACATGCACTGGCATTTTACCTTTCGACAACATTTTTAGCCAAAGGCGCCAGTCCTCAAAGTAATGTTTTTCTACCTCATCGTATCCACCCACTTCAATCAAGTCTTTTTTCCGTATAGCTGCACTTTCTACTAAAAAATTATATGTTTTCAATTTCTCAGCATTGAACGGAAACTGCCAGACATATTCCTGATTCTGGAAGCCAACACTATCTGTATATGCCCAACTTGCTTCAGGATTATAATAAAGTGTCCAATATAACAGCTCAAAATAAGTCGGCTCGATAAGTTCATCTGCATCCAGTGTAATAACTATATCTGTGTCGCTCTCTCTGATTCCTCTATTCCGAGCCGAAGAAATTCCGCCATTCGTTTTATGAACCACTTTTATTCGCGGATCACTCTCCTCTATTTTTTTCAGGAAAACATCTTCACCAGTTGCATTACTTCCATCATCAACAATAATCCATTCAAACCAAGGGAAAGTCTGGTTTAAAACACACGGATATAATTTAGCAAAATACTTTTGGGCATTATAGTATGGCGTAATAACTGAAACTAATGGTTTTTCAGTTGTGACTAAGTCACGATTATATTTAGTTCTTCCTGGCTCTTTTGAAAAATCAAACACTATTCATTCCTCCCAACTTTCGCCAAATCACATAAACAGCAATGATTATTGTATTTCACTATACAAAACTTATATTTCAGCTCAAAACACCTAAATGCTCATTGTTATCGAAATGCCAAACAAATAATTTCTATTCAATCACTATAACGACTTATTACAGATTTTCCACAACGTCAATTTACATGTATACAAAACTCCGTGATCTTTGATACATTGGATTCCACCTTTGAGCAATTTTTTATGCCCAGCTGTTTTCTCAGACATTTCTTGATTCTGTTCATTGGCGTTGTTATTTTTCAAAATTACCATTTCATAATACGGCGTATTTCTTGAGTACTTCCAAAAGTACGGAGCCATGTCACAAGATGGCACATTCCATGGTTTCTGATATCCTGCAAAATGAACCACTAACGGTCGTTTTCTAGCCTCTAACCATTCAAAATATAAATCAGCAGGTGCCTTCTTTAAAATCTTTTCTCGACTGCGATCCTGTTCCTGCCAGTTCATCACTACATTCCATATCTGTGGAATATAATAAACCCTTCCCCGGCATACATGATTCAAAACATCCTGATCATGGCACTTCCACTCCTTTTCAGATGCAATTTTCAATAATTCATCTGCCGTAATAGCAGCACGAAATGCTTTTAAGTTCAGAATCAGCACACCAGCCTGGAAGTAATCAAATGGATTTTTCAATCCAATCTGGTTTTCCACATACTCCCTCATTTTTGGATTTGCCTTCACCTGACCGGCAATATCAATATCCTTTGCTGCACCAATCATGCATTCTCCGATATTGATGTCATAAAGTTCCGCAGCATCACTTTCTGTCACCATATCCGAATCAAGATAAAGTACCTTATCATAGTCTGGCATTAAATCCTGTACAACCAGACGATAATAGGTTTCTATGGACAAATGCTGGTTTACAAACAGCTTCAATGAGTCAAAGTATACTTGTACATTTGCAAAGCGAATACTGCAGTGTGGATAGCCTGCAGCCTGCAGCTGTATCCTCTGCTGATTCTCTGCTGATATATCCCGATGAAGAACGATAATATCATAGCCTCTGCCAGGATTTGCATGTTCCAGAATAGACTCAATCATCGTAGAAAGGTATGGAACAAATCCATCATTTGCGGCCAATACTACTGGAACATATTTTTTATCAATCGGATCAATTCGAACCAATGGTTCTGTATTCTTGATCAGTATCTTCTGAAGTTCCAGACGCTTAATCGATGCATCCTCTTTTAACCAAGTATAGTATATTCCGAAAAGTCGCTCTGCGATAAAGCCATATACACGGAGTTCTTCCTGGTTGTAGCAGGTCGTATCAATCTTCTTCTCAAGTTCAAACAAAATATCGAAAATCCATGTAGAGTACTGTTCATAGAGTTCCTTTCGCATGATAAACATATTACACTCGTACGCTTTATCTGAATGCATATATCGATCGGCAGCTTCCCTCATCTCCGGATATTTTTCATAAAGAATCTCTAATGCCTTATCTAGATCCGATCTATGCTGCGCATCACTCTCACCATACTCTTCATAGTTATCCAAGCATTCTTTACGTCTTGTGTGCTTCCGCTGTTCATTAATATCTCTGGCACGCACGGTAATGATATCATAACCAGCGACAAGCTCCTGAATATGCTGGTTGTCCAATCGAAAGCGCTCCCGCTCTTCTCTCGTCATTCTATCGATGACCACGTTTCCATAGCCATCCTCTGCATAATCCCGATCTAAATCAAAAGAAAAATACCTTCTGTAATGAAAAAATCCATAATAATCAGCATCTTCATTTTTCCATGCCCAATATTGTGCTGTAAGTTCACAATAGCTTCTATTCTTTTCCGAAATGTTATCTCCAACATTATCCGAAAGCATCCCGTTCAATTTTGCAGGTGCATTTGCACACCCAACCTGTATAGCTTTAAAGCATTCAATCTCAGGAACATATGCATCTTTATGACACGCAACATAGACATTCACTTTTGTCTTGGATTCCATCTCCATCGTACCTTTACTCTTTCTCAAACTTCATATATTTTTCGGCTATTTCATCTACCGGCCCTATATCCTTTACAACACCCTTGTTAAGCCATAAGGCTTTATCACATACATTTTTTACAGATGCCATATTATGTGATACATACAGAAGTGTCGTTCCAGCTTCCCGCATATCCGTCATGCGTTTTTCACACTTCTGCTGAAAGGCATAGTCACCTACCGCAAGCACCTCATCGCAGATCAGGATATCCGGTCGAACCACTGTAGCAACAGCAAAGCCCAGGCGTGCCGACATACCGGAAGAATAATTCTTGATCGGCATGTCCAGGAAGTCTCGGAGCTCTGCGAAATCGACGATTTCATCGAAATGTTCTTCCATAAATTTATGGCTGTATCCGAGAACCGCACCATTTAAAAAGATATTCTCTCGTGCCGTGAGTTCGCCATCGAAGCCGGCACCCAGCTCGATTAACGGTGCAATCGATCCGTTCACAGTCACCGTTCCCTTATAGGGCTTCAGAATACCGGAAATCAGCTTCAACATCGTCGACTTTCCTGAACCATTGGTGCCGATCAGCCCCCATGATTCTCCTTTTTTTACTTCGAAGCTCACATCCTTCAGCGCAAGAAACTCCTGAAACATCAGTTTCCCCTGTACCAGCTTCACGAAGTACTCTTTCAGATTATCGATCCGCTCTGAGGCCATATTAAAGCGGACTGTCGCATGATCCACCTTTACTGCAATATTTGTATCCACGAACACTCTCCTTCATCAGATATACAGAATAAATTTGTCCTGTGATTTAAAGAAAAACCATGTGCCCAATCCGACCATAGCAAAGGCTACCACAAATCCATACAGCACGAGTCTCGGATCCGGATAGGTACACTCCAGAATGATCATTCTGAACTGCTGAATATAACTGTACATCGGATTCAGGTGCTTAATGCATATTTGAAGTTCTACCGGCAGCTGCTGAATCGGGTAAAAGATCGGGGTGACATACATCCACGCGGTCATAACAGCCGTCCAGATATACTGTATATCCCGGAAGAAAACGGCAGCTGCCGACAGAAACATTCCCATTCCCAGGCTGAAGATATATACCTGAATCAATATAATCGGAATCATCAGCATCCATGCGGACGGTTTTACGTGACATATGATAAATACAATCACCATCGCGCCCAGCGAGAAAATCATATTCACGCAGGCACTTGTCACCGTAGATAATGTAAAAATATACTTCGGTACATACACCTTTTTAAGTAATGGTGCATTTCCGAGAATCGCCCACATCGAACGATTCGTAGCCTCCGAAAAGAAATTAAACATCGTCTGACCGATGATCAGATAGACCGGATAGTTTTCAATATCAAAACGGAACATATGTGAAAACACCAGCACCATGATGCACATGATTAAAAGTGGATTCAATATGCTCCAGAGATATCCCAGAAACGATCGTCTGTATTTTAATTTTATATCCTTCGAAACCAGCTCATGAAACAAGTCACGATAGCCGTAAAAGGTATGTAATCTTGCTTTAAATTTCTCCATAAATCTCCTCTCCAGTAAGTACATAGATTGTAATATTATACCACATATATCTCTATTTTCGAGAATCTACACGCATTGTATTCCGCTTAATCCATATTAATTATCTTGTAAAACATCTTCCCCGTCTCTCGATGTTCACGCTACGGTTCGATATCCTTCATCAGAAACACAAAAAAGTCCAATGCGTAGTGTTGGCATTGGACTTTTTTGTGTTTCTATGAGAATGACCTCTTTCTCATGGCATGTTTATACAGAGAGGATTCCAGAATTCTTCCCCAAGTAGCGTCGGTCATATGAAGTCGATTCATAAATAGAAAAATCATATACTTCTTCGCCAGTGCAGAAGCTACCCGTGGTGCAGAAGCCTTGCATCGTTCCAATTCTCTTCTGGCAAGTACTCTACCTTCTTTCCGATCCGGATCCGCCAGCAGTGTCGTCACAAAATAGCTGAGCAGGACACATTCGAGCTTCTTTCCGACATACATCCGATTCGGCGAATCCGACATCTCTGCATATCTCTGTTCCATCACTCTCAGTACGGTTTCCATATGTGCATGCCGCTTCAGCTGATTCTGTCTTGATACACTCTGGCTGCAGTCACCGATACGGTATTCATAGATAAATAAATCCATCGGTGTGATGCTTTCCGCATAGCAGCACGGAAATGTCGCATACACGTGGTCTTCATAGAAAACATGTTCCGGAAGTGGCTCTGCTTTTTCGCGGTAGAAATCCGTACGATACGTGATACCATGGAAGGTTAGACTGCGTTCGTAAGCATCCCAGTCCTGCATGATTCCAGAAAATGTATACTCCTTTTCATATGCTGGTGGATAGCATTTCCAGCCGCATACTTCGCCGTTCGAAATATCGATGGTATGATGCGGTGTAAGCACGACATCACTCTCACATTCCGACAGCTTCTGTATAAATAAAGGAAGATGCTCCGTCACTACCCAGTCATCCGCATCGATCACCTTCAGGTATTTCCCAGATGCCGCTGCACAGCCCGTGTTCAGCGCCCCGCCATGTCCTTTATTTTCCTGATTGATGAGGCGAACGGTATCCGGATACTGTTCGCAATAGGATACCGTAATTTCCGGCGTCCGATCCGTAGAGCCATCATTTACTACGATAATTTCGATATCCTGCAGCACATCTGGATGAAGCATACTCTGAATACACTTATCCAGAAACTTTTCGCTGTTGTATGCCGGAATAACCAATGACAAAATCTTCATACACTTACCATATCTTCAAATTCTTCGTTCATCGTATCTTCGCATATTTCCTGATGCTTCGGAACGAATACACGAGCCAGCTCTGTATCGATTTTATCAGACTTAATCCGATATATCGATAGGCTCGAAATGTCATGCAGGAAGCCTTACATTTATTGCCTGACCGAGAGCTTCTGGTCACTCGGTAGACAAGTAAAGGCTCATCCAGTCCATAGGCTTCGATTTTTTCATTTTTCAGAATCGTAAGCCATGTTGCAAAATCTTCATGGAACTGATTCGAACACGGCATCGGATATTTCAGCATCAGCGATCGTCTGATCAATACGGAAGAACAGGAGATGACATTCTGCTTCAAGAGCTCCGAAAAATCCACATGCTCCGGTACATGCAGTACCGACGCCAGCGGTTTCCCATTCTCATCAATAAACGAGGAGCCAGTAAACAAGAAATCCGGATCTGCCGTTCCTTTATTCTTAGGGTTCAAGCTTTCCTGCAGTTCAAGCTGTTTTTCAAGCTTATCCTTCGTCCACATGTCATCACTGTCCAGAAATGCGATCCACTCTCCAGACGCCTTCTCCACTCCCTGATTCCGTGCATGTGATACGCCTTTATTCCCCGGAAGGTTGATCAGGTGGATGCGTGGATCTTTTTCTGCATACATGTCCACGATTTCTGCAGTTCGGTCCTGACTGCAGTCATTCATCACCAGTACTTCAAAATCCGAATATGTCTGTGCACAGACCGACTCCAGCGTCTCTCCGATATATTTTTCAGAATTGTAGCTTGGAATAATTACAGAAACCATGTCTCCTCACATAAAATAGTCCTGATCGTTTGCAGGCAGCGTGTCATCTTCTCGTTTTCACTCTTATCATACATAAGTGAGCAGAATCCATGCTCAGTCGCTTGCTTTGAGTGCATCTTCAAATCCATCTTCGACACCTTCCGCTGCGTCCGATGTGAAAATCACCTGGATGGTTTTCATCAGAATTTCAATATCCAGAGAAATGCGGTAATTCTGAATATACATAAGATCCAGCTTCAGCTTATCATACGCAGTCGTATTATATTTACCATACACCTGCGCATACCCTGTAAGACCAGCCTTCACCTTCAGCCGGTATGCAAATTCCGGAATCACTTCTTCATACTTCGCTGCAATCGTAGGCCGCTCTGGGCGTGGCCCAACCAGTGACATATCCCCGATCAGGATATTGATGAACTGTGGCAGCTCATCTAAACGTGTCGCACGAATAAAATGTCCGACTTTCGTGATGCGATCATCATCCTTCTGAGACAGACGTTCCTTCCCATCCTGCTCCGCATCTTCCTTCATACTGCGGAACTTATAGATATAGAAGTGTTTTCTATTGATCGTCAGTCGTTCCTGCTTATAGAAGACGCTGCCATGGTCTTCGAGTTTAATGGCAATCGCCACCAGCAGCATAACCGGCGATGTAATGATCAGAAGGATGCCCGAAATCACGATATCCATCAGACGCTTGACAAGTTTATTCTCGATGGTGATTCCTTCGTTTCGAGCCATCAGCATCGGTGTATCAAACATATGCTGACTTTCACACGAGCGGATAATGATGTCCGAGATTTTCGGAGAAATATAGGTTCGGATATTTCTAGCGTAACAGTATTTCAGGATATCATTTCGACTTTTCGCACAGATATCACAAATGACAACGCCTTCGTACTGCGGTATCATCTCAAACACTCTGTCGATGCCATCATTAATGGATGCCATTCCGCTTACCGTAAATCGATCCGTACGATTCGCGATTTTATGAATCATACTGGAGGCCGGTCGATCTCCATATACCATCAGCACTTTACGGGGCGGATATGCTGTTAAATACAGTTTGTTGCAGGCCCATGCCCACGGAATGGACACCAATGCCTGGATGAGGGTCATCGCCATGAGGGGCACTGCATTTTCCAAATGCTTCGTCAGAAGAATGATGGCGACATACGCACCGATGTTCGTAATAATCGCCCCTACCGTCTGCGCAAATATAATATTAAATACACGTATATATCCTGTCTTCCAGCCATTATAGATACGCGCGACCAGATAGATTGCGAAAAGGTATATTCCGACAATCAGAAGATGTCCCTTTCGCCAGAACATACGCTCCATACGCGGACTATAATACTTATGCCAAGTAACCCAAAAAATGAGCCCATAGACAACTAACAGCACCAGGGTGAACACTGCTCTCAGCAGTCTTCTGTACTGACTACGATTTTCCAAAACTATTTCTCCGTTTTTTCTGCTTTGCTATGTCATTCGAGATAATTCCATCCAGGGTATACTTAAACGACTGCCAGGGTGTCACATACTCTTTATATAAATCTCTTTTCACCATGGTATAGTACGCCGCATACAAAATGGATACTGGAAGTCCCAGCATATATCGGTTCGTAATCCCACGCTTATAGAAGAAGTCTCGATCGAATCCCCTAAACCAGGTAGAGTCTGTCTGCGCTACTGTACCTATACTTTTCGGAACATAATAGGCTTTCAGTCCTGCTTTTATACAGTCTCTCAGGAACTTGACTTCTTCGCCACCACCATTTCCGGTTCCAGCGCCCATATTTTCATCGAATTGAATCCCCCTCTTCAAAATGGACTCTCTACGAAATGTAATCTGCCAGGACGCGATGCGCATCGCCGTCCATTTGGTTAATCGCTGCGTTTTCTGCGTTAAGCGACTAGTCTGATTCGAGATTCGAAAACAGATGATGTCCGCATCCGGAAGTTCAGCATATGCATTCAAGATGGTATCCTCATAGGATGAATCCAGCTGTTCATCATCATCGCAGAGAAGACATACATCTCCGACAGTATGCTGGATAGCCAAATTACGACTTTTTGACAGTCCTCGCGTGTTTGTTCTTATCATACGGATTGTACCACGCGAACCGTTTTGCACTTCAATCGCGTTGCGGTCTAACGAAGCATCATCCGAACACTCGGCCTGCGGGCACTGATTTACAATCAGCGCGTCCGTCTGAATTCCTGTCTGTTCAGCAATTTTCATATCCTGCTGATTCATACAGGAAATCAATACTTCTAAATTCATAAAAATCCCTCTTAGTAAATACTAAGAGAGATTTTACCACAAGACTTGTTTTATGAATAGCCTTCCAGTTAGTTCGATGACGTTTCACTCGTATCCAAAGAATCATCCGAATCCTGAACTTCAGCTATAGATTCCATAATTTTGTTTCCATCCACGCTCGGATCCAGCGGAATCTCCGATCCCTGCTGAATAGTTTCGTCGTATAATGTTTCTCCATCACAAGTCACCTTATAGGTGTAACTATAGATATCATAAACAGAGCCAAACTGCGTATCATCTGCCTGCTTGATACGAAAATCCTGAATATAGGCATTATTATCAATTTTCTTCGTCACATCGGAAAGCAGAACCTGCACGGCGTAATCGTCAACATTTGGCTGGATGTCGATGGTCGCCGTAATAGTTTTAGTATCATTATCGCCGTCGATCTCCATAGACTTCACGAACGGGAAGACCACATGGGTCTTCGAGAAGCCGTCGATCACATCATCATTCAGCTGATCAAAGTCCATCTCATAAGGGGCATCTGCAGGGGCCGTCGTCATAATCGGATCATCCACCGGCACTTCATACGTCGGCTTGCATGCGCTTACAGAAAGCGCAGCAAGTGCTGTCACACCAAAGATCATCAAATTCTTCATCGATTTCATATCACATTCTCCTATGGTCTTCTGAAATCAGCGGTCATTCGCATGCTTTCGATGCGCTTGCGTCACTGTTTAGGTTCTTAGTTAAATACAACGTCGCCTATCATACCATTCTTTCAGGAAAAATCCTAGCAGGTTCACGATATGTTCATGAAAAGTTCAGAGAGTTCTAAAAAAAGGGCCGACCCTCAAGTCCGCCCCACAAAAAGATCGACACCCCCCAACAAGTTTGATGGGCAGTTTGATGATCCTCATCATATAAAAGCCTGTTTTAAAAAAGGCCCCGGGGACTTCTCCCCGGAACCTTTTTATTTTCTCAATGAATGATGTTCAGAAATTAGTCAGCAATGTACCAAGTCTTATCATCCTTCATATCATCATAAGCATCCTTGCTTGCTGCCTTGTTAAGGATCTTACCATCCTCATCAGTCAGCCAGTACTGGTCGTTCTCATCCTTGACAGTCTTGTTCTTTACAAGAGTACCCTGCTTATTAACAAGATACATGCCTACTGTCATATCCTTATAAGTGGTTGTGATGCTCAGGCCATCAGCAGCTACTGCACCGTAGTTGTTGTCATCATCAGTTGCTGGCTTCAGAACAAGACCAGCAACAGTGAACTTCTTAATCTTGCTATCGTACTGAGTCTTAGCCTCACCATTCTTCTGGAAATAGAACTGATAGGTATCATCATCCATCTCGATGTTCTGATATCCAGTCTTCATGGAGCCATCCTTCTCTTCATTAGATGAGAAGAAGAATGCGCCATCGTTGTTAGCAGCGATCCACTCCTTAGCAGTGAAGTCATCTGCACTACCAATCTTGGTTACGCCCTTGTTATCATCGCCAACAGCTACGAAGCCCGTCTGCATACGGCCGTACTCATCGAATGCATAGTACTTACCATTGATCTTCTTCTTCTGATCAACAGTCAGCTTGCCATTCTTACCGAAGTAGAACCATCTGTAGCTATCGTCCTCGTAATCCTTGTTGATCCAGTTCTCACCCGGAATAGCCCAAACCCAAGTGTTCTTTCTCTGAGAACCATCGCCATTGAGATATGCGATATTTGTGGCTGTAGTACCAGTAGCAATCTCATCAAGTGCGGACCATGTATCACCATGCTGAATAGCCCACTCATCAACCATGCGGCCGTACTCATCGAATACATAGTAAACGCCGTTGATCTTCTTACGCTTGCTGGACTGCTTGATACCGTTACCATCAAAGTAGAACCAGTAATTCTCGGTATCGCCATCTTCCTTCTCTACGTTAAGCTGAGCCCAACCAGTCTGAGCATGGCCATCGTTCCAGCCGTTGAAATAGTAATCAGCGTGCATCCAAGCCTGCGCATCGTCGTCATCCTGAGTGTGGGAATCAGTATTAACCCAGCCATAAAGCATGTGGCCCTCAGAATCGAAGGCATACTTAAGGCCGTTGATGGTCTTAACCTTATTCTTTGTAAGCTTCTTGTCGGACTCAGTGGTATAAGCCTTACCATCGTTACCGAAGTAGTACCACCAGTACTCAGCGTCGAGATCAGTATTATCATCGTCGTCCATAGCTACAGCCTTCCAGGTATTCTTTACCATAGCGCCGTACTGGTCAACATAATAGTACTTCGTCTTGGAACCAGACTCATCCTCGATCAGCTTATCGGTAGCCATAACTCCGTCGCTGTCAAGATAGAACCAATTTCCGTTTGCGGACTTCCACTCGTCAACAACCTCTGTGCCATCGTTGTTCAGATATCTCCAAGCGCCTGTTGAGTTATCCCAACCAGCTGCCATGGAAACGGCTGAAAAACCAAGAGCAAGAAGTGCTGCAGTAGAAAGTGTTGCCATTACCTTTGTCTGCTTCTTCATAATAAATGCACTCTCCTTTTTTTCTTTTCGAGCCTCTAGGCTCAGTTACGGTGAGATTATACCTCTAAGCGTGTGACCTTGCAAGTCCTTTTCTTACTTGGTTCCGCGGAGGAAGTACTTGCTTCGTACTCTCTCATCATGTACGAGGTTATCTTACTGCGATTCAACCAGAAAGTATATAACAGAGTCATTACTAATTCTTACGAATTTCTTAAAGACTATCTTTCGTACTTCTTAATCAAATCTTAATAATTAACCTATGTCTGCGATTATACATGCTTTTCACAAGAATGCAAGCACTTTTTACATATTCGGTGATGGCATGCCGAGGTACATATGGACATCGCCATCCTTCAGGGAACGGTTATCCTTTACGCCGAGGGCGTTCATCCAAGCCCTGGTCTTCAGGGTACCCCACGGGCCGCTGCCGACCCCACCACCGTTATCGTTATCCCAGAGCCAGGCGGGTGATGGCCAGAGGCAGGTGGTCGGTGCAATCAGTGCATAGGCATCCTGGTCTACGCCCTGCTGACCGTGGTGGGCCATCTGTACGATATCTGATTTCAGTTCTGCCGCAGAGCAGGTCTTGATCAGGTCTTTTCCGCCATCATACGCGAGGTCTCCAAGAATCAGGATGGACTGTCCGCTTACACGGATCTTATAGACCAGACTGCTGTTGTTGACACCGTTATAGGTATACACGCCACGGTTATTCAGCACGCGGATGTTGACATCATCGATGTTGATCTCTGTTCCACGTCCGATATTATTTGTCACCGTGCCGACCGGTAGCTTCGTAAATGCATTCAACAGCTGGTCTGCGATGCCAGCTCCCGTCGGGGAAACCTGGCGATACCAGTCCGACGTCGCCAGTGAGCAGTAGATCTTATCGATTTTGATTTTCCTGACGGTATCATTCAGAATCGCGCAGAGTGCGCCGACATGATCCTCGTGTGGATGCGTGATGAGCCATGCATCTACCCTTCCGCCCTGCTGCAGAATGAGTGATGATAGTTTTTCTGCGTCTGCTTCCCAACCACCATCGACGACGATGAGCTTTCCATTCGGACTCTTTATCACGATGCTCAGGTTCTGCGCGCCCGTTGCACTTCCCAGCATCCATAACTCGCCGACACCACTTGCTCCAGTTGAAATCGATGTGTACGCACTCGACATTCCTGGTGTCTGTACTATCTGTGCATTCGTCACATTCTGTGACGATGTTGACGGCACGGTCGGTGCACCTGGCATCGAGGTCGTCTGTGCAATGGTCGTATCGATGATCGGCGCTGCCTGCGCAGGCATCCTATCGAAGATAGACAGTGTCATCAGGAGGCCAAGCATCCATGCATGCGCAATGCTATCTATTTTCTTTTTCAAGCCTTTCATCAAATTCCACTCAAATCTCATAACGTTCCTTTCTCACAGTTCGATGATTGGGTGCTATTGATTCCCACATAAAGAAGGAGCATAAAAATCGGTGTCGTGAGCGGAATCGCGATATTGACCACCGACTGCACCGCATAAGCAAGCACTGCGAAGCCGCAGGCAATGGCACAGGCATTGTCTGACTTTTTCAGCATCTGCCGAAGACTCGTCGCCAGCACCCCAAGGTATGCAAGCGTACCCAGTATTCCGATGGTGGTCAGATACTCTATATATTCGTTATGTGCCGAATCAAATATGCCATAGCCTGCGTCTCTCATCGCATGTTTATAGCGATCCATGGTAATAATGTAGTAGGTATCCGGTCCATAGCCGATGATTTTCTGTAAGAGACTGGCATCCTTTGTAAAGAATTCCCAGGCCAGGCGCCAGTTGAAGCCACGACCGGTTCCCCAGCCATCGCCAAAGATCAGCACATTACGATACGCATTCCAGATTTCCGGATGCTTCCCTGTATTGGCGTCTACAAAAACTGCCACTACTGTCAAACTACCCGCAAGGAAAAGCCCCAGCCAGATGCGGCGCGCAATTCGAGTAGTCTTTTCCTCCACTGCCTGCATGACTTCCTTACGAAAACGAAGCGACAAAACAATTGCAAACATCCAAAGTACGATCGTAAGAAAAAGGAAGGCGTTTGTTTTGCCAAGTGTCACAAAAACACTGCCTCCATCACAATCGGCCATCGTTTCCCGTCCAATGGTCAGCTGTGCTGTAATGATCACACTTGTCATAAAGATACTCAGCGCAATAAAGAATCGAGCTATGTTCTTCCGTGCATTCCACCCCACAAAAGGAAGGAATGCAAAAACCGCAGCTGCCGCAAGAAGCCCGTTATCACTGATGCCCATCACGATGGCGAGTGAGGAAATCACCAGTGTAGTACACGTCAATAGCAGCTCATGTTTCGTGTCCGAAAGTACAAAGAGTACCACAGATGCACCCAAGTGCAGCGCCACCATATTTGTATAGGTATTAATATTGCCCACGCTGGAAACGAAGGTATAAATATACTCCGGACTGGTGTTCTTGTGAAATCCAAATAAATCTAAAAGGAAGAAGTCCGTCATTCCCCAGATTTCCGGGAGACACGCGGCGATGAGATAGGCATATAGGTGCCACTTTCGGAAGTGATAGAAACGGGTGACGAACCAATACGCGATGAAAAACATGAGCCAGAGGACGAGGCCGTTGAAGCGGCCGCGGCTGCCCCAGAGGGCTTCGTACTGGTAGTCCGCGAAGAGCACGGACAGGGCCATGATGAAGATCAGTGCGATGAAGCAGATGTCGGTCTTCGTGAGCTTCGTCTTCAGGATGTTCCACTTCAGATTTTCTCTCAGCTTCGCTGTGAGAGCTCCACCGTTCTCTCGTTTATCTGCAATCAGATAGAGGATACCCAGTACGAGGAAGAGGATGCCGTAGATGAGGGTCGGAATCCAGTAGAGCTGGAAGCGGAACTGTAAGATATCGAAGTACTTGTCGTGGGTCGCGAGTGGGAAGATGCAAAGATAGAAAAGCACGTAGATCGTCATCAGGGTGCTGGCGATGCGACCAAAGCGTTGATTAATACGGTCGCTTTCTGGGCCGACTGCATTCTGCAGTCCGATTGAGCTCTTTTCTCCTGCTGCCGTCTTTACTTCCTGTACGGCTTTTGCTGTGTTTCCGGTTTTCTTTTGCTTACTCATGGAGAAGCTCCTTTATTTCTTAATATGACATAATCCGGCTGTTCGCTTCTGCGTACAGCCGGATTTCAGATTATGCGCCAGGGCCTTCGAGTAGGTCACCGCCTGGACCGCCAGGGATGACTTCGCTGGTGTGGCTGCTGCCTGGTCCTTCGCTGCTGTTGTTTGAGCTGGAGCCTGGGCCGGCGGTGCTGCTGTTATGATTCGAGCTGGAGCCGCCCGGGCCGTCGTAGCTGTTCTCCGGGGTCTTGCCCGGTTCTTCGATGGTTTCCTTCTGGCTTTCCTTGGTCTCCGAGCTGTTGTCCTTCTTCGACTCCTTCGTCTCGTCCTTCGAGTTTTCCTTTGTTTCCTTCTGGTTTTCCTTGGTTTCCTTCGTCGGGCCTTCGATGATCTCGCCCTCGTCGGTCTCGGATTCTTCGGTTTCGCCTTCCTTCGTTTCCTTCGTCTCGTCGGACTTCGTCGTTTCCGTGTCGGCCTTGATCTTATTGCCGTCGGCATCCGTCTCGTAGATGTACTTGCCGTTCTTGTCGACGCCCTTTATGAGGTAGCCGTTCTTGTCGGTCTTCGGGACCTTGATGACATTGCCGTCGGCGTCGGTTTCGGATTCCTTCGTTTCGTCGGTCTTCGGCTTCTTGATGGTCTCACCGTTCTCGTCGGTCTCGGCCTTCGTCTTCTCGATTTCGTCCTCGTCGGACTTCGTGAACTTCTTATCCGACTCCTCCGTCTCCTTATGGCTCGCATAGTAGCCGGAGTCGTCCGAGATCTTCTGGGAGTAGCGCTTCACCGCATCCGATACGGTGTAGTTCTCATCCGCGAAGAGGATGCGGTGGAGCCAGACGACATTGGACTCCAGTGTCGCCGGGATGACGCATGCGCCCTTCTTGCCCATCATCTGATCCTTCAGGTCCTTCGGGAAGCCGACGGACTCGCGGATATTGTAGCGTGAGATGCCCTTTGCGAGCTCGATGATGTCTGCAGTGTCGATGTTGAAGGCCACCTGCGGGAGCACGGTGTCGATGATCTTCGTGAGGGTCGCGAGGTCGGTCTTCTTCGCGAGGTCGAGGCACTGCGAGATCACTTCGCGCTGGCGCTTCGTACGCTCGAAATCGCTGTCCATGTAGCGGAGGCGGGCGTAGGCCACGGCCTGGACGCCGTTCAGGTGCTGCGGGCCGGCCTTCTTTATGTACATGGCGGCCGGGTTCTGTGCGCTGATGCCGGACTTCAGGCAGGTTTCGTGAATGTAGGCATTCATATAGTAGAAAGCCGCCTTCGAGACGTCGATCTCCACGCCGCCGAGGAGGTCGATGACGTCCGCCACGGCCTTCCAGTTGAAGGTGACGTAATTCTCGATGTCGAGGTCGAGGTTTTTATTCAGCATCGCGACGGCCTGCTCCGGTCCGCCCTCGGCGTAGGCGGCGTTGCTCTTCGAGTAGCGGTCACCCTTTCCGAGGTTCAGGTAGGTGTCGCGGTAGACGGAGGTCAGGGTGATATCGCCGGTGCCCATGTTGACGTTTGCGATGATCTGTACGTCGGCGTTCGCGCCCTTGCCGACGTCGCCGTTACGGGAGTCGACGCCGAAGACGGCGACGGTCCAGTAGCCGGACATCTTCTGCTTCTGGGAGATGTCGATGTTGTCGTTTCGTACCTTGCTAACGTCGAAGGCGACGTCGGCGGTCATGTGCATGTAGCGGTAGACGAAGCCGAAGCCGAAGATGCAGACGAGGGTCAGGAGCTCGACGATCACCATGGTGATGATGCGGGTGCGGCGGGCCTTCTTCTTTTTGTCGCGCATGCGGCGCTCGTAGTCGGCGTCGAACTGTCCCTCGCCGATGCTGTTCAGCTGGCGGACGCCCGGCTGGGCCTCCTGCGGCTTCACTGGCGTCGTGCGACGCGGACGGGCGTCAGATCTGGATGCCGGTCGTGCACCGGTGGTGCCGGTCGTCGGGCGAGTGCCCGGGGTGTCGGACGGGCGGGTGCCGGTGTATCCGGTCGTCGAGTACGCGTCCGACGTGGTGCCTGCCGAGTGCGGGGTGCGGGCTGTACCGTCTGCAGCTCTGGCTGCTCTTCGCTCCGCTTCCATCTCTGAAAGATATGGGTTGCTGCGACGAGCTGTCGCCGCGTCACCGCTCTGCGGGTTCATGGCCTTATCCATGAGCCGACCGGCCATCTGCTTATCATTTACGATTCGATCTTCGAGCGCGCGCTGTTCGGCTTCTGCCTCTGCCTGCGTGTGCGGGCGGCGCGTTTCCTTGCCACTGTCAAGTGCCATTCGTTTATCCTCATACTGCGGGTTGCAGCTACTTTTCAAAAAAACTTAGACGATTTTACCATACTTGCCCCGCTTCAGCAATTTTTACTTAATATGCATTTTTGTTTACGAATCCTTTAAAAATCGTGAGGAAAAGGATTTTTACGTCGAGGGACATGGTCCAGTTCTCGATGTACCAGATGTCGTACTTCACACGCTCGTAGATCGAGGTGTCGCCGCGGAGGCCGTTGACCTGGGCCCAGCCGGTCATGCCCGGGCGGACCTGATGCTTGATCATGTAGCGCGGGATTTCTTCCTTAAACATCTCGACGAACTGGGTGCGCTCCGGTCGCGGGCCGATGAGGGACATCTGGCCGGCGAGGACGTTGAAGAACTGCGGGAACTCGTCGATGGAGGTTTTCCGTATGAAGCGGCCGACGCGGGTGACGCGCGGGTCACCCGGGACGGTCCAGCCCTTCTTTTCGTCGGCTTCGGTCTGCTGCACCATGGAGCGGAACTTGTACATCATGAACGGTTTGTTGTGAAGGCCGACGCGCTCCTGCTTGAAGATGATCGGGCCCGGCGAGGTGAACTTGATGAGAATCGCGACGGCGAGCATAATCGGGCTGAAGAGGGTGATGCCGACGAGTGCGCCGAAGATGTCGACGGCGCGCTTCGCGGTGGCCTTGACCGGGTCGGTGAGCGGGACGTTCCGGATGTTGATGACCGGGAGGCCGTCCATGTCTTCGGTGACCGGCTTCGAGTGGATGATGTTGTTATAGTCCGGGATGAACTTCGTGTGGACGCCGGACTTCTCGCAGACGTGCACGATGCCGTCGAGCTTCGCATAGGCTGCGAGCGGCAGGGTGATCGCGATTTCGTCGATGGTGTTCTGCGCGAGGATGTGCTCGAGCTCGGAGATGCGACCGACGACGCGAACGCCCTTGTAGCCTTCGCCGACTTCAGCGATGTCGTCGACGATGCCGTAGATGTGGTAGCCCCAGTCCGGGTTGCGGCGGCAGGCGTCGATGAACTGGTCGGAGGCGTCCGAGAAGCCGACGAGCATGACGTGCTTCTGGTTGAAGCCTTTCCGGCGGAGGCGCGACAGGATATAGCGGATGCCGAAGCGTTCGACCGTCGTCAGGGTGATGTCGATGATGGAGAACGCGACGAGCATTCGGGTCGAGAAGTTGCCGAAGTATCCGGAGCGTCGGAACGCGAAGAGGATCGAGGTCAGCAGCATGAGGCCGACGGCGCAGGCCTGGCAGATGTGCCAGAGCTCGGCGCGCTTCGAGTGGGTGCGCTTCGGCTCGTACAGGTGGAACGCCCAGTAGAGAAGGAGGTACGCCGGTACGATCGGAATGAGCGCAGCAAAATAGACCTGCGGCGGGAGTACGCCGTGGCCCGCCGGGAAGATCGGTGCAACGATCGTCAGGAGCCACGCAAGGGCGTAGGACGCGCAGATGATGAGGACGTCCAGAAGGACGTGAAGATTATTTAAAAAACGCTGGTTATCTTTAATCATACTGGGAGTATACTCTATTTTTCTGAAAAACCTAGAGCAAGGATGTTAGAAATTTCTTAGGATTTCGGGATGATCGTAACATTTTCGCTAAGACGAAGCCCTCGTGATAGATCTGCTTTTGCGATTTTTCTTGTGGCTGGCGCTGCCGCGCGAGAATGGGTCGCGATTTCCGGCGAACTGCCGCGCGCGGCCCGGAAATTTTCAGTAGTGTAACGGGCGAAATAAGTGAAAATCCGCGCCACTATCCAATAGTGAGCGATTTTTCTAATAGTGGATATTTTCAATAGTTTTTATCATTTTCCTCCGGGAGCAAAACTATCTATGATTTCATAAAACGGCACTTATTGGATAGTTTTACGCGAATTCAGGCATACGCTTATATGCGTACTATCCAATCGTCCTCGCTTTCTAAAATAGTGGATATGGATTTTGGGCTCTAGCGAAGAATTCTTTTGCGCGCATATCCAATAATCCTTCTTTTCTTAAAAGCTGGATACTTGAGAGTGGCGCACTCTTACGAAACAAGCCTTTCAATATCCAATATTTTTAAAATCGCCTATGGTTGGATAGTTTTCAGCTGGCTGACGCTTTTCAAGAGGAAAATCATATCCACTATTTTTGAAATCGTTCAATATTAGATAGCGCCATCCGATTTAGATAATATTCCTTACAGGATAAGTTTGACGATTTATTCGATATCCTCCAAATCCTCCAGGAGCTCCGGAATATCTTTTTTCACGGTATCATATACGATTGATAATACGACATTGCCGTATTCATGGACGATTCGGTTACGAAGGCCTTTCATCGCCCGCCAGGGAATCGATGCATGCTGTTGCTTAAATTCTTCGCTTAAGCGATCCGAATTCTCCGAAATCTGTATCAGACGAAACATCACGGAATCAATCAGAAGTTCGTTTTCCTCCAGCTCTCCCTGAGAGATATCTTTCGTATGTGCGATGATAAAGCGAAGATCCGTAATAATCTTCTGTAGGTAATATTGGTTTGTTTTCTTGTTATCCATACACTTTTATACCGTCCTTCAGGATTTCGTTTACGAGTTCAAGATTATCTTTCAACTGCTCCAGATTCAGCAGGTCCACTTCTTTTTTTAAAGCTTCCCGGAGCTCTTCGACCAGTTCATAGAACTTCATGCCGGAAACCGTGGTCGAAATCAGCAGATCTACATCGCTTGTTTCCGTCGCTTTTCCCTTTGCGTAAGAGCCGAACAGATAGCAATAGTCTACATCATAGGCTGCGAAAATGTCGCGGCATACATCTTTTATTTTCTGGATACTTAAGATGCCATGGCTTTCATCGATGAATCCATACTGGTCCAGCTTCTGTATCATATAGACATATTTCGGCGTATCCTGCTTTTTTTCATCCGTTTCATAGTTCTGGTATGTACGAACCGGGATGCCCAGGTACTTCGCACACTCGACCTGGGTCAGTTTCTTTTGCTTCCTTAATGTTCTTAATTTCATTTCACTGCTCATAAATTTCACTTTTCAGAAAAAAGTTAGCTGTTCTTGCTACCATAATTTTCATCGAATATACTGCTGTTTCGTTCATTATATCATCAAGCAAAGAAATACGCAGCAAAAATACGCAATTATTGCGTTCTTATACTCATGCAAATATGCGATTATTGCGTATTATGTTTTCTGATGACACGCAATTTATGCGTGTCATTGCACGTGCAAACATGCAAAAATCACGTGTAGTTAAGAATATGTCATATTTTCAGTGCTTTTGTACTAATTTCGTACATATTCTCAACTAAATGCTACGCAGCCATTTCCCGAATCGAATATTTGATGACCTGTAGCCGTTGCCTGGAGCGGGAACGGAGTCAAGGAACAGTACGCTGGACGCATTTATGCGTCCGGGCAGTCCTTGACGGAGTGACACGGATCACCCTGCTGCCGAGAAAGGATCCACGAGATCCTTTCCTGCCTCCCCGACGAGGGGCGGGTCCGGGCAGCGCCCGGTACTGAATGTTCGGCCTCGCTATCATCTGGATGGGCTTCAGAGCTCTTTGTGGTAGATGCTTCCATATAGAAACCCCGGCATGCAAGGCAAGCCGGGGGGGTCATTTGTCTTCAATTATCTGGTTTTACGACTGGGTGCCGGCGTCGGGGCCGTCCCAAACGATGCCTTTCAGGAGGGCGTAGTGCATGGGTTCGCCGACCTGTTCCTGGGTGAGGTCCTTCAGGGCGAAGTTGGCCTTGCGGAAGGTGAGGGCCGGGCTGTAGTACGGGTCGCCGTCGCGGAGGATGTCCTTCCAGGTGGTGCCGAAGGTGAGGATTTCGGAGTGGAAGCGGGCGAGCTTCTCCGGGGTGTCTTCCATGCCGCGGGACTTTGATTCGTAGTGGTAGAACTTCGCGTATGGGTTATACACGACGAGCTTTCCGAGGGCCCGGACCTTCATGCAGTAGTCGACGTCGTTGAAGGCGACGGCGAGCTTCTCGGTGAAGCCACCGACCTGGTCGAAGAGGCTGCGCTTCGTGAGGAGGCAGGCGGCGGTGACGCAGGAGTAGTCCTGGATGCACTTCGCACGGTGCATGTAGCTGAGATCCGAGTCGTGGGTGCGTACGAAGGCGGCACCGGCGATACCACCCATGCCCATGATCACGCCGGCGTGCTGGATGTCTTCGTCCGGGTACAGGAGGCGTGCGCCGCAGATGCCGACGTCTTCGCGCTGTACGTAGCCGATCATCTCATCGATGGAATCCGGGTCGATCTCCTCGATGTCGTTGTTCAGGAAGAGCAGGTACTGGCCGTGCGTGAACTGAACGCCGTAGTTGTTGATCGCCGAATAGTTGAACGGGCCGTCCCACTTCACGACCTTCACATTTGAGAAGCGCTTCGGCAGTGCTTCGTAATACTTCCAGGTTTCTTCCTGATCCGAGTTGTTTTCGACGATGATGAACTCAAGGTTTTTATAGTTGCCGGCGGCGAGGGAAGTGATGGCCTTATCGAGGTCGGCAGTGTGGTCCTTATTCGGGATCACGACGGAGATCAGCGGCTGCTGATTTTCGTAGATCGGATGGTAGAAGCCGTAGGTGATACCCTGCTCGACCTTCTGAATTGGGAGGCCGACGCGCTTGCAGTGGTCATATACGGCGCGGGTGCCGGCCTCGAAGGCGTAGAGCTTCGCTTCCGGGTGCTGCGCGGTGGACGCCTGGTGTGCGCGCCAGTGATACAGCACCATCGGGATGTGGATGATGTTGCTGCTGGTGAAGCGGCCCTGGCGGAGGAGCTCCTGATCAAGCGGGTTCAGTGCCGCGGCGATGGCCGGCTGCGCACTCATCTCTGCAGCCGAAGTCTGGCCATCGACGCCAGCCGTAGTCGAAGCAACGGTGTCGCTCTGCTGTGCACTCGTGACTGCGTTCGCGTCGGAAGCATTGGCGCAGGAAACGAGACGGGCCTGCTCCATCGCCTGGGCTTTTTCGGTGGCGCGGAGGATGAGGTCGTAGTCCTGGGCACCGTCGTAGGCGCTGCGCTCGTAGATTTTCTGGCCGTCGACAGCGGTCTCAGCGATGGCGTCGAGGAGGCTTCGGCGGGCGACGAAGAGGTGGCAGATGTAATTCACGGAGCGGAGCAGGTCCGGGTTGAAATCAGTCTTGAAGTGCGGCTCGAAGTAGTAGATGTCCTCGAAGTCGACCTTATCCTCGTCGGAATAGAGGACCTGGACGTCCGGATGGGCGTTGATCGCACGGACGCACTCATAGAGGGCCTGCGGCTCGAGCTCGTCGTCATGGTCGGCGAGGACGATGAAGTCACCGGTCGCCATGCGGATCGCGGCGTTGGTATTCTCCGCGATGCCGAGGTTCTCCGCGAGGGTTTCATAGCGGAAACGGCTGTCTGCGGCGGCGTACTCTGCGAGGACCTCCTGTGGTGTACGGCCCTGCGCCGGGTCGTGCTGGATCTTCGCGTACGGGGTTGCGTCTACGAGGCAGACCTCGAACTTCGGGTAGGTCTGCTCCCGGATCGAGTCGAGCATGCGGCGGAGGAACTTCTCCGGGGTCGCGTAAACCGGGATCACGATGGAGAAGGTCGGCTGCTGCGCGAAATCACCGGCGCTCTCCCGCTGCTTCGCGAGCTCCTCGTCTGTGATGCGGACCTTCTTATACCACTCGTTATAGTCGTAGTCGTCCTGGATGTTCTGGATCTTGTGGACAGATTTCTTAAAGAGGGCGCGGAGGCCGTGCTTCTGGAAGTACTCCCAGGCCACCTCGACGGTCTCCCAATGGAACAGGGCGAGGAGCTTCTCGCGTTTCCGGTGGGCGACGGAGTTGAACTCCTCGAGGATATGGTCGGTGAACTTCACGCGCTTCGTCTGGCCGTCGGCCTGCAGCACGAGGATGCGGGTCTCGCCCTGCGCGTACGGGGTGTGGACGTCGAAGCCGAGGTCGCGTCGGAGCGCTCCGTGGGCCTTCACGACATCGCCGAAAAAGGCATTGACCACCTCATCACGACGTACAGAGGACACGGTCGTGCCCGGGACAGGGTTGCCTGCCTGATCCACGACCGTGAGCTTCACTTCTTCTTCTGGATTTGAGCCGAAGGCCCAGCCCTGGAGCATGAGTTCGCCCTCACGCGCCAGCGCGATATCTACTTTAAATCGTAACATGATATTTCCTTTATATTATTTTGAGGCGTCGGCCATGCCGCCGATCATCGCGTCCTCCGGGAAGTTCAGGCGCTCCTCCTCGACGACGAGCGGGCGGCGCATGACGCGCTGGTTGATGCTCAGGATGTACTCGCCGAGCAGACCGATGAAGAAGATCTGCACGGAGCCGAGGAAGAGCATGCCGATGAGCATCGGGGCCATGCCGGCCGGGAAGCGATCCCACCAGATGAGCTTCATGACGAGGTAAATGATGGCGATCAGCATGCTGATGGCGCTGCAGACGGCACCGAAGAACACCGCCATACGGAGGCCGACCTTCGTGTAGCTCGTGAAGCCGAGCATCGCGGCGTCGTACAGGGTGTAGAGGTTGTTGTGCGTGATGCCGGCGCGGCGCTTCGGCTGGGTATACGGAATTTCCTTCCGGTGGAAGCCGAGCTCGGCGACGATGCCACGCAGGAACGGGGTCGGGTCGTTCAGCTGCCGCATGACGTCGATGAAGGCGTGGTCGTAGAGACCGAAGCCGGTGAACTGCGCGATCTGGTCGACGGAGGACATCTTCTTTATGAGCTTGTAGTAGAGGCCGCGAAGGGCGTACATGAGCGGGTTTTCCTTCGAGTGGGTCTTCACGCCGATGGCGATCTTATAGCCCTCCTCCCAGGCTGCGACGAACTGCGGGATCATCTCGATCGGGTCCTGGAAGTCGGCGGCCATGAGGATCGTGGCGTCGCCGGTGGACTGCAGCATCGCGTAGTACGGGCTGTTGAACTGGCCGAAGTTCTTCGCATTGAAGATGGCCTTCACCTGTGGATCCTGTGCACAGAGGCCGCGGATCAGCGCGCGCGTCTCGTCGTGGGAATCGTTGTCGATGTAGAGGAGCTCGTAGCGGTACTGAGGGAGGTCGGAAGCGAACATACTCCGAAGGGCCTCGTAGAGCGGAACGACGTTCTCCTGCTCGTTATAGCATGGAATGACGATGCTGATGGTTTTCAAAATCTTATCTCCTAACGTGAAGGTGATTTGTGTGGGGCGCGGGCCGCCGCTGTCGCGACATGCAACACGACCATGACGGATGCATGGCGGCGGGTGGGCACGCAAGGGCCGGGGCGCAGGGCGCGAGGCACTATACCTTGCCCGAGGCGGTAAACCGCGGGCCCGCGAGCCCGAATCTTATCTATATTACACTCTATGGGTGAAGGTGGCAAGATTTGGGAGGGGATTTATGTTTTGGGGATTACTTAAAAACAACCAGGGCGATTTCTCCACCCTGGTTGTTTTTGGTAACAGTTCATCTACAACACTTACATTTTCACAGCGATTTTGATGGCTTTTCGTTCTTTCATGTCGTCGATGGCCTGAGCGATCTGGTCAAGGCCGTCGTAATGCTCCGTGATGAAGATCGACGGGTGCACGCCGCTCTCCTGCACAATCCGCATCACGTGTTCGAGGTTCTGGCGTCCGCCCCTGCTCAGGGAGAACTTCAGGGTTTTCCCGGCCATGCCACGACCGATGGAAAACTTCGGGATCTGGATGCAGTCGATGTTGTCGTTCAGCTTCACGGTGTGTGCTTTCCTGAGCACGTCGCCCGGCACAGCGAACGTCGGCTTCGATGATGCGCTGCCGGTCGTGCTGAGCGTGCTGGTCGGCTGCGCGCCTGCTGCTGATGCAGCGATGGTCGTGCGGTCGACGTTTATGTCGTCTGCTGCCTGCGGCGGTGCACCTGCGGCCTGGGCTTCTGCTTCGACAGCTGCGGCGGTGCTGGTGAGGTAGGTTTCGGCGCTGTTCATGGCTTCGAGGGTTTTCAGCTCGCCGCCCTGGGTGTCGAGGTCGGCGCCGTAGTACATGACGTTCGAGACGACACCGGTGCCGTACTTCACCATGTCGATGGCCTGCGGGAAGGCGAGGTCATCACCGCCGCAGATGAGCACCTTATCCGCGCCCTTCGTCTGTGTCTTCGTGAGGACGTAGTTCACGACGGGCGAGCCGGTGGAGTTCGCGAGCGGATGCATGCCCTGCGGGAGCGGACAATGCAGGTGGCGGTAGTTCAGCACTTCGACGTGACAGTTTATATCGCTCATGGATTCCGCGATGCGGGTATTCTCCGGGCGTGAGCCGACGGCGTAGATCGTGCGGGCACCGGCGAGCTTCGCGCCGAGGATGGCGGCGAGGCCGATGGCCCCGATGCCCATCACGACGACGGTATCGCCCGGCTTGACGCCGGCCTCTTCGACCGCTGTGAAGCCGGTCTGGAGGACGTCGACGCACATGAGCGCATCCTCGAGCGTGAGGCCGTCCGGGATATGTGCGAGGTTGCGGTCCGCGTACGGAAGATAGAACAGCTCCTGGAAGGCACCGTCGATGGTGTTTCCGAGCATGTGGGCGCTGAAATTATGGCCCGCATGTGCATAGTTTTCCTCGACGTCCGGCTGACTCCAGTCCGGGGTGATCGCCGATACGGCCACAACATCGCCGACACGAAAATCCGTCACCTCTCTGCCGACTTCCTCGACGCGGGCGATGACCTCATGGCCGAGCGTCAGGTCCGGGCGCTTCGGGCTGCCCTGCCAGATCGTATGAACATCCGAGGTGCATGGCGAGACGAGCAGCGGCTTCAGCAGCGCGCCATGCGCGGCTGCCAGCGTCGGACGTTTCTTTTCAATATAGGCAATATTTCCTTTTCCCTTTAACACAAGAGCTTTCATAATACAGTTCCTTTTACCGATATTCCTCGATCCGGTCTGTGCGTAGCACGAGGATGCGGACGTTTTCGTCGAAGCGTTCGCGGATGATGCCGGCGATTTCGTCAGTGTAGCCCGGGGCAACGATGAGGATCTCATCGACCGGATGGGCGACGGCGTAGTCCGGGGCCACGATCGGGATGTGGGAGGCCGGCGAGAAGCGGCCCTGCTTGAACGGGGCGGAGTCGATGATGTACTCTACTCTTCCGCCGAGCTTCGTGGTGGCGGCGAGGGTGAAGCCCTGGTGGCTCGCACCCCAGATGGCCATGGTCCGATGACTCTCCGAGAGGTGGTCGATGTGTGCATTGACCGAAGCGGAAAGACGGTCGTAGCTGTCGCGCAGGGCGGACACGTCGATGAGGCGGCCGCTGTAATGGAGCTCGCTGAGCTCGTCCGGGTCGGCCTTCCGCACGATGGCCTCGATCGTGTCACGGTTCACGAGGTCCATGCTGAGGAGTTCAAAGCCGCAGTCCTGCAGGAGCTTCTGAAGCGTGAACTCGGTGTAGTTCGCGATGTGGTCCCGGAGCAGCTCGTAGTAGCCGTTGTAGCGGAGGATGTACTCGAAGCTCGGGACAGTGATGAGGCCGAGGGCCTGCGGCTTCAGGTTGTGCCATATGTTCCGGAGCATGTCGCACGGATCCGGCTGATGCTCGAGGAAGTTGAACTGCACGAAGGCGTCAAACGGGCCCTCCGGGTAGCGCACGTCGCCGGTCGCGAAGCCCTCGTAGACGCGATACGCCGGTGCCGGTGTGCCGGATGCTGCCTGCGCTGCCGATGCCGTTCCGGTCGCCAGGGTCGCGACATCGGCCCGGGCGGTCGATGCGTCCCGAGCAACAGGCGCGGATGTAGTATGCACGGAAGCGTCCGGCGACGGTGATGATGTGGCGGCAGCGGCATTGGCCTCCTCGACGAGGGACGGCTTATGCTCGATGCCGACGAGGTGGAGTGGGGCGGCGTTCGGCTGACCGGACAGGGAATCACACTCCTGATCGCGGGCGAGCGCAGCGGCACCTTCCGGGTCCTCGGCGAGATTCTGCCACATGCGAAGGAACTCACCGCGGCCACAGCCGACCTCCACGATACGGCGACCGCGGATGTGCTGCTCCTGCATGGCGGTGAGAAGGCGCGCGTACTCCTCGTGGCGGAGGCGCGTCATGGTGCGGGTGCCACCGCCGGCGCGGATGACGTCACGGTAGTAATCGACCGGCTCGGTGTCGAACTGGACGAGGCCGCAGGACGGGCACTGGCAGAGCGTGAGGCTCAGCGGATGGTCCTCCGCGAGCTCCGACGCCGCCGGGATGTTCTGCGCACTCGCCGGCATGTCATCGAGGGTCATCAGCGGCGACAGCGCGTGGCCGCAGGCGATACAGGTCATCTTCATATATAAGTCCTTTCGACAGCTATGAAGCTGATACTTCTTTGCCGTCTTAAATTTCCAACATCAAATAAATAGTAAGAGCTGATGCAGCATCCGTGGCTCAGGATTCTGCGCTTTTTTCCCGCATCGCCTTCAGGAGCATGCCGATGCCGGCTTCAAAGGAGATTTCCTGGTGAAAGCCGAGGCGCTGGAGCTTGAGGATCTCCGGCGACATGTTCGCGGCGCCCTCAGCGTTGTTTGCGCGGGTGCCGAAACGAAGCTCCGCGCCATCCCCCGCAATGGCGTTCATGGCGATGACGTACTTTTTCAGCATGCGGGAGTCGGAGCCGGCGATGTCGTAGATGCCGGTGCGGGTGTCCTCAGAGCGGAGCAGGATGCGGATCGCGCGGGCGAGGTCGTGGACCTCGAGGTAGTTCCAGCGCTGCTCGCACGGGCCGAGGGTGATGGCTTCGTGGCGAAGGGCGGCGCGAAGCACGGTGTTCACGAGGCTCGTTTCATGGTCGCCGCTGCCGTACACGCTGTAGATGCGCATGTGGATGAACTGCATCGGCGCGTCGTCGTAGATTTCCGAGAGGAGGCTCTGCTCGGTCGCCCAGCGGCCGAAGGCGAGCTTCGCCTTTCCGTACGGGCTCACCGGCATAGGCACGCGATGATTGCCGATGCCGTACTCGGCCTGGGAGCCGGCGAAGAGGAACTTCCGCGCACCGAGCAGCTTCGCGTAGAGGTAGGCCTTCTTCGCGTTCTGGATGTTCTCGATCTGGATATTCGTGTCGCTGCGGCCCGCGGAGCCGACGCCGTCCCACGCGAAGTGAATCCACGCATCGATGAGAGCCGCGGTGTCGTCGGCCAATGCAGGCGCCGGCAGGCGGGTGGCCGTCTGCTGCACTGCAACGACAGGCGCTGCACTGTGCGCAGAGTCCGCCGCGACCTGCATGGCTGCTGCCGTGCCGGAATGACCGGCAGGCTCGGCGCTGCGGGCAGAGGCCGCCGCGCCATCGAGGCCCAGCACCTCCGCGTAGTGCGCTTCGCCGAGCTCGGCTTCCGGAAGCTCACTCAGGTCGAGGTGGACGGTTCGGTAGGTCGGGTACGCGCTGATGCCATGCGCATCGAGCTCCTGCGCACGCCGACTGCCCGGGCGCACCGCGCCGATGACCTCATGGCCCTCCTGAAGCAGAAGCTTCGCAGTATATAAGCCCAAAAAACTGGTAATCCCAGTGATCAGCACTCGCACGATGATTTCTCCTTCTAACTGCTCTCCTGGTTTCAAAAAACAGTCAATTTCTGATCTTTCAGCATTACTGTGTTTCACAAAACCATTAATCTTTAGAATTCAGCATTGCCGATTTTTGACAAAATCAGGTTTTTCTGAAATCTTACATTGCTGGTTTTTTCGCAATATTGCGTTTTGAATAAAACCAGCATTACAAAATATCACAAAAGGGCCTTGCTCCAGAAAACAGCATTACAAACTGACAATGCTGATTCTCGCAAAACCCTGCGTTTGTCAACCGAGGGCCGTTTTTCGCCAAAATCTAATGTTCATTCCGTCGAAAGCACTCATTTGCCAACCCGCGGAACAATCATGATCCGGTCCATCTCCTCGTCCGGAAGGTATGGCGCGAGGTCCTCGAGTGGCGGGCTGATGATGCTGCCGTCCGGGAGGCGCTTCGCGGCGGACTTCGGAAGGAACTGCTGGGTCAGGGTCACCATGATCTCACAGATGGCCGGGCCGTCGGTCGCGAGGGTTTCTGCAACCGCGTCGTGCAGCTCTTCGTTGTGGTGCGCGCGGATGAACGGGAAGCCGTACGCGTGCGCGATCTTCTCCATGTCCGGGAAGCTCAGGTCCTGGACGCCGCCCATACCCGAGTCGACGCCAATGCCTACAAGCGGCTCTCCGCGGAAGAGGTTGGTCTGCGTCTGGCGGATGCTGTGGTAGCCGCCGTTGTTGATGACGAAGATCTTGATCGGCAGCTGGTGGCTGATGATCGTCTGGAGCTCCTGCAGGTTCATCTGGATGGAGCCGTCGCCGGTGAGGACGAGGATGTCATGCTTCTCGTACGCCGGGTAATGTTCGTCGCGTCCGGTCCAGTATGGGTCACGGAGCTCAGCGGCGAGCCGGTCATCGGCGGATTCGTGGAAGGATGGATCCGCAGCCAGTGCAGAATAATCGTGGTCCTGCTGCGCGTCGCCAGCATTGGCGTCGGAGGTTTCCCGTGGAAGCGAGGCGTCCGCACCGCCGCAAGGGGTCGCGTCGACGGAGGCGTGCACGGCCACCGCGGCACCAATCGCCGCCGGGAGTCCGTAGCCCATCGAGGCCACGCCGTCCTGCGAGATGAAGCGGGTGCCCGGCTTGATGCGGTAGGCCTGTCCGCCCGCCACGCACGGGGAGCCGTTGCCGACGACGGTCACCTGGCCCGGGGCCGCCTGGTCGGAAAGCTCCTTGATGAGCGCGTAGACGTTGGCGAAGGACGCCGGGTCCTCCGGGGACAGCGTCGGGTCGCTCGGCGCGAGGTACTCCGGCAGGATCGTCGGGTAGTTGTCGCGGTAGAACGCGCAGGTCGCGAGCCAGCTGAGGCGGGTGCCTGCCAAGGTGGTTTCTTTATTTCTAGTGGCTGCGTCGGAAGACGAAGTCTCGGCCGGGGTGGCGCTTGTCAGGGCTGCAGATGGAGCGTCCGCTGAAGCCGGGCTGCCGGTCGACGGCTGTGCCACTGCATTTTCAGCCAGTACATCCTGGCGGGCGAGCTCTGTGTGGCAGACGCGGAGGGTGTCGTCACGGAGGAGGCCTTCGCCGCCCTGGAAGAGCGGGTGCGCCGGGGTGTGACCGAGGACGTGAAGCTCACGGAGCAGGCACTTGAGGAGCTGACGGGCGTCGGCGTGCACGGCAAGGTCACAGTGCACGGACGGCTTGCGAAGCTCATCCGCATCGATGTCGTTCACGATCACGTAGGCGTCGCGGGCCCAGCTCTTGAAATCATAACCAACCTGCCGGATGTTGAGGCGGGAGCCAATGCTGAGAATCAGGTCTGCATTCTGTACGGCGAGGTTGCCCGGACGATCACCGCGGCCACCCGGACGACCGACGTAAAGCGGGTCGTCGCTCGGGATGATGTCCGGTCCGTTCCAGCCGACCACGACCGGAATGTTAAGGAGATGCGCGACCTCCAGGAAGAGCGACTCGGCGCCCGCGATGCGGATGCCATTGCCCGTATAGAAAATCGGGCGACGGCTCGCGCGGATCTTCTCGAGGATGAGCTGCACCTGCTGCGGATCCACCGGTGGCACGGCAGCCTCGCGCTTCGATGTGTCGGCATCCGCCGGGATCCGGTGCGCATTTTCTTTTTCCCAGCCGTCGCCGCCGGCCGCGTAATCTGCCGGGTCGAAGCCGATCAGCTCATCGGTCTCGATGAACTTTCCCTGGATGTCGACCGGGATGTCGAGCCAGCAAGGGCCCGGGCGGCCGGTCTGACTGAGATAGATGCACTTTTCGAGCGCGTAGCGGACGCGGTACGGGTCCGTCAGCATCTCCGAATACTTCGTCATGCAGTCGATGGACTTCGTGATATCAAACTCCTGGTCGCCCATCGCACGGAGGCGGGTGCCGTTCTGCTCTTCTGCCCAGCGCGCGGTGTTGTCATAGCGGACCTGACCGGAGATGATCAGCATCGGGATGGAGTCGAGCCAGGCACCGAGCACGCCGGTGATGGCATTAGTGCCGCCCGGGCCGGAGGTCACGCAGAGAAGCGCCGGCCGGTTATAGATGCGGGCGTAGCTCTCCGCGGCCATCGCGCAGGCCTGCTCGTGATGCTGGTAGAGCGTGTGCATGCCCTTCTGGTGGCCGAAAGCGTCGTTCAGGTGCATGGCACCGCCACCCGTGACACTGAAGTTCTGGGTGATGCCGTTGGCGACGAGGGTTTCGGAAATGTAGTTCGCAAGCTTGATTTTCATTACTTACTCCTGCTTTTCGTGAGGAGCGCGGCTCCTCGTGATGTAGTTTATTTCGAGGTCATGCGCCGGCCGTGCGGCCTCTCGCATAACCATGATATTCGATGAAAGATCGAGGCCGGGTGCCCGCGTTCCGGACGACTGCATTGGCCTCGGAAAAGTGGTCTTTCTAGACCTTCTATTGTACTAGTTCACGGGAAGAGGCGCAAGGGGACGAGGTGGAAGACACGCGTCACGCGCCAGCCTCATCTATCCAGACTGCACAAAAACCGCCACATGCCAGGTTTTGGCTGTGTGGCGGTTTTCGTTTGGTTCAGTGAATGCGAGCCTTGCAATATGGATGCCCGACGAAAAGCTCCCAGGTGCGCCGCTACTGCATGCGTGCCAGATAGTGCTCCAGGAGACGGCGGTTTACGCCGTCGCTTCGGCGGAGGTCGCGGGTGTCGTCAAGGATGCGGCGGCAGGCGTTGTAGGCGGGTTCGCCGCAGATGTCGGCGCCGAGGATATGGATGTCGGGGTCCATGGTGAAGCGGTCGAGTTCGTGCCGGAATTCGGCTTCGGTCATGATGCCCTGGTCCCAGTTGGTGCGCAGCACTTTTCGGGAGAGGACGTCCTTATCGATGGAGATGTAGACCGGGAGTCTGAGCTCGTCGAGGATGTGTGGCAGTTCGCGCGCTGCACGGCCGTCCAGGATGTCGTCCTCCGTAAAGCAGGAGACGCGCGCGGATAAGGGCGAGCTCTGATTGTCAGCTTTCGGGCGCACGAACGTCCAGGTGTGGGCCGGGAGATTCACGTCCGAAGCGCTGGGTGTCCTGTCGTGCACAGCGGAATCTGCAATCATCCGAGGGCCAGCTGCTGTTCCAGACACGCTTTCATCGCTGAAGTTGTCTTCGTCAGCGAGACTCTGCAGCTCGCGTTCGATGATGTCGGCCTGGGCGCGTTCCGGGCCAATGATAAGGACGGCGCGGCAGTGACGGTTTCGGAGGAGAACGTCGCAGATCCAGGAGCCGCAGCTCATAAGGCCGAGGAAGACGGGCTTTCGGAGGTCGACGTGGTGGTCATAGACGACGAGGGCGAAGTCTTCCGTGATTTTTTCGCACCAGAAGCGCGTGACGTAGTGGTAGTTGCCGTTGTCGAGAAAGTGGAGGCCGCGCGCCGGGAAGTTGGCGATGCGACGACGGATCTCATCCGCGGCGGCATCGTCGCAGAAGCCGTTGGTGCCGGACAGCGTAGTGAAATCGAGGATGTAAGGCTTTAGCGAAGCAGCCCGCGCAGGCGCGGGGATGCCGGAAACGATAGACTGCGCAGGCGATTCGGCGTGCACGGGTGCCAGGCTGCCAGATGCGATGGGCGGCGCGGGCTCGGCAGTGACGACCGCGGGTGCCGGGCTGCCGGATGCGATGGACGGCGCGGGCGATGCTTCGCCGCTGCTCTTCTGCTCTGAAATATAGAACGTTTCGTCTTCGTAGATGTGGGTGAAGTTCATGATGACAACGGGATCCTGCATGTGCCTGCCTCCTTTCCACATTTATGCGGACGGGTGCCTGCGTCGAGGGCACCTGCATTGGCCTGCCTCACAGGATGTACTCGGTGACGACCTTGATGGCGAGGAGGACGAGTACGACGAGGATCGACGGGCGGACGATTTTCATGCCGTTTTTCATCATGAGGCCGGCGCCGATGTAGTTTCCGATCATGTTGCAGATGGCGCATGGGATGCCGAGCAGGAAGACGGTCTGGCCGTGCAGGATGAAGATCACGAGGGAGGTGATGTTCGTCGTCAGGTTGATGACCTTCGTCTGGCCGTTGGCGGTTTTGATGCCGAGCTTCGCGAAGACGGTGAAGGCGATGATGAGGAAGGTGCCGGTGCCTGGGCCGTAGAAGCCATCATAGAAGCCGATAATGAGCGCGGCGAGGATGGCAGTCACGTACACTTTCGGGGTGTCCGTCTGCGCTTCTTCGACATTGTCGTGGAAGATGTGGCGGTTCAGGACGATGAAGGCGGTCACGGGCAGGACGACGAGGAGGATCGTGACGAGGACCTGCTCCGGGATGAGGAGGCTGATCCGGGCACCGATCGAGGATCCGATGACGGCGGCGACGATGGACGGAATGGCAAGCTTCCAGTTGACGAGGCCTTCGCGGATGAAACGAGCGGTCGCGACGGTGGTTCCACAGCAGCTGGAAAGCTTGTTGGTGCCGATGGCGTAATGCGCCGGGAGGCCGGCGAGCAGATAGGCCGGAAGGGAAATCAGACCGCCACCTCCGCCGATGGCGTCGACGAGACCGGCGAGAAATACAAGTGGACAACAGATAAGATAGGTCAGAAATGTGATGTGCATAGTGGTGGTACCTCGATGTGTGGTGGGGTGGCGGGACGCGGATGCTTCCACGCGGCGGGCGGCAGGCGCGGCAGCGGTGCGGACAATCAAGCAAAACCGGCGCGCGCTGAAGCCGCGCGGGCAGCATAAGCCTGTGGCGGACCAGCGCCGGACCGTGCCCGCGGGTGCGGGACGCGGAGCCATCCAGGTTCTGGTCGTCTGCATTGGCCCAGCTGAACAGCCCCGAACAATGATGTTCATGTTATACTTTTCTCTTCGCAAGCGCAAGCCCTGAAATGGATATGATTTCTATAGCCGGGGGTTGTGCGAACCTCCCGAAATATATCATTTTTGAGCTATTTTAATTTTTAATATACATATTTTCATCATTATTCGGATTTGAATCAGTAAAATATATTATTATATGCGCATTTCAAAAAATGATATATAAATTGCACTTAAACCATCCAAACCCGACGCTGTTTATATATCATTTTTATTGAAACGGCGACAATAATATACTCATTCGTGGTTAAGTCGACTTCTGCTCTGCAAAGAGGTATATTATTTTTCTGAAGATCGCTAATTTAATATATTTTCATCAAAATCTCAGCACGATATGACGCGAGCGCCATGCCATTCCAAAATAGTGTTTACATCTTCTGTATCGCATCTCCGAAATAATATTCCAGTAAATGGTGCACGTAGACTTCATCGAGTGGCATCTCCTGCGTCTCAAATGACATAATCAGGTTCACTCCAGGATATATACCATTATTCAGGTATATACGCATCTTGTTTAAAAAATCTCTCTGATAATCCGGATCATCCATCATGCCGAAATGCTCATAATAATAGGTCTTTCCATTATTGGGATTCAGAATCGTGAAGTCTGGATAGTTCGGCCTTCTGGCATGTTCCAGCTCCAGCTTACATTCATATCGAAATGGCAGATTCGCATTTCGAAGCAGATTGTAAATCGATCGTTCCGATTTCGAACGCACGAACTCGCCACTCATAGTAGGCACTTTCAGATGTTCTGGATTCGACGGGTTCTTCTCATAGTCGGCATCGACCCACTCGGCAAGGTCCTGTGGCAGATAATAAAGTCGGTGTCCGGTTAATACGCGCAGTGAATCGGAGCGTTCAAGAAGTTTCTCTGCACGATGGGCCTTTTCCAGCATCTTCAGGCAGTTTGTATACGCACTGATCTGCTGATCAATATCTCTGAGCCGTGCCGTATAAAGCCGCTTCAGTGCCATATTCTCTGCCTTCTCCGTTTCGTGCTTCGACAAATACCGAATTTTTTGTTCTTCCTGCGGCTGATAAAGCATCCACGATGTTCTCTGCCCGGCGCTCAGAAAATGAATAGAACCCTCCGGCGCGGTTTCCAGCCAGCGCTCATACTGCGCACGGGCACTCTGCAGCCGCTCGATTTCATATTTCATTTTTTCAGATAAATCCATATTCCTCCTTATAGTCAAGTGATTTTCCTTGAAAAGCCAAAGCTTTCAGGGTTCATTTCTGCTCTCCTCTTTTGACAGTAGCCAGCATTTTCTTGAGCCATCCGGCTCGATGCTCCTTGCCAGATTCTCGATCTGGCAGCAGCCATCCTCTGCCAATGTTTCCGGCTTCACTCCGTCACTTCGCAAGACTATTGGGAAATCTGCACGAAGCGAGCGAACCTTATCTTCTTTTCCTTCGAAGAGGTGGGGATTCGACTCATGTCTGCTCGGCACGAACGAACAGAGTCGCGACCCATCCTGCGGCGGCTGCGCTGAAGTAAGCGGTCGGGTAATCCACGCCACCCTGGCTCTTCCGGGTGCCGAGGACAATGCCGGCGGTCTCTCCTTTGGTGGTTGGGAGGTAGGCCTGACGAGGCCGGCCATTGATGCTGTATTCGCTTAATTCGAGGTAGCCAAGCTCCGCCAGCTTCCGGTCGATGGTCGCACCAGACAGCTTCTTTCGCTCCCGGACACGCAGCTTCTGCTGATTTTTTGATTCGACTGGCTTCTCCACCGCCACTGCTTCTGATATCTGTGTTTTGACTGGCTTCTCCACTGCCACTGCATCTGACATCTGTGTTTCGACTGGCTTCTCCGCCGCCACTGCTTCTGATATCTGTGTTTCGACCGGGTTCTCCATCGTCACTGCATCTGATGTCTGTTCACTGTTTGAAGTTCCAGCATCGATGAACGCGGTAGGGTCATCCGTTTCTGCGACGAGCGCGTTCAGAAGCACGGCGATTTCCGGCGAGCGCAGGCCATCCGAGCAGTGAAAGGAGGCGGCTTCTGCCACAGTCAGGAAGAAGTCCTGCTTTTTCTTTACCTGTTTCCGCGTCCGCTGCTGCAGGTACTTCTCCTCGAGAAAGGCCAGCAGGACATCATCCGGGATGAAACGGTATTTCGGTTTCTGCTGCGATTCTGACCTTGCTTTCGGCGCAGACTTTATAACAGTTGCTGGCACAGCGGCATCCGTCAGGCCTGCACGCGTGCTGTTTTCCTGATGCCCCGGGCCAGCCGCGAAGCCCATGGCTGCACATGCTTCAGTACTATCCTGTCTCTTTCCCAACTCAATTTCACAGAAACCTGCAACGTGCCCCGGGTCAGCCGCGAAGCCCACGGCTGCACAGGCGCCGCTACCATACTGCAGGTCTTCCTGTATCTCCTCCGACACGTTTTCGTAGAAGTCTGCGACACGT
This sequence comes from uncultured Oribacterium sp., assembly GCA_934270345.1. Lineage (GTDB taxonomy): Bacteria > Bacillota > Clostridia > Lachnospirales > Lachnospiraceae > Oribacterium. The sequence goes on along the minus strand of CAKQPT010000010.1, from coordinate 6,682 downwards.
GCAGGGTCGAGGGCTTTCCGGATCTCATCGGTGAAGTCATCGTAGTGGAGTTCCAGCTTCCGCTGACCGACGCCATGGATGCGTGCAAATTCCTCACGGGTAAGCGGGAGCATACGGCACATCTCCACCAGTGACTTATCGGTGAAAATCTGGTACGCCTGCACACTCCGTTCCATCGCGAGCCGCTTCCGAAGTGCCTTCAGATTTCCGAGCAGCTGCGTCCGCATCTCAGGCGAAATCTCGAGACGGGCACTTTCAAGCAGCCGGAGCTGCTGCGCGTCGGGCTGGTATGCGCTGGTTCTGATCTGTGTGGCACACCCGGTTTCATTTTTCTGATATTCGACTTTTCGCATCGCCATGATCCTTCCTGCGCACTTCGCGTGCGCATCATAATCGAAGTGGTACTGTTTTTCGCCGGCCTTCCACAGTCGGATCTTCCGCCCGGCATCCATGTCCGTCTCGAGCTGGTGTAGATGTTCGCGCATCCGTTCCTGAAGGCCCATGGTATCGCTGATGCCATAGCGGTCCTCCTCGAGGAAGTGCTCCGGATTGCAGTTCACGCAGCAGCTGTCACGCGGGATGGAAAATGCGCGGAAATTCTGCACGCGAATTCCCGGCTCGCACAGCTCCCAGGGATCCGTGCGGAGATGATCATATTTATAGGCCTGGTTTCGCATATGCTCCCGATCGGCATAGCGTATGAAGATATGCTGCTTCTCCGCGCGTTTCAGCTGCATCGACACCTTCTGAACGCGGTTTTCCGGGTAGCGCCCGGACTGCCGAATCGTCCGCAGACTTTCGTCGACCGGCAGCTCTGCGCTCGTCAGCACACGATTCCGTGACGGCAGCGTGAGGACCTCATAGCCAGCGGACGTTTGCATTTTTCCGTTCATCGATGTGCGGTTGCGGTGATGTTCTGCTGTCTGCGCCGAGGAATCCGAGTGAGTCGCGATGAAGACATTACCAGGCGCAGAGCTGATCGACGTCCCATCTGCCTGCTCAACATAATTTTTCATAAATGCGCGCAGGCACTGATGCGTCATCGCGTAGCGGCGCATCGCTTCAAACTGTCGCTTCACCTGCTCGACGACTTCCGGATACGACTGGTAGCCGAGCGTCACCTTCCCGAGCTTCGTACGCTGGAGCTCGAAGTCACGCTCGTTCGCAAGGAGAATGCACTCGGCCGGGAGACCGTCACATCCCGCGTGGACGACCTCCTGATAGTAGTGGTCGAGACTTTCCGGCATCGTGTAGTGCAGCACGAAGCGCACATCCGACCGGTCGAGCTCGAGAAAGGGATCCGGCGTCACGACGAGGATCCGGGCGCCTGCATTGGCCTCCGCATCGGGCGTCGCCAGCCCCTGCAACCGTCGACCCGTGTTCCGGGCGTCTGAACGCCGGCTGCCTGCGATGTACGCGGCTGCGTTCGGATGGTCTGACGACGGTGCGCCGGTGCAGAAAGCCCGGGCATTCGCCATGCGTTCCTCGCGGGTCAGACCTGCGTGGTAGGAGAGCGCTGGGAAACCGCTGCGATTGAGCAGCTGTGCGATGTGCTCCGTCAGACGATGCTCTGTGCAGTAGATAATGCCTGCTTCGTTTTCATGGCGGCGTAGAAAATCGAGGAGAAACGGTGCCTTGCGCTGTGGACGATGCACCGACAGAAAGAGATTCAGGCGTTCAAACTGATGCCGGACGAGAAGGGGATGCTGAAGTGAGAAAAAGTGCCCGATGTCCTGCTCCACCTGCCGCGTTGTCGGCAGTGTCAGTGCAAGGACCGGTGGACGGGAGGGCGCTGCCTGTCGTTCGAGATCCTTCAGCAGAAGTGGAATCGCGTGGTATAGCGGTTGAAAATGTGGAGCGTGGATCGAACAGATCTGGGCTTCATCGATGACGATCAGAGAAATCGATGCCTGAGAGACGAGGAAGGAGCGGAGTTCAGACTTCTCCAGAAGACCTGGTGAGACAAAGAGTATTCGGAAATGATGTCGTCGGACACGCTCCCGTTGCGCTGCCATGACATAATCCGTCGTGCCGGAATGCAGCATCGCCGCAGGGATACCATCCTGCTCGAGCATATCGATTTCTTTTTCCATGCGCTCTTTAAATGAAGAAATGATCAGTATGATACCCGGAAGCTGCTTCACAAGCTGTCGATAGCAGTCCAGACGAAGCTGACCGACCGGCGGCATCGCCAGCACATCCCTGCCGCTTTCCAGTGCAGAAAAGATACGCGCATAGGCGGAGGCCAGAGACATTTCAGATCGATGAACATCGGACATCTCGAGTAGTTCCTTTCGCTCGGAGTGTAATAATCATAATCGCAACGACGAAATCAGAAGCCCGATTTCAGAATTAGGAAAACAGAAATCAGAAATCAGAAATCAGAAATCAGAAATCAGAGCCGAGTATACACTGCAACTATAGTTCCTATAGAATATCTGCATGCGTCATTAAAAAACTTCGTCGTTTTGCATATCTATATCGTAATATAAGTTTTTGCTTTTGACAATGTCTACAAACGGACTATATTTGGTTTTAACGAATGATGATTTGTATTCGCATAGGTCATATCGCTATGTTTGGAATGATAATGATATATGATTTCTCCTATTTAACGAAATATAATATATATTATTTTCGTTAAACTGCTTCTTAGATAGCATATGTATATTATTATGGCCTGTTTCAGAAAAATAATATAGTTATACCCATGTTTGCTGTTCAGCGAAGTCATTTATTTATATTATTTTTTCAAAACACGCCTGATTAATATATTTTATCGCCAGATTCCCTTCCGATAGCGACTTTAAACATATTATTATTTAAAATTCGGCTCAAATAATACACTTTCATATTTTCAGAGCGTTCAATCGTATTTATTAAACCCGGCGCCTGAATTAATCTTGCTAATTATTTTAAAAAGCCGCGGCGCGGGACCAGATTTCGAGGTCCTGCGCCGCGGTTTTGTCGTTCATATGCAGATGGATTCGTTCAACACACGTCAGGATGTAGTCCTCTGCATGCGTCATGATGCAGTCGCTCAACATCCACAGAAGCATCCGCCTCCATAATCTTCACGCGCAGATTTCCCAGCTTATACTCTTTGAAGCAGAGCTCGATTTCCGCTGGCCTTCCTTACGCGCGGATTTCCTTCCGCATGAAGCTGATATAAGCGAGGGCGAAGCCGATGACGACTTCCATGATCATGGCGACGAGGTGCGGCCAGATCTGGAGAAGGGACTGTCCGAGGCTCAGGTAGGAGGCGAGGGCGCCGTTCTGGTACTCGACGAGGGACATGATGTCAAGGGAGCGGACGTTCGGGTTCATGAGGACGGAGGCGGCTTCACTGAAGAGGTAGTACGGCGAGATGCGGTTGATGCCGGTCTGCAGACGGTACGCACTGATCACGTCCTGCGCGGAGGCATGGGTTCCGGCGAACATCGCGTTTGCGAGGCCGCTCGCCACGAGCGAAAGGAACATGGTGAGGAAGAGCCAGAGCGCGATGGAGGAAAGTGCCGAGGTCGCCGCGTGGCGCGAAAGCGTCGAAAAGAGGACGGAAATCGCGAGCCATACCGAAATGTACACGCCGCTGAGGATCAGGAAGATCACGAGGCGCGCCCACTCTTCGGCCATCGGTTTCGTGCCGCTCAACAGAAGACCGAGCCCGGACAGGACGCCTCCGAGGGAGAAAACGGTCAGGAAGACGACCGTGGCCCCTGCGAGGAACTTCGCGTTGATGATGGTATCGCGGTAGATCGGCTGTGCAGCGAGGCGATTCAGCGTACCCTGCGCCTGCTCGTTGTTGATGGCGTCGAAGCCGAGCATGATGCCGAAAATCGGACCGAGGAAGCCGATGAAGCTCTGGAAGCTGTAGATCGAGCTGCCGGCGGTCGTAAACAGTTTCAGGAACTGGAATTCACTGACGGCCTGTCCCTGGGACTGTGCGGCCAATGCTGTCTGCCGGAGCGATCCGATGGCGCCGTACAGGCTCGCCACCGAAACGATCATGAGGAGCGCAAAGAGCGCCCAGAAGCGACGGCTGCAGAGATGATCCGCGAGCTCCTTCCGGTAGAGCACCGCCATGCCGCGGCGGTTGGTCCGCACGTTGGCCGCATGACTTTCCGGTGTCTCCCCCGGCAGGAGGTCGTCATCCTCCATGAACCAGTCGACGATTTTCTTCAACAGATTTCCAGCCGATTTCTTACCTGCGTCGGGCGTTGCCGCCTTTGAAGCCTCCACCTCGTTATTTCGTAAATCGAATGAAGCTGATTCCGCAGGCGTCACAGAGGCTTCTGATACAGATTCTGTCCTCATGTTCATACCAATCGCAGTCGTAGCGATTGAAGCACTGCCATGTATCGGTGCAGCAGCGACTCTGCTGTGCTGTAAGAAATCAGCGGCTGTGCCTGAGAAGCTTTTCTCTGAGTGATCGCTTTTCCGACTTGTGTTCCGTGCGATTGTCATAGTTCTCGTCACCTCCTGCTTTTTCGAAATATTTGCGGTAGATTTCATCGAGGTCACCGCCACGCTCGTGGAGCTCGCTCAGAAGATAGCCGGCGTCCGTCAGCTTCCGGAAGAGCTCCGCGCGGATGTCGCGGCCCGACTCGACGTGGAGCGTTCCATCCTCCTTCACGCCGACGAGGCGCACGCCCTCGATGCCGCGCACCAGAGACTTCAGTTCATCTATGGTCGATGTCCCATGATCGGAGGCCAATGTCTCTGCCGTGGCGTTCATCGCGCCATGCTCTGTGCCCGTCTTCACCGCTGCTCTGTGCTCTATAGCCATCGGTCCATCCGTCGTCTTCTCTGCGCGGAAGTCGACCATGTAGAGGCCTTCGTTCTGGAGCTGCTGTCCGAGCTCGTCGATGCGTCCGCAGGCGATCATCCTTCCTTTTACGAAGATGCCGACGCGGTCTGAGATTTCCTGGATCTGGTAGAGCTCGTGGGAGGAGATCAGGATGGTACGGCCATCCTTGACGCTCAGCTCACGGATCAGGGCGGTGAGCTCTCGCATACCGGACGGGTCGATGCCGAGCGTCGGCTCATCCATGATGATGATTTCCGGATCCTTCATGAGGACATCGGCGATGCCGAGACGCTGGCGCATGCCTCGCGAGTAGGTGCCCGTCTTCCGGTCCGCGGCGTAGGTCATGCCGACCCGCTCGAGGAGGCCGACGGCCCGCTCTTCCGCTTCTTTTCGTGTGAGGCCGTTCATCATGCCGGAGAAAATCAGGTTCTCCCGGCCGCTCATGTCCGGATAGAAGCCGACATTATCCGGCAGGTAGCCGACGATTTTCTTGACCGCCAGCGCATCCCGCGTGCAGTCGAGGCCATTGATTTCAGCTGTACCGGAGGTCGGATCCGTGAGGCCAAGCAGCATCAGGGTCGTGGTGGTCTTGCCGGCGCCGTTCGGACCGAGCAGACCGAAAACCTCGCCTTTATGAATCTCGAGGTTCAGGTGATCGACCGCGGTCACGTCGCCGTACTGCTTCACCAGCTCGCTCGTCCGGATGATGATTTCGTGCAGGCCTTCATTCCGCTCGGAGCGCCAGTCGGTCGGGTCCCCGACCGACTGCGTGCTGCCGGCGGATGTCTGGTCTGTACTCCTCTCGCCGCCACTGGCTTCCGCAGCGTGCCCGGCGTAGTGGTCGCCTGCATTGGCCTCAGCCAGCGTGGCGGCTGTTTTATTCTGAAGCTCGGTCATGATCAGTGCCTCCCGTACTTATGGAATACCTCGCCGAGGCCGCAGATGACGGCTGCGATGATGAGGATGCCGACGACGCCCCAGAGGGTCGAGGTCTTGACGGTGACACGGAAGGACTGGTCGAGCGAGGTGTCCTCATTCTGCGCGCTGACGGTCATCGCGTAGTCACCGGACATGGCGTCCTTCGACGGGGTGACGTACATGACGACGTCCTTCTTCTCGCCGGCGGCGAGGCTGTCGATCGTGCTTTCGGAGAACTCGACGGTCCAGCCAGACGGTGCGGTGGTCGTGAGGTTCACGTTGTTGAGGTCGATGTTACCGCTGTTGGTGATGGTGAGCGGAACCGACTGCTTCTTGTTGACGTTTGCGTCGAAGCTGAGGGTGCCGTCCGTGGTCGTGAGGTCGATCTTATAGGTACCGGTGATGGTGACCTTCAGGGTCTGGCTCAGGCTCTGTGCGGAGCTCGTCGCGGTGATCGGGATCTCGTAGTCGCCGGCAGCGACCTTATCCGGCGGCGTCACGGTGACGGTCACGCTCTGGGAGCCGTGGGCATCGACATCGACGCTGGACGCGGCATTGCTCGCGCCGTTCGGCTTGAAGCTGACGGTCCACCCGGTCGGTGCGTCGGCAGCGAGGCTGTAGGTCTGGGCACCCGAGGAATTATTCTGTACAGTGGAGTTAAAAGTGAAGGTCGTGCCACTCGCGCCCTGCTGCTCCGGGTAGGTGGTCGTGAGCTGGTTGGTGCCCGTGGTCTCGTCGGAGACATTGATCGTCAGCTGGAGATCACTGCTGGCCTCGCCCGCGCTCGCCGCATGCAGCAGCACGTTGTAGCTGCCCTTCTGCGCGTCGTCCGGAACCGTCACGCTGTAGGTGACGAGGCCGTCGTTCGAATCCGCGTCCGCACCGGACTTGACAAATACATTCGAAACTTCCTTGTTGTTGCCCTCGAAGTAGCCCTTCCAGCTGTCGTCGAGGCCG
>CAKQPT010000009.1 GCA_934270345.1 uncultured Oribacterium sp. | reverse complement strand
ATTTGCAAAAAATAAGACCCACGCTTTCGCGTGAGTCTAAATGTTAAGTTGACGACATTGGGGTCAGACCCCATTAACTGAAGGAGGTGAGCTCTATGCCACTCTGGCTTGCATGTGTAATTCTGCTGCTGGCGGTTTCTGGCGTCGTGCTGGCGCGTCGGTATCTGGGCGCTCATAGAAATGCGCGCATGCTCTGTATCAGCTTCTGCTCGATTCTTGCGCTGATCGCCCTCGTATATATCGGCTTGACGCTCTTGCTGGTGAGTGCAGTGGAGTAGCATCTTAAGAATTTCGAAGGGGGTCAGACACCATAAACTTTAGTTTAGATTCTGTTTAGAAAAATTTAATGGGGTCAGACCCCATAAACTGCGAAAGCCCCGGCGTGAGCCGGGGCTTTCTCTATAGAAGATTTACAACTCGCCTCTTTCTGCGAGTTCGTCTGCGTAGCGGACGGTGGTCATGGCGTCGCGGCCGTAGCAGTCGGCGCCGATTTTGTCGGCGTAGTCCTGGGTCATGACGGCACCGCCGACGACGATGCGGCAGTCCGGCTTCTGCGCGTGGAGCTGGCGGATGGTTTCCTCCATATTCACGACGGTGGTGGTCATGAGGGCGGAGAGGCCGACGAGGCGGATGTTCTCCCGGAGTGCGGTTTCCACGATGGTTTCCGGCGGCACGTCCTTGCCGAGGTCGATGACGTCGTAGCCGTAGTTCTCGAGCAGGACCTTCACGATGTTCTTTCCGATGTCGTGGATGTCGCCCTTGACGGTTGCGAGGATGACGCGGCCCTTCGACTCCTGCGCGCTGCCGGCCATGGATTCCTTCACGACGGCGAAGGCGGCCTTGGCGGCTTCCGCGGCCATGAGGAGCTGCGGGAGGAAGACGGTGCCCTTTTCGAAACCCTGGCCGACGACGTCGAGCGCCGGCACGAGGTCCTGGTTGATGATGTCGAGGGCGTTCCGCGTGAGGAGCGCCTCGCGCGTGGCTTCCGCGGCGGGTTTCGCCATGCCGCGTTCGATGGCTTCGACGAGTCTGGATTTTCCGGCCAATGCACCCGGTCCCCGACCGTCGTCCGCGCCCGCGCCAGCGCCGAAGCCAGTTTCAGCACCGGAGCCAGTACCCGCCGCGCCAGCGCCTGTCCCCGCGCCGGAGACATTGCCCGACGAGAGGCCCGCGGCACCAAAGCCCGCGCCGCCCGCGTTAGCGCCCGAACCGCCTAGGGGACGGCCGGTGGCCTGCAGGTCCCCGGCGGAAACTCCGAGCGCGTTCAGCACGCGGGTCTTGTAGGCAGTCAGGGCGTCGCTCACCTGCTTGTCCGGCGACTTGTAGCCGGCGTACGCGGTGATGAAGTTCTGGAAATTCTCATCCTGGTTCGTGAGCGCACAGAAGGCACGGTAAGCCTGCATCATCGCCTGGTTGTTCGGATTGATGATCGCGCAGGAAAGTCCGTTCTGCAGCGCCATCTCGAAGAAGTAAGCGTTGATGAGCTCGCGGGCCGGAAGACCGAAGCTGATGTTCGACACGCCGAGGATGCTGCTGCCGCCGAGCTCGTCGCGGATGCGGCGGATCGTCTCGAGCGTTACGAGCGCCGAGCGCGGATCACTGGAGACGGTCATGCAGAGGCCGTCGATGACGATGTCCTCGCGGCGGATGCCGTATTCCGCAGCCGTTGTGTAGATTTTCCCGGCGATACGGATGCGGTCGTCTGCATTGTCCGGGATTCCCCCTTCATCGAGCGCGAGCGCAACGACGACGCCACCGTACTTCTTCACGAGCGGGAAGACCTCCGCCATGACCTCCTGCTTGCCGTTCACGGAGTTGATGAGCGCCTTGCCGTTGTAGTGACGAAGCGCGCGCTCCATCGCCTCCGGGTTCGAGGTGTCGATCTGGAGCGGCAGCGCGAGCACACTCTGCAGGCGGCAGACCACCTCGTCGAGGAGCTCCACCTCGTCGATCTCCGGCGTACCGACATTGACATCGAGCACGTCCGCGCCCGCGTCCTCCTGCTGAAGGCCCTGGTCCACGATGTAGTCGATGTCGTGGTCGACGAGCGCCTGCTTGAAGCGCTTCTTGCCGGTCGGGTTGATGCGTTCGCCAATGATGACAGGACGGGCCGCCCTTCCGATTTCGACGGTGCGGGAGAAGGAGGCGATGACGGTCTGCTCACGGCCCTGCGGCGGGAGCAGTGGAAGAGGACGCACCGCGGCGATCTCCGCGTGGATGTAGTCCGGGGTCGTGCCGCAGCAGCCACCGACCGCGGCGGCACCGAGTTCTGCGATCTGCTTCATGTAGCCGGCGAATTCCTCCGGGCCGACGTCATAGACGGTGCGGCCGTCAACGGACTTCGGAAGACCGGCGTTCGGGTTTACGAGCACCGGGACGTGGGCGGCCTTCACGAGACGCTCCACGATCGGGATCATCTGGGCAGGTCCGAGCGAGCAGTTCACGCCGAGCGCATCGACGCCGAGGCCCTCGAGCATGGCGACCATCGACTCCGGCGTACCGCCCGTCAGCATTTTCCCACTGCCGTCGAACACGCAGGTGATGAAAACCGGCAGATCGCAGTTTTCCTTCGCCGCGAGCACTGCCGCCTTCGCCTCATAGGAGTCGTTCATCGTCTCGATCAGCACGAGATCCGCACCCTCGCGGGCACCGATCCGCACCACCTCGCCGAAGATATCGACCGCGTCGTCGAAGGAAAGGTCGCCCATCGGTGCGAGCAGCTTGCCGGTCGGACCGATGTCGAGGGCGACGTAAGCATCCTCGTCTCGGCCGGCCTGTGTGCGCGCTTCCTTCGCGAGCTTCACCGCCGCCGTCACGATCTCGTCCAGGTTCTCCGGGAACTTGAGGCGATTCGCGCCGAAGGTGTTCGTGTTATAGATATCCGCACCCGCCTCGAGATAGCCGCGGTGCAGATCGATGATCCGGTCCGGATGAAGAAGGTTCCAGGTCTCCGGCAGCTCGCCCGGCTGCAGGCCCTTCTCCTGCAGGATGGAGCCGGTGCCACCATCGAAGAACAGCCACTCCCGGCCGATTCGATCCATGATATTCTTTCGCATAATTTCCTCCGTGAGTATCAGACTGCTCGGAACGAGCAGTCTGTTTTTGAACATTCGCTACAATTATGATTTTCGAGCTTCAGCGGGTTGACCTCCTGCGCGAGGTACGCGGCGTCGGGCGTGGTTTTCGCCTGGCGTGTGCAGCCGATGAAGGCGGTGATGGATTTGCTCGGGACCATGAGGAGCGCGTCGGTTAGGCTGATGCCGCACCACTTCTGCATGTCGAGGATGCGCGCGAAATCCGTCTGGAGCGCGAGCGACAGATCCCCGTAGCCGGGCGAGTAGCGCGGACGGAGCTGGTACCCGCGGGCGGCCTCCTGTGCGCGGAGCTTCGCGACCTCACTGTCCGCGTAGGACTCGATCATCTCGGCACCCGCCGCCTGGTAAATGATGGAATCCGTCATGCTGGCGACTTCGCCCCGCTTGATGAGGAGGTCAATGCCGATGCCGATGGTGGCGGCAAACAGATACGCGTCGTCGCAGCCGGAGAGGTTTCGACAGAGATCCCGCGAGCGGATCGTAAGCCCCGCGATCTCAACGTGGTCCGGCGCTTCGCAGCGGACGGGAAAACGTCGTGCGAAGGCACGTGGCGTCGCGGCCGCCTGCATTCGCCCAATGCACTGCTGGATACGTGCGTCGATCTCCGGCGTCGGTGTAATTTTTCGGTAGCCGAGGTAACGGTAGACCTCGCGGAGTCGCATGTCGATCATGATGCCCTTCACTTTCCGATGAGCGATCGTAACGAGGACGCAGAGGAGAGGGGTTGTGTGACGGAGGCACGTGGGCTTCCGGCATCCTCCGGCTGCGTCCTGATGGGGAACAGTATATCAGATCTTCAGGATCTCGCTCAGGTTCCGCTGGATGGCCTCAGCGACGTCCGGCTTGTTCATCGAGTAGACGTGGATGTGCTTTACGTCGTTTGCGATGAGGTCAATGATCTGTTCGGTCGCGTAGATGATGCCCGCCTGCTTCATCGCCTCCGGATGCTCGCCGAACTTGTCGACGATCTCCTTGAAGCGGGTCGGCACGGTGGTGCCGGAGAGGGCGACGGAGCGGCCGAGCTGCTTCTGGTTCGTGATCGGCATGATGCCGGCGAGGACAGGCACACGGATGTCCTGCTCGCGGAGACGATAGAGGAAGTTGAAGAACTCAGCATTGTCGAAAAACATCTGCGTGGTCAGGAAGTCGACACCCGCGTCGACCTTGCGCTTCAGATTTTTGATATCGTCGTCCTTGTGCGCGCACTCGACATGGCCGTCCGGATAGCAGGCACCGCCGATACAGAAGTCGCCCTGGGACTTGATGTCTGCGACGAGCTCACTCGCATAGTGGTAGTCGTCGTAAGGTGCGCCGCCCTCCGGGATGTCGCCGCGCAGCGCCATGACATTCTCAAAGCCGTATTCCTTAAACTTCTGAATCATCTCGTGGACGTGCGCCTTCGTGGAGGAAACACAGGTCAGATGCGGCAGCACCTCGACCCCGTACTTGTCCCGGATGTTCTTCGCGATGTTCAGCGTAAACTCGGAGGTTCCGCCACCCGCACCATAGGTCACGGACATGAAGCTCGGGTGCAGCGCCGCCACACCCTCCGTCGCCGCCTGCACCGAATCGTACTTCTCGATCTTCTTCGGCGGGAACACCTCGAAGGAAAGCGTGATCTGATCCTGATTTAAAATATCGATAATCTTCATATAGTAGAACCTCTTCGTGTATAGATATAATGTGAAAATATCTTACTTATTTTAAAGGGGAATGGATGAAATGTATAATACGTAAAATTTAGGCGCCGTTATAGACAGGGGTTATAAGGCGGGATGTTCGTACACGAAAAGCAGAGAGGCAGATGGACGCACGCAAAAGAGCTGCCGCATGGTCTGCGAACAGCTCTTTTACAGATGTGACTTATTTACGGAAGAAGCGGCGAATGTCGGCGACCTGGTACAGGGAGCCGAAGCAGATGGTGATGACATCGGTTCCTTCTGCGATCTCCATCGCGCGCTGTACGGCGGCGGTGACGGAGTCAGCGGTTTCGACGGGGCCGTCGAAGTACGCGCGGATCTCGGATTTTAGCTCTTCCGGCCGGAGGGCGCGGTGCGCGTCAGGGAGCTCGGTGATGAAGCGGGCGGCGTACGGGGCGATGAGCCGGAGCATGGTGTGGTAGTCCTTATCCTTCATGACGCCCATCACGAAGTTGATTTTCTGATCCGGGAAGTACGCGCGGATCGTGTCGACGAGGGCTTCGACGCCATTCGGGTTGTGCGCGCCGTCGACGATGAGGAGCGGATTCCGCGAGAGAAGCTCGAAGCGGCCTGGCCAGACGGCGCGGGCGAGACCGGTGCGGATGGCATTCTCCGAGATGCTGAAGCCGCGGCGCTGCAGGCAGTCGATGATGTCGAGGACAGCCATCGCGTTTTCCATCTGGTAGTTTCCGAGCAGCTGGATGCGGAGCTCCGGACGGTTCCGGTAGTCGAAGACCTGCCCGTCGATTGTCCGCGCGCGGGCGCTGAACGCCGTCGGATCCGTGATGACGAGTTGTGCCGTATTTCTGCCCCCACCGTCGGTTTGGCCAATGCTTCTGCCGGTACTTCTGTCAGCAGCTGCACCGGATGTGCAGCACGAATCCGCGGTGTCCGCGCTGAGTGTGCTGGCTGCATCTGCGCGCGCAGCTGCGTCCGGGTTCACCTCCGCGAAGCGTTTCTGTACGACGTCCATGACGCCCGGGAGCTGGTGGTAGAGGACACAGTCGGCACCGGATTTCAGGATGCCGGCTTTTTCCGCGGCGACCTTCTCGACGGTATCCCCAAGGAACTCGGTGTGGTCGAGCCCGATGTGCATGATCGCGCAGACCTCCGGAGAGGAGATGACGTTCGTCGCATCGAGGCGACCGCCCATGCCGACCTCGAGGACGACGAGATCGCAGTGCTGCTCCCCGAACCAGCAGAAGGCCATCGCGGTGATCATCTCGAAGTCCGTCGGCTCCTCGCCGAGGGTCTCCGCGGCCGCACGCACACGCGCCGCAAGTCGGCGAAGATCCGCATCTGAAATCATCTGGCCGTCGATGGAGAGACGCTCGTTAAACTGGTCGAGGTGTGGCGAGATATAGAGGCCGGTGCGGAAGCCCGCCGCCGTCAGAATCGACTGGGTCATGACGCAGGCCGAGCCCTTGCCGTTCGTGCCCGCGATGTGCACATAACGGAGCTTCTCCTGCGGATCGCCGAGCGCGTGCATGAAATCCCGCATACGCTCGAGCCCGATCTTGGTGTGTTTCCAGTTCGCCCCATGAAGGAGTGCGATTGCTTCATTCCAGTCCATTTTTTCTTCTTTCTTAATTTGTGTTTTAGTTCATGCCACAGTATAGCATAATCGGCGCCGGGGTGAAGCACATCGCTTCACCCACGGCGCCGAAAGTTTAAGAATCAGTAGTAAATTACGCAGCGAGCACCTGCTGGATATCCCGGCGGCGCAGGATGCTGGCGAGGGTGAGCACCACGGCGATCTGGATCGGCGCGGTGACTGCAGCCTGCATGACTCTCGTCGTGAGCAGTCCGGTGAAGCTGGAGCCGTAGAGGATGGAGATCCAGAGCGTGTTCATGAGCAGGCTCAGCACCAGCTGATTAAAGAGCACCGCGAAGGTCGCACGAACCGGCAGCGGGAGCGCAGCGGCGAGCACCGAGGCTGCAGCGGCATCCAGTGCAGAAGCGGCAGCACCATCTGCGTGCGGGTCGACGGCATTGGCGTCGGAAACGTGAAGCGGCTTCCGGTACAACGCGAGGCCGAAGGACAGGCCCATGAGCACCTGGGTCAGCGTGAAGCCCGGGAAGTAGGAGCCGGTCGGGAACGCGATGGCACCGATCATATCGCCGAGACCACCGACGAGGGCAGCGGCAACCGGACCGTGCACGACCGCGGCGATGACGAGCGCCACGAAGCCGAAGCCGATGCGGACGTTCCATGCGCTGAAGGAACAGAATCTTGTCAGAACGATCTGGAGAGCGACAAGAACTGAAAGGGATACGATGGTTTTTGTAGTGAATTTCTGCATAAAAATACCTCCTTTGCAGCCCCTGACTACAAAGAAGGTTAGTGTCTAATCTTCACTGCAGCGGGATGCGACACCCGAACCGCGCCGGAAATCCGGCTTCGTCCTCCCGACAAACTCCCCGTTCGGAAGGCACTGTACGCTCGTGCGTCTACTCTGCGAAACTTGATGGGGCAGCGGCGATGTCGGGTGCGGGTGGACGCGAGGTCTGCCCGGCACGGAACGAAGCCGTTACCTGTTGCTTACATAAAAACTATAAAACAGATTCAGGGGCGCGTAAAGTGGATATTTCGACAGCTTTCTGCTAAAATAGTTCTAATTTTTGTACATGTAGAAGAGCTGGGGCTGGAGGGGCGGCAATAGAAGCCATACGGAGGGTTCGTGGAAAATCAAGGCAGGTTCCCTTAGTGGCACTTGGTGTTATCTCTCCTTGGAACCCTCTAGCAACGCTGAGTTTTCATCAGGAAAACTCAGCGATTGCAGAGGGCCTAGTGCCACTTAGGGGTCCTGACTTAGATTTTCCCGAACTCGTAGTACTGTGCTTCTATTGCCGCCTCTCCAGCCCAGCTGAATATCGATTAAAAATTAGGAGAAGAGATGTCATTTCGTGATGATTTACAGAAGGAAAAGAAGAAGCTGAGCCGGCTGAGCTTCGGCGGGAAAGTGCAGTACATTTTCGACTATTACAAGTTCTGGATTCTCGGCGTGGTGGTGCTGGTCGGGCTCGTGTGGTCGGTCGGCTCGACCATCCTCCACAATAAGCCGACGGGTTTCTACGCGATGCTGCTCAATGCCGGCGGCACGGACCTGAGCGGGCAGGCGGATGAAGCTGCGGGGGCGGCATTCGCGGAGGCGGCGGGGCTCGATGATGAGAAGCAGAAGATCATCGTCGACACTTCCGCGACCTTCAATCCGAACGACCAGAGTCAGTTCTCGATGGCGCAGAATGCGAAAATCGCGGCGCTCTATCAGTCGCACGACATCGATGCGATGGTAGCGGACCCGGGCGTCTTCACCTACTACGCGCTGAACGGCTCCTTCGTCGACCTTCGCGATGTGCTGGACGACGAGACCCTCGCGGCGTATGAGGCTGCCGGTCAGGTTTACTACATCGACCAGCACCTGCAGGAGCTCCTCGACCAGACGGACTACGGCGAGCTCGAGGAGATGAGCCTCGGTGCCGACGAAACCATCGCGAACAGCGATACACTTCGGAAGTCGGAGGCTTCTACGGACGCCAATGCTGAGACCAGCGCAGCCGCCGCTGCAGATGAACAGGCGGCAGGCGATGCACAGGCGACCGGTACGGATAGCGCGGCAGAAGAGAGCCCGGCGACCGCAGATGCTGGAAATTCGACAGGTGAAGAAGCGAAAGCGGGTGCGGAAACCAGCGACGATGCTTCTTCCACCTCCGAAACCCTTGACGAGATGTCGGCGTTTGCGGCGAACCTGATGGGGCTCGCGACCGTGCAGCCACGCGAGGATTTCGTGATGCCGGACCTGGCGAAGATGCAGAAGCCGATTCCGGTCGGCATCGTCCTTTCGGACGCCGCATGGCTCGAGGAAAACGCACTGTATCAGACGACCACGCCGATTTTCGGCTTCGCCGTGAAGTCAGAGCGACAGGACGCCGCGAAGAGCTTTCTCGAATTTGTGCAAGCGAAGTAATGAAAAGCCCACTACATAAAGCATGAAATGAAGAACGGTAATTAACAAAAAAGGATCTATGCCATCAAGCGTAGGTCCTTTTTAGATGGTACGTCGACTATTTCGTGATGGTTCAGGCAGGAGATTCGAGGCCTCGACCATGGAAACACAGTTCTCCGAAGCCGGCTTTCCGGGGACCCGGGCTGAACGCTTACATCATTCCAGCGTCCCGTTTTTCGCGAAGTATTCGAGCATCAGATCGGTCACGTGCCCGTAGCTGCGGACGCCGGTCGTCTGGCCCTGCAGCTTCAGGTAGGCGTCGTTCAGCTGCTCGTGCGCTTCAGCCGGCTTCCCCTCGAACTGCTTCCAGTAGGCGTTGTTGTAGAGCATGTCCTGGCGGGTGCGCGCATTGATCCGGCTATACAGCGTGGCGAACGCGGTGCTGTCGACCCGGGCGAGTGCATTGCCCGCGTATACCCAGGCGGAGACATAGCCTGAATAGTTGAAGTAGAGATCGTCCGCACCGATCGTCGCGAGCACGCCGATGAAGTTCGCTTCCTCCTCCTGCATATAGCCGCGGAGGTGGGAGAGCTCGTGGCAGATGGTGAACGGGATGTCGTAGTACGCGATGTCGCGGTTGTAGTTCGCTTCGACGGTGAAGGGCGAGTACACGCCGGTGGTCTGCTGGACGCTGAGGAGCCAGGTGTTGAGGATCGGCTTCGGGAACGGATAGTGGCCCGACAGACGGCTATAGCGCTGGCCGAGCTTCTCCATCGCGCGCTGGCCCGTGCGCCCCGCGTGCCACAGCCAGGCGGCGGAAGCCTTCGGTGTCTCCGTGGTCTGGCTAATGAAGGTGCCGTCCACTTCGATGGTGGTCGCCGCAGCCTCGTCGGCGCCGGAAGTACCGGAAGCTTCGGCGGTGGCGGTCGATAATTCTGCGGTGGTGCCTGCGGCACCGGCGTCCGCGGAGGTAGGTGCGCGGAGGACGTCTGCATTGGCATCCAATGTGGCGGACGCCGCAAGCTGCGCCTCCGTGGCGTTGATTTCCGTAACGAGGTAGTCGCAGAGCGCGATGAGGTCCGCTTCGTCGTAGATCGTGCCGTGCTCGTTGAGCGTTACGCTGAGGCCGGCCTCCTGCGAGAAGCTCGTGCGGTGGTAGTTGATGCCGCAGAGGAAGACGTAGAGCACGAGCAGCGTAGACAGGATGAGGAAGAGATGGCCAAGGAAGCGGCGCAGCGGGCGGGCGACGGCGGCGCGGATGGCGCGGCGGAGCTGCTTCACGAAATCGAAGAGCACGAAAAGGATCGTCGCGTAGAGGAGAAGCTCCACCACGGAGAAGGGCAGCAGGCCCGTCACGGAGCCGATGCTGAGACTCAGCACGCGATAAACGTAGTGGGAGTAAGCATTGGCGAAGGCAGAAGAGCGGGCCGCCAGCTGATTCGCGGCGAGCGCCAGCAGATCCAGGAGCAGCGCGAGAAGGTAGATGCGCCGCTTGTTTTTTTGGGGCCTTTTTTTGTCCGGTGTGTCTGTTCTCAACATGGCGTCCTCCTTGTTATTTTGGATGATTATATTAATTCGGTTGATTTAAAAAATATCATATACAGATTTAAGGGTTCATAAGGTTTTTTACAGTAATAATATATGATAAAGCCCGATTTTCAAAAAATCATATATCAAATGGACGAATATCGTCGTTTGCTGTGGCTTAAAGTATATGTTTTTTGGAAAAAATGGGAGTTTCATATATTTCGTTATGCTCGTCCGCTGAAATACGCGACAGGACATATATTAAATTTTTCAAAGGGGCATCTTTCATATATTCCTCGGAAACGACATTATGAATCGGCGATGCTGAATTTTTGAATGCGCCCGGACTGTCACCATGGATATCTGCGCAGGACCACGATGCTGCTATCTGTATCATCCTGAATCGTTCAGCCTGTCAACAATATAATGCCAAATGCAGGAAAGTTCTATAAGTCAAATGTGAGAAAGTTCCACTTCTGTCAGATTATTTTAAAAAAATTGACCATTCACATGAAATAGCGAATTCGGTATAATTACGGACAGTTGTGAAAAACTGCATGGTATGCTGCGGGAGTTCAGCCGGAGAGGCGTGAAGCCCCGTGGTATGTGATGCGCATCTTCGCGGAGCATGACGTCCGGGCCAGGCGGCGCCGGCACATGAAATGCGAGAATCGAGGGGACAATCAATTATGATAAAGAAGAAATCCGTCGTCGCGGCTGCGATGGCGATGTCAATGATGGCGAGCCTCAGCACGACGGCGTATGCCGGGACGATCGCGTCGGGCGTGACGCCGATCGTAGCCAATGCTGAGACCAGTGGCGCAAACTACAGTGCGGGGGCGACCGGCACGAACGGCAGCGAGACCAGCACCGGAATCGTCGAAGCGACGGGTGCGCTGGAAGGCACAGAGGCCAGCGCCGGCAGCACAAATCAGGCCGGCACGCAGGCGACCATCGGCGGCGCGGACGCAGCGTCCGGGATCACGATCCTCGGCGCGACCGGCGTAACGACCGGAACCACCAGCGGCACGACGACATCGGCTGCTTCCACAGGAACCACCACCGCGCCGACTGGCTCGGCGACTTCTGAAACCCTGGCGTCGGTCAATGCATCCACGATGCAGGCCATCACGGCGGCGGGCGGCACCGACACGACACATGCGCTGGTGTCGAGCAGCGGCAGCAGTGCCGGCACACCGGCCGACAGCATTGGCATGACGAGCTTCGGACCGACGGTCCCTGGCGTGACGGGCAGCAGTACCGGCAGCAGCATGAATAACCTGTTCGGCACGGGCACGACGACCAGCGGCAGCTCCACGGTTCTGAACGCACTCAGTACCGTACCGCTTCCGGCGGGCTACTACTGCAGCAACGTCGGCACCTATACCTACCAGGAGATGCAGGTCGACCTCAATATCCTGAAGGCGACCTATCCGAAGATGCAGATGGATGTCCTCGGGAACACCATCGACGGACGGCAGCTCTACCACGTGGTGGTCGGAAATCCGTCCGCCCCGCATAAGATCCTCGTGCACGGCGGCATTCACGCACGTGAGTACATCAGCTCCCAGGTCGTGATGCGGGAGATCGTGGCGCTGCTCGAGATGCAGCAGAACAACTGGCTCTACCATGGACAGTCCGTCGCGACGCTGCTCCAGAACACCTGCATCCACTTCGTTCCGATGGTGAACCCGGACGGCATCACCCTCGTACAGGGCGGCATCGACGCGCTGAACACGCAGGCCGCGAAGACGATGGTCATGAGCATGGCCGCGCAGGATCAGGTGACGGACCTCGCCACCTACCTCCGCAAGTGGAAGAACAACATCAACGGCGTCAACCTGAACCGTAACTTCGACGCGTTCTGGCAGGAGGCGACCCCGAAGGTCGATCACCCGTCGAACATGTTCTATAAGGGCACGGGGCCGGAGAGTGAGGTCGAGTCAAAGGCGCTCGCGAACCTCTGCCGCCAGATTATGCCGGACTACACGATCAGCTACCACACGCAGGGCCGCGTGATCTACTGGTATTTCGGCGAGACCGGAAACTATAAGGCGAAGGGCCAGTATCTGGCCAATGTCGTCCATCAGAACACGGGGTATACCATCTCGGATACCTGGTCACAGACGGACGCTGCGGGCTTCAAGGACTGGGCCGTGCAGAAGCTCGATATCCCATCCGTGACGATCGAGCTCGGCCGTGGCACCTCGCCGGTGGACGAGTCGCAGATCACCCAGATGTGGACCGAGAATGACGGCATCCTGCCGGATCTCCTCGTCGGCATCGGCGCATAAAATTCAGATTTTGATCAGGTAAAAGGAGGGTGGACGCCAGAAGCGTCCGCCCTCCGTGTTTTTATCTCCGGGATGCGGCTTTTTCCCGGAAGTGTGCTAAACTGATTCTAAATGCGATATTTTTGAAATGGGGTTTATGAATATGGAAATTACAAAGGAACTCAAGTGGCGGGTGCTGAACCACCTCTACCTCGGCTACATCCTGAGCGGTGCGGTCATCACGATTTTCGGTGCGATCCTGCCGCATCTCATCGAGGAGGAGCAGCTGAACTACGCGGTGGCGGGCGGCCTGATCAGCATCCTCGCGATCGGCAATTTCTGCGCGTCCATCATCTATCCGCTCGCGAAGCGCCACTTCTCGCATCGCGCGGTCGTGGTCGCCATCACCGGCCTCTCGCCGATTGTCATGTTGCTGCTGACGATTCATCCGCCGGTCGTCTTCATGTACCTGCTGGTGTTCGTCCTCGGCATCACGAAGGGCACCGTCACGATCATCAGTAACCTCGCGATGAATGTCGCGACGAACAGCTCGACGAAGTACCTGAACATCCTGCACACCACCTTCGCCGTCGGCGCCTTCGCGAGCCCCTTCATCATGGCTGCGCTCCTCGCCCTCGGCTTCCCGTGGCGCATCATCATGTACATTCTCTGCGTCTCCGGCGCGATCTTCCCGCTGAACTACTGGACCATGGACTACCGGATGCTCGAGGAGCCGCAGCCGTCCGCGGCCAATGCAGACGACCACCGCGCAGGTGGCGGCAGCGCAGCGGTCCCGGCAGGCACCACATCGAGATCAGCTGCCACTACAGCACAGGGTGGTGATGGCAGTGGCGCCGGATGCATTGAACAGGGCCAGGCGGCCGGTGCACCGAATCTTCAGGCGCTGCTCACGAACCGGAGCTTCCTGATCATCACCTTCATCATGTTCATGTACGTCGGCTTCGAGAACACCGTGAACGGCTGGTTCGTCACCTACCTGAAGGACACCGGTGTTATGACGAGTGCGCTCGCGACCGCGATGGTCTCCGTCACCTGGATCATGATGATGGCCGGTCGCATGGGCACCGCGCAGTTCCTCCAGCATGTCAATAAGCTCCGGATCATCCTCGTGAGCGCCCTCATCGACTTCGTCGCGATCGTGCTTCTCGTGAACACCCACACCGCAACGATGGCCGCCATCATCATCGCTGTGCTTGGACTCGGCATGAGCGCCATCTACCCGACCACCGTCGCGGCCGCCGGCCCGATCATTGAAGGCTCTACCATGGGCCTCTCGCTCCTCACCGGCATCAGCGCCATCGGCGGCATCCTCGTCCCGCAGATCATCGGCATCCTCGCGGACCAGGTCGGCATCGCCGGCGCCATGGTCACCGTCGTTCTCACCGTCGGTATCATGCTCGCGCTCTCGATCCTCGCCGTCCTCCGTGACCGAAGAGGACTGATGGGGTAAACTGTACCTTGTATAACAGCGCCCCGATATGCTATAATTTTGGGTACTTCATTTTTAGGAGGCTATACTATGTCTATGGAAACAAGAAACGAGAACGGCGTGCTGGAGGAGAAGGCTCCAGAGTCGAAGCATTTCATCGAGCGTGAGATCGAGAAGGATCTTGCCGAGGGCGTTTATGACCACGTACATACACGATTCCCACCGGAGCCGAACGGTTATCTGCACATCGGCCATGCGAAGTCGATCATTCTGAATTCCGGAATGGCGCAGGAGTACCATGGACAGTTTAACCTCCGCTTCGATGACACGAACCCGATGAAGGAGAAGACCGAATTCGTCGAGGCGATCGAGCGTGACGTAAAGTGGCTCGGTGCCGACTTCGAGGACCGCATCTTCTTCGCATCCGATTACTTCGATACCATGTATGAGAAGGCCATCCTTCTGATTAAGAAGGGTCTCGCCTTCGTCGATGATCTCACCGCAGAGCAGATCACCGCGTACCGTGGCGATTTCACGAATCCTGGTAAGGAGTCCCCGAACCGGAACCGTCCGATCGAAGAGAACCTTCAGCTCTTCCAGGACATGAAGGACGGCAAGTACGCAGACGGTACCCTGACCCTGCGTGCGAAGATCGACATGGCATCCCCGAACCTGAACATGCGTGATCCGATCATCTATCGAGTGGCCCACATGCATCACCACAATACCGGTGACAAGTGGTGCATCTACCCGATGTACGATTTCGCACATCCGATCGAGGACGCCGTGGAGGGCATCACGCACTCCCTCTGCACACTGGAGTTTGAGGATCATCGCCCACTCTATGACTGGGTTGTAAAGAACTGTGATTTCCCGCATCCGCCTCGCCAGATTGAGTTCGCGAAGCTGTATCTGACCAATGTTGTCACCGGTAAGCGTTACATCAAGAAGCTGGTAGAGGATGGCGTCGTTGATGGCTGGGATGACCCGCGTCTCGTTACCATCGCGGCTCTGCGCCGTCGTGGCTATACACCGGAGTCCCTCCGTCAGTTCGTCACCCTGAGCGGTATCTCAAAGGCGAACTCCAGCTGCGACATCAGCCTCCTCGAGTACTGTATCCGCGAGGACCTGAAGCTGAAGGACAAGCGTATGATGGCCGTCATTGACCCGATCAAGCTGGTGATCGACAACTATCCGGAGGGTCAGACCGAGATGCTTGAGGTGCCGAACAACCTCGAGAACGAGGCGCTCGGCAGCCGTCAGGTTCCGTTCTCCCGCGAGCTCTACATCGAGCGCGACGACTTCATGATCGATCCGCCGAAGAAGTATAAGCGGCTCTATGTCGACAACGAGGTGCGCCTCATGTCTGCATATTTCGTAAAGGCGACCTCCTACGAGACCGACGCCGACGGAAAGGTGACCGTCGTTCACTGCACCTACGATCCGGAAACGAAGTCGGGCTCCGGCTTCACGGGACGTAAGGTGAAGGGCACGATCCACTGGGTCAATGCTCCGACCGCAGGTCAGGTGACCGTCCGTCTGTATGAGCAGCTGATCGACGAAGAGAAGGGCAAGCTGAACGAGGATGGCACCCTGAACTTCAACCCGAACTCCCTCACCGTCGTAGAGAACTGCATGGTCGAGCCGGAGCTCATGGACGTGAAGGCATACGACAGCTTCCAGTTCGTACGAAACGGCTTCTTCTGCGTCGACAGTAAGGACTCCACCGAAGGCCACCCGGTCTACAACCGCATCGTCGGTCTGAAGTCCAGCTTTAAGCTCCCGACCCAGGCCTGAGTTTATGGGGTCAGACCCCCTTACGAAATTCGAACATCTGTGGCTACGATGCAGGTATATATATCAGCGAAATCGTGGTATGATAGCAGTATCGAATTTGTAAATTCTGAGCGATACAAATGAAAGATGGACTGGTGGTGCCTGACTGTAGTATCGATAGATTGATTCAGATACGGAAGACACCGAAATGAAGAAACGGGCCGGAAGCGGCCCGGATGGAGGATATCGTTATGGGCAAGAAAAAAGGTTTAGGTGGTCTCGTCGGATTCGCTGCACTGGTCGGTGGTGTTGCCGCCGCTGTATCCTATCTCTACAAGTATGAGAAGTTTTCCGAGGAAGTCGATCAGGACTTCACGGATGTGCTCGAGTCCGCTTCTGAGGTGAAGGACTCCGCGAAGAGATCCTACACGACCCTGAAGAACAGCCAGACGAAGGAAGATTTCAAGACCGCAGCGAAGGACATCGGTGTGGCTGCAAAGAACCTCGCGGTCGATGCGAAGAACCTGGCCGTCGATGCCGGCAAGGACGCATACAAGACCGTAAAGGAAGCCCTCGATGAGAAGCTCGGCAGCTGCGACGAGGACGATGATGATGTCGTAGACGAGAACGTCGAGCACATCTCGTACCCGTATGTAGATGACGAGGACGCGAAGGCGGATACTGAAGACGCAAAGCCAGAGGCTGAAGAGGGGAAGGGCGAGGCCGCTGAAAAGGCGGAGGACACCGACATCGAGCCGGAGGATGACGGCGACGTCGAGGTAGAGTTCTTCACGACGGATGCGGATGACGCAGACGCGAAGACAGAAGTGACCGGGAAGGACGCCGAGCCGACGGCAGAGGCACCTGCGAAGGACGAGACTGCAGCAGACGCTGCAAAGGCCGCTGTAAACGAGGCAACTGCCGTAAAGGAAGAAGCCGAGGAAGCAGAAGCCACCGCTACGATCACAGAAGAGTAATCGAAAACAGAAAAGACAGGGAGCCCCGGAGGGCCGGCCGCAGAAGCCATACGGAGAGCTCGTGAAGAATCAAAAGTGTCCCCCTTAGAACCAGTTGGAGTAATTTTTCCTTAGCACTCTCTGCAACACTGAGTTTTCATAAAGAAAACTCAGTCGTTTGCAGAGAGCCTACTGGTTCTTAGGGGGACACTTTTAGAGTCTTCCGAGCTCGCAGTACTGAGCTTCTGCGGCCGGCCCTCCGAGGCTCCTATCGATTTCAGTAGAAGTTATTTCCAGACAGCAAACGACCTGCCCCGCGAGGGACAGGTCGTTTGCCTTAGGGAGTATAGGTTAATACGGCTAAGCCGTTAACCATCGGATTACTTTCCGGAGTCGCCGTAGTTTGAGAGGACGCGGGCGGATGGGTCGTTGACGGCGCATCCAGGCCAGGTCTTATTCGGCATCCAGAAATCGGTGACCATCTGGGACTGTCCCGGATAGTACTCTTCGAAGATTTCGCGGTAGAGGAGAGACTCCTTCGTGAACGGAGTCGCGTGGGTGTATTTCTGGCGCTTCTCCTCGAATTCCGCGTCGGTATACTGCTTCTCGGCGAACTCGGCGAGGTCATCCTTCATGGAGTGACCGACGGCGTCGGAGAAGGCGGCCTTCTCACGCATGAGGATGTCCTCAGGCAGGAGATGATCGGCCTCGAACGCGTGGCGAAGGAGATACTTGCCCTTATGGTAGTGGTTCAGCTTCTTCTCCGGATCGATGTGCATCACGTAGTCGACGAAGTCAATGTCTCCGAACGGTACGCGTGCCTCGAGAGAGTTTACGCTGATGCAGCGGTCGGCACGAAGCACATCGTACATGTGCAGCTCGCGGATACGCTTCTCGGCTTCCTTCTGAAATTCCTCAGCGCTCGGTGCGAAATCGGTGTACTTGTAGCCGAAGAGTTCGTCGGAGATCTCACCAGTCAGGAGTACACGGACATCGGACTGCTCGTGAATCGCCTTGCAGCAGAGATACATGCCGATGGAAGCACGGATGGTGGTGATATCGTAGGTTCCGAGGGTGGCGATGACCTCCCGAAGGGCGGCCAGGACATCCTCACGGGACATGATGACCTCGTGATGGTTTGCGCCGATGTAATCCGCAACCTCACGTGCATACTTGAGGTCGATCGCATCGACATCCATACCGATGGCATAGGTCTCGATCGGCTTCTTCAGAAGCTTCTGGGAGATCGCACAGACGAGCGAGGAGTCGAGACCACCGGAAAGCAGGAAGCCGACCGGTGCATCGGCGTCGAGACGCTTCTTCACACCCTCGACGAGAAGGTCGTGGATGTTATGGGCGATTTCCTCGAGATCGTCGTGCGTGTTGTATTTGTGCACCACGGACAGGTCGTGATAGCAGACGAACTGGCCATCCTTATAGTAGTGTCCTGGTGGAAATGGCTTGATTTCATGGCAGAGACCTACGAGGTTCTTCGGCTCGGAGGCAAATGCCAGCGTGCCGGCGTCGGTGGTGCCATAGTAGAGGGGACGAATACCGATCGGATCCCGCGCCGCGATGTAGTCATTGGACTCTGCGTCGTAGATGATGAGCGCGAACTCCGCGTCGAGCATACGGAACATCTCGGTGCCGAGCTCACGCCAGAGCGGAAGCAGGATCTCGCAGTCAGAATCGGACTTGAAGGTATACCCCTCCTTCGCGAGCTTCTCACGCAGCGGGCGGAAACCGTAGATCTCGCCGTTGCAGACCACATAGGAACCATCCAGCTCGAACGGCTGCATGCCGGCGTCGGTCAGGCCCATGATGGCGAGACGGTTGAAGCCGAGGTAGCCGTTACCGGTGTCGACGATACGGGTATCGTCCGGTCCTCTCGATTTAGTCTTTAGAAGCGCGGCCTTAACGACCTCATACTGTGCGCGCTTGTCACAGAATCCGATAATACTGCACATATGGTTACTCTCCCTAAGTAAAATTTGAAACAAAAAAGACGGCAGAGATGTAGCGATACACGCGACACCTTTGCCGTCCATTGATGCTCCACATTATGAAACTGTGCGAAAAGATTGTCAAGCGTCGATTTGGAATAGCATCCATAATTTTTTGCAATCAAAGTTTTCTTGACATTCGCGTTTCCAAAATTATAATGTCAACAAAAGGGCAAAGGCGTCCTGGTTTACACCAGTGAGTCTCTGCCCTTTTTTATTTGAAAAATACATATCAAAAATTCAACATTTCATGCTGGGGAGTATAAAAATGTCTGCAACGATCAATCAAAACTATCTGAAATTAAATGAGAGCTATCTTTTTGCGGAGATCGCACGTCGTATCCGCGAATGGCAGTCGGCGCATCCGGAGCTCAGCGATCAGCTGATCCGCATGGGCATCGGTGATGTCACCCGCCCGCTGCCGAAGACCGTCGTTGATGCGATGGTGAAGGCAGCGCAGGAGATGGGCGTGGCCGAGACCTTCCGTGGCTACGGTCCGGAGCAGGGCTACGATTTCCTGAAGACAGCGATTCAGTCTTATTATAAGAAGTTCGGCGTCGAGCTCGCCCTCGACGAGATCTTCATCTCGGACGGCGCAAAGTCGGATCTCGGCAACATCCTGGATCTCTTCGATGAGAACAACACGGTGCTCGTCACGGATCCGGTCTATCCGGTCTACGTCGACACCAACATGATGTCCGGTCGGAAGATCGTCTATGCGATGTCTTCCGAAGAGAACGGCTTCCTGCCGCTTCCGGCACCAGAGTACCGGGCCGACATCATTTACCTCTGCAGCCCGAACAACCCGACCGGTGCCGTCTATGACCGTGAGGGCCTCACGAAGTGGGTACGTTTCGCGCAGGAGAACAACGCCATCCTCCTCTTCGATGCCGCCTATGAGTGCTTCGTGACCGGCGACCTGCCGCACACCATCTACGAGATCCCGGGCGCACGTGACGTCGCAATCGAGTTCTGCAGCTTCTCGAAGAAGGCCGGCTTCACCGGTACCCGCTGCGGCTACACCGTCGTGCCGGACACCCTGAAGCGCGAGGGCGCGAGCCTCAACAAGATGTGGCTTCGCCGCCAGACCACGAAGTTCAACGGCGTGAGCTACATCACCCAGCGTGGTGCGGAGGCCGTCTTCACCGAGGCCGGCGAGCGGGAGATCGAGGAGAACCTGCAGTACTACAGGGACAATGCCTCCATCATCACCGAAACGATGGATCGTCTCCATATCTACTACACCGGTGGCAAGAATTCACCGTACATCTGGCTCAAGTGTCCTGGCGACATGGACAGCTGGAGCTTCTTCGATAAGCTCCTGAACGAAGCCTACGTGGTCGGCACCCCGGGCGCCGGTTTCGGAAAGAGCGGTGAGAAGTTCTTCCGCCTGACTGCCTTCTCGACCCACGAGAACACCCGTGAGGCGATGGCCCGCTTCGAGAAGCTCGTCCAGTCGATGAGTTTATAAAAATTTAATGGGGTCAGACCCCATTAAGAAAAGCTTACGAAAGTCTTAAGGCGGCCGGAGCATGGCTGCTATAGAAAAAAGTACTGTATTCTGGGGAAAAAGCGAGTTTACATATGATCGATTTAAGTAATACAATATTTAAAACCTATGATGATGTTGAGGTGAAGGATATGAATTCGTATGAAGACATCCTCGAGTTTGTGGAAGAGGAGAATGTCAAGTTTATAAGACTCGCTTTTTTCGATGTGTTCGGTGTGCAGAAGAACATCGCGATCATGCCGGATGAGCTGAAGCGTGCGTTCAGCGAGGGCATCAGCATCGATGCGAGCTCGGTGTGCGGCTTCGGCGCGGATGTCCGTTCCGACATCTTCCTTCGTCCGGATCCGACGACCATGTCGATCGTGCCGTGGCGTCCGGTCGATGGCCGTGTGGCCAGAATGTTCTGTGACATCGAGTATCCGGATGGCAAGACCTTCGAGAAGGACAGCCGCTGGATCCTGAAGCAGGCAGTCGAGAAGGCCGCCGATCGTGGTATCCACGTGAACTTCGGCACCGAGGTCGAGTTCTACATTTTCAAGCTCGACGATGACGGCAACCGCACGATGATCCCGCAGGACCAGGCGTCCTACATGGACATCGCGCCGGAGGATCACGGTGAGAACATCCGCCGCGACATCAGCTTTGCCCTCGTCGACATGGGCATCCGCCCGGAGGCGAGCCATCACGAGATGGGCCCGGGACAGAACGAGATCGATTTCCGCTATGCCGATCCGCTCACTGCGGCGGACAATGCTTCCACCTTTAAGTGGGTGGTGAAGTCCATCGCGACATCGGATGGCGTCTGGGCTGATTTTTCTCCGAAGCCACTCGCCGACAAGCCGGGCAACGGCATGCACATCAACATGTCGGTGGAGTCCCGCGACGGACAGGATCACAGCGCCGCCTTCATGGCGGGCATCCTCGAGCATATCCGCGAGATGACGCTCTTCCTGAATCCGATCCGGGAAAGCTACGAGCGCCTCGGTGATATGAAGGCACCAAAGTTCGTGAGCTGGTCCGAGCAGAACCGCTCACAGCTCATCCGTATCCCGGCGAGCCGCTCGGATCTCAAGCGCTTCGAGCTCCGTTCACCGGATCCGATGGCGAATCCGTACCTTGCTTTCGCACTTCTGATCTACGCAGGACTCGACGGTATCGAGCGTGGACTCGAGCCGATGGCCCCGCTGGATGTGAACCTCTTTAAGGCCGACGCATCCATCACGGATCAGCTGAAGCGCCTGCCACAGTCGCTCGACGAGGCCGCCGCCTACGCACAGAGCTCCGAGTTCATCCGGTCGATCGTGCCGGCGGAGTATTTCAACGCATATACTATTCTTTAGTAACACTTAGGGAGATTCACATGGAAAGAACGGAGCAAAGGAGCAGCGTACTGATCGCGGCTCAGTCTGAAAAGATCGCCGTCCAGATCAAGGGCATACTGCCCGCTGGCTTCGGTCGCGTGACTTTCCAGCCGTCCATGGCGCGGGTGAAGCAGACGCTCACTGAGGAACGGGCGGATCTCCTGATCATCTACACACCGCTGTCGGATGATTCCGGCATTCAGTCGATTCTCGACCTGAGTGTCAAATATCCGGCGATGAGCATTCTTCTCATCGTGTCGAAGGAAGCTTATCAGCAGGTGCTTTACCGAGCCGGCGACACCGGCATCACGGTCCTGGCGAGACCGATCAGCACCGGCACCTTCGTTTCGGCGATCCAGATGCTCGGCACGATGAGCCGCAAGGTTCAGCGACTGCTCGAGGAGAATGCGAAGCTGCAGCGGAAGCTCGAGGATGAGCGTTACGTCAGTCGCGCGAAGGCCCTTCTCATCGAGAAGCAGGGCATGACGGAGGGCGAGGCACACAAGTACCTCGAGCGCCAGGCCATGAACGGCAGCGTCACCCGCCGCGAGGTCGCCCTGAAGGTCATCCGCGAGAGCGGAAGAATTATAGTAACGTAGTATATTAAATCTGTAAACGAAGAGGACAATGGGGTCCGGGAAGCTTTTTTCCTGTGCCCCGTTGTCCTCTTTTTTATACCTACCGCATTTCCATGTAAATCGGTCATGATCGTATCGATCTCCGACAGATGGACATCGAAATGTGGTGGGGATCACAAACCACCATATATCTTTTTTAGGAGGAGAAAATTATGAGTACTACATCGGTTCCTGAGCTTTACGGAAGCCTTGTATTTAACGACAAGGTCATGCGCGAGCGACTGCCGAAGGACATCTACAAGGCAGTGCACAAGACCATCCAGACCGGATCCCATCTGGAGCTGGACGTGGCAAATACCGTCGCAGCGACGATGAAGGAGTGGGCACTGGAACTCGGCGCGACCCACTTCACACACTGGTTCCAGCCGATGACCGGCCTGACCGCAGAGAAACATGACAGCTTCATTTCCCCGACCGAGAACGGCGGCGTGATTATGGAGTTCTCCGGCAAGGAGCTCGTCAAGGGCGAGCCGGATGCCTCCTCCTTCCCGAGCGGTGGCCTCCGTGCCACCTTCGAGGCCCGCGGCTATACCGCATGGGACCCGAGCTCACCAGCCTTCATCAAGGACGGCACACTCTATATCCCGACCGCATTCTGCTCGTACTCCGGCGAGTCTCTCGATAAGAAGACCCCGCTGCTTCGTTCCATGGAGACCTTGAGCGAGTCCGCAACGAAGCTGCTCCACATCCTCGGCAAGGAGAAGGTTACCCGCGTCGACACCACCGTCGGTTCCGAGCAGGAGTACTTCCTGATCGATAAGGACCTCTACACCGAGCGTGAGGACCTCATGCTCACCGGCCGTACCCTGATCGGCGCACCGGCACCGAAGGGCCAGGAGATGGAGGATCACTACTTCGGCGTACTGAAGCCAAAGGTATCCGAGTTCATGCACGACCTCGACCAGGAGCTCTGGAAGCTCGGCGTTCCGGCGAAGACCAAGCACAACGAAGTGGCGCCATCACAGCACGAGCTGGCACCTGTCTTTGAGACCGCCAACATTGCCGTCGACCACAACCAGCTCACGATGGAGATGATGAAGAAGGTCGCAGATAAGCATAATTATGCATGCCTCCTGCACGAGAAGCCATTCGAGGGCATCAACGGCTCCGGTAAGCACAACAACTGGTCCATGATCACTTCCGAGGGCGAGAACCTGCTCGATCCGGGCAAGACCCCGGGCAAGAACGTACAGTTCCTGCTCTTCCTCATGGGTATCGTCAGTGCAGTGGATGATTATGCAGATCTGATGCGTGTATCCGTCGCAACCGCGGGCAATGATCACCGCCTGGGCGCAAATGAAGCACCACCAGCCATCGTTTCCATCTACGTCGGCGATGAGCTGGAGAAGGTCCTCGAGTCCATCGAGAACGGCGAGGATTTCACCGCCTCGGATTCGAAGCAGCTCGAGACCGGTGCACACGTACTGCCACACTTCGTACAGGACAACACCGACCGTAACCGTACCTCACCGTTCGCCTTCACCGGCAACAAGTTCGAGTTCCGTATGCCGGGCTCCTCACTTTCCGTTGCAGACCCGAACATCGTACTGAACACCGCTGTTGCGGAGGCACTCGACCAGATCTGCGAAAAGCTCGAGGGTGTGGATCCGAAGGACCTCGAGAAAGAGGCGATGAAGCTCGTCAAGAAGCTCCTCAAGAAGCACAGAAGAATCATCTTCAACGGCAACGGTTACACCGATGAGTGGGTAGCTGAGGCAGAGAAGAGAGGCCTTTACAACCTCAAGTCCCTCCCGGAGGCGATGCCACAGATCAAGGCAAAGAAGAACAAGGAGCTCTTCGAAAAGCACCACGTCTTCACCGAGATCGAGATCGACTCCCGCTACGAGATCTACCTCGAGAACTACTCGAAGACCATCCGCATCGAGGCACTCACCATGCTCGAGATGGTCAAGAAGGACTTCACCGACGGCCTGATGGCATACGAGACCGCTCTCACCGACACTGCGATCCAGAAGAAGCAGGTACTCGCCGGCGCGAAGTGCACACTCGAAACCAGCATCCTCACGAAGCTCGACGCCGCATCCGAAGCGATCGGCCTCGCCGTGGAAAAGCTCGAAAAGGACCTCGCCGAGACCCAGAAGATCACCGACAGCCTCGCCCTCGCGACCGCATACCACGACACCATCCTCGCCGACATGGATGCCCTCCGTGCCCCGGTAGACGCAGCCGAAGAGATGATCCCGGAAACCTACCTCCCGTACCCGACCTACTCGAAGCTCCTGTTCTCACTTCGTTAATCTACATGGGTGACCCCGTTGCTTTCGGCACTTCCCGGAAGTTTATGGGGTCAGACCCCATTACGAAATTCTTACGACTGCGTCAGAAAAACTTAAGGGGGTCAGACCCCATTAAATTGCGTCAGATCCTTCTGAATAAAACCTTACGGCAGAAGAAATCGGAGCAGGGAGGGGACATAATTGCGCATTCAAAGAACAGGTTCCAGCGCTGTGTACGCGACGAACGGTCAGAACTTGTTCTGACAAGGGCGTCACGAACACAGCACTGGGTTCTGTACTTTGAACTAAGTGAGTTGTCCCCTCCCTGTCCGATTTCTTCGTACCATAAATTAGTGGAGTATATATGAATACTTATCAAAATCAGAACACCTTTACTGTGCCAGAGCAGTACAGGGGACACAACACACTCTGGCGTCCCCAGTCCATCGAGGACATGAATGAACTCACCCAGGATGCCTGCGGTATCGGCAGCGTCGTAAACATCGACGGCCACCAGGATACGCGCGTCCTGGACGATGCACTGCATATCGTAGAAAAGCTCGAGCACCGCGCCGGTAAGGACGCGAGCGGTAAGGTCGGCGACGGCGTCGGCATCCTCCTGCAGATCAGCCACAGCTTCTTTAAGAAGGCGGCACTCCAGCAGGGCATCCAGCTCCGCGACGAGCGCGACTACGGTGTCGGCATGTTTTTCTTCCCGGAGGACCAGCTGAAGCGGACCTTCGCGAAGCGTATGTTCGAGGTCATCACCGAGAAGAACGGACTCCGTTTCCTCGGCTGGCGTGAGGTGCCGGTGCATCCGGAGATCCTCGGTCAGGTGGCGGTCGACTGCATGCCGCATATCCTGCAGTGCTTCATCGAGCGTCCGGAGGACGCAGAGAGAGGCATCGATTTTGATCGGCGTTTATATGTACTTCGCCGCGAGTTCGAGCAGTCCTCAGAGGACACCTATATCTGTTCTCTGAGCTCCCGGACCATCGTGTATAAGGGCATGTTCCTGGTAAAGCAGCTCCGTGCCTTCTATGATGACCTGCGTGACCCGGATTACCGGACCGCCATCGCCATCGTCCACTCCCGTTTCTCGACGAACACCACGCCGAGCTGGGATCGCGCGCACCCGTACCGCATGATCGCCCATAACGGTGAGATCAATACCATCCGTGGAAACATTGACCGTATGCTCGCCCGCGAGGAGACCATGTCGAGCCCGCTGCTCGAGAAGGACGTGGAGAAGATATTTCCGGTCGTCGAGCGCAGTGGATCCGATTCTGCGATGCTCGACAACACCCTCGAGTTCCTCTACATGAACGGCATCGAGCTGCCGCTCGCGATGATGATGACCATCCCGGAGCCGTGGAAGCACAACCGATTCATGGACCAGAACAAGAAGGATTTCTATCATTATTACGCAACCATGATGGAGCCGTGGGATGGACCGGCGGCGATCCTGTTCTCCGATGGTGACGTGGTCGGCGCGACCCTCGACCGTAACGGTCTTCGTCCGTCCAGATACTACATCACCGACGACAACCGACTGATCCTGTCATCGGAGGTTGGCGTCTTAGACATTGACCCGAAGCACATCGTGCAGAAGTCCAGACTCCAGCCGGGCCGTATGCTGCTCGTCGACACGAAGGCGCAGCGCATCATCGCGGACGAGGAGTGCAAGGAATCCTATGCGGCACGTGAGCCGTACGGTGAGTGGCTCGACCGGAACCTCCTCCACATCGAGGACCTGAAGATTCCGAACCGGAAGATCCCGACGCACACGCAGGAGATGCGTGACCGTCTCTATAAGGTCTTCGGCTACAGCTATGAGGACGTGAAGTCCGTGATCCTCCCGATGGCGCAGAACGGCATCGAGCAGACCGCGTCGATGGGCCACGATGTCCCGCTCGCGGTACTCAGCAAGCAGCACCAGCTTCTGTTCAACTACTTCAAGCAGCTCTTCGCACAGGTCACCAACCCGCCGATCGACTCCCTCCGCGAGAAGATCGTCACGGATACGACCGTCTACATCGGCTCCGATGGTAATCTGCTGCAGGACCAGGCCGACAACTGCCGCGTGCTCGAGGTGGAGAACCCGATTCTGACGGGCGTTGAGCTGATGAAGATCAAGGACCTCAACCAGCCGGGCTTCCGGACCGAGGTGATCTCGCTTCTCTACTATAAGAATACCTCCCTCGAGAAGGCCCTGGAGCAGCTCAATATCTCGGTCGATCGTGCATACCAGCGCGGCTACAACATCATCATCCTGAGCGATCGTGGGGTCGACGAGAACCACGTGCCGATTCCATCCCTGCTGGCGGTCAGCTCCGTCGAGCAGCACCTCGTCCAGACGAAGAAGCGGACCGCCGTGTCCCTGATCCTCGAGTCGGGCGAGCCGCGGGATGTCCATCAGTTTGCGACCATCCTCGGCTTCGGTGCGCGTGCCATCAACCCGTACCTCGCGCATGAGTGCATCGCCGAGATGATCGACATCGGCATCCTCGATAAGGACTACCATACCGCCATCGAGGACTACAACAAGGCCGTACTCGGCGGTATCGTAAAGATCGCGGCGAAGATGGGTATTTCGACGATCCAGTCCTACCAGTCGGCGAAGATCTTCGAGGCGATCGGGCTAAGCTCTGAGCTGGTGGAGAAGTACTTCACCGGTACCGTGTCGAGGGTCGGAGGCATTGGCATAAAGGACATCGCCGAGGGCGTCACCTGGCGGCATGACCACGCGTTCGATCCGATGGGACTGAGCCTCGATACCGCGCTCGATTCCGTCGGCTTCCACCAGCTGCGCTCGGGCAAGGGCACCGAGGATCACCTTTACGATCCGCAGACCATCATCACCCTCCAGCGCTCGGTTCGGAGCGACGAGGGCGACTACAAGCTCTTCAAGGAGTACACCGCGCGGATCGACGACGAGCGCCGTCCGCACACACTGCGTGGACTGCTGAAGTTTGCCGCAAAGAACGAGCCGGTGCCGATCGAGGAGGTCGAGCCGGTAGCGTCGATCGTGAAGCGTTTCAAGACCGGTGCGATGTCCTACGGCTCGATTTCGCAGGAGGCGCACGAGGCGATGGCCATCGCGATGAACCGTCTCGGCGGCAAGTCGAACACCGGTGAGGGCGGTGAGCATCCGGACCGTTTCGGTACCGAGCGGAATTCCGCCATCAAGCAGGTTGCGTCCGGCCGTTTCGGTGTAACCAGTGCCTACCTCAACTCCGCCGTCGAGATCCAGATCAAGATGGCGCAGGGCGCGAAGCCGGGCGAGGGCGGCCATCTGCCGGGCAAGAAGGTCTATCCGTGGATCGCGAAGACCCGTTTCTCGACCCCGGGTGTGTCCCTCATTTCCCCGCCACCTCACCACGATATCTACAGTATCGAGGATCTGGCGCAGCTGATCTATGATCTGAAGAACGCGAACCGCCGTGCCGCGATCGCCGTCAAGCTCGTGTCCGAGAACGGCGTCGGCACCATCGCAAGTGGTGTTGCCAAGGCCGGCGCCCAGGTCATCCTCGTGTCCGGTTACGACGGAGGTACCGGTGCGGCACCGATGACCTCGATCCACCATGCAGGTCTTCCGTGGGAACTCGGCATCACCGAGGCGCACCATGCGCTGATCGAGAACGGTCTTCGTAACCGTGTCAAGCTCGAGACCGATGGTAAGCTGATGACCGGCCGCGACGTTGTGATCGCCGCACTGCTCGGTGCGGAGGAGTATGGCTTCGCGACGACCGCGCTCGTCTGCCTCGGCTGCATGATGATGCGTGTCTGCAACAAGGATACCTGTCCGTTCGGCGTCGCTACCCAGAACGACGTCCTCCGCAAGCGCTTCACGGGCAAGCCGGAGTACGTCATGAACTTCATGCGCTTCATCGCACAGGAGATGCGCGAGTACATGGCAGAGCTCGGTTTCCGCACCGTCGACGAGATGATCGGCCGTACCGACTGTCTCACGGTCAATGCTTCGGCCGCGCAGGTCACCACGCGCTCGGCAGAGGTGGATCTCTCTGCGATCCTGGATCCGCGCTATGCGGCCCTTCCGGAGTCGGAGCGTCACTTCGATCCGAAGCAGGTGTATGATTTCCACCTCGAGAAGACCCTCGATGAGTCGGTGCTCCTTAAGAAGTTTGCTCCGGCCATCGCGAGCGGTCAGCACCACGAGGAGAAGGTCGAGGTATCGAGCACGAACCGTACCTTCGGTACCATCCTCGGCTCCGAGATCACCGATCACTACGGCATGACGCCGGAGGGCGATACCCTGCCGGATGATACCTTCGTGGTCGAGGCGTACGGCGGTGGCGGCCAGTCCTTCGGTGCCTTCATCCCGAAGGGCCTGACGATCCGTCTCCATGGTGATGCCAATGATGGCTTCGGTAAGGGGCTGAGCGGCGGTAAGCTCGTCGTGGTTCCGCCGGAGATGAGCCCGTTCCGCGCCAGCGAGAACATCATCGTCGGTAATGTCGCGCTTTATGGTGCGACAGCCGGCAAGTGCTATGTGAACGGTGTCGCCGGTGAGCGTTTCTGCGTTCGTAATTCCGGAGCGACGGCGGTTGCCGAGGGCTGTGGCGACCACGGTCTCGAGTACATGACCGGCGGACGTGCCGTCATCCTCGGACCGACCGGTAAGAACTTCGCCGCCGGTATGTCCGGTGGTATCGCCTACGTCCTCGATATGGATCACTCGCTCTATCTCAAGCTCAACAAGGACATGGTTTCCCTGCTGGAGGTCACCGAGAAGTATGACATCCAGGAGCTGAAGGACATCCTCGCGGACTATGTGAAGGAGACGAAGTCGGAGCTCGGCACCGAGATCCTCCAGAACTTTGACATGTTCCTTCCGAGCTTCAAGAAAATCGTGCCGAACGATTACCAGAAGGTGCTGACTGCCGTCAGCCACTTCGAAGAGCAGGGCATCTCCCATGAAAATGCGGAGCTGGAAGCATTTAAGTCTTTATTCAACTAGTAGAGGGAGTATTCATGGGTAAGGTAACAGGATTTCTCGATTATGCGAGAGAAGAAAATAAAGACGTTCCGGTAGAGGAGCGTATCAAAAACTTTAAAGAATTTCACATCCCCCTCACGGAGGAGGAGCGTCGGAAGCAGGGCGCGCGCTGCATGAACTGCGGCGTTCCGTTCTGCCAGTCCGGCATGAAGCTGGCGGGCATGTTCACGGGCTGCCCGCTCCACAATCTCTGCCCGGAGTGGAATGATGAGGTCTACAACGGCCACGTCGCCCACGCGCTGAGCCGTCTTCTGAAGACGAACAACTTCCCGGAGTTCACGGGCCGTGTCTGCCCGGCGCTCTGCGAGAAGGCCTGCGTCGAGGGACTCGATGACGCGCCGGTGACGACGCACGACAACGAGCTCTATATCATCGAGACCGCCTTCCAGGAGGGCTATATGCAGCCGCGTATCCCGGAGGTCCGCTCCGGTAAGCGCGTCGCGGTCATCGGTGCCGGTCCGGCCGGCCTCGCCGTGGCCGATCAGCTGAATCACCGTGGTCACAGCGTCACCGTCTTCGAGCGCTCGGATGAGATCGGCGGTCTCCTCATGTACGGCATCCCGAACATGAAGCTCGACAAGTCCGTTATCCGCCGTCGCCGCGCCCTCATGGAAGCGGAAGGCGTCGTCTTCCGCACCGGTGTGGACGTGGGACGTGAGACATTGACTGCCGCTGCGGCCACTGCCAATGCAGACGGGCGGAAGGCAGGTGCCGGAGCCGGAGAGAAGTCGGCGACGACAGGCAGCGCTGCAGCAGATGCCGGAAAGGCTGCAGATGCATCCCGCGCAGTGACGAACGCTGCGGCAGAGACATTGGCCTCCGCGGGAAAGAGCAGTGCAGTCACCGCAGCCTCGATCCTCCGGGACTACGACGCGGTCGTCCTCGCCTGTGGCGCGAAGCAGGCGCGCGGGCTGAACGTGCCGTTCATCGAGCAGGCGCACGGCATCCACTACGCCGTCGACTACCTGACGAGCCAGACGAAGGCCCTCCACGAGCAGGGCGAGCATGCCTTCGGCGTCATCAACGCGAAGGGGAAGCACGTCGTTATCGTCGGTGGTGGTGATACCGGAAACGACTGCTGCGGCACCGCGATTCGCCAGGGCGCGAAGTCGGTGACCCAGATCGAGATGATGCCGGAGCCGCCGGTCGAGCGTGCCGCGTCGAATCCGTGGCCGGAGTGGCCGAAGGTCCTGAAGGTCGATTACGGCCAGCAGGAGGCCATCCGCGTCTTCGGACATGACCCGCGCGTCTACGAGACGACGATCAAGGCCATCGAGACGAAGAAGGACGGCAGCATCAAGGCCGTCATCACCTCGAAGGTGAAGTTCGAGAACCGCCAGATGGTGCTCGTCGAGAGCACGGAGCAGAAGCTCCCGTGTGACCTCCTCATCATCGCCGCCGGCTTCACCGGCTGTGAAAGCTACGTCGCCGACGCCTTCGGTGTCGCGCTCACCGAGCGCCACGTCGTGAAGACCGAGGCAGAGCACTACCATACGGAAAGCGCCGCATCCACCGCCACTGCCGCGAAGATCTTCACCGCGGGCGACATGCACCGCGGCCAGTCCCTCGTCGTCTGGGCCATCGCCGAAGGCCGTGCCTGCGCAAGCGAAGTCGACGCCTACCTCATGGGCTACAGCTGCCTCGCGTAAGAGTGGACTGGACACATGAAGGCTTATATGAAAATTGTGTCTATGGATTTCTTCGTAAAAATCAGAAATCGAGGAGCAAAATAGACGCAGATACATCTATTATGAAATAGTGTCTATAAAATCGACGATTGACATCAAAAATTGAAGTCAGATCTCGAGTTTTATAGACACTATTTTTATATGAGCTTCTTCGTGTATATTTTCTATCCAGAATCTGGCTCCGAAGCTCAAATTTCGTAGACACGATTTTTAAAACGACGCATCTATGTATAGTTTCTTTGAAAACCCGCTTTTGGACAGGAGATGATTGGTGCTGCCGCGCGAGCATCCGGCTTGATTTCCAGCAAACCATCGCGCGCGGCCCGGAAATATCTGCTTACACGCGGCCTTTCCTGCGGAGCGCGAGATAGAAGGCGATGCAGATGAGGGCGCTGAGGAGGGAGCCGGCGGGGGCGGCGAGGCCCATCGCGTAGAGGGTGTCCGGGAACAGCTTCGTGGCGAGCCATGCGCCCGGAATGCGGACGAGGATCACCGAGCAGAGATTATGGATGAAGCTGAGGATCGACAGGCCGGAGGCACTGAAGAAGCCGGAGAATGGGAAGTGAATGCCGGCGACCACGCAGTCAAGCACATAGGTGCACATATACTGCACCGCGAGTACCTGCACGACCGGATCCTTCGTGAACAGCGTGAAGAACGGCGCGGAGATGAACTGGAACAGGATCGCGAAGAGGAGCCCGATGCCACCGGCGAGGCCGACACCGTAGCGGAGCGTCTGACGCGCCCTCGCTGGATCGCCGGCACCGATGGACTGCGCCGCGATCGTCGACACGGTCGACAGCATGCTGGATGGCACCAGGAAGAGGAAGCTGATCGTCTTCTCGACGATGCCGACCGCCGCCGAGATGTCGACGCCACGCCGGTTCGCGATCACCGTGATGATCAGAAACGAAATCTGGATGAAGCCGTCTTGGCAGGCGATCGGGAGGCCAATGCTGAGAATCTGGTGCAGCATCGCCGGGTCCCACCAGGCGCTGCGATCCGCGCGGGCAGGTTCGTTTGAAAACGTCGCTTCGTCTTCAGATGCATGAACCTGCGTTCCTGCCTTGCTTTCCATGTCTGCATCCGCAGAAGCATTCCGGACGTCCGCGGTACCAGGCTGCCGGCGGCCTGCAGCCGTCTTCCGGATGCCGACGAGCGCGAACGCCACCGACGCGGCCTGCGCCACGACCGTCGCGAGCGCTGCACCCGCTGCGCCCAGCTGCATTGGCCCCATAAACAGGAGGTCGAGCAGGATGTTGAGGGCGCAGGCCACGGCGATGAAGAGCATCGGGCTGCGGCTGTCGCCCATGCCGCGGAAAATCGAGCTCAGGATGTTGTACGCGACGATGAAGGGGATGCCGGCGAAGCAGATGCGGAGGTACGCGAGGGCCCCCGGGACGGCTTCGGGCGGTGTTGACAGCAGCTGCACGATCGGCTGCGTGAGTCCGAGCAGGGCACAGGTGGCCAGCACGGCGATCAACGCGAAGAGGGTGATCGTGTTTCCGATGGCGCGGCGGATGCCGTCCTCGTCCTCTGCGCCGACGAAACGCCCGATCATGACGGTGGTGCCCATGGCGAGGCCGACGATCATGACGGTCACCATGTGCATAACCTGTGAACCGATCGAAACCGCCGAGATGACATCCGCGCCATTGAAGCGGCCCGCGATGAGCAGATCGGCGAGCCCGTAGAGCGTCTGCAGGAAGTAGCTGAGCAGATACGGGAGTGAAAAGAGAAGTATATTATGGAAGAGATCGCCCTTCGCGAGATTATGCTGAGCCATGGTAAGTCCTCGTTTCATGTATACATATAAAAATCCGGCAGCCGAAGCTGTCGGATTTATTTTAGTGAATTTCGGAGGATTTGAAAACTGGCACGCATTTATAGCTGGCATAGCCTGGCTAAAGTGGTCATATCTAATTTTGCTTGATTTCGAAATTACTGGATATGTTTTTTGCCTGAAATAATCGATGGCGACTGAAAACCATCCACTAATAGGTGATTTTAAAAATACTGGATATTGAAAGCCTTTTTTCCTAAGAAAGCTCCGCCCTCAAGTATCCAGTAATTTTAAATAGAAGGATTATTGGATATGTGCCCAAATGAAATTCTTTAATACGGTCCCAAATCCATATCTATTATTTCAGGAATCGAGGATTATTGGATAGTACGCTTATAAGCGTATGTCTGATTTTTCAGAAAACTATCCAATAAATGCTGATTTTAAAAATCGTGGATACTTTCATCCCGCGTACAAAAACGATAAGAACTGTTGAAAATATCCACGATTTCGCAATCCTTCTATTATTGGATAATGGCTATCGATGTTCATCTTTTTCGACCTGTTCGGTCATGATAATTTCCGGGCCGCGCGCAGTTTTGTGAAGGAAATGTGAAATCTGTAAATTGTTAGCACTCGACGCTTGACGTTGCTAATAGACCGTTCTATAATACGTTTTGTTGTTAGAAAAGAAAGCCGGATGCAGTTTATGTTGCATGCCGGGCTTCATATAAACAGCATCGCCGGGAGGCGAAAAGCCGAAGGGCTGAAAGCAGATATTAAGGAGGTCAATCAAATGAAGCTGGTTCCATTATTTGACAGAGTCGTACTTGAGAAGGAAAAGATGGAGGAGACCACTGCAAGCGGTATCGTTCTTCCAGGTCAGAATGATAAGGAGAAGCCGGGTCAGGCGCTCGTTGTAGCGGTAGGTCCTGGTGGAGTGGTCGATGGTAAGGACATCACCATGCAGGTGAAGGTCGGCGATCACGTTCTTTTCTCGAAGTATGCGGGATCTGAGGTCGAGGTTGACGGACACAAGTATACAGTCGTAAAGCAGAACGATATTCTGGCAGTTATCGAGAAGTAATCTAGGAGGATAAAGCTATGGCTAAGGAAATTAAGTATGGCGTCGAGGCCAGAAAGGCTCTCGAAGCTGGTGTAGATGCAGTTGCAAATACCGTAAAGGTAACCCTCGGACCGAAGGGCAGAAACGTAGTACTCGATAAGAGCTACGGTGCTCCGCTGATCACCAACGATGGTGTGTCCATCGCGAAGGACATCGAGCTGAAGGATCCGTATGAGAACATGGGCGCACAGCTCGTTCGTGAGGTTGCTTCGAAGACCAATGATGTTGCCGGTGATGGTACCACCACTGCGACCGTGCTTGCACAGGCGATCGTCAAGGAAGGTATGAAGAACCTCGAGGCAGGTGCAAACCCGATCATCCTTCGTAAGGGTATCCAGAAGGCCGTGGCAGCAGCCGTTGAGTCCATCAAGGCACAGTCTTCCAAGGTAAAGGGCAAGGATCAGATCGCCAAGGTTGCCGGTATCTCAGCTGGTGACGAGCAGGTTGGTCAGATGGTTGCCGATGCGATGGAGAAGGTTTCCAAGGATGGTGTCATCACCGTCGAGGAGTCCAAGACCATGCAGACCGAGCTGGACGTCGTAGAAGGTATGGAGTTCGACAGAGGCTACATCAGCGCGTACATGTGCTCCGATATGGATAAGATGGAGGCAAATCTCGATGATCCGTTCATCCTGATCACCGATAAGAAGATCTCCAACATCCAGGATATCCTTCCGCTCCTCGAGCAGATCGTAAAGATGGGCGCAAAGCTTCTCATCATCGCAGAGGATGTCGAGGGTGAGGCACTCACAACCCTCATCGTTAACAAGCTGAGAGGTACCTTCAACGTCGTTGCTGTCAAGGCTCCGGGCTATGGCGACAGACGTAAGGAGATGCTTCAGGATATCGCGATCCTGACCGGCGGTCAGGTAATCTCCGCAGACCTCGGCCTCGAGCTCAAGGATGCAACCATCGAGCAGCTCGGCCGCGCAAAGAGCGTAAAGGTATCGAAGGAGAAGACCACCATCGTCGATGGTGAGGGCGAGAAGGCCGATATCGACAGCCGTGTCGCAGAGATCAAGAAGCAGATCGAGACCACAACCTCTGATTTCGACCGCGAGAAGCTCCAGGAGAGACTCGCAAAGCTCGCTGGTGGTGTCGCTGTGATCAAGGTCGGTGCAGCTACCGAGACCGAGATGAAGGAAGCAAAGCTTCGTATGGAGGATGCGCTGAACGCAACTCGTGCCGCAGTGGAAGAGGGCGTCATCGCAGGTGGCGGATCCGCTTACATTCACGCACAGGATGCAGTGAAGAAGGTTGTCGAGTCTCTCGAGGGTGATGAGAAGACCGGCGCAAGAATCGTGTACAAGGCACTGGAGGCTCCGCTGTTCACCATCGCTTCGAACGCAGGTCTCGAGGGCGCTGTCATCGTGAACAACGTACAGAACACGGAGGTTGGCCATGGCTTCGATGCACTCCACGAGGAGTATGTCGACATGCTTGAGACCGGTATCCTGGATCCGGCGAAGGTAACCAGAACCGCTCTTCAGAACGCCGCTTCCGTTGCTTCTACACTGCTCACAACCGAGAGTGTCGTTGCCGACATCAAGGAGCCGGCACCAGCGATGCCAGCTCAGCCACAGGGCGGAATGTACTAATTTGAAATTCTGAGTTATAATAAATCCGGGTCGCATCGCGACCCGGATTTTTGAAACCGAAAAAACAGGAGGATGACAGATGGATGATTATATCGAGCACATGACGAAGGGAAAGCAGCCGGCGTACTGGACGATTCTGCTGGTGATCGCGGGCGCACTGTCCGTGCTGTCGCTGGTATTTGCGTTTTATAACGTGTTCGGCATCCTGCTGTTCATCGCGGTAAGCCTCGGGACCTACGTGGTCTGGCTCTTCTCGAAGGTGGAGTATGAGTATACCTATGTCGGCGGCGGCTTCACGATGGACCAGATCCTCAACAAGACGCGCCGTCGGCCGCTGGTCGATACCAATGCTTCCGAGCTGATCGTACTCGCTCCGCAGAACTCGGACGCCGTCCGCGCAGAGCTGAAGAATGCGAAGCTCATCGACTGTGCCGGCGACTGTCCGGCCGACCGGAAGTTCGGCTATGTATACAATCGTGCGGGACAGAAGACCTGCATGTACATCGAAGTGACCGATGCGCTGCTCCGTGAGGCGAGAAGATGCACACCGCAGAAGGTAAAACTGAATTAATTTTAGAGGAAAAGACGGGTTGAAATTCAATCCGCCTTTTGTTATACTCGTTTAAATTTTATGAAAAGTCGCGATTTGAAAGGAGATTCTTCTATGGCCAAGATTATCGGTGATGGTATTACGTTTGATGATGTGCTGCTCGTTCCGCAGTACTCCGAGGTGGTTCCGAACCAGATCGATGTTTCTACTTATCTTACGAAGTCAATTCATCTCAACATTCCGTTCATTTCTGCAGGTATGGATACCGTTACAGAGCATCAGATGGCGATCGCCATGGCGCGCTGCGGTGGTATCGGTATCATCCACAAGAACATGTCGATCGAGCAGCAGGCGGAGGAAGTCGACATGGTAAAGCGTTCAGAGAATGGTGTCATCACCGATCCGTTCTTCCTGACCGCAGATCACACTCTGAAGGATGCCAATGATCTTATGGCGAAGTTCCGTATCTCCGGCGTGCCGATCACCGAGGGCCGGAAGCTCATCGGTATCATCACGAACCGTGACCTCGTTTTCGAGGAGGACTACTCGAAGAAGATCAGCGAGTGCATGACGAGCGAGCACCTCGTAACCGCGAAGGAGGGTACGACCCTCGAGGAAGCGAAGCAGATCCTCGCACGTGCGAAGGTCGAGAAGCTCCCGATCGTTGATGATGAGGGTAACCTGAAGGGTCTCATCACCATCAAGGATATCGAGAAGCAGATGAAGTATCCGAACGCGGCGAAGGATGCACAGGGCAGACTCCTCTGCGGTGCTGCACTCGGTATCACAGCCAATGTTGTCGAGCGTGCACAGGAGCTCATCAACGCACATGTAGACGTCGTCGTTCTCGACTCTGCACATGGCCATAGTGCAAACGTTCTGAAGTGCGTCAGCATGCTGAAGGAGAAGTTCCCGGATCTTCAGATCATCGCGGGTAATGTCGCGACCGGTGAGGCGACCGAGGCCCTCATCAAGGCCGGCGCCGACTGTGTAAAGATCGGTATCGGACCGGGTTCCATCTGTACGACCCGTGTCGTTGCCGGTATCGGTGTTCCGCAGGTATCCGCCGTTATGAACGCGTTCGAGGTAGCCGACAAGTACGGTATCCCGATCATCGCCGATGGTGGTATCCAGTACTCCGGTGATGTCGTGAAGGCGATCGCAGCCGGTGGCAGCACTGTCATGATGGGTTCTGTATTCGCAGGCTGCGACGAGGCACCGGGCGAGTTCGAGCTCTACCAGGGCCGTAAGTACAAGGTATACCGTGGCATGGGTTCCCTCGGTGCGATGAAGCAGAAGAACGGTTCTGCGGATCGTTACTTCCAGGCAAATGCGAAGAAGCTCGTACCAGAGGGTGTCGAGGGTCGTGTTGCATACAAGGGCCGCGTAGAGGATACCATCTTCCAGTTCGTCGGTGGTCTCCGCGCAGGTATGGGCTACTGTGGTGCGAAGGATATCACGACGCTGCAGCACACCAGCCAGTTTGTGAAGATCTCCAGCGCTTCCCTGAAGGAGTCACATCCGCATGATATTCATATCACGAAGGAAGCACCGAACTACTCGGTAGAGAATAACGATTAATAAACCGTTCGTATGACCGGAGTGCCGCCAACAGAAGCACAGTAC
The DNA here is from genome assembly GCA_934270345.1 of uncultured Oribacterium sp. Lineage (GTDB taxonomy): Bacteria > Bacillota > Clostridia > Lachnospirales > Lachnospiraceae > Oribacterium. The sequence continues at coordinate 43,986 of CAKQPT010000009.1, read as the reverse complement.
TCCGAGCTCGGAAGACTCTAAGCCGGGGACCCTAAGCGGCACTAGGCCCTCTGCAATCACTGAGTTTTCTTTATGAAAACTCAGCGTTGCAGAGGGTGCTAAGGAAAATGTACCAAGTGCCGCTAAGGGGACCCGACTTGATTCTTCACGAGCTCTCCGTATGGCTTCTGTTGTCGGTACTCCGGTACCAGACGAAACTGATATATCAATTATCTGAAAGGTCAGGCTGATATGGGCCTGACCTTTTTTTATTTCCGTGCTAAAATTATATTCAGCTGGTGGCGCGCGATCGCAGTACCGCGGCCAATGTCTACATCTGAATTCTATTTCCGAAAGAGTGTGTTATGATCGAAGGATTCCTGCGGGTGGCGGTGACCACGCCGAAAATCAAAGTTGCTGATGTGCGTTTTAATACCGATGCGGTGCTCCGTGAGATCGGGGAGGCGGATCGTCAGGGTGTCTCGCTGCTGGTGTTTCCGGAGCTGGTGCTGACGGCCTATACCTGTGCGGATCTGTTTCATCAGACGATCCTGATCGAGCGGGCAGCGGCGGCGCTCGATGAGGTGGCGGAGGCGACGCGTCGCACGCAGCTCGTGGCGGTGGTCGGTGTGCCGTATATGGTCGACCACAAGCTCTATAACTGTGCGGCGGTGCTGCATGCCGGCCGTATCCTCGCGCTGGTTCCGAAGAAGAATCTGCCGAACTACAGCGAGTTTTATGAGCGTCGCTGGTTTACGCCGGGACAGGCGCGTGTCGTGACGCTGACGCATCGTTCGGCGGTGACGGGCGAGGAGTACACGATTCCGTTCGGCATGAACATCCTCGTGGAAGCGCTGGATCGTCCGGATTTCCGTCTCGCGTGTGAGATCTGTGAGGACGTCTGGGTGCTGGATCCGCCATCCACCCGCCATGTGCTTGCCGGTGCGACGGTGATCGCGAACACTTCGGCCTCCGATGAGACGGTCGGCAAGGACAGCTACCGTCGGGAGCTGATCCGCTCGACCAGTGCGCGGCTCGTTTCCGTCTACTGTTATGCCAATGCCGGCGACGGGGAGTCGACCACGGACCTGGTCTTCGGTGGTCAGGATATCATCGCGGAGAACGGCTCCGTCGTGACGGAAGGAAAGCGCTTCGACACCGGTCTCTACATCGCGGATGTCGACCTCCAGCGCATTACGCAGGAGCGCGCCCGCATGACGACCTTCCCGGACATCGATGATACGCTTCGTGACGCGTACAGCATCGTGAAGTTCCGCTTCGCGCCGGCGGCAGAGAGCGTGGCTTCGGTGAAGGAAAGCGCCGGAGGCGCGTCACAGGCATCGGGAGATGTGGAGAAGGCTTCAGCTGCGGCAGCCCAGCCGCGCAAGAAGTCCTTCGAAGAGGTCTTCGCAACGTATGTCGGTTCGCAGGCGCCGACCGGCGGGACAGCGCAGACGGGCGTCGGCGTGGCGTCCCGGGTGGTCACCAGCGTGGAGCCGGAGACATTGGCCGGACAGCTCGCGGCGGACGCAGCCGACCTCCGGCGCTATGTCGACCCGAAGCCGTTCGTACCGAGTGGCGCGGCGGAGCGCAATGCCCGCTGCGATGAGATCTTCACGATCCAGGCGCTCGGCCTTAAGAAGCGACTCGAGCACACCGGCTGTCAGTCGGCCGTGATCGGCATCTCCGGCGGTCTCGACTCGACCCTGGCGCTGCTCGTCATCGCGCGCGCCTTCGACATGCTGGGTCTCCCGCGCGAGAACATCATTTCCGTGACCATGCCGGCGTTCGGCACCACGGACCGCACATACAATAACGCGGTGACGCTGACGCGTCTTCTGCACGCGACGCTGCGCGAGATCAACATCAAGGCCGCGGTGCTGCAGCATTTCCAGGACATCGGGCACGACCCGGAGGATCACTCCGTGGTCTACGAGAACGCACAGGCCCGTGAGCGGACGCAGATCCTCATGGACATCGCGAATCAGTCGAACGGCATCGTCATCGGCACCGGCGACCTCAGTGAGCTCGCGCTCGGCTGGGCGACCTACAACGCCGACCATATGTCGATGTACGGGGTCAATGCAGGCGTCCCGAAGACGCTGGTGCGCTACCTCGTGAAGTTCGTCGCCGATACTTCGGAGGACGCGGACCTCGCCCGCTGTCTGAACGACATCTTCGATACGCCGGTGAGCCCGGAGCTGCTGCCGCCGACCGGCGACGGCCAGATCAGCCAGAAGACCGAAGACCTCGTCGGTCCGTATGAGCTCCACGACTTCTTCCTGTACCAGATCCTGCGTTACGGCTTCAGCCCGCGGAAGGTGTACGCGCTTGCGCTCCACGCCTTCTCGGCAGAGAATCAGGCGGAGGCCTACGATGCGGCGACGATCCTCAAGTGGCTTCGGAAGTTCTACTGGCGCTTCTTCTCACAGCAGTTCAAGCGCAGCTGCCTCCCGGATGGCCCGAAGGTCGGCTCGATCGCGGTCTCCCCGCGCGGTGACCTCCGCATGCCGAGCGACGCCGTGGTGCAGATCTGGATCGACGAGCTGAAGGAGCTGGATTGAGGCTTCGTGGCCAGAAGAGTGCGTGGATACATGAAAACGTTGCGCCTTTGTAGACGCAGTATCGAACTGCTTCATGGAAACATCGATAAATAAAAAGATTTGGGGCCATGGTGCAACCGGATGAAGATTCGGAAGCACCGTGGTCCTGCTTTTTTGCCTTGGAAGCTCAAAAATTATTTGAAATATAGGATAATGTGAGATTTTGATGAAATCATATACCTGAAAGCCTTGTGGAACTGCTGCTGGCGGGAAATGTCTATGAAATGGGAGGATTCTGAAAAAATAATATATCTTGAAGCCTTGTGGAACTGCTGCTGGCGGGAAATGTCTATGAAATATGAAGATTTCGAAAAAATAATATATTGCGAAGAGCTTTCGACAGACATTGGACACATTTTTTATATCATTTTTTTAAATCAGCGCATTATCATATAGTTTGCAGCTGATTTTCCCAGGAATCCCATGAAATATGTATATTATTTTTCGGGAAAGGATGTCGATAATATAAAAGCCGAATTTTGTATGCACATTCCAACTGCAATCACCAGAAGCACAGGTCGCGGACAATAAGAAGGTATAACGCCAGGTTTGAGCTGTGATCCTTCAATTAGTTTAACGAACGACTTGAAAAATGTGGATAAACGAGCACTATTAATAATGATTATCCATGAGAGGGCCGCGCGGAGCGCGGAGAGGCTCGTGGATGCCCCCGGGCGGCGAGGCCGTTTTGCCACGAAGTGGCAAAATCAAACGACAATGCCCGCGCCGAAGGCGCATATAATGGCATTGTCTCCTTGTATATCCATGAGTGAGGCAAGTATTTACGAGTTTTAGGAGGCAGCGTGGAGCGAATTACATCCACTGGAAATAAACTGATCAGAGAGGTGCGGGATCTCGAGAAGAAGGCGCGGGCGCGTCGCGAGAGCGGGCTCTTCATCGCGGAGGGCGAGCGGCTGTGCAGCGAGATTCCGGCGGCGTACATCGAGCGGATCTTCGTGGCGGACGACTATAACGGCCGTCTGCCGGAGTTTGCGGGCGATGGGACGCAGCGGGTGCCGAAAATCTTTCAGGTGCCACGCGAGCTGATGGAACATATGTCCGACACGAAAAACAGTCAGGGTATCCTGGCGGTGGTGCGGCAGAAGAAGTACACGGAGCTTCCGGGCGACTTCTTCCTGATCCTCGACACGCTGCAGGATCCGGGTAACATGGGCACGATTTTCCGTACCGCGGAGGCGGCGGGGGTCGATGGCATCCTCATGAACCGCGACTGCGTGGATGTGTACTCGCCGAAGGTGGTGCGTGCGACGATGGGCGCGATGTTCCGAATGCCGTTTATGGTCAGCGATGACCTGCCGGCGGAGATACGACGCATGAAATCCGAGGGCGTGCAGGTCTACGCCGCGCATCTCCGGGGCACGAAGAACCACTGGGACTTCGACTATCGGCAGCCGACGGCGTTTATGATCGGCAACGAGGGCAACGGCCTACAGGATGCAATCGCCGACCTGGCGGACACCTACCTCCGCATCCCGATGATGGGACACACGGAGTCGCTCAATGCAGGCGTCGCTGCGTCTGTGCTGATGTACGAAGTTTTACGGCAACGAAGTTAACATTGGCACCGCAGTGGTGCCTCACTATAAGAAGAAAGGAAGAGGAATCAGATGATTGATTTAACTGGACGCGACTTTTTGAAATTACTTGACTATACACCGGAGGAAATCAATTATCTCCTCGATGTGGCTGCCCGTCTGAAGGCGGAGAAGAAGGCCGGTGCGCAGCCGGGACAGAGCCTGCACAAGACGAGCTTCCCGGGCAAAAACATTGCCCTGATCTTCGAGAAGAACTCGACGAGAACGCGCTGCTCCTTCGAGGTGGCGGCGGCCGACCTCGGCATGGGCTCGACCTACCTCGGACCGACCGGTTCACAGATCGGCAGCAAGGAGTCGATCGCGGATACCGCACGCGTACTGAGCCGTATGTATGACGGCATCGAGTACCGCGGCTTCGGCCAGGATCTCGTGGAGGAGCTCGCGAAGTACAGCGACGTGCCGGTCTGGAATGGCCTGACGAACGAGTTCCACCCGACGCAGATGCTCGCCGACATGCTGACGATTCGTGAGCATCGTGGTGACCTGAAGGGCCAGAAGCTGGTGTATATGGGTGACGCCCGTTACAACATGGCGGATTCCTACATGGTTGTATGCGCGAAGCTCGGCATGCATTTCGTGGCCTGCGCACCGAAGGCGTACTGGCCGAACGCAGAGCTGATCGCGACCTGCCAGTCGGTGGCAGCGGAGACCGGCGCGACGCTCAGCTTCACGGAGAGCGTACCGGAGGCCTGCCAGGATGCAGACGTGATCTGCACCGATGTATGGGTATCCATGGGTGAGCCGGACGAGGTCTGGGCGCAGCGTATTCAAGACCTCCAGCCGTATCAGGTCAATGCTGACGCTTTCCGCTACGCGAAAGACGACGCCATCTTCCTGCATTGCCTGCCGGCCTTCCACGACACAAACACGAAGATCGGTAAGCAGATCTACGAGAAGTATGGCATCACCGAGATGGAAGTCTCGAACGAGATCTTCGAAGGCCCGCACAGCGTCGTCTTCGACGAAGCAGAGAACCGTATGCACACCATCAAGGCAGTGGTGTATACGACCCTCGGTGGTAAATAACGTAGGAGAGTGTAGGAGTTTGCATTAAGCAAACTCCGGAACGACCTCCCACAGAACTTGTTCTGTGCCCGAAGGGCTGAACTTGAGCCAAACAAGCTCAAGTTCAGGGCCAGTTCCGGTCTGATCAAATTAGGAGTTTTATGGCAAGAATCAATGTAGCAGGGCGGCAGCCGTCCCGTACGCTCGATATGGTGCACATCATCATCGGCATCGTGATCGTGGTGATGGCGGTGATGGCGTTTATCGATCCGACCGAAAATATGGTGCTCTTTCCGCTGATTTTTTTCGCGGCCGCGATCCTGAAGATCGTGAGCGGAGCAAATACGATCCTGAACGCGAAGCGGGCACATGAGCACACGAGCCCGCAGGGCACGATCGAACTCGTCGTCGGCATCCTCATCGCCGTACTCGGCGTGGTGTCGGCTGTGAGTGTGTGGGCAGTGTAGGAGTCTGCATAAAGCCACCATCCTTCATATTCACGCGTACGTGAGAGGTCCGCAGTTTGTGGGACGATGCGTAAATTGAAACGCAGATCAGCGGAGTATGCTGGATGTAGGCATTGGACAAATATAGAGTAACCCGGTTATGACGCGTGTCGTCATCGCCACGGAATGTAGAACAGGAGGGGTAGTATGGCTAGAAAGAAAGCATCTGATGAGAAGACCACCAAAAAGAAGGTGAACGAAAAGCCGGAAATCAGCAAGGAGGAGCTCGTCAAGAAGATCGAAGCGCTCTGCAAGCAGGCGGAGCAGAACAAGAACACCATCAGCCAGGCCGATATCAATGACGCATTCCGTGATTATGCGATCACCGATGATCAGATGGACAGTATTGACCGCCTCATCGAGAATCGTGGCTTCGATATCGAGCCGCTCGAGGAGGAGCTCGACAGCTTCGAGGACGGTGATCTGCCGGATCTCGACGATGACGATGTCGTCGATGATGTCGTGGGTGAGGATGGCGTCGGTGTCGATGTCGACGGTGGTGCAGGCGATGACGAGGGCCCGAGCGAGGCGGAGTACAAGCAGGTCGAGGAAGAGAATGTCGACCTCGATGCGGTCGATCTCCTCGAGGGAATCGGTACCGAGGATCCGGTGCGTATGTACCTGAAGGAGATCGGTACGGTGCCGCTGCTGTCGGCAGAGGAGGAGTACCGTCTCGCTGTGCGGAAGTCTCAAGGCGATGAGGTCGCGAAGCAGCGGCTCATCGAGGCAAACCTGCGTCTCGTGGTGTCCATCGCGAAGCGCTATACCGGTCGTGGCATGAGCTTCCTGGATCTCGTGCAGGAGGGCAACCTTGGTCTCATCAAGGGCGTCGAGAAGTTCGACCCGGAGAAGGGCTTCAAGCTCTCCACCTACGCGACCTGGTGGATCCGGCAGTCCGTAACGCGTGCGCTGGCCGATCAGGCGCGTACCATCCGTGTGCCGGTGCACATGGTCGAGACCATCAACAAGATGTCGAAGATGCAGCGTAAGCTGACCCTCGAGCTCGGCTATGAGCCGTCCGTCAAGGAGCTCGCCGAACATCTCGACATGAGCGAGGAGAAGGTGCAGGAGATCATGCAGATCGCGCGTGAGCCGGCATCCCTCGAGACCCCGATCGGTGAGGAGGATGACTCGAATCTCGGCGATTTCGTCGCGGATTCAAACGTCGTTTCACCAGAGGGTAATGTTGAGTCCGTGATGCTTCGCGAGCATATCGATACCCTGCTCGGCGATCTGAAGGAGCGTGAGCGTCAGGTTATCGTGCTGCGTTTCGGTCTCGAGGACGGTCATCCGAGAACCCTCGAGGAGGTCGGCAAGGAGTTTAACGTCACCCGTGAGCGTATCCGTCAGATCGAGGCGAAGGCGCTCCGCAAGCTGCGGAACCCGGTCAGATCGAAGAGAATCCGGGATTTCTTACAGTAATGCTGCTCCATGAGAGGGCCGCGCGGAACTACTTAACCCGTTTTTCCGAGATAAAGGAATTTTTAGAGTGAATCACGAAACCGAAGTGCCGGTGTACATCAAACCGGAACCGAATACGAAGAACTACCAGCGTCTGATGGAGCAGGAAATCAGCCGGTGGCAGGAGAAGCCGGGGCGTCGTCCCCGGCTCCTTCTTCACAGCTGCTGCGCGCCGTGCTCCAGTGCGGTGCTGGACGCGCTCTGTGCGGACTTCGATATCACGCTGTTCTACTACAATCCGAATATTTCCACGGAGGCCGAGTTCACGCATCGCGTGGATGAGCTCCGGCGCTTCTGTCACGAAACAGGCATCGACGTAGAGCGGCAGGACAGCGCGGGCCATCTGCTCGGCGCCGTCGAGGTCGTCGTGCCACCGTATGATCACCGGGAGTTCCTCGCCATCGCGCGCGGTCACGAGCGGGATCCGGAGCGCGGCGAACGCTGCCACCTCTGCTACCGCCAGCGCCTCGAGCGTACCGCGGAGTATATGGAGGCGGTGAACCAGGCATGGGCTGCGGCGCAGCACAGCGAGGATCCGGCGGAGAAGACGCCGAGCTGTGGCGGGGCGCAGTGCACGTATGTTGGAGCGACTCGGCCGTATGACTATTTCTGCACGACCCTTACGCTGTCGCCGCTGAAGTCCTCGGAGGTGCTCAATGTCATCGGCGAGGAAATCGGGAAGGCGCATGGACTCTCGTTTCTGCCGTCCGATTTCAAAAAGCGCGGTGGCTACCAGAAGTCGATCGAACTCTCGAAGCAGTATGATCTGTATCGGCAGAACTTCTGTGGCTGCGAGTTCAGTCATTGATTTCGACATTCTAAAAACGTATTATGTATATATGAAAAGCAAAGGAAGGGGAGCGATATGGTAACAGGCGAAGTAGATGTTATTAACGAGTCGGGTCTCCATTTAAGACCGGCCGGCGTGCTGACGCAGACATGCATCAAATTTAAAAGCAATATCTATCTCTATAACGGAGATCGGAAGATCGTCGCGAAGTCCGTCCTCAACGTGATGGCTGCCGGTGTAAAGCAGGGTGCGCATCTCCGCGTGGAGTGCGATGGACCAGATGAAGAAGAGGCCCTTCAGGCCGTGATCGAGGCCATCTCCACCGGACTCGGCGAAGGCGTCAAGTACAGCAGTAAAGATCGTCTCTTTTGAGTGTAGGAGAGTTCTAGAGTTTTGCATCAGGCAAACTCTGGAACGACCTCCCACAGAGCTGTGCTCTGTGCCCGAAGGGCTGAACTTGAGCCATACAAGCTCAAGTTCAGGGCAGGGCTAAAGTTGATAAAAAATCAGCCGGGTGATTTCTTCACCCGGCGGTCTTTTCTATACATTACTTACTGAAATCGATGACTGCCTGAACAGCGTCCTGGATCTCCGGAAGCTCGATGCCCTCGACAGCACCTGCGTCCATGTAGGCGGCGTTCTTCGAATCCATCGGCAGCTTCGCCAGCACCTTGAGGCCGTGCTGTGCTGCGACTTCATCCACATGACTCTCGCCGAAGACATTGACCTTCTCGCCGCAGTGCGGGCAGATGAGGTAGGACATGTTCTCTACGAGACCGATGACCGGCACGCCCATCTTATCCGCCATGTTCACGGCCTTTGTCACGATCATGGACACGAGGTCCTGCGGAGAGGTGACGATAACGATACCGTCGATCGGGAGGGACTGGAAGACAGTCAGTGGAACATCGCCGGTTCCTGGTGGCATGTCGACGAACATGTAGTCGACGTCCTTCCACTGCACCTCAGACCAGAACTGCTTGACTGCCTGTGCGATGAGGGAGCCGCGCCAGATGATCGGGTCGGTCTCGTTCTCGAGCAGGAGGTTCGAGGACATAATTTCGATACCGTCGGCACTTCTGTCCGGAATCATGAGCTTGCCGTCCGGAGTGACACCGACGCCGTCGTTCGAGAGACCGAAGGCCTTCGGGATGGACGGACCGGTGATATCCGCATCGAGGATCGCGGTCTTGAAGCCGGCCTTGTGGGTACCACAGGCGAGGAGAGAGGTGATGGTGGACTTGCCGACACCGCCCTTACCGGAAACGACGCCGATGACCTTCTTTACGCTGCAGCCGTCGGCCAGCTTCGCACGGAAATCCTCCGGATTTGCGTGGCGGGAAGCACAGTCGGAACCACAGGAACCGCAGTTGCCGTTGCAGCTGGAAGGACTCTGATTTTCTAATTCTGCCATTTAAGTAAACTCCTTTCGGGATTTTAAAAAGCGTGCCCTGAACAGATTCTGTAGATACCGCTCCAGTGTCTGCTGGATACAGATTATGATACGTACGGAACTCTAGCCAAGGGACAGCTTCATCATACTCAACCTTATAACCATAGCACAGAAAAAGGCCCCCGTCCATGTTTGCGGGGGCCTTAGATTGTTCTAAATTCTAAATTCAATCAGTCAAGAACACTTAGGAACGCGTCAAGCGACTTTCCAGTGTTGCCGGCGTTGTATACATAGCCGACGCTGCGGGATGGTACCGGGAACTGGGTCGGGATCTCGATGAGGCTGCCTTCGTCGAGCTCCTTCTGTACGAGCTCGCGGATCACGCAGCCGATGCCGATACCGATCTTTGCGAAGTCTACGAGCAGATCCATCGTGGTGACCTCGAGGATCTGTGCCGGCTCGATGCCCATGGTCTTGAAGTAGTCGTCGATGTGACGACGGGTCATGTTGTTCTGGTCGAGGAGCATGATATTGCCCTCCTGGAACGGATCGCAGTCCTCGCCGTACATCGCCTTCAGATTCTCGAGATACTGCGGCGTCGCGACGAAGGTGTCGTGAATCTGCTTCGGGTGAACGAAGCGGAGCTCCGGGCGACGTGTGCGCGGCTCGGCGGTGAGGCCGATGTCGATTTTCTTCTGCTCGAGCAGCGTGAGGGTCTGTGCGGTCGACTGTGTGATGATCGACACGCGGATGTTCGGATACTTCTGCATGAAGGTCTGGAGATACGGCAGCAGGATGTAGCGGCAGAGTGTCGTCGATACACCGATCTGCAGGTGGCCGATATTGAAATCCTTCATACGCTTGAGCTCGGTCTCTGCGTTGTTGATGTTATCAAACGCATCCTTAATATAGCGGTAGAGTACCGTGCCTTCCTCTGTCAGCGTAACACCGCGGGAATTCCGGTGAAAAAGCTTCGTATCGAGTCCGTCCTCGAGCTTCACGATGGACTTGGAAATGGCCGGCTGTGAAATGTACAGCTTCTTCGCGGCCTTCGAAATGTTGCCGCAGCTCGCAACCTCGTAGAAAATTTTGTAACCTGACAGATTCTGATCCATAATATTCCCCCTAAGATGTGGTCACCTGACCGTAAATGAACATCGTGCCATGCGGCTGAGTGAATGCTTCCGATGGCGTTCCTGACGTCTATCCTTTTTCTCTTCATCGCTTTAAAGCAAATTAATGAATAAATGTCATTTTTAATATAACATATTCTCTCGACATAACACAAGATTATTTGTAACATGTTTTGACATAACCTCGCAAAAAATTTGGTGCAAAGTGCAAAAAACGCCGGATGTGCGAGGCGCCCTGCCGTGCGGAGGACAATGCAGACGACGTGGGGACTGGTGGTGCTGCGGACAGGTATGTGCGTCCCGGACGTCTGCATTGGCCTGCGAAAAGTAGGTATAATCAAAATAACGTGCGGTAATAATGAACATCAAAAACATATATTATGATTATATCAAAAGAGATGCTATAGTGTACGGAAGTATAAGAAATATGAACGTGCTTCGGCCTCAAAAAGCAGTCGCCGGAGATCCAGATGAATAATAAGAAAGAACCTGCGAGGAAGCACGTTAATATGGTTGGTTGAGCCGTACCCTGGATGAAGGGGAGGCAGAATGCATATAATCAGGAGTTTATTATGGGAATGACGATGAGCCAGAAGATTCTGGCGAAGCATGCAGGACTGGAGTCGGTGAGCGCAGGTCAGCTGATCATGGCGGAGCTCGACCTCGTCCATGGAAACGATATCACCTCGCCGGTGGCGATCCGCGAGATGAAGAAGCTGGATCAGAAGGACGTGTTCGACCAGGAGAAGGTTGTGCTGGTTATGGACCACTTCGTTCCGAATAAGGATATCACGAGTGCGAAGTGCACACAGATGTGCCGGAACTTCGCGCATGAGCAGGGCCTCAAGAACTACTTTGATGTCGGACAGATGGGTATCGAGCACGCGCTGATCCCGGAGAAGGGACTCATCGTCGCAGGTGAGCTTTCCGTCGGCGCGGATTCACATACCTGCACCTACGGCGCGCTCGGCGCATTCTCGACCGGTATCGGCTCCACCGATATGGCGGCGGCGATGGCGACCGGCAAGCTCTGGTTCAAGGTACCGACGGCCATCAAGGTAAATCTCATCGGCAAGAAGCAGAAGTGGGTGTCCGGTAAGGATGTCATCCTGCACCTGATCGGCGAGATCGGCGTGGATGGTGCGCGTTACCAGTCCATCGAGTTCACCGGCCCGGGTGTCGCAGAGCTCAGCATGGATGATCGTTTCACGATCTGCAACATGGCGATCGAGGCGGGCGGAAAGAACGGTATCTTCCCGGTCGACGAGAAGACCGTCGAGTATATGAAGGAACATTCCCAGAAGCCGTACACCGTCTATGAGGCGGATGCGGATGCGGAGTACGCACGTGAGGTGACGATCGATCTCTCGACCCTGAAGTCGACGATTTCCTTCCCGCATCTCCCGGAGAACACCCACGAGCTCGGCAGCTTCGAGGACATTAAGATCGACCAGGCCGTCATCGGTTCCTGCACGAACGGACGTATCCAGGACATGCGCGAGGCCGCAGAGATCCTGCGTGGCCGCAAGGTGGCACCGGATGTGCGCTGCATCGTCATCCCGGGCACCCAGGACATCTACATGCAGATGCTGAAGGAAGGCCTCGTCATGGACTTCATCGAGGCCGGTGCGGTCGTTTCGACCCCGACCTGCGGACCATGCCTCGGCGGTTACATGGGCATCCTCGCACCGCACGAGCGCTGCGTATCGACCACCAACCGTAACTTCGTCGGCCGTATGGGTGACACCACTTCCGAAATCTATCTCGCTTCCCCGGCCGTCGCAGCCGCATCTGCCGTCACCGGCAAGATCTCGGGACCAGAAGAGTTAGGAATGTAAGAGTGGAGGAGTTTGCATAAAGCAAACTCTGGAACGAAAGGAATATATATGAACGCAGAGGGTAAGGTTTTAAAATACGGCGACAATATCGACACGGATGTCATCATCCCGGCTCGATATCTCGCAATTCAGGATAAGCAGGAGCTGGCAAGTCACACGATGGAGGACATCGATGCGGACTTTCTGAAGAAGCTTCATCCAGGTGACATCGTGGTTGCCGGCAAGAACTTCGGCTGCGGCTCATCCCGTGAGCACGCACCGCAGGTACTCCAGACCAGCGGCGTCGGCTGTGTCATCGCCGAGAGCTTCGCGCGCATCTTCTATCGGAACGCGCTGAACATCGGCTTCCCGATCATCGAGGCACCGGAGGCCGCACAGGCCATCGCCGAGGGCGACAAGGTAAAGGTGGACTTCGATACCGGACTCATCACCGACGAGACGACCGGAAAGACCTTCCAGGGACAGCCGTTCCCGGATTTCCTCCAGAAGATGATCGCCGCCGGCGGACTGATGGCCTACGTCAACCAGAACGGCGGAAAAATCTGATCGCAAAATCGAATAAAAAAACGAGGGGCAGTGTCCGGAGCGGACGCTGCCTCTTTCTGTTCATTGTAGGCATGATTATTCATTTTCTGTGTCAGCATGCCTACAGAGCAGAGACCTGCAAATTTCGACCGCAGGCATGGTAAGCGCTTTAAAATGTCATCATGCCTACGGAAATGTCCAGATTTCAGGGTACACTGTAGGCATGATGTCCCCAATTTATGGACATCATGCCTGCAAAATGGATTGTAATTGCAGGCACGATGATCCATTTCCTGCGTTAGCATGCCTACAGTGCGGTGTCCAGGAAGGACTTCAGGTACGTGACGGCCTTCGCCTCGTCGTCGAAGAGCGCATCCGAATACTGCGCGTAGCGAAGCTTGTCGCGGTACTCGGCCTGCAGCGCCGGCGTATACACCTCACTGCACTCCGGAAGGAAACAGCCGGTCACGCGCTGGTAGCAGTTCCGCGCACAGGCCTTCTTCCGCGCACTGCGGTCCACGAACTCCGCGAGCGACTGGTGGATCACCTGGTCCTCCGCCGGGAGATAGTAGTAGTGCTCGAAATCCGCGAAGAAGAGCTTCCGCTCCCCCTCGAAAAGCTGCACGTAAAGCTCGACCGCACTGCCCTCGGCGTGCAGCGCCCAGAAATCCCCCCGCAGATCCATCGGCTGCGGCAGCGCAAGTGTACTTAAATAATGCAAATGAATGGTGCATTCATCGCGCTCGTGCGCGCGGAGCTGGAAATCGCTGTGTGGCAGGGTGCGATAGCGAAGCAGCGGCAGCAGGTTCGGGAGGTTCGCGATGTCCTCGGCGTTATGGAGGAGCAGCGTGTCGAGCAGCGCCGGGACCTTCGTTTTCTGCCACTCGAAGTAAACCTCGATGAGCTCGCCGCCGGTGAAGCGGTCCTCGCGGTCAATGCCGAGAAAACGCTCGCAGCTTTTCAGCTTGAGATCCGGGAGGTTCAGGAGGCGCTTGAGCGGTCGGAATTGCTTAAAGAGGTCGAAGCTCTCGACGGCATCGAAGCAGTACGGCAGCCCGTACTGCTCGAGCATGTGGCGGAGGAACGGGATGTCGAAACCGTCGCCGTTGTAGGAAATCAGCGTTTTCTTCGTGCGAAGCAGATCGAAAAACGCCTGCAGCACCGCCGGCTCATCCGCGACATCCTCGCAGAAAAACTGGAGAAGGGTCCACTTTTTATCCGTGTACGTCAGCAGGCCGATGAGGTAGAGGCCGGCGCTGCGCGCGGAGAGACCGGTAGTCTCGATGTCAAAAAAGAGGACGTCCTCCGGGGCGCCGATCGTACATATATCAGTTGGAACAGGCTGTGTCAGAGCTTTCTCGATGCGGATCATATGGACCTTTCTGTTTATAATTGTTAAAATAATATGCTACAAGTGTAGCGGCTTGAATTTTCAAAATCAATGGTTTTTATTGACGAACAAATGTTTTTGATATAACATAGAGATACTTATATTTTGGGAGAATTCAGCATGATTCATTTTATACATGGAACGCTAAGTGATGTGGCCGAGGGGCTGGTGGTCGTCGAGGCGGCGGGTGTCGGTTATGGCATCCACGTGCCGGCGACGGTGATCGGCGCGCTGCCATCGATCGGCGAAGACATCAAGATTTATACATACTTTTCACTGACGCAGAACGGCGTGGACCTCTATGGGTTCCTGAGTCAGGAGGACCGTGCGATGTTCACGATGCTGCTGACGGTGAGCGGTATCGGTCCGAAGGGGGCGCTCGGCATCCTCAGTGCGCTGACGCCGAATGATCTCCGGATGGCGATCGTGACCGGCGACAGTAAGGCGATTTCGCGTGCACCGGGCGTCGGCAACAAGACCGCACAGCGCGTGGTGCTCGAGCTCAAGGATAAGCTCGATGCGACCGAGGTCTTCAGCTCGGCGCTGGATCATGGTCATGGCGCTGGGGCAGCGGTGGATGCCGGCGCAGCCGCCGGTGTGTATGGTGCACAGAAGGAAGCGGTGGAAGCCCTCGTGGCCCTCGGCTACTCGAATGTCGAGGCGAGCCGTGCCGTGAAGAAGGTCGAGCTCAGCGAAGGCATGACCGTGGATCAGATCCTGAAGGCGAGCCTGAAGAACCTGAATTTCCTTTGATGATCGTGAGACAGACGATGGGCGGTCTGAAGACCATGGGTTTTCGTGAGTTTTTTGCGTGCCGGATACGGGCACAAATATAGGTGAAATCCGCATGATTGCGCGGAGTGAGGTACAGATTTGGAACGTAGAGTAATCAATACAGATGAGACGGTAGAGGATCGGCAGCTGGAGCCGAAGATTCGTCCGCAGACGCTCGATGACTACATCGGCCAGAGCAAACTGAAGGAGATGCTGAAAATCTATATTCAGGCGGCGAAGAATCGCGGAGAGTCCCTGGATCACTGTCTGTTTTACGGCCCGCCGGGACTCGGCAAGACGACCATCAGTAACATTATCGCGAACGAGCTCGGGGTGAATATCAAGGTAACCTCGGGTCCGGCCATCGAGAAGCCGGGCGAGATCGCCGCGATTCTGAATGGGCTTTCTGAGGGCGATGTGCTTTTCGTCGACGAGATCCACCGCCTGAACCGCCAGGTCGAGGAGGTGCTGTATCCGGCGATGGAGGACTTCGCCATCGATATCATGCTCGGAAAGGACTCCACTGCACGCTCGATCCGACTGGATCTTCCGCACTTCACGCTGATCGGCGCGACGACCCGTGCAGGCCTGCTGTCCGCACCGCTCCGTGACCGTTTCGGCATCATCACGAAGCTCGAATTCTACACCACCGAGGAGCTGATGCAGATCGTACGACGCTCCGCGAAGGTGCTGAATGTAGACATTGACGACGCCGGCGCTGAGCGCATCGCACTGCGCTCCCGCGGTACGCCGAGACTCGCGAACCGCCTGCTGAAGCGCGTACGTGATTTCGCGGATGTCCGTTTCGACGGACGCATCACCCAGGAGGTCGCCGACATGGCCCTCGACATCCTCGACGTCGATAAGCTCGGCCTCGACCAGAACGACCGGAACTACCTCATGACCATCATTGACAAGTTTTCCGGCGGACCGGTCGGCGTCGAAACCCTGGCGGCCGCACTCGGCGAGGACAGCGGCACCATCGAGGACGTGTACGAGCCGTACCTCCTCATGAACGGACTCATCAACCGCACCCCGCGTGGCCGCGTCGCCACCGCAAACGCCTACCGGCACTTCGGCCTGCCGTATCAGGCCACGATGGAGCTGTGAGATTTAAGTGCCATGAATGCTTCTTGTGGCAGTGATGGCATAAATGACAGAATAAATGACAGAATAAATGACACAATAAATGACACAAGAATGACACAGGAAATGACACAAGAAATGGTTTCCAGGCCGCTCGAGTGGTCTGTGACTGTATCAAAACAACGAAAAATGAAAATGATGCAAACGCTAAGAAGGTGAGAATCATGATTGAACACTGGATTGCGGAGGCGACCGAATGTGATTTCAAGGTCGCGCTGGAGATAAAGAAGCCGAAAAGCTGGCTAAAAAGCATCAGCGCCTTTGCAAATGGCATTGGCGGTACGCTGTTTTTTGGTATTGATAATGATAGAAATGCTGTCGGCTTAGACGATGCACAGACCGATGCGGAGGCAATCAGCCGGTTGATCAAAGAGCGCATCACACCTTATCCGAGTTTTATCCTTGCACCAGAGCGAGAGGATGGCAAGGATATTCTTGTGCTGTCTATATCAGCAGGGCGCTCCACACCGTATTACTACAAAGCGGACGGCGTTATGGAGGCATATATCCGCATTGGCAATGAAAGCGTGATCGCTCCGTCCTATGCGCTGAATCAGCTGATTCTTAAAGGCATGCACCGTACATATGACGAACTGGTTTCCGAGTATGATTTCAAGGATTACGCTTTTTCCAAGCTGCGCGAACGGTATAAGACCTGGACAGGCAACAGCATGGAAGAAAAGCTGTTTGATTCCTTCGATATGCGGGACGAACACGGCAAGCTGACCAATGCAGGCGCTTTGCTTGCAGATGACTCACCCATCCGACATTCCCGTCTGTTCTGCACGCGCTGGAACGGCCTCGATAAAAGTGGTGGTATGGTGGATGCACTTGACAGCGCAGAATTTTCTGGTAGCCTGATCATTCTGCTTAATGAGGGTGTTGGCTTTGTCAAACGGAATATGAAAACACGCTGGAAGAAAACCGCGGATTCCCGTGTTGAGATGCCTGACTATTGCGAGCGGAGTGTTTTTGAGGCGCTTGTCAATGCACTGATCCATCGTGATTACCTGATTTTAGGCAGCGAGGTTCATATCGACATTTACGATGACCGCCTTACCATTTATTCTCCTGGCGGTATGGCAGACGGCACACGGATACAGGAACGAGATCTGTCCAGCATTTCCTCTACGCGCCGCAATCCTGTTCTTGCAGATATTTTTGGACGATTGGGCTATATGGAGCGTCAGGGCAGCGGCTTTAAGAAAATCACAGAAACCTACCGTGCCGCTCACAATTACCGTGACGAGCTGGAGCCTAAATTCTATTCGGATGCCAGTTCTTTTCAAGTCACGCTCTATAATCTGAATTATGGAACGGCGGCAACCGCAAGCAATGTTACGATTGAGGACAAAAATGTTGCGATTGAGGTTGCGATTGATCAACTGAATGCAAGCAAAGGTACAATTGCAAAGGCGAAAGCGGTATTTGCGAATATGGGCGTTGATGGTGTCTTTGGTCGTTCCGACATCGCTGCAATCACAAAGGATTCTGTTACTGCCGCAGGGAATCTCATTATAAAACTGAAAAATGCAGATTTGATTGAGCCTGTCAGTGGCTTTGGAAAGGGAAAATATAAGTTCATGCCGCCTGAAGAATAAAGATAATGGGTAGAAAACGTTGTGGCATCGAAGGGGATTGTTCCTTACTTTGCGCAAACACTCACACAGTATCTAGGGCGGTGAATCACAGAAACGCATATGAATTTATCACATATTCAAAGTATATTATCAGCTATACCCTTATCACAGATGATTGTGATTGCAATCATGGCCGTGGTGTTTATCATTCTGCTGGTTGCCGGTCTATGTTCGCCATTTCATTATCCGTATTTTACGCATGCATTCAACGTGTCGAAAAAGAGAAATCCTCAAATAGAAGACTACATTGATGATTTTCTGATCGACGATGGAATGGAACTGATTAACCAGCATCAGCAAATAGTTGATAACTGGAAGAATGATTCTGAAGAAAAAATTCGGAGAAGCCTTTTAAGACATTTACGGAAAAAACAGTATCTGGAATGCCTGGATGATGACAACGCTTATCATTTTTTCTTTACCAGGAATCAGACACGATACACTCAGCAGTGCTATGTTAAGTCATCTTATAAAGTTAAGACCATAGATAAAGAATATGGCTGCAGTTACGAATATCTATTTCACAGAGATCAGCAATTATCCAGCATCTCTAATGAATGTGGGCTGAGAGCGTATCACAGCAAAAATCAAAGAAGATTAATGACTCCAGAGCTACGAAAACAAATTGCCGAAAGAGATCATTATACATGTCAGGTTTGTGGGAAATATATGCCGGATGGTGTAGGGTTACACATTGACCATATTATTCCGGTATCAAAAGGCGGAAAGACCGCCCTGTCTAACTTGCAGGTTCTTTGCTCTAAATGTAACGGCCATAAGTCGAATCAAATCTCTAGGTAGCTTAGTTCTTGTTAAAATCTGTGAAATTTCATAATTTTAAAGAATATATTACGGTGTGCATCTATCAGAAAAAAGATAGATGCATTTCTTGTATCTATCATTATGAGAGAGAACTTCCGACCATTTGAATAGTCAGGGCGCGGCAGGGCGCTTAAGTTCTGATACCCATTTCACATTTTTCGCAGTAAACTTATTTAGATAGACTGTAAGCTTTATTTTAGGAGTTTGTTATGAAGAAAAAATCATTACTTCTGGTGGCTTTTGGTGCTTTGAATGTTTTTATGAGCTTGAATTCTTTTGCGAACCAGTGGGTACAGTTTGGACAGAATTGGGCGTACTATCAGGATGATGGCACATTCGCCAAGAATCAGTGGGTAGGAAACTATTACCTGGGGGCTAATGGCATTATGATTACAAACGCAATAACACCGGATGGGGTTTATGTTGGAGCTGATGGGAGTAAGCAATCTGCTGATGTCCGGAAAGAGAACTTGAAGGAATCAACGATTAATAATCAGAATACTTCTTCATATGTTACGACAACCGGTGTTAAAGTACGAACAGAACCAAATACTGATTGCCGGGTACTGGCTGTACTGGATGCTGGAGCGCAGGTCGTATTTAAAGGTAATACGAATGGGTGGGCTAATATCGACTATAAGGGCCAAAATGCTTATGTGAAATCAGACTTTATAAAACCATCTGGTGATGGAATGAGCCAGAATAAGAATGGACAATCAGCGTTAGCGCAGTATACAGATATTATTTCATACATTGCTATGTTTGCGCGGGGAGAAGTGGACTTCTTAGATCCTCAGTATAAATCCTATAGCTCATACTATCTGCCGACGGATGCGCCGATTAACCGAGAAAACAGATTTGGGTATGTTTTGATGGATATAGATTCCGATGGAGTTGATGAATTGCTTCTTACAAGTGGCGAGTATGGCGAGTTGTATGATTATATTTATGCTATTGTAGCGATAAAAGATGGGAAGGCATATCCCGTTGTTTATGAGGGAGGAGCCAGAAATCGTTTTTATCTTTGCCAGAATAATATCATCTCAAATGAAGGATCAAATGGAGCGTCGTATTCTATATCCAAGTATTATAGATTTTTAAATGGAAAGCTCATAAAGATAGAATCGGTTTATTCAGAACCAGGCGAAGATAGCATAGTCTGGTATAATACGGTTAATCATTCAGTACCTAAGCAGATTAGTAGGGCTGAAGCAGAGCGGATCCAAAACAATTATGTTCACCAGCCACTCACTCCGGTGATTATTAAGTGAGTTTCTCGGAAAATGTTTGGTGATAGGCATATCAAATGATGCCTGAAAAGAAAGTGTAGAAATAAATGAAGAAGATCATAATTTGCGCCATTTCGGTGATTAGCGTATTCTGCATCAATAATCAATCATATGCTGGACAGTGGGAACTCAACAATGCGAATTGGCAATATACCAATGAAGATGGCAGCATTACGAAAAATCAATGGAAACAAATATCAGGGCAGTGGTATTGCTTCGATAACAATGGAAATATGTACGCCGACACTTTTACACCTGACGGATATCTTGTTTCCACAAGTGGAGAGTGGTGCATTCCAGGCAGTACATATATGAATGTAGCTGCTGTAAATGATGTGGATAAAAATATGGCAATACCATTTGCTGAGGATATAAAACATGATGACATTATTCTCTCTGATTCTTCGGAAGATATAAATGGAAATGTTAAATCTGAGCTCATTGATCATGGACATTATTATGAGCTGAGCAATATGCGTATTCTTAAAGCTGTTTTACCAGGTGACGCGGACCTGATAAATATGGAAACTCTCTTTGCGGGTTCAGTGTATTTAAGAAAAGATTGCGCTATTAATGAAATAACCTGGAATGGCGACTGGAATACTGAAAAAGCAACCGTTCTTCAACATTTCGAAGCTTCAAATGCTTGCAATAATAAATATGCGACAGAAGGACAGATATTCGGCACCTTTAAGCTGGATAGTAACGGATTGGTGACGGAAATTAACCAGATTTTCTGTTCTTGAGAACGGTTGGTTTATTGAAAGAAAGAGCAATCATAAAGAAAAGACGGGCTTAATATTATAAAACTGCGGAGGTGTTAGAGTGGCAAGACCTTTCAGTGCTACGGATGCCAAGAGAGTAATCCAGAGGCATCAAAATATTATAAAACAACTGAATATCGCCGTTTCCTCTGCGGATAAGTATCGTGACCAGGTTAAAGAGGCGTCGGATGTATTAGTGGCGCAGGAAGTGCTCAAGGTTCTGGATGAAATCCCTGTAGAGGAAATCAATCGAGATAAACGTGGAATCCGAGTGAAGGCGCTTAGAGACTATGGCTACAGATCAATCGCTGACATTTCGTCTGCTTCTGTATACACGATTGCTTCTGTTCATGGAATAAGTGAGGATGCCGCATTCTCTATTAAGAGAATCGTAGACGATATCGTTTCTAAGACCAGACAAGGAACGAAGATTAAACTCAGTTCGGATAATCGATCGCGAGAAGCTACGGCGCTTGTGCTTGCGTTATCTCGGTATCACCGTAGTCAACTGGTTGCCGATGAATGCAGGAGACTTCTCAATAAGAATCAGCAAACGATTGAGTATGCTGTTGAGGATCTGACTTCTGTAGCAGGTAATTTCAAATGGCTCTTTTCATCTAAAGCGAAGAAACAACAAGCTGCTGAGGCATTTGCTACGTTGGAGAGCCTTATTGACGGTAGCTATGGACAGGCAGCAGAAGCACAGATTTCTGCTTCTGAAGAGATTGATCGAAGCTCGAACAGTGAAGCATGGCAGGATTTCACGACGAATCCAGTACGATTTTTCAATGAGCTCGAAGATATCAATCCAGGTGTGCTTGGAAATGATGACTCCGTGTATGGGCTGCCGGAAGATCTGGCCAGAGAGATTCAGGAGGAATGCTTTTTCCCGGATGGTCTTCTTTGTGAACTGAGACGTTATCAAGAGTGGGGCGTAAAATATACTCTTCATCAGGAACGAGTTCTTCTCGGCGATGAGATGGGTTTGGGAAAAACGGTTCAGGCGATTGCAACGATGGTCTCGCTGCGTAATACAGGAGGGACACATTTTGTCGTTGTCTGTCCGGCTAGTGTTATTACAAACTGGGGACGCGAAATCAGAAAAATGAGCCGGCTCAGTGTGACGAAAATTCATGGTGCTGGACGTAAAGCAGCACTTCGGTCCTGGATCAAGACCGGCGGAGTTGCATTGACCACATATGAAACAACTGCATATTTTGATCTGCCGGATGATTTTAAATTCAAACTGATGGTGGTTGATGAAGCTCACTATATCAAAAACCCAGAGGCAAGAAGAAGCATCAACGTGAAGAATATCAGCACGCATGCAGAACGATTGATGTTCATGACGGGTACTGCGCTGGAAAATAAAGTCGATGAAATGATTTCATTGATACAGATTCTTCAGCCTCGCATTGCCGCTGAGGTCCAGAATATGGCATTTATGTCAGCCGCGCCACAATTCAGAAAGGCAATAGCGCCGGTTTACTACCGTAGAAAAAGAGAAGATGTTCTTACAGAGTTGCCGGACCTGATTGAAAGTAAAGAATGGTGCAGCCTGTCCTACAATGAAACAGAGGCATATGAACAGGCAGTTCTGTCTAAGAACTATGCAGAAACAAGACGGGTATCCTGGAATGTGGATGACCTGAAGGACTCTTCGAAAGCGAAGAGATTGCTGGAACTTGTTGCCGAGGCTGAATCTGAAGGACGAAAAGTGATCGTGTTCTCGTTCTTCCTTGATACCATTCGAAAGGTGACAAAACTCCTGGGCAATCGGTGTACGAATCCGATTAATGGATCGGTTACGCCTCAACGCAGACAGGAAATCATTGATGAATTTGATAAAGCTCCGGCGGGAACCGTCCTCGTGGCACAGATTCAGTCTGGTGGAACCGGCCTGAATATTCAGTCGGCCAGCGTGGTTGTTCTCTGCGAACCGCAATTCAAGCCTTCGATTGAAAATCAGGCAATTTCAAGAGCGTACCGTATGGGACAGACAAGAAATGTTCTTGTGTATCGTCTGTTGTGTGAAAACACGGTTGATGAGAAAATAATGTCAACTCTGGAAAGTAAACAGGCTATATTTGACGCTTTTGCTGATAAATCCGTAGCAGCTATGGAAAATCAGGAATTAGATGATCGTACCTTCGGAAATATCATAAAAGAAGAGATTGACCGTATTAATGCCAAATACGGCTATAAGAATGACACAGGAAACGAAAGGGTAAATAATGCTACGTCTACTGCGAGCTGAGCAGTGAACGGTAGCTTCGGGGTATGAAAGGAGAACGGCATGAATTTAAAGGAGCAGCAGTATGTGTGCACGCTGGCGCGATGCCGGAACCTTTCCAGGGCGGCGGAGGCGCTGTTTATCTCGCCGTCGGCGCTGAGTGTATATATCAGTAATCTCGAGAAGAATCTCGGTGTGCCGCTGTTTAAGCGCGTGGGGAAGGAGAAATCCTTCGTCCTGACGCCGATCGGGGAGGAGTACGTGCAGCGGGCGGAGAGGATGCTGGAGCTGAAGGCGGAGTTCGATGATCTGCTGGAGAAAGAGCAGCGGAAGAGCGATCCAGTGATTCGCGTCGGCATCCAGCAGCGAAGAGCGATTTCGATGGTGCCGGAGGTACTGGCGCGTTTTAAAGAGCGTTATCCGGATGTGGAGCTGGTTTTCCGTGATCTCATCGTCGAGGATCTGAAGCAGATGTTTAAGGAGAATGCGGTCGACTTTATGATTTCGAACTTCCTGGAGGAGCTTCCGGATACGGTGTATCAGGAAATCGCGAAGGAACCGGTGCTGCTGGCACTTCCGGATACTCATCCGGCGATCTGGTATGCCTACCCGGTGGAGGGGGATGCCTTCCTGCATCTCAACCTTTCGCATCTGGACTGGGAGACGTTTATCGTGCCGCTGCCGAATCAGAGCATGCGTAGAACGGCAGACCGTCTCTTCCGGGAAAATCATATCCACCCGAAACGCCTGATCGAAATCGCTCATTTCGATATCATCATGTCGATGGTGAATCAGGGGATGGGCGTCGGTTTTAATCGTCTCGGGTATCTGCCGGATATGCAGAAATTCGAGCATGTGCGTTATTTTCTGATCAATCAGGAAGTGGAGACCTCCAGCTTCCGGCTCGCGTATCGAAAAGGTCATACGTTGAGTGACTGTGAGCGTGCGCTGATCGAGATCATCAAGGAAACGGTGCGCAAAAAGATGCATTGAGATTTCTTTAAAGAGGCGTTTGAAAATACAAAATTGCACACTATTTCCTCCACTGGTATAATGTTATACAAAGAAACAACATTATAAAAAGGGGGAATGTTAACTATGGCAACTAAGAAGAAATTTCGTGTGCCGCACAGCTTCATGATCGTGTTTTCAATCATCGTGTGCGCTGTGATTCTGACCTGGATCATCCCGGCGGGTGAGTATGTACGTGTGGAGAATGCAGACGGCATCAAGGTTATCGATCCGACGCAGTTCAGCTGTGTCGATCGTACACCGGTGAATCCGTTCCTGATCCCGATGTATATCGTCAATGCATTTGCAAAGCGTGTCGACATCATGTTGGTTATCCTGTTTTCGGGTGGTGCTTTCCACATGCTGACGCAGTCCGGTTCACTGCAGGCGGTGATCGCGAAGCTCGCAAAGAAGTTTTCCAACAACCTGTATGTATTCATCCCGATTCTGACGCTGATGTTCGGTCTCATCTGCACGACGCAGGCTGTCAACATGTTCATCGCGTTCGCACCGGTTATGGTCATGCTCGCACTGGCGATCGGCCTTGACTCGATCACGGGTGCAGCCATCATCCTGCTCGGTGGAGCCATCGGATTTTCGACGGGAACATTGAATCCGAATACCACCGTCGTGGCACAGAAGATCGCGGAGCTGCCGCTGTACTCCGGTATCGGCTACCGCTGGGTATGCTTCGCTGTGTACTATGTGATCACGAACATCTTCCTCGTGCGCTACGCGCTGAAGGTGCAGAAGGACCCGACGAAGAGCCCGATGTACGATCTTGACCAGACGAGTGAGTTCCGTGCAGCCGGCGGTCTGGATGATTTCGGAACCATTGACCTCCGCAAGATTTTAAATATCGTTGCGCTCGTGGTTTCACTCGCTGTTGTAATCTATGGCAGCATCAAGCTGGGCTGGGATATGCCGGAGATGTCCGCGATGTTCATCTGGCTCGCCATCGTGGTCGGCATCATTTCCGGCTTTGATACGGATACGATCTGCAAGACCTTCCTTGAGGGCTGCAAGAAGATGATGTCTGCGATGATCATCATCGGTCTTGCGCAGTCCATCAGTGCCATCATGAAGGATGGTAAGATCATCGATACCGTCGTACATGCCCTGGCGGGCGGACTCGGCAGTGTGCCGACGCTTATGCAGGCACCGGCGATGCTGATTGCAAACACCATCATCAACGTGTTCCTGACTTCCGGTTCCGGACAGGCGGCTGCGGTGATGCCGATCATGGTTCCGCTTTCCGACCTCATCGGTGTGACGAGACAGACGGCGGTGCTCGCGTTCAACTTCGGTGACGGATTCTGTAACTACATCCTGCCGACCTCGACCGCACTTATGGGTATCATCAGTGCCTGCAACATCCCGTATGATCGCTGGATGCGCTTCATGTGGAAGATGTTTGCCATCTGGCTGGTAGTCGGTACCGTGCTTCTGGTGATTGCACAGATCATCCATCTCGGACCGATGTAATCTAATATGTAGAAGAGAGGCGCTGCACCGGTAACCGGGAGGCGCCTTCGTAAATACTTTCGAAGGATGAAGTGTTTTGACATTTGCTTTTACACGATGACATGAATGTCATGGAGGAATCAATATGAGCGATAAGAAGACTTTATTTACTGCGATCGACGCACAGCGGGATACGCTCTGCTCGATGGCGGATCAGATTTTTGATCGTCCGGAATATGAGGGAGAAGAGGTGTTCGCCAGTGGACTGCTGACCGACTATCTTCGTGCGAACGGTTTCGAGGTCGAGATGGGCGTCGGCGGATTCAAGACGGCGTTCCGTGCGACCTTCAAGCATGGCGAGGGCGGTCCGAAGCTCGGCATCCTCTGCGAGTACGATGCCCTTCGGAACCTCGGACATGGCTGCGGCCATCATATGCAGGGACCGGGCTGTCTCGGTGCTGCGGTGGCACTGAAGAACATGGACTGTGCGGAGCCGTTCGAGCTCATCGTTTATGGTACGCCGGCCGAGGAGAGCTTCGGCAGCAAGGTGCAGATGCTGGAGCGCGGCTGCTTTAAGGAGCTGGATGTGGCTTTCATGATGCATGGTGGTCCGAATACCTGTACGGATGTGAAGTGCCTCGCGCAGAAGAGCTTCAACGTAACCTTCCACGGAAAGCGCGCACACGCCGCACTGGCACCGGAGAAGGGCAGAAGTGCCTTCGATGCCATGCTGGTTGCATTCCAGGGCGTCGAGTTCCTGCGTGAGCACGTGCCGGATGATGTGCGCATGCACTACTGCATGACCGAGCTTCCGGGTCCGGCCAATGTCGTGCCGGCGACCGCAAAGGGCGAGTTCTCACTGCGTTCCTTCTCGAAGAAGGAGCTCGAGGACGTCAGTGTCCGCTTCCAGGACATCATCAAGGGCGCGGCACTGATCGCCGGCGTCGACTACGAGATCGAGGACGGCACCTTCTTCTTCAACAAGATTCCGGTGCTTCGTTTGAATCAGCTTCTGATGGACAATGCTGAGCTCGCGGGTGCTCCGCAGCTTGCGCCGCCACGTGAGAAGACCGGTTCGACTGATTTCGGTAATGTCATGTACGAGATTCCGGGTTCCTGTATCCGTGTCGCGTTCGTACCGGAAGGCACCGCGTCCCATTCCCAGGAGTTCGTGGATGCCGGAAAGAGCGACGCAGCGCATAACTGCGTGATTTACGGTGCGAAGAGCATCGCCGGTGCATGCTATGACCTGCTGCATACCGAGGGACTCCTCGATGCGGTCAAGGCAGAGTATGCGGAGAACAAGAAGAAATACCAGTGAAATAGAAAAGAAATGCAGCTGCATTGATTATAGTTCAGACTATTTTCGTGCAGCCGCATACCGATGAGAGGGCTGACATGAATGTCAGCTCTCTTTTTTACGTGAAAATGATTTTTAAGACGAAGTGGAGAATGGAAAGATCGATGATCCCGACCATATAAGGCAGATGGAAAACAGACATTCCATGCAGAAACTGAGCGTCATAAAAATAAGAATCTGGAAGTAGGAGGAAAAATAAATGGAAACGATCTTAATGAAAAATCAGAAGAAGTGGAGAGAGACCGGGCTCGATATCCTGGGGGATTTCGCGGGTGCGCTGCTGCAGGCCATCGGCGTATGGTGCTTCATCGAGCCGAGCCGGATCGCACCGGGCGGGGTGTCCGGTATCGCACTGATGATCAACCATCTGTTCGGCCTGCCGATCGGTGCACTCAGCCTCGCCCTCAACATTCCTCTGCTGCTCGCGTCCTGGCTGCTGCTGAATCGCGGGATGACACTGAAGACCATCCGCACGGTCATCTTCATGAGTGTGATCCAGGACCTCGTGTCTGCGCTCTGCCCATGGCAGTATGAGGGCGACCGTCTCGTATCCTGCGCCTTCGGCGGCATCTTCGTGGGCGTCGGCCTGGCGCTGATCTTCATGCGGAACTCGACGAGCGGCGGTGGCGATATCCTCGCGAAGCTTCTTCAGAAGCGTTTCCCATATATGCAGACCGGCTATGCCATCATGCTGGTGGATTTCGTGATCGTTGCGGCCTCGGTGATCGTCTTCGGTGAGATCGAAGCCGCACTGTACGGCATCATCTCCATCGTCTGCACTACCCAGTCGATGGATGCGCTTCTTTATGGACTGAACCGCGGCAGCCTGATCACGATCCACTCCGCGAAAAACGAAGAGATCGCGCGTGAGATCATGGAAACCATGGACCGTGGCACCACCTTCTATAAGAGCATCGGCGGCTTCAGTGGTAAGGAGTGCCTCACCCTTACCTGCGCCGTCGACCGGAAGCAGTTCCCGATCGTGAAGGAAATCATCGACCGCCACGACCCGCGCGCCTTCGTCATCGTCTCCCCGACGAAGGAAACCTACGGCGAAGGCTTCATCGGTGACCCGCGGAAGCTTTGAGCACAGGTAGGAGGGCTCCTCCGGGTTCCCCACCGCCTGCTATCTCTTGCGGTTGCATCGCGCTTGCGGGCTATGTTATAATAAATGGTCGAAAACATGGCGAACACCATGAAGCACAGGCGCATTCACCACTGCTTCATGGACGTAAGAGATAGAGGAGTAACAGTTTCATGGCAGGAAAGAATTCCGTAGAGGTCGTAATCAATGGCAAGATCTACCAGCTGGCGGGTAGTGAGTCCGAGAGCTATATGCACGAGGTAGCGAGCTACCTGAACCAGAAAATTCTCGATTTTCAGAAGGAGACCGTGGGCTACAACAAGCTCGACGACAGCATCAAGGCACTTCTCCTCGAGGTGAACATCTGTGATGACCTCTTCAAGGAGCGGAAGAGAAGCCGTGACATCCAGCAGGCGCGGGATGATGCGGAGCGCGAGAGCTATGGCGCGAAGCATGACCTCGTGAACATGCAGATGAAGCTCGAGACGACCCTTCGCGAGCTCGAGAACACGCAGAAGAAGCTGGCGGAGCTCGAGGCGAAGCAGGCAGCGCAGGATGCGCGTGATCGTGCGCTCGCATCCACGAAGAAATAAGAATATGAAAATCAAACGAGATAAACGTGTAGAGCTGCTGGCCCCGGCCGGTTCGTTCCAGTCCGTGGTCGCGGCGGTCAATGCCGGCGCCGACGCGGTATACATGGGCGGCCGTCGCTTCGGTGCGCGCGCCTACGCGGATTCAGCACAGGCCGAGGGGGAAGATATGGTGATGGAGGCGATCCGTTACTGTCATCTCTTCTCGGTAAAACTATATATGACGGTAAATATACTCTTTAAGGACGACGAACTTAAGGAGCTTTTTTCGTACATAAAACCCTATTACGAGGCGGGCGTCGACGGCCTCATCATGCAGGATCTCGGCGCCGTACGTCGGATCAGGGCAATGTTTCCGGACCTCGAGGTACATGCCAGCACACAGCAGACCATCACCAGCGTGGCCGGTGCCCGGATGGCGCAGCGCTTCGGCATGACCCGGGCGGTCGTGTCCCGTGAGCTCAGTCTTCAGGAGATCCGGAAGATCCACGACGAAAGCGGCATGGAGCTCGAGGTCTTCTGCCACGGCGCGATGTGCTACAGCTACTCTGGTGCCTGCTTCATGTCCTCGCTTCTCGGCGGACGTTCCGGTAACCGCGGACGCTGTGCCGGCACCTGTCGTCTCTGCTACGAGACCGCAGGGCAGAAGGGCTACTACCTCAGCATGAAGGACATGCAGACGATCGAGCTGCTGCCGGAGCTGATCGAAGCCGGTGCCTACAGCTTCAAGATCGAGGGCCGCATGAAGTCCCCGCTGTACACCGCGGGGGTCGTCAGCGTCTACCGCAAGTACCTCGATCTCGCGCTTGACTGCATTGACCGAAAGCGGGGTGCAGCGAATCACGAAAGCGCGTCAGACTACCGCGTGGCGGAGGAGGACCTTCGGACCCTGCGCGAGATTTTCGATCGCGGGGGCACCAGCAGCTATCTGAAGAAGCATAACGGCGCGGACATGATCGCGCTGTCAGAGAAGAAGTTCCGTGCGGTGGACCAGACGGTGACGGATCGCATCCAGGCCGCGTACATCGATCGCAACCGGACGATCACGGTGGATGCCGCGATGGACATGACGGTGGGTGCGCCGGCGGTGCTGACCCTCAGCGACGCAGCCGGTCGCATGGTGACTGCGGTGTCGGAGGACCTCGTGCTCCCAGCCGAGCAGAGGCCGGTGCAGGCGATGGAGGTCGAGGCGCGGCTCCGGAAAACCGGCGGCACCGCATTTACATTAGGAGACGTACAGGTATCGGTTCATGGCGATGCGTTCTATCCGGTCGGAAGGCTGAATGAGCTTCGCCGGACCGCACTCGCGCTGTATGAAGAGGAGATTTTACGTGGCTCGCAGAGAACATACGCAGCACAATCAGATCGATAAGCGGAAGCAGAAGCGCCCTTCGGCGCAGATGAAATATGGAGTCGCGGCGCGCGACTGGGCGGTGCCGGTGGCGGTGACGGTCGAGACGGAGGCGCAGCTCGCAGAGGTGCTGAAGCACGACGCGGTCGCGCTCGTGTACCTCGACGAAGCCTGCTTCACGGACTTCGCCGCGCTGATCCGGCGGGTGCATGCCGCCGGAAAGCAGGCGGGGCTTCGCCTCCGCCGCATCGAGCGCGACTTCGACGCGAACGGACGGAAGGCGGAAAACAGCGCCGAGCTCCTGAACGCGCTCTGGAAGACGGAGTGCCTCCCGGATGTTCTTCTGGTGCGGAACCTCGATGAGGCGATGCTGCTCGAGGATTTCTTCGGGGCGCACCCGGAGCTCGGGGCGCACATCCGCCGGAACTTCGACTATACGGTGTACGGCTACAATCAGGAAGCGATCCGGGCGCTGGTGTCCCTCGGTGCCGACGGACTCACCTATCCGATCGAGCTCACGTACCACGAGTGCCGGAAGCTTCGGGAGAAACTCCAGAGCATTGGCCTCGGCGAGTTGCCGTTCGAGCTGATGATCTACGGGCACCTGCCGATGATGGTGAGCGCGAACTGTATACAGCGGACGAGCGCGCGTTGTGATCACGGCAACCGGATCCTGCAGCTGCGTGACCGTATGGGCAAGGACATGCCGGTGCGTTGCTACTGTACGTACTGCTACAATCAGATCTTTAACGCCGAGCCGCTCGTGCTCTATGATCTGCCGGATGAGGTGCGCGCGCTGCAGCCGCAGTGCCTGCGCTACGATTTCTCGGTGGAGCCGGCGGCGGTGGTGCGGCAGGTGCTCGAGGGCGCGGTGCCGCGCAGCATGACGCGCGGGCATTTCCGTCACGGGATCGAGTGAAGCAGCCACGCGGCATGATGCCGCGGCGACCGTCCGGCCAGACCGCTGCAGCCACGGCCCTAGAACTTTCGTTTCGGAGCGGCCGGGTATGGACACGGCGGTCGCCTGCATTGGCGGAGACCCAGGTACCTGTTGATGGATGCTTAGAGGATGAATCATGATCAATCTTTTTATTACGGCGGCGAAGTACATTCAGCTCCTGCTGATCGTGCTTTACACCTACTGCAATTTCCGATATCTGTCCATCCCGGACCAGGAGGACGCGGATCCGCTCTGCGACTGGCAGCTCCGGATCATCCTGCTGGTGCATTTCCTGATGAACTGTATCATCTATCTGAAGACGGCGGACATGAGCGCGGTGTGGTTCTACCTCCTGCAGCTCGCGTTTTTCCTGCTGTACACCTTCGGGGCGCAGCGGCTCTACCGAAACATCAACCGGCTGCTGCTGAACAACACGGTGTTTTTCCTCACCTACGGACTCATCATGCTGGAGCGCCTCGATCCGACGAAGGCGATGAAGCAGTTTGTGATCATCGTCGGGGCGGCGGCACTCACGCTCGTCATCCCGTACCTCATCGATAAAATCTGGGACCTCGTGCGCTGGCGTTCTGCCTTCGCCGCCTTCGGCATCCTGTTGCAGGGCGTCGTGCTGATCATCGGCGCGACGAGCTACGGCGCGAAGATGTCGATTTCGATCGGTGGCTTCACCTTCCAGGCGTCGGAGATTGTAAAGATCACGTTCGTGCTGGCGATGGCCGGCATGCTGAGCCGTGCGACGGAATTCAGAGACATTGTCCGCACCTCGCTGGTGGCGGCCGCGCATGTGCTGGTGCTCGTCGCCTGCAAGGACCTCGGCTCCGCGCTGATTTTCTGCCTCGCGTACCTCGTGATGATCTTCATCGCGACGAACCGCAGCCTCTACCTCGTGCTCGGCACGGCGGCGATGGGCGGCGCGTCGGTGTTCAGCTACTATGCCTTTTCACACGTGCGGAAGCGTGTGTTCGCGTGGATCAATCCATGGGCGGACATCGACGATAAAGGCTACCAGATCACGCAGTCCCTCTTCGCGATTGGCACCGGCGGCTTCGCGGGCCTCGGCCTCTACCAGGGGATGCCGAAGCGCATCCCGATCGTCGAAAAGGACTTCATCCTCTCGGCGATTTCCGAGGAGATGGGCGCGATCACGGCGATCTGCATCATCCTCGTGTGCCTCGGCTGCTTCATGCAGATGATGGTCATCGCGACCTACATGGAGGACAGCTTCTACAAGCTCGTGGCGGTCGGCCTCGCGATCGAGTACATCGTGCAGTCCTTCCTCACGATCGGCGGCGCGATCAAGTTCATCCCGTCGACCGGTGTGACACTGCCGTTCATCAGCTACGGCGGCTCGTCGCTCGTCTCGGCCTTCATCGTCTTCGCGATCATCCAGGCGCTCTACATCATCCAGGGCAACGAGGATGAGGCGGACGAGCGAGAGGAGATGGAGGAGTACGAGGAGACCCCGGACGACGAGGACGAAGCGCTGGAGGAGGACAATGCGGAGACCGCGCACCGTCCGTCCGGCTTTTTCGGGCGCCGGGCTGCGGAGCGGTATCCGGCAGATGACGACGAAGAGGCGTACCTCGATGATCCCGACGACGAAGATGTGCCCGCGGACAGCGACGACAGCTACACAGCGGAGAAGGTATCCCTCGATGATCTGAAGCTGTAGTGGCGGAAGCATTGACCGACGCAGGCTGCATAAAATGGGAAGGAGCCAAATGACTGAAAGAAAATCCCGTTCCGGGAAGCAGAAATCAAATCGAAATATCGTGGGCTTCATCTACTTCTTCGCGCTGCTGTTTTTCGCGATGATCGGCTACATGATCTACTTCATCGGCTGGCAGGCGGAGGATCTCATGGGGAACTCCTACAACCCGCGCATGGAGGTCTTCAACGACCGCTTCGTGCGGGGCGCGATTCTGTCCGCGGACGGGCAGGTGCTCGCGCAGACTGCGGTGACGGACACCCGTGTGAATCAGGACGGTTCCGTGAATCCGGACGGCACGTACACCGAGACGCGGCAGTACCCGTTCGGTGGTGTGTTCGCGCAGGCCGTCGGCTACTCGACGAAGGGAAAAACCGGCATCGAGGCGCTCGCGAACTTCTACCTGATGCAGTCCAATGCAAACCCCGTGACGCAGGTGGTCAATGAGATCACGGAGACGAAGAGCCTCGGGGATCATGTGGTGACGACCCTCGACGCCGGGCTCCAGAAGGTGGCATACGATGCGCTCGGAGATCAGAAGGGCGCGGTGATCGCCGTGAATCCGACGACGGGCGAGGTGCTCGCGATGGCCTCGAAGCCGAGCTTTGATCCGAATACGATCGTGCAGGACTGGGACGACATCGTGAATAACCAGTCGGCGGCTGCGCCGCTGCTGAACCGCTGTACCCAGGGACTCTATGCGCCGGGCTCGACCTTTAAGATCGTGATGGCGCTCGAGTACATGCGAGAGCATCCGAAGGACTGGCAGGATTTCCACTTCGACTGCGACGGCGAGTACCAGGATCCGGCGGACGAACGCTACGTCGTGCACTGCTACGGCGGCGAGACCCACGGCAGCGAGGACCTGTCGTCGGCCTTTGCGAACTCCTGCAACGCGGCGTTTTCGAAGATCGGTACGCTGACGGATCCGAAGAAGCTGCTGGAGACCGGCGATGCACTGCTCTTTAATCAGGACCTGCCGATCAGTATCGCATCGAGTAAGAGCCGGCTGAAGCTCGCCACGGATGCCGACCCATGGACGCTGATGCAGACCGCCATCGGCCAGGGCGACACGATGATGAGCCCGCTGCATGAGGTCATCCTCAGTGCGGCAATCGCGAACGGCGGCGTGCTCGTCGAGCCGACGCTGCTCCGGCAGGTGCAGTCCGCGGATGGCAAGGTCGTGAAGACCTTCGGCGAGGGCTCGAAGCGGACGCTGATGAGCGCGGAGGAGGCGTCGACGCTCGGCGGCTTCATGCGCCGCGTCGTCACCGAGGGTACCGCGTCGGTGCTCCGAAAGGCGGACTACGAGGCGGCCGGCAAGACCGGCTCCGCCGAGGTCGTGAAGAACGGAGAGAAGAGCACCACCGCCTGGTTCACCGGCTTCGCGCCGTACGAGAATCCGGAGATCGCCATCTGCGTCGTCGTCGAGGACGGCGAAACCGGCGGCCGCACCGCCGCGCCGATCGCCCGGAAGGTGCTGGACTACTGGCTCGAAGAGAAGAACTGACGAGATGAAAGCTGTGCCACTGGCACAGCTTTCGTTCATTTCGGCCCTTCCCTCTACCTGCACGAGGGCGTATAATGTGAAGATAATCCGGCGCAGCATCAGCGCGCCGAAACCATCCAGGGGAGATACTATGAAACGTTTACTGACTTATATCCGGGACTACCGGGTCCGTGCCGTCCTGGCACCGCTGTTCAAGTGCCTCGAGGCGTGCTTCGACCTTTTCGTGCCGCTCGTCATCTCGAGCATGATCGACCGCGGCATCCGGAGCGGCAACCTCGGCTATGTTTTTCGCATGGGCGGCCTGCTGCTCGTGCTCGCTGCGATCGGCCTCCTGTGCTCCTTTACGGCGCAGTTCTTCGCCGCGAAGGTCGCGATCCATACCGGCAAGGGCCTGCGGAATGACCTCTTCAGGCACATCAATTCACTCGGCTATCGTGAGATCGATACGCTCGGCACCAGCACCCTGATCACGCGCATGACCTCCGACATCAATGCCGTCGAGAGCGGCGTCAACATGGCGCTTCGTCTCTTCATGCGCTCGCCGTTCATCGTCTTCGGTGCCATGGTCATGGCCTTCACGATCAGCGCCCGCGCCGGCCTCATCTTCGCGGTGACCATCGTGATCCTCTTCATCGTCGTGTTCGGCATCATCCTGACGACCGCGCCGATGTACCGTGCGAACCAGGGCCAGCTCGACCGTATCATGAAGACGACCCGTGAGAACCTCCTCGGTGTCCGCGTGGTCCGTGCCTTCAACCGCCAGGCCTCGGAAATCGACGAGTTTCGTCGCGAGAACGAGAAGCTCACCGCGATGCAGGTCAGTGTCGGCCGCATCTCCGCGTTGCTGAATCCGGTGACCTACGTCATCATCAACCTCGCTGTCGTCTACCTCATCTACCGCGGCGGCGGCTTCGTCTACGAGGGCGCGATCACCCAGGGTGGCCTCGTCGCGCTCGTGAACTACATGTCGCAGATCCTCGTCGAGCTCATCAAGCTCGCGAACCTCATCATCCAGATCACCCGCGCCATGGCCAGCATGAACCGCATCGACGGCATCTTCGAGCTGCAGCCGGCCGTGTCCGACGCCAATGCTTCCGACCACGACGCAGTCACTGCGCGGTCAGATGTTCCTGCGGTCGAGTTCCGACAGGCGGCATTCGCCTACACCGAGGGGGCTGAAGATGCGCTCCGCGACATCAGCTTCCGTGCGATGCCGGGGGAGACCATCGGTGTGATCGGCGGAACCGGTGCCGGCAAGACGACGCTCATCAACCTGATCCCGCGTTTCTACGATGTGACGGCGGGTGAGGTGCTCGTCTGCGGGCAGAATGTCCGGGACTATGCGCTCGAGACGCTTCGCGAGAAGATCGGCCTCGTGCCGCAGCGCTCCGTGCTGTTCCGCGGCACGCTCCGCTCGAACATGCAGTGGGGTAAGCCGGATGCGACGGATGAGGAGATCTACGCCGCGCTGAAGACCGCCCAGGCCTACGATTTCGTGGAGCAGAAGGGCGAGGGCCTCGAGCTCAAGGTCGAGCAGGAGGGCCGGAACTTCTCCGGTGGACAGAAGCAGCGACTCGCGATCGCGCGTGCGCTCGTGCGTCGCCCGGAGATCCTGATCCTCGACGACTCCGCGTCCGCGCTCGATTTCGCGACGGATGCCGCACTTCGAAAGGCGATTAAGACCGACACCGGGAACATGACCGTGTTCCTCATCTCGCAGCGCGTGTCGACCGTCCGGAACGCCGACCAGATCGTCGTCCTCGACGACGGCCAGGTGGCCGGCATCGGCACCCACGCCGAGCTCTACCGGAACTGTCCGGTCTACCACGAGATCTGCCTGTCGCAGCTGAGCCAGGCGGAAGCCGAGCGCAGCGACGAGGCAGCGCAGACCGGCAGTCGGACAGAAGCACAGCCGGCATCTGCTGCTGGTGGGCGTCCGGCCGCTGAGCGAAGTGACGATGTGGGGCAGAAGGCATTGGCCGAAGCACAGAACGAAGGAAAGGAGGTGCAGTGATGGCGAAGGGAAAACCGAGAAAAATGACCGCGGATGACGCGAAGACCATCAAGCGCATCCTTCACTATATTCAGAATTACCGCGGGCACGTGATCCTCAGCGTCCTGCTTGCGGCGGTGACCGTGGTGCTGACGCTGTACATCCCGATTCTGACCGGACAGGCGGTCGACACGATCGTCGGGCCGGGCGAGGTCGACTGGACGACGCTCCTGCAGATCCTCGAGCGGATGGGCTTCATGATCCTCGTGACCGCGTTCGCGCAGTGGGTCATGAACCACATCAACAACGTCGTGACCTTCCGCGTGGTGCAGGACATCCGCACGAAGGCATTCAACCACATCGAGGAGCTGCCGGTCAGCTACCTCGACGCGCACCCGGCGGGCGACCTCACGAGCCGCGTGATCACGGACATCGACCAGTTTTCACAGGGTCTGCTGATGGGCTTCACGCAGCTGTTCACCGGCGTGCTGACCATCCTCGGCACCCTCGTGTTCATGGTCTCGATCGAGCCGTTCATCACGCTGCTCGTCATCCTGCTGACTCCGCTCAGCTTCGTGGTGGCGGGGCAGATCGCGAAGCACACCTATACTTTCTTCCGGCATCAGTCGGAGAGCCGCGGCGAGATCACGGCTTTCACCGAGGAGATGATCGGAAATCTGAAGGTCGTGAAGGCCTTCGGGCACGAGGACGAGGCGCAGGCGGAGTTTGAGAAGATCAATGAAACCCTGTCCGACTACAGCTTCAAGGCGACCTTCGTGTCGTCGCTCGTGAATCCGGCGACGCGCTGCGTGAACTCCATCGTCTATGCGGCGGTCGGCGTGAGCGGCGCGGTGATGGCCATCAAGGCCTTCATCTCGGTCGGCCAGCTCGTGTCGTTCCTGAGCTACGCAAACCAGTACACGAAGCCGTTCAATGAAATCTCCGGCGTCGTGACGGAGCTCCAGAACGCCATCGCCTCCGCGAGCCGTGTGTTCGAGGTCATCGACGAGCCGGCGATGGAACCAGACGCACCGGATGCAGATGTACTGGGAAACAACATTGGCGTACGCGGCGAGGTCGACATCGAGCACCTCTGGTTCTCGTACGACAAGACGAAGAAGCTGCTTACGGACATCAATGTGCACGTGAAGCCGGGCGAGACCGTGGCGATCGTCGGACCGACGGGCTGCGGCAAGTCGACGCTCATCAACCTCCTGATGCGTTTTTACGAGGCGGACCAGGGCGCGATCCTCGTGGACGGGCTCGATAACCGGAAGGTGACGCGAGAGAGTCTGCGCGCGAACTTCGGTATGGTGCTGCAGGAGACCTGGCTGAAATCCGCGTCGATCCGAGACAACATCGCGTACGGCAAGCCGGATGCGACCCTGGAGGAGATTCAGGAAGCCGCGCGCCGGGCGCATTGTGACAAGTTTATCCGCCGCATGCCGCAGGGCTACGATACCGTGCTCGGCGAGGACGGCGGCGCACTGAGCCAGGGCCAGAAGCAGCTGCTCTGTATCGCGCGTCTGATGCTGCGCCTGCCGCCGATGCTCATCCTCGATGAGGCGACCTCGTCCATCGATACGCGTACCGAGCTCCACATCCAGCATGCCTTCGACCGCATGATGGAGGGCCGCACCTCGTTCATCGTGGCGCACCGCCTCTCGACGATCAAGAATGCCGACCTCATCCTCGTGATGCGCGACGGCAATATCGTCGAGCAGGGAACGCACGACGCGCTCCTCGCACGTGGCGGCTTCTACGCGAGCCTGTATAACGCGCAGTTCGCGGCGAGCTGAGAAGAATTACTAAAAAGGAGTGCCTCCGACGGGAGACACTCCTTTTTTGGGAAATATGGGATGTCTGTAGGCATGGCGGTGATTTGAAGCGCTTACAGTGCCTGCGTTTCGGAAATCTTCGGTTCGACCGCCCGTTTCCAGATGAAATACAGCGCCCAGCTCATGGCGAAGCCGAGGACGACGTCGATGATCGAGTGCTGGCGGATGAAGAGCGTCGCGACGCAGATCAGCACCGCGATGATCGTCTCGAGATTCTTCGTGCGCGGACGAATGTAACTGCACTGCCGCACGACGATGTCGATCGCGATGGTGCTCGACACATGCATGCTCGGGCAGACATTCCGCGGCGGGTCGATCGAACGCAGCCACTGCACGCCGAGCGAGAAAAGATCGCTGCCCGTCAGCGGCTCCCGCAGCGCGAGGCCATTCGGCCAGACCGTGTACACCACCATGCAGATCGTGTAGCCGCCGAAGAGGATGAAGCAGAGCTTCAGAAAATCGCGCCGCGTTCCGTAAAACAGGAAAAACACGAGCGCGCCCGGAAACAGCAGCCACCAGATCGCGTACGGCACGAAAAACGCCGGAATCGTCGGGATCATCCGGTCGAGCGGCGTCTCGATGATGTGCACCGCCTCCGCCGGCACCGCGCGCAGCTGCAACATCCCGAAGTACAGAAGGTACGCCGGCAGGTACAGGAGCCACAGCGCATAGCGGTGTGTGCCAATGTAGCCGACCGGGTCGCGCATCGCCTCCCGGATCGGTGCGAATATATCTTTACGTGCTTTCATAAATCGTCTTGCTCCTCACATTCTGAAATCATATTTTCCTATACTACCACAAATAGATTCGGAATCAGAACTGAAATAATTTTCGAAGACAACACTGGAAATGAATCGGAAATTATTTCCGAATCGTTTGAAAAAATAAAACGAAAATGATAAAATAAGGGTAGATCAATCGAGATGACTCGATCGAAATCATCCAGGAGGGCAGACTATATGAAGATTAATTACGTTACGATTTCGAGAGAATATGGTTCCGGTGGACGTGAGGTCGGCCGCAAGCTTGCGGATAAGCTGGGCATCCCGCTGTATGATAAGGAGATCATCGAGCAGACCGCGTTTAAGACCGGTTTCGCAGAGGATTATGTGAAGAAGCAGGGCGAGTACGCGAGTGCCCGCAACTGGATCGAGTATTCCTTCTCGGCGCGGAACAGCTACGGCATGAGTCCGGAGGACTATCTCTGGGCGAAGCAGCGTGAGGTCATCCTCGATCTCGTCGCGAAGGGACCGTGCGTGATCGTCGGACGTTGCGCGGATTACATCCTCCGTGAACGTACGGATGTGCTCAATGTCTTCATCCATGCGGATATCGAGAAGCGGAAGCACAGAATCACCGAGATCTATAAGGAGCCGGAGAATACCGACAAGATGCTGAAGGATATGGATAAGAAGCGTAAGTTCAACTATCGCTACTACACCGAGCAGGAGTGGGGCAAGTGCCAGAACTACGACCTGACCCTCGACAGCGGCTCACTCGGCATCGACAACTGCGTCGACATCATCTACCGCGTCTGCCAGGACGACGAGGTGGAGAAAACACCGAAGCCGGCAGAGGAGTGATGCACTCAGAAAATCAGATACAGATCGTTTCAGGGAGCCGCAGATGCGGTTCCCTGTTTTTCTATTTCAGCTATAAGAAAAAACATGGTAAATCGGACAGGCAAACACTTGAAATCCCTTGTATTCTGTAGTATTTTCTGTAAAATTAGATTCAGAAAACTGAACCATGGTAAACATGAGGAGGTGCTTTCGGACCTGAGGAGGATCAGGGAGGAGAGAGGCCTCTTGAGTGTAGTTATTTTTACCATAGTGAGTAGTACGAAATTGGCGGTGCAGGGACGAGAGGGGCATTTCTGTACCGGATTATTTGTTTTT
Source organism: uncultured Oribacterium sp. (assembly GCA_934270345.1). Classification (GTDB taxonomy): domain Bacteria; phylum Bacillota; class Clostridia; order Lachnospirales; family Lachnospiraceae; genus Oribacterium. Next base: position 4,314 of record CAKQPT010000009.1, on the reverse strand, counting down.
TTAATAGGGGGATAAATCATGACGATTGAAGAGAGTTATCAGGCGATGGGCGCGGATTACGAGGACGTATCACACCGCATCCCGAATGCCGCGATGGTGAAGAAGTTCGCGCTGAAGTTCCTGGACGATAAAAGCATGGAGCAGCTGACCGCGGCGCTGCAGGCCAGCGAGGTCGAGGATGCATTCCGTGCGGCCCATACGCTGAAGGGCCTCTGCCTGACACTCGGCTTCACACGGCTCGCGAAGCCGTCGATCGAGCTCACGGAGCTCCTGCGCGGCCGTCGCATGGATGGCTACGAGCCACTGTACGAGCAGGTGGTCGCAGAGTACGAGAAGACCGTCGCCGCGCTGCGCCAGGTCGACTAAGGAGATTTCATGGAACGTCAGACAATACTCATCGTGGACGATGCGGAGATGAATCGCATGATGCTGAGCGACATGCTCGGCGATCAGTACGATTACGTCGAGGCCGCGGATGGACGCGAGGCACTTCGGATCCTGGAGAAAAACGTCGCCATCGATCTGATACTGCTCGACATCAACATGCCGGAGATGAACGGCTTCGAGGTGCTCGAGGAGATGAACCGCTACCACTGGATCCAGGAGATCCCGGTGATCATGATCACCGCGGAGGAGTCCGTGGAGTCGATGGAGCACGCCTATTCGCTCGGCGTCACCGACTACATCCCGCGTCCGTTCAATGTCTACATCGTGCGTCGGCGCGTAGAGAATACGCTGAATCTCTACGTCAATCAGAAGCGCCTGATGCGTCTCGTATCCGACCAGATCGCGGAGAAAGAGGAGAACAACACCCTCATGGTGAGCATCCTCAGTAACGTCGTCGAGATCCGAAACCACGAGAGCGGTGACCATATCCGGAACATCCGCCGCATCACCGAGCTGCTGTTGCATCAGCTCGTGCAGAAGACGAAGGCCTATGATCTCACGGAGGAGGACATCGCGCTGATCAAGACCGCGTCCTCCCTTCACGACATCGGAAAAATCACGATTCCGGAGGAAATCCTCAACAAGCCGGGGAAGCTCACGAAGGAAGAATTTGAAATCATGAAGACGCACTCCGCCGCGGGTGCACAGATCCTGGAGCAGATGAAGTACGGCCAGGATAAGCCGCTGTACCGCTATGCACTGGAAATCTGCCGCTGGCACCACGAGCGCTGGGACGGCCATGGCTACCCGGACGGACTGATGGGCGAGGAAATCCCGATCTCCGCCCAGATTGTGGCGATCGCGGATGTATACGATGCGCTCACGAGCGAGCGCTGCTATAAGAAGGCGTACGACCACACGACCGCCATCAATATGATTCTGAACGGCGAGTGCGGCGCCTTCAACCCGCTGCTGCTTGAGTGCCTGACCGAGACGGCACCGCAGCTTCGCATCGTGACGGGTGTGAATGGAGACGTGATGCCGTACCGCTTCGAGCTGAACCGCCTGTCGGAGGAGATCCTCGCGCATGCGGACCTCCCGAAGAACGACCGTGTACAGAACCTCCTCGATACCATGCAGGAGCGGATCGACTTCTTCGCCTCCACCAGCGGTGGTATCCAGTTCGAGTACGATTCAGTGTCACGCCTCGTGGATGTGACGAACTGGAACGAGCCGCCACAGTACCGGCACAGCGTGAAGAACATCACGCGTGCAAACGACTTCCGCTATCTCAGCCAGAAGGATTTCAAGCGCCTGCGGGATGCGATGGATGCGACGACGAAGGAGAATCCGGAGTTCGCCATGAGCATCCTCTTCCCGGTCGGCAACGAGTACCACTGGTGCGATCTCCGGGTGCGCACGCTCTGGTCGGATCTCCGCCCGGATCACTACATCGCGGCGGTCGGCCAGCTGCTGGACCCGCAGATGAAGGAAGTGAAGGACTTCCCGGCCTATGTCGGACCGCTGGATGCGGCCTCCCCGGCCATCCTCCAGAATATCCGCTGCCTGCAGTCTGTGTTTGACATCGTGCGTCTCGTTGACCCGACGACCTACGATGTGCTCGAGCTCGATGAAGAGGGCGTTCTTCGGAACTCGAAGCACCACTGCGCCGCCTTCTGGAATAACGACGGTACCTGTGCGAACTGTACCTCGGCCCGCGCCTATGCGCAGAAGTCGACGCTCAATAAGCTGGAGTTCACGAGCACCGATATGTACTTCGTGGTGTCGAAGTACCTGAACCTGAACGGTACGCCGTGCGTGCTCGAGCTTCTGAGCCGTCTCGATGAGGGCCGCTGGATCGACGCGAACGGCACGCGTCTGCTCCTCGATCGGAACCACGACGGAAACATGGACCTCTTCCTGGATCCGGTGACGGATACCTACTCGCGCCGCTACTACGAGACCTACCGCGCGCACCTCGAGGGCATGGAATCCATCGCCATCATCGACGCGAACCGCTTCAAGCAGGTCAATGACTCCTTCGGGCACCCTGCGGGCGATGCTGTACTGCGGGAGATCGCGCGTTCCATCAAGGGCTGCATCCGAAAGACCGACATCCTGCTCCGCTACGGCGGGGATGAGTTCCTGCTGCTGTTCCCGAAGATGAGCGAGGAAATCCTCGAGCGGAAGATGAAGGAGATTTCGGAGGCCGTGGAGAACATCCGCATCGCGGATTATCCGGAGCTGCGCCTCTCGATCTCGATCGGCGGTGTGACGGGCGTACACCCGATTACCGAGGCGATCCGCCAGGCGGACCTCCGCATGTATGCGCAGAAGCAGGCGTACAATCACGAGCATCAGCCGGAGGAGAAAGGCGAGTAGTCGCCGTATGCGTACGGATAGGAAAGCGCCGGACGAATGTTCGGACGGCGCGCCATGGCCGGACGATAATTAAACGTAAACGATAGGAAAAACCGGGCACTGCGCTCCGGTTTTTCCGCTGTAAATCAGTAACAGTTCAGCGAAGGGGTGGCAACGGAGGCCATACGTAGAGACCGTGTGAAATCAAGCCGGGTCCCCTTAGCGGCACTTGGGGTTATCTCTCCATGGAACCCTCTGTCAACGTCGAGTTTTCATCAGGAAAACTCGGCGATTGCAGAGGGCCTAGTGCCGCTTAGGGTCCCCGGCTTAGATTGAACCGGTCTCGGAGTACTGTGCCTCCGTTGCCACCCCTCCGGGGACCCATAGCTGAACTTTAAGATATGAACGAGGAGAACAGGATGAAACGAATGACCGCGATGCTGCTGACGCTGGGGCTGCTGCTCAGCGTGGCGCTGACGGGATGTCAGGGCGGAGTGACGACGCCGGAGACCGAGGCATTGGCCCGGGTCACTGTCGGCAGCGACACCTACCCGCCGTTCGTGTATATGGATGAAAACGGCGACCCGACCGGCATCGACGTCGAGATCGGGCGCGAGGCGTTCCGGCGGATGGGCTACGAGGCCGTGTTTACGACGATCAACTGGGAGCAGAAGGACGCGCTGCTGGCGTCGGGTGAGATCGACTGCGTCTGGGGATGCTACTCGATGAGCGGGCGCGAGGACCGGTACCAGTGGGCGGGTCCGTATATGGTGAGCCGCCAGGTGGTGGCGGTGAATGCGGACAGCGGGATCGAGGATTTCGCGGGGCTCGCGGGGAAGACCATCGCGGTGCAGTCGACGGGCAAGCCGGAGGAGCTCCTGCTCGGGAAGAAGCTGCCGGACATGCCGGCGCTCGGGGATGTGCTGAGCCTCGAGGACCGGAGCGTGCAGTATGCGTCGCTCGACTGTGGCTACGTGGACGCGATCGCGGCACACGAGGCGCCGATCCTCCAGTATATGAAGGATTTCGACGCGCATTTTCGTATCCTGTCGGAGCCGCTGCTCGTGACAGGCATCGGCGTGGCGTTTTCGCTGGAGGACCGGCGGGGACTGGCGCAGCAGCTCGATGACACGCTCGCGGAGATGCGGGCGGACGGGACGATGAAGGAAATCGTCGGACGGTATCTGGAAAACCCGGACAGCTATCTGGAGGTAGACGGACTTGATGGATAGAGCCCATGAACAGGAAAATATACAGGCCGGCGGCGGGCAGACACCGGGCAGTGATGTGAACGAGCGTCCGGCCGGTAGGGAAAATACAGCCGCCGGCGGGCGGCGAAAGCAGGCGCGCGCCCGTGCGAACTCGATCTTCTGGGCGGTCAGCCTCACGGTCGGCGTCCTGCTCTTCGGCATGGTATTTGTGATGTCGAAGCACCAGGATGAGCTTGAATGCCGAGAGCAGCTGGTGACGGCTTTCGAGTTCTTCAAGGCGCAGACCTCGGCCTACAGTAAGTACAACGACACGGCGGTGGCGAAGAGCCTGGTCCGTGAATCAGCGGCGGTGCAT
>CAKQPT010000008.1 GCA_934270345.1 uncultured Oribacterium sp. | reverse complement strand
GCCGCCTCTTCGATCCGCTGGTCGGCGTTCGATACGGCACGTACCTCACCACTGAGTCCGACCTCACCGAAGATCATCACGTCCTCCGGGATCTCGATATTCATATAAGAAGAAATCAGCGCCATGATGACGGCGAGGTCCATGGACGGCTCGGCGATGCGCAGTCCGCCGGTGATATTGACATAGGCATCGTACTTCCCGATCTCGAGATTCAGCCGCTTTTCAACGATGGCGATCAGCAGGTTCAGGCGATTATAATCGATGCCGTTCGCCGTACGTCGCGGCAGATTAAAAGCACTCGGCACGAGCAGTCCCTGGATCTCGAGCAGCAGCGGACGGGTGCCCTCCATGCCACAGGTGACGACCGAACCGCTGGCACCGATCGGCCGGCCGGAAAGCAGCAGCTCGGACGGATTCAGCACCTCATGCAGACCCGCGCCGTCCATCTCGAACACCGCGATCTCGTTCGTCGAGCCGAAACGGTTCTTCTGCCCATGCAGGATGCGGAGACTGCTTCCGGACTCACCCTCGAAAAAGAGGACGACGTCGACCATATGCTCGAGGATCTTCGGACCGGCGACGGTACCGTCCTTCGTCACATGCCCGACGAGGAAGATCGCGATACCGCACTCCTTCGCGGTGCGGAGAAGCTGGGCCGCCGACTCACGAACCTGGCTGACCGAGCCCGGGGCCGCGGTGACGCTCTCGGTATACATCGTCTGGATGGAATCAATGACGACGAAGTCCGGCTTCTCCTCGCGGATGGTCTCGATGATGTTCTCGATATTCGTTTCCGTCATAAAGCGGAGATCACCGGAGATCGGTCGGATGCGCTCCGCTCGCAGCTTGATCTGCTTGAGGCTCTCCTCACCGGAGACATAGAGGACGGATTTTCCGTCATCTGACGCCAGATTACGCGAGACCTCGAGGAGGATCGTCGATTTTCCGATGCCCGGGTCACCACCGAGCAATACCATCGAGCCGACGACGATACCACCGCCGAGCACACGGTCGAGCTCCTGGAAGCCGGTCGGGATGCGGTCCTCCTTTTCGAGGGCGATTTCATCGACACGCACCGGTCGCTGCCGTGGCGGACGCGTGCCGGTGTTTCGGCTGAAACCGGAAGCCGGGGAGGCTTTTACGACCGGTTCCTCCACGAAGGTATTCCACGCGCGGCAGCTCGGGCACTGACCGAGCCACTTCGCGGATTCATAGCCACATTCCTTACAGAAGTAGCGCGATGTACTTTTCGCCATAGTATTTCCTCTTATAAACAGCACGCACGGACATCGGGATGTTCGTGCGTTGCTGTAGTTTCATGACAGATGTACTTCTTTTTCTATCACGTAGTCTTTATCTTTGCAGTTTCTGTCTACTGTGCGTCTGTATCCTGTTCCTGCACAGTTGCTGTCGATTCCGTCTTCGCACGACGTGTGCCGCCGGACGGCAGGCGGCGGCCCTGGAACTTCAGAGTCTTTCCATCCTTGTCGACGCCGATACGTACACTGGAATTCTTCGCGATGTGTCCGCTCAGGATCTCCTCCGCGAGCTTATCCTCGAGCTCGGTCTGAAGCACCCGGCGCAGCGGACGTGCACCATACTTCGGATCATACCCACGCTCGATGAGGAGGTTCGCTGCATCCGCATCGAGATGAAGGCGGATATTCAGCTCCTCGAGTGCGTTCTTCACCATATCCTTCATCATGATGTCAAGGATCGCGCGAAGGTCCTCCTTCGTGATCGGCTGGAAGACGATGATGTCATCGACACGGTTCAGGAACTCCGGACGGAAGAGACGATGCACCTCTTCCATCACACGGGACTTGATGATCTGGTAGTTCTTCGCCTTCTCATCCCCGCCGGTGTCGAAACCGAGACGCTTCGGGCTCACGATCTGCTCGGCGCCTGCATTGGACGTCATGATGATGATCGTGTTCTTAAAGGAGACCTTCCGGCCCTGGGCATCGGTGATATGACCATCATCGAGCACCTGCAGGAGGACGTTCAGCACATCCGGATGGGCCTTCTCGATCTCATCGAAGAGGATGACGGAATATGGATTCCGGCGCACCTTCTCACTGAGCTGACCACCCTCATCGTAGCCGACGTAGCCTGGCGGCGATCCGATCATCTTCGAGACGCTGTACTTCTCCATGTACTCCGACATGTCGACGCGGATGAGATCGGCCTCCGAGCCGAACATCGCCTCGGCGAGTGCCTTACTGAGCTCGGTCTTGCCGACGCCGGTCGGACCGAGGAACATGAAGGAGCCGATCGGACGCTTCGGATCCTTGAGACCCACACGACCACGACGGATCGCCTTCGCTACCGCGGACACCGCCTCGGTCTGTCCGATGACGCGTTTATGCAGTGTCTCCTCGAGGCGCATGAGGCGCTCTGCCTCGCCCTCGGTCAGCTTCTCTACCGGGATACGGGTCCACTCGGAGACCACGCGGGCGATATCGGCCTCGGTAACGTGGAGCTTATGCTCCTCCTTCTCCGACTGCCAGCTCTGCAGCGCACGCTCGAGCTTCGCCTTCTCCCGCAGCTGCTTCTTCTTGATCTGGGAAGCCGCTTCGAAATCCTCACGGCGGATACAGTCTTCCTTCTCCGCATCCATCGCGTCGATCTTCGCACGCAGCTTCTTCACGCTTTCCGGTTCACCGGAGTGAAGGATCCGCAGCTTCGACGCCGCCTCATCGATGAGATCGATGGCCTTATCCGGCAGGTAACGATCATTGATATAGCGGACCGAAAGTGTGACGGCCGCCTTCAGTGCGGCATCGTCGATCAGCACCTGATGGTGCTCCTCGTACTTCGACACGATGCCCTTCAGGATTGCATAGCTCTCTTCTTCACTCGGCTCATCGATCGTCACCGGCTGGAAACGTCGCTCGAGTGCCGCATCCTTTTCGATATGCTTACGGTACTCATCGAGGGTCGTCGCGCCGATGATCTGGAGCTCGCCACGAGCCAGGGCCGGCTTCAGGATATTCGCCGCATCGAGTGCCCCCTCGGCACCACCGGCACCGATGATGGTATGCAGCTCATCGATGAAGAGCAGCACCTGGCCGTTCTTTACGGTCTCGGCGATGACACGCTTGATGCGCTCCTCGAACTCACCACGGTACTTCGAGCCTGCGACCATGCTGGAGATATCGAGCGACATCACACGCTTCTGCAGGATGGTGTCCGGAACATCGCCGGCGACGATACGCTCCGCCAGTCCCTCGACCACCGCGGTCTTGCCGACCCCCGGCTCACCGATCAGACATGGATTGTTCTTCGTACGTCTGGACAGGATCTGTACAACGCGCATGATCTCCCGCTCCCGGCCGATGACCGGGTCGAGCTTTCCTTCGGCTGCCATCGCGGTGAGGTCGCGCGCATACTGATCCAGCGTCGGTGTATCCGAGGCCGGCTGCTGTGCTGCCTGCGGTCGGCTCGTGTCGTCGATGACGACATCGTCCCCGATCACGGCCATGATCTGCTGGTACATGCGCTGTGCGTTACCGCCGAGCGTCGCGATGATACGGGAAGCGACGCAGTTTGTATCCTTCAGCATCGCAATCAGGATATGCTCTGTCCCGACGAGACGGGCACCCGCGCGCAGGGATTCCTGCATCGCGTTCTGCATGAGGCGCTTCGCCGACGGCGTATAGCCTGCACGCTCACGGATCGTCACCTTCGTGTCGGAAGCGATGAACTTCGCGATCATATCGAGAATCTTCTGATCATCGATGCCGTTTGACTGCAGCACCTTCGCGGCCACAGCCGTGCCCTCACGGCGAAGGCCGAGAAGGATGTGTTCGGTTCCTATGTACTGATGGCCCAGCTCCTCTGCCGCTTCGATCGCGAGCTGCAGCGCACGCTGTGCCTGTATCGTAAACTGATTCATGCTTTACCACCTTTCATGAAGGATATTCTAGTGCATTTCAGGATTTGAATCAATCTTGATTTGAAGAGACATGAAGGGGGTCCCAGTAGGGGCGTCAACGTAGACCATACGTAGAGACCGTGTGAAATCAAGCCGGGTCCCCTGCCTGTCGAACAAAAGAAAGCCTGCAGCCGAAGCTGCAGGCTTTCACCTTCGTTTAAAGATCTTCGATATCCAGTCCGGAATCCTTCGGCATCTGGAAGGCTCTCGTGTGCTCGAGATCCTCCTTCTCCTCCTCCGGCTCCGCCGGTGCATGCTGCACACCGCCGAGATCATGGAGCGCGATCGTCGGCTCATCGACATCGTCGAGGTCCTCGATATCGAGACCACGCGTGCTCTCGGAAGAATCGCTTCCGGAGATTACCGCACGGTCCTCCGGCTTCAGAACGCGGGTTGCATCGAGATCACTATCCTCTGTATCAGGGGCGTCATGAAGGTCTGCACTTCGCGTCGGAAGCTCTCCGAGCTTGTGAAGCGGGATCGTCTCCTCCAGTGAAGCCTTCTCGTCTCCGGCTGCATCCATATCCTCGTCCTCGCTGGATGCAGGCTTCACACGATTCTTTTCCGACGCATTCATGCGTCGAACCGTGCTGCTTCCACGACCATCGTGACGTCTGCTGACGAGCACGATGACGAATACCAGAAGACCCAGCACAGCCACGGCCAGGATACAGGTCAGGATGAACATATGATTATACTGACGAACCAGTGCATCGTAGCGGTTTACGAGCTCAGGGTACTGTTCCGCATCCGCCTTCAGCTGCTGCTCGACCGGATCCTCGAAATAGCGCTGGATGGTCTTCTCCGTCAGGTCATAGCGGTAGAAGTTCAGCTCGCCGGCCTCGTTCATACCATAAACGATGCAGTACTGGTGATCGGTATCGAGCTTCCATACCCAGCCCTTCACCTGATGACCATCGATATCGATCGTGCTCTCTGCGAAGCCCGCCGGAATCTCGACATCGGAGCCCGGATTCATGATGGTGATGGTCTTATCCTTCGCGCTGAGCTTTACGCCCTCGTTTGTCGTCGCCGTGGTGGTCGTCGTATCACCGACATTCGGTCCACCCTCCTGCTTCGTTACGTCCAGTGTATAGACCGCCTGGCTCGTACCATCGGCAGCCGTCACCGTGATCGTCACGGTATTCTCGCCCATGCTTAACTGCTCGTTGCCACTCACCTGAACGGAAGCAGTGCTGTCCGCAGCGATGGCATTGATCGCCAGGGTATCAACCTCGGTACCAACGATGAGCGAATAGCTGGTCGTATCGGCGGCGAACGCCGGGCTCAGGGTACCTGGAGAAACGACCAGGGAAGAGAGCTGTGCATTCGTCGATGCGGCGGCTGCGGAGCTGATCGTCACCGTGGAGGAGCCCTGGTGCTCGAGCTCTGCGAAGCTCTCATCGGCATCGTAGATGTTGTAATTCTGAACGGTCAGCGTAGCGGTGCCCGCAGACAGGGTATGGAACTTCAGATTATACTCGAGGGTTCCGGTACCACTGCCGTTTGTACCACCATTGATCCGTACGGTGCCGGCACCTCCGGATGCGTCTGTTCCACTGACAAACTCGAGCAGATTCGCATCATAGGCGAGCGTCACATCGGCACGGGCCAGGGTCGCCTCGCCACTCGACACCTTCATCGTGACATTGACATCCGAACCGACGGTAACGGATGGATCCGAGAAGGTGATGGCCGCGCTCGACGCGAGTGCCTGGATCGACAAAAGCAGGGTGAATAGAACTGTTGTTATGAAATATGAAAAACGTTTCATGCGTACCTCTATCTTAAGTGGATTTCGATCGATGAGCACAGAGGCTTCATCGAATCGTGACGGCGTAACATAGGGCGAAGCCAGGCAGCCTCGTTCAGCTGCCCGGCGATCCATAGCCTGATTTTATTTTACATCGGGCCGTTTGTTCCCGCAACCACATCCGTCACGACGGTCCCGATCGGGCTCACGCCGACCACCGGCGTCTGTGCATCCGTACCCGTCGTAGTCGTCGCCGTCGTCGTGGTCGTCATGCCCGGCATCATCATACCCGTCTGGAGACTGACAGAGCTGCTGCCGGTCACTCCCACCTGCATCGTGTTGCCGAGCTGTCCGCCTGCGGACTGGCTGATCGTGATCTGGTAGTTCCGCTGATCCCCGTTCTGTGCGGTTACGGTGAGCGTCACGACCTTCGTCGGGGTATCCAGCAGGATCTGTCCGGCACCGCTGATCTGCGCAGCGCTGTGATAAGCCGCGGCAGAGACATTGACCATCTGCACGGACGGATCGACGACGAGCGTATAGGACGTCGTATCGAGATTGAAGCTCGGGGTCAGTGTGAAGCCATCGACCGCGAGATACTGCAGCTTGTTGTTCGGGTTGCCATCCTTCGTCGGCATCGGACACGGCGTCTCCGGCATACCGTTATAGACCGGGATGTTGAAGACCAGGATACCGGCACGCATCGTGTCGTTGTAGGCCTTCCCGAGGCTCTTGCCCTCCTCGGCCGCACCGGCGGTGTTCGTCATGTACTGGTGCTTGAACATGTTGGAGCCCTGGACGTTGAAGCGCTTGAGATACAGCGTATTCTGTCCTGCCGCAAGGTAGTTCTGCGCATAGAACAGCGCGCCACCGACGATCGCCTTCTCCGGTGTATTCCACGGACGGTTATAGCTGCCGGACTGTGCGGCATACCAGAGGCCACGCTCTACCGCGGTCATACCGTTCGCCGCATAGGCACCGACGTTGAAGTAGTTATAGAAGCCGGTCGCACCGGAGATCGAACCGGAGGTTCCCTTACTGCCCTGCTCCTGGATAATCATCGCGGCGAGCATATACGGGCTGACCTTCGACTGCTCCGCTGCCTCCATGATGATGTCAGCGTAGGAAACGTACACGGCGCTGTTCATCACGTTCGTCGTATTCGTCGTACCCATCGCAGCGCTTCCCATGCCCGGACCGCTGGTGCCCGGCATCACGGTCGTCGACATCGAATCCGTGCCCTCGAGCACATTGGCAGCGGTGATCGTCGTCGTTCCCGCTGCATCCTGCGTACCGCCGGAGACATTGGCCGTGCTCGTGGCACCCGGTCCTTCATAGCCGAGCAGGGACTCTCCGCTGCCCGTCTGCGTCGCTGTGCCAATGCCGGCGTCCGTCACGGTCTGACCACTCATCGCGTTCGTGGACGCGTTCAGTCCCTGGGCTGCCACTGCCGCTGCATAGAGCGGACTCGAAGCGTCGATCGCGACCTGTCCATCCAGGAAGGTTCCCTTCAGCATGGAGCGAAGGCCATCGATCGACTGGATATCAGCATTGTAATCATGCACCGCAAACTGGAAGACATAGCTGTCGTCCAGGAAGTTCCGCGGGTCCATGAAGTAGGCGACGATTTCCTGCGATGCGCCGACCCAGGTTGCACCGTCGAAGCCCGGCCAGGTCGAGGTCGTCCAGTCAAACTTACCGGCATCGGTCGACTTCCAGGAGGATTTCGAGCCGGTTTCGATCAGGCTCGAGGTGCCCTGCAGCTCGGACGCGACCGCGGTATTCCAGTCGAGACCGGTCTGTACGGCATTGAAGATCCAGGTCGGATGCTGTGCATGCAGGGTACGAAGTCCGGACTTGTAGCTCTCCGGGAAGCCCTGCTGTGCGAGGTAGGCCTCGAAATTCGCATCCGCAGTATAGGCCACGCTCTGCGTAGACACGAGATCCGAGCGCACATAACCGCTCACGCCGCCGGCAGAAATCTGATACCAGAGCTTACCATCACTGCCCGTGGTCTGATTCAGGATTGAGACTGCCGTGTTGTTTCCGAGGGAGGTCACCAGCTGGCTCGAGGTACTGGCTGCCGCACGGACATTGACATTCGTCCCGCGGATGACCGCCGTCTGTGCCGCGTACGCGGAAGGAAGTGCATTCAGCGCGGTTCCGGCCGGTGTCAGCAGGAGGCTGAGCGAAAGCAGCGCCGTACCGAAGCGGTGCTGAAGTGATTTCGTTTTATGCTTTTTCATGAATATGTGCTCCATTACCAAAATTACGTAAAAAAGAAGTGGTCGGTGGGGACTCCTCTGTCCGATCGACCGCATCAGGTCGATGCCTTTCGATCCACTCTCGTGTTTCGAGTTGATCGAAATCAGGGGCGAAAACACCTGAAACCACTTCTACAGTATATCGATTTCTGAAGCCTGCTTCAATCGCAAAACAAATTATTAATAGAAGCGATCAGTTTTTGTAAAGAATTTGTCAGGAAATCAACAAAAGAAACCCCGGACCTTTCGGTCCGGGGCTTCGATATGGAAAGGATAAATCAGTTCATATTAAACCGGATATGCCTTGTTCTCCTTGTCGCCAGCGGTTGCGGCGAAGCCGGTCTGCTGTGCGTCACGGTAAGCAAAGAAATCCTTCGCTACAGCCGGGAACAGAGCGTAATCAAGTACGTCCTCCGGTGTCGGGTTCTTCACGAGCTTCTTGGTCTCCTCGGTGAACTGAGCCATCTGCGGAGCGATATGATCTGCAGGACGGTCGGTCATCTGGGTCTCGCCAGCCTTCAGAACCTTCTTCATCATCTCCGGATCCATCGGCTTAACGGTACGGCCGAACTCACCGGCAACGAGCTTATGAGACTCCTTCGGAACCATCTTATAGCGCTCGCCGGTCAGGACGTTCATCACAGCCTGTGTACCAACGATCTGAGAAGACGGGGTTACGAGAGGCGGCTCACCGAAGTCCTTACGAACTCTCGGTACTTCCTCGAGAACGGCATTCAGCTTATCGATCTGACCAGCCTTGTCAAGCTGAGAGATGAGGTTACTGAGCATACCGCCCGGTACCTGGTAACGAAGGGTGTTGACATTTACGCCGAGCACCTTCGTGGACATAAGACCGGACTTCAGGCACTCCTCACGATACGGTTCGAAGTACTTGGAAACCTCGATGAGCTTGTTTACATCGATGCCTGTATCGTACTCTGTACCCTCGAACGCCTTGACCATAACATCGGTCGAAGGCTGTGATGTACCGAGTGCAAACGGAGTGGAGGCGGTATCGATGATATCTGCACCCGCCTCTACGCACTTCAGGTAAGTCATGGAAGCCATACCGGAGGTGTAGTGGGTGTGGATCTCGATCGGAAGGGAGGTTCCCTTCTTGAGTGCCTTCACGAGGTCATAGCCTGCCTGCGGAAGCAGAAGGCCTGCCATATCCTTGATGCAGAGGGAATCTGCGCCGAGGGACTCAACGTCACGTGCGAGGTTCTCCCAGTACTCGAGGGTATAGGCATCACCAAGTGTATAGCAGAGTGCGATCTGAGCGTGGCCGCCCTCCTTCTTGGTTGCCTTTACAGCGGTCTCGAGGTTACGGATATCGTTTAAGCAGTCGAAGATACGGATGATATCGATACCGTTTGCGATGGAACGCTCTACGAAGTTCTCTACGACATCATCTGCATAGTGATTGTAACCGAGGATGTTCTGGCCTCTGAAGAGCATCTGGAGCTTCGTGTTCTTGAAGTGCTTACGAAGCATACGAAGTCTCTCCCACGGATCCTCCTTCAGGAAACGAAGGCAGGAATCGAAGGTCGCACCGCCCCAGCACTCTACGGCGTTGTAACCGATCTGATCCATGGTGTCCAGAATCGGCTCCATCTCGGAGCTCGGCATACGAGTTGCAATTAATGACTGGTGTGCATCACGCAGCACAGTCTCAGTGATTTTTACTTTAGCCATTTTATCTCCTCTTTCATTACTTCACGCCGTAAACAGCCATGAAGGTACCGGCTGCTACAGCAGTACCGATAACGCCTGCTACGTTCGGGCCCATGGCCTGCATGAGCAGGAAGTTTGTAGGATCAGCCTCAGAAGCCACCTTCTGGGATACACGCGCTGCCATCGGAACGGCAGATACACCGGCAGAACCGATGAGCGGGTTGATCTTATGACCGGATACGACATACATGATCTTACCGAGAACGACGCCGGCAGCGGTACCGAATGCGAAGGCAATCAGACCGAGTGCAACGATCTTCAGGGTATCGAGATTCAGGAATGCCTCAGCGGAAGTAGCACCACCTACAGACGTACCGAGCATGATAACGACGATGTACATCATCGCGTTCGAAGCGGTCTCTGTGAGCTGCTTTACGACACCGGACTCCTTGAACAGGTTACCGAGCATCAGCATACCTACGAGCGGCGCTGTGGTCGGAAGAAGGATACATACGATGGTCGTAACGATGATCGGGAAGAGAATACGCTCAAGCTTCGATACCGGACGAAGCTGTGGCATTCTGGTCTTTCTCTCCTCCTCGGTGGTCAGCGCCTTCATGATCGGCGGCTGGATGATCGGAACGAGGGACATGTAGGAATATGCCGCAACGGCGATCGGTCCGAGCAGAGAGGTCTGTCCGAGCTTGTTGCACAGGAAGATGGAAGTAGGTCCATCGGCTCCACCGATGATGGAGATGGCTGCCGCAGCGGCTCCGTTGAAGCCCATGAAAATCGCCATGAAATAAGCGGCATAAATACCAAACTGTGCAGCTGCACCGAGCAGGAAGGTGATCGGGTTTGCAATCAGCGGGGAGAAATCGGTCTGTGCGCCTACGCCCATGAAGATCAGGGACGGAAGAATCGTCCACTCATCCAGATGGAAGAAGTACCAAAGCAGTCCGCCTGTTCCATTGATGGAATCCTCCGGGCTCAGCATGATGTCCGGATAGATATTTACGAGCAGCATACCGAAGGCGATCGGAACCAGAAGAAGTGGCTCGAAGCCCTTGGCGATGGCAAGATACAGGAAAACGAATGCGACGATGATCATCAGCACATTTCCCCATGTCATGCTTACGAATGCTGTCTGCTGGAGCAGGTTTGTTAAGGTTTCTAATATATTCATATGTTTTTATAACCTCCAGTACAGCAAAATCAAATCAACACTTGACACGATCTGATCCGAGATCAGTTCAGAGTTGCAAGAGTTGCACCTGACTCTACTGAATCACCAACAGAAACGTTGATGGAAGCTACGGTGCCATCCTGAGGTGCTACGATGTCGTTCTCCATCTTCATGGCCTCAAGTACGAGGATCACGTCACCGCTCTTTACAGCATCGCCGACGTTCTTCTTTACTGCGAGGATCTTACCTGGCATCGGGGACTCTACCTTTACGGCACCCTGTGCGCCTGCCGGTGCTGCGGCTGAAGCCGGAGCGGCTGCTGGTGCTGCTGCAGGAGCAGCTGCTGCCTTCGGTGCAGATGCTACGCTGCCACCCTCTTCTACGGTTACGTCATAAGCGACGCCATTTACGGTAATAGTATATTTCTTCATTTTAATACCTCTCGAATTCAAAAGGGCCATCGCCCAAATCAGTTTAATGTTGCAAGTGTTGCGCCGGACTCGACGGAGTCACCGACGGAAACATTGATCGATGCCACGGTACCATCCTGTGGAGCGACGATCTCGTTCTCCATCTTCATCGCCTCGAGGATGAGGATGACGTCACCGCTCTTTACGGCGTCGCCGACACTCTTCTTCACTGCGAGGATCTTACCTGGCATCGGGGACTCAACCTTTACGGAGCCCTGTGCGCCTGCCGGTGCTGCGGCCGGAGCCGGAGTGGCAGAAGCAGCTGGTGCAGCAGCCGGAGCCACGGATGTAACAACCGGTGCGGAAGCTGGCATCTCTGAAGCGGCTGGTGCGAAGCTGCGGGAACGAAGCGGACGTACGAAAAGACCATTCTGAAGTGTCGGTCCCGGTACGAAGCCGTTGTCGCCCTGCTCACCTGCAGTATCTGCCTCGTATGCTGCGATCGCTGCGGCGATGACAGCCTGCATCACATCGTCCTGCTTAGCAGCCGGAGCCGGTGCTGCGGCCTTCGGAGCCGGTGCTGCAGCCTTCGGAGCCGGAGCCGCTGCCTTCTGTCCCTTCGCCTTCTTCTCAAATACACTGATGTACTTGAACAGGGAAATCACCCATGCGATGAAGATGAGAACGACGAATACGGTACCCATGCCGACTGCGAGGTTTGCGCCTGCATCCTCCATCTGCTCAGCAAGTGAGTAGTGCGGCTCGAAGGTCATCTCGGTCGTCTTACCGGTCAGCTCATTGAGGCCGAGGGTAAGCTTCAGGGTTCTCTTCTCAAATGTTGAATTAATTTCGATGGAATAGCCATCTTCTGTCTTGGATGCAACTGCATCGTCTACACTGACGAAGGCACCGAGACGATCCTTATCATTCAGATAATTGGTAAGGCCGTTGTAGGTGATTTCATCCTTTGTCTTGTATGCGGACTGAATCTGAGACTGGATCTCATCATCGCTCAGAGCATAGATGCTCTGCTCTGCATACTGCTTTGCCTGCTCCTCAAGTGCGGACTTCACGGATGGGTCGATGGCCTCTACCGTGTCCTTCGTTGAGCTTCCGCAAGCTGCCAGTGTAAGAACGGAAAGTGCAAGAGCAAAACAGAGAGCAGCTTTTCTAAACCACTGTTTCATTCTGTCTCCTCTCATTAAACGGTGCCACTCTTCTTGTCAGGTCTGTATACGCTCTTATAGCCGAGCATCTGAAGTGCAGCTGCGATTCTCTGTCTGGTCTCCTCCGGAGCGATGATCTCATCGACATAGCCGCGCTTTGCAGCAGCGAGTGCCGTATTCTCGGAAGCGAACTTCTTCTCTGCCTCTGCATCGCCGTCAGCGACCACCTTGGCAGCCTGTGCAGCGTCCATCACACCGATCTTTGAGCTGTTAAATGCATAAACCACGTCCGCGCCGAGTGCCTTTGCACCGAAGCTGAGGCCTGCTGTACCGAGTGCGTTCTTTACAACGGTGATCATCGGAACATCAGCATTTGCATAGGCATAAGCAAGTTTTGCAGCGGAAGTCGGCATATGGCTCTCTGTGCACTCTGTATTCTTGTAGGAAGTCATATCAACCACGCTAATCACCGGAAGGTCATAGGCATTGGCGAAGGTCACAAGCTTGGCAGCCTTCTCAGCACCCTTCCAGGTGAGCGCCTGCTCCTTGTTTGCAACGATCGCAACGGTCTCGCCGCCGATCTGTGCAAAGCCGGTTACGACATCATGGGAATAGCCCTTCTTGGTCTCGATGAATACACCGTTATCCGCGAGCTGCTTTACAGCCTCGTCTGCAGACAGGGTATCGAAGCCGGTTACGGCACGGTTCAGGTCATCGATGCACTCGTCAAGCACGCCGCCGTCCTCACAGTTGCCCGGAAGTACGGAAACGACCTTACGGATCTGAGCGAATACCTCATCCTCAGTGCCATCGAAGTCTACGAGGCCATACTCCTCGCGCTTTGCAGCCTTTGCGATCGCGTCGTCCTTGTTACCAAGAACTGCATCCGGAGCATTGACATAGGCCTTTGCACCCTCTGCCATCAGTACGTAATCGGAAAGACCGGCAAGAACGGTAAGTCCACCGCCACAGTTGCCGAAGATGGCTGTGATCTGTGGGATCTGTCCGCTGGCCAGGGTCTGCTTCTTGTAGATGCGGCCGAGACCGAAAAGTGCATCGTTTGCCTCCTCGAGGCGTACGCCGGTGCAATCGAGAAGAGCGATGACCGGAGCCTGATTCTTCATGGCCATAGAATAGATGCTGGCGATCTTTCTCGCGTGCATCTCACCGATGGAACCGCCCAGAACGGCTGCGTCCTGTGCATATACATACACGAGGTTGCCGTCGATGGTTCCATAACCGGTAACAACACCGTCAGATGGTGCCTTCTTCTCAGCCATGTTAAAGTCTGTTGATCTTGCTTCCACAAGACGGCCAACTTCAACGAAGCTGAATTCATCGAGCAGTGACTGAATTCTCGTCAGAGCGGATGATGTTGACTGATTATCCATTTTTTATCCTCCATTTCATATCTAAACAAAGGGAAAAAAATCCCCGGTTTATGACGTATATATTGTATATGAAGCCCATTTATAATTCAACCCGAAATGGGTGCTTTTTTCACTCTTTGTGAAAGTAATATCAGGTATAATGCTGACATCATAAGGCGCAAATTATAGAGTTTATAAGGCTTTCCTTATACAATGTTGGCTTTTTCACAAAAGCAGACGCAGATTTTTGACATTCAGAAATGAAATTTATTTTCATTTTTCAGCGGATTTGCCGTTCTGTTTTTATCACCCGTACAGACCAGTAAAGGTCGTCCGATGCCGGTTCCATGCTTGTAACTTTGCCTGCTTCAGACAAAGCGAAGTCCTTTCGGGAAATGATTCTTCACCTGTCCGTTCACCAGCTTCCCGAGTCCGAGGGCGACGCCGTCTGCGCAGACGATGCACCAGCCCTTTCCGCTGACGCCTTCGGGTGCCGAAATCTGCAGTCCGCGAAGATACTGGTCGATGCGCGGATCCGTCGCCGGATAGCTGCAGCACTGGAGCTCAAACCGCTGAAGTTCTGCGGCATCTGCCGGATTCAGTACATGGCTCAGCGCATGCGCCGGCTCGGTCCGGTTCTTCAGGCTCGTTTCCGACTGGATGCCGGCACGGAGACAGCGCAGTCCGCGAAGCTCCGGCAGCATCGACGGCACGAGATACCCCTGGTCCTTCACCTGCTGCTTCCGGTAAGCCTTCTCCTCGAGTGGACGATCCGGTCCGGAAACCGTCGTGCCATAGCGCTCTTCCAGCGCGGCCAGCGGATCACTGCCGGCCTTCCGGAAGATCGCCATATAGTGTCCCTCTCCCGGCTCCCGCTGCGGCCAGACACGCTTCTCATAGAGAAGTGTGAGCTCCGGGAAGGAGCTGAGCAGATAATCCCGTATATCCTCATCCTCTTCCTTTTCGAAGGTACAGGTACTGTAGGCGAGGATCCCGCCCGGGGCGAGCATGCGATACGCATTTGCCGTGATCTCCCGCTGGCGCTCAGCGCACATACGGACATTCTCCACGGACCACTCGTTGATTGCCGTGTCATCCTTCCGGAACATGCCTTCCCCGGAGCACGGTGCATCGACGAGCACACGCGTAAAGAACTCTGGAAAATGATCGGCTATTTTTCCCGTATCCTCATTCAGCACGGCTGCATTCCGCAGTCCCATGCGCTCGATGTTTGAGCTGAGCGTTCGGGCCCGCAGCGCGACATATTCGTTGGAAATCAGGAAGCCGCCGGCATCCGCCGAAAGAAGGTCCGCAGCCTGCGTCGATTTTCCGCCCGGACTCGCACAGAGGTCGATCACGCGGTCGAAGGGACGGATCTGCATATGCTGTACGACCTGCATCGCCTCCGGCCCCTGGATATAGTAGAGTCCGGCTTCATGATAGGGATGCTTTCCCGGGCGGATACCGATGGACTCGAGGTAGCGGTCATCGAGGTAGAAGGACGTATACATCGTCTGTCCCCGGAAGGAGATCCTGCTGCTCTCCGGCATCGGCTCAAGATGCCAGTCCGCGACGAGCTTCTCGTAGCGGATTGCCTCCGGATCCGGGCTCTCCTCCAGCTCCATCAGCTTATGAAGATTCAGCCGTAGTCCCCGGACGGTCGGCTTCTCGAAGCTCTCGAGAAATGCGTCGTATTCCTCCTCTGAAAGGAGGGCTTTCATGCGGGTACAGAACTCCGCTGGTAATTGCTTCATATTCACCTCACACTAATGATTCTTTCCTGTGATTACAGCCTGTTGCATCGGAGATGCTTCATCTCTACTGGTCGCTCGTATTTTATCAGATATCAGCATCGGATGTATATAAAAAGAACGATTCACCTTTCGATGAATCGTTCTCTATGATCGAAATGCTGAATTACAGGTTTACTCTGTACTCCGGCTTACCCTCACCATCGACGGTGAAGTATGCAGCCTTATCGTTTACGTTGATGTAAACATGGACATCCTTGACGTCCTTCTTGATCTTCTCAGCCGCCTTCTGAGCGTCTGCGATCACCTTTGCAGGATCGAAATCCTGTCCATCGATCTGTAATGTAACAGCTGTCTTCACTTCTGCCTTCGCCGGAGCGGTCTTCTTCTCAACCGGCTTCTTCTCTTCTGTCTTCTTTGCTGGAGCTGTCTTCTTTACTGGAGCGGTCTTCTTCGGAGCGGCTTCCTTCTTCGGAGCCTCTGCCTTAACTGCTTCCTTTGCAGGAGCGGCCTTCTTCTCAGCAGCCTTCGCAGTCTCTGCTACAGCCTTCTTGATCTCAGCGAAAGACTCCTTCAGAGCTGCATCCTTCTTTACTTCTGTAGCCTTTGTCTTCTTCTCCATTTGATGTTCTCCTTCTAAAATAACAATAAAAAAATATTTAATTTTTAAGAATTATATTTCGTACCATCTGATTTGTCAATG
Source organism: uncultured Oribacterium sp. (assembly GCA_934270345.1). Taxonomy (GTDB): domain Bacteria; phylum Bacillota; class Clostridia; order Lachnospirales; family Lachnospiraceae; genus Oribacterium. The sequence goes on along the minus strand of CAKQPT010000008.1, from coordinate 67,582 downwards.
TGTTCACAGGGAAGCGTGCAGGAATCCCGCGATCCGTCTGCAAAACTTCTGTCACGTTTTCCCTGCATGAAGCGCAGCACACCGATTCCCAAAGATCCGTTTACAGGAAGGAAATCAGGTCCCGGTAGAGCGCCTGAATCGAGTCCATCATCTTCTTAAAGGCGCCATAGCGGTAAAAGCACATCACGAGCATCCCGGCCGGGACAGCGAAAATCAGTCCGACGAAGCCATAGAAGCGGTAACCGAGGTACATGAAAAGAATCGTCAGGAACGGGGAGAGTCCCATCGTATCGCCCATGATCTTCGGCTGCATGAACTGACGCACGATCTGGGTCGCGACATAGATCACGACGAGCCAGAGCGCCTGCATCAGATTTCCGCTGAAAAGGTCGATCACGATCCATGGCCACATAATGAAGCCGACCCCGAGCATCGGCAGAAAATCGAGGAATGCGGTCAATGCAGCGAGCGGGATCGCATAGCGCACACGCAGCAGCAGGAAGCCGATCGCCAGCACGAGGAAAACGACAAACATGATTTTAAACTGCGCCAGCAGCCAGCCCTGGATGATCTTCCGTATGTCTGCCTTCAGCAGCTCATAGTAACGGAACAGTTCCTTCGGAATCCATGCCTTCACCTGCTCGACATAGCGTTCGCCATCCTTGCAGAAGCAGTATGCAGAAAAGATCGTCACGACCGAATACACGAGGACATTCGGAATCGAGCGAACCGCACCGATGGAGACATTGGCGATCGGGGCAGAGATATTCGTCACGAAGCCGAGGAGGGATTCCTCGATGCTGCTGTTCAGTTTGTTAAGATCCAGTATGACCGCCGTTCCATCCGCCCCCGTCCCCGGCAGATTCAGTGAGAAATGCTGCAGCAGGTTCTGATGGGAAAGCAGGAACTCCCGGAGAAGCTGGGCGAAGTCCCGCACCATATCCGGCAGATCTTCTGCGAAACCGACGCAGAAGCGGAAAGCTACACTGATGACGAGATAAAGGATCGCGCCGATCAGTACGAGCATGAAGATGATGATGACGACGGACGCATGCTGCCGTTCCATCAGCTTCGTTTTCGCATTCAGAAAACGGATCAGCGGATTGGCGATCCATGCGATGATGGCCCCGATGATAAACGGGATAAAAAAGATGAGCAGTTTCGGAACGAAGATGACGACCGCTGCAATCATCAGGATCGGCACCAGGATATTTAAGATCAGCTGCGTATAACGCTTCATTCTCTTCTCCTTTTTCGCGCAGAACATGCATAGCCGAGGTACAGTACGAAACTGATCCCCAGATAAAACCAGGTGGCCGGGTTACTGAACCAGGTGGTGAAAAACGAAACCAGATAATAAAAGGCGAGCTGTGCATACAGCAGCGCAGAGAACGGATTCTGATTCTTCCGGTGGGCACGTGACACCGCACCTGAGACGAGGCCGAGCACGACGGCAAACAGGACGATGCCCGCCAGTCCGAAATCATACCAGGCATCATAAAGCATCGTGACCGTCGTCAGCTCCTCCTTCGTCACGAAGAGCGGAAAGCCCTGCGCCAGCGCGGGTACGAAGAACTTGAGCCCGCTCAGCGTCACAAACGGGTAGAGCATGCGGAGACCATGGGCGTGCGTCGTCAGCTCACGGGTCATGACATTGAAATTATCATAGTTGTTTGCAATGTACATGTACGGCTGGGTGATGAAGATCGGGGTCGACGGATCCTTCATCTCGAAGATGCCGTTCAGATACTCGACGGAATGGGCCCGCTCGATCGTGATGAACACATACGCAGCGACCATCAGCGCGAGGAGCAGCAGAAGCTGCCAGAGCTTATAACGACGCCCCGAAAGAAGTGCCACGAAGACGGCCAGAATCACCGAAATCATAAACTGAAAACGGGACACCATCAGGAGCGTCAGGAGGATCGGGAGCAGCAGCCCGAGGAGCGCCAGCACGTCCGGACGAAGTCCGTGTTTACGACGGGCGCTGAGATACAGCATCGAGACCGCCGGGGTAAGCACCGCCAGCGTCGTGAAGTAGTGCACGCCCTTCACGTGGAAGTAGCTGTAGGCATGCGGTGTATCGACCGTAAAAAGCGGTACGAAGCCGAGCCGCCGGGCCTCAAAGAGAAATGCCGCCCAGGAAATAGCGAGCAGGCCGACGAGCGCATAGCGGAAGTAGCGGAGATCCGGCCCCGTCTTCTCTCCCCTCGCCGGGCATCCGTGACCGCAATTCCCATCCATCATCTCAGCGAGTTCCTCTTCTTCTGTCCCTGGACATCCATGAAACACACCGGCATCACGCACACCGTGGGAAGCCGAATCCACCGATATCGAAACCTCGCTGCCGGATACACGACGATCAGCTCCTGCGATCCATACCTGTTCCGCGAGCTGTGCCGAGAGATCAAAGATCAGATAAAAGAGGTAGAACGAGAGCCAGGTTTCTCTCGTCCAGTCGGTGCTCAGTCGGCTCAGCTGAAAACGGGCGACGCCTTCCCCACCGAGGAGCCCGAGCGCGAGCAGGCCACGGAGATTCAGCGTGGACCGTGTCCTCCGGTACTCCGTAAGATATAAAAAAGCAGCAGCGAAGATCAGGCAAAGGCCGGAAGGGGCGGAAAGACCCGCCTCTCCCAGCACGAAGCTCATGACATACGCTGCTGTATAGATACCAAGTTTAAACCATTCTGTTTTCATGAAATATATGTATTCTCCGATCAGTGTCCGGACTGGCTGAGCAGTGTTTCCTCATGTGTACTGCCCGACTCATGCGCAGCGGCCGTGCCCTCCGGCGCGGTATCTCCATCCTGGGCACTGCTCTCCGGCAGCTTCGCTTCTGCCGCCGTACTCTCACTGGTATGCGCACTCTGTGATCCGGAGACGAGTGCCGTCGTTTGAGATGTTTCATCACTGACGGTCGAGGTCTCCTCCGTCTCCGGTATCTTTTCGATGCGGACGGTAACATTGACCTCCGCGTCCTGGTCCTCCGCCAGCATCACGCCGGCCGGGAGATAGTCTGCCAGATTGAAGCTTACGGTCTTCGTTCCGCTGGCACCGCTGATATCGATCTTCGGAAGCTCGAACACCGTCATACCGTCGATGATGTAGGTCGATGCCGCCAGCTTCACGGTCGCCGGTGAAACCGCGGTCGACTCATACTGATACCCTGCGGCCGGTGTACCACTGACACTGGAGAGAAGGTTGATGGACTTCTCCTTATACAGGGTCACGGCATAGTGGATCGAGCTCGTTGACGCACTGACATTCTTGAGGTCATAGAGCTGATTTCCGTTTGCGTCGTAGTAGACGAGCTCGGCAACCCCATCCTCGTTCTGTGCGATGCCCTCCACATTGACATCGATACCGACACTGGACACACGGCCGATTTCGGATTCCGGACCACTCAGATAGACATATTCCGGACTGACGATCACATTCGCGACCTTGTAACCGCTCTTCGGCGTACCATGCACGGTATTTTTAATTTCAAATTTCTTTTCCTGGATGTCTTCGATGATGACACGGGTGACCGTCGGGCGCACCGTAACATCTCCGATCAGCTCGTCCTTATCATTCAGTACATCCACATAGATCGGAACCGCACCGGTAATGCTGTAATCCTTCAGATCCACGTAGGCATGAAAATCCGATGCGCTGATGAGGGAGCGGCTGTTCGTGCGGACACTGTAGCTGATGGTCACACTCGTGCGATCGATTTCCCAGGATTTATTCTGCGCTGCAAAAGCCGACTGATTTTCGACCTCGAGCGGCACCGTCTTCGTATCCGTCACCTCCGGATGTGAGACATTGACCACCAGCAGCCAGAGGAGCAGCGCGATCAGGAGGCTCAGTACCTTGAGTGGCAGATTTTCAGTAAAGAAATGTTTCATCATGCTTTACCTTCCTTTCGTGTAGTACGGAAGATACGGAAGCGTGTATTCTTATCCATCTCCTTCTGCTCTCTCGTCGGAAGCATCGAGCGCAGGGCTTCGGCGTCCTGCGCACGACAGAGCTTTCCGTTTACAGCGACCGACACACGACCGGTCTCCTCCGAGACCACGATCGTAACGGCGTCACTCGTCTCGGACATGCCGAGCGCCGCACGATGACGCGTACCGAAGTCCTTCGAGATATCGGTGTCGGACAGCGGCAGATAGCAGGTCGCAGCCGTCACCTTGTCGCCGACGATCGTAACCGCACCATCGTGCAGCGGTGTATTTTTCTCGAAGATGTTGATCAGCAGTGCCGCCGATACGATACCGTTGATACGGATGCCGGTCTCTTCGATTTCCTTCAGTGGCTGATTCTGCTGGATCACGATGAGTGCTCCGGTCTTCTTCTTCGCCATCTCGAAGGTCGCGCGGATGATTTCATTGATCGTCGTCACACTGGCGTCGTCGATCCCGTCATCCGGAATCAGATTCGAAATGAAGTTCCGGCTGCCGAGCTGCTCCAGTGCTTTCCGAAGCTCCGGCTGGAAGATGACGACCGTCGCGATGATGGCGGCGGTCGAGATACGTTCGATCAGCCACATGATCGTCGTGAGGTGCAGGATGGCGGCCACGGTGATAAAGGCGGCGATGACCAGCAGTCCCTTGAGCAGCTCCCAGGCCCTCGTATTCTTGATCCAGAGAAGGAACTCATATACGAGTACCGCGAGGATGATGATCTCGAGGATGTTGGTATAGCCGATCGGTGGCAGGAGGCTCACCCAGCTTTTCATTTTTTCAATCATTCCTGTCATTCGATTTACGCCTCATTTCCTGATTTCAGCTTCGGAATCGCCTTTACAAAATAGAAATAGTCATCATCCTCGAAGCGTAAGCGCTCCGTTCCCTTATAGTCCGCGCCATGAAAGGCCAGTGCATACAGGAAGGAAAGGATGCCGGAAAGAATCACGCCGATCATTGCCGTACCGAAGGAAAAGTCGGCGCCGAGGCGCGCGGATCCGATGATGTAAACCACCAGGATCGAGAGGAGCCCGACGATAACCGCCACTCCCCAGTTATACGAAAACACCATCTGATGAAGGATAAACACCAGCACGGTGCAGATGGCGAAGGCCATGATGGACACGATCATCGTCCGGTTCTGGAAGTAGCCCTGGAAAATGGCGGCATACTGGCTCGCCATCTCCATCGGATCCTTCGTCGATACACTGAGCTGCGATGCATTCTCCGAGATATACTCGATGAAATAATACATCATCACGCCGATGGATACCGGCACGATGGATATCAGTCCGAGACTGAGCCCTGCGATGATCGGAAGCACATACGGTACATGCAGATAAAACAGCAGCGGTACCAGGACGATCAGAATCGCATTGCCTGCACGGAACGCGGACTGGGCGAGCGCCACCAGCAGGAGGATGAAGGCTGCCATGAGAGCCAGCTCCATCGACGTGCCATAGGCATTGCCCAGCACGAAGACCGCCGACATGACCGTGACGGCCGTCCACGGAAGGAACGAGCACAGCGCCGCCGCGGCGATCGCGATCAGCAAACTGCCGAACATGGTGTCGGAGCCTATGCGAAGCCGGATCATGAAAAAGCATATGAATGCGGTCAGCGCCTTCAGTACAGGTGTGAGCCAGTATTCATTTTTGATGTAAAACTTCTGTAATTCATCCTTCATATCGACCAGCTGTGTCATCGTTTTTCTTCCTCGTGATGTTTTCTGAAATCCATAAGCTGTATGCCATCCGCGGATGGTCTGCCCGTGTCACTCTGCTTCTTCGGCTCGACCGGATCGTCCAGCCAGCCACCTTCCGGCTCGATTGGGTCATCCAGCCAGCCGTTCTCCGGTTCGATCGGATCATCCAGCCACTCCTCTTCTTCCCGGACCGCAGGCTGCGCCGCATTCTTTCGCAGCGCATGCTGCGCTGCTGCCTGTTTCGGGGCAGCAGTTGCGCTCCTCCTTCTGTCCGGCTGTGGCTTCGGCTGCTTCGCCTGTCGCACAGGCACATCCTCCATGATGCGGATCTTCCCGCCCTTCTCCTTATAGAACTCGGAGCCGGCGCTCTCGATATCGAGCTTCGTATCCGGTGCCTCCTCGAGCTGCAGCAGCTTGTCGAGCTTCGCCATATAGTAGAGACTCTTCCGATGAAGATCATCATAGGCCCGTGCATAGCGTACATAGGAAAACGCCATCATGCCCACGAAGCCGAGCACATAAATGAAAAGAAGAACCCGGACCGCAGCCACGATAAACGGGATGTTCAGATGCATCAGAAGCTCTTCGAGATTGATCAGCATCAGCAGCATGGACACGAGAATAAAGCACAGTGTGTAGTGCACGAGTGCCATGAACATCCTCCGGGAGAGATAGTCTCCCTTGAAATATCTGCTTACATCCCGTATCGCCTTTCCCTCTTTCCGGTCATAAATCGAAAGCTGGGTCATCAGGCGGATCTTCTCAACATTCAGCATGGATCAGTACCCTCTTGCCTGTCTTGCACGCTCGGCATAATTTGAATCCGGGTGTGCGCCGATGATTTTATCAAACAGTGTGTTAGCCTCGTCGGTTCTTCCCATGTTCTGGTAGAGACGTCCGAGGAGATACATATTTTCCGGTTCCTCGCGGATCGCCAGGCTCAGATTATACAGCTCGGCTGCCTGATCCTTGTTTCCGCTGTTCCAGGCACTGGTCGCCTGGTCGGCGAGCTCCTGATAGATCGAGCCCTCCATCTGCACCTTGATGCTCTGCAGCTGCTGCAGCATGGTCGCATCACTGATCTGACTCTGATCGAGGCCCGTATAGAGCTTCGCAGCCTGAAGCGTATCACCATTCGCCAGTGCTGTCCGGATCTCGTTCAGTGCCTGGTACTGCCCCATGAAGGAGGCATTGGCATTCTCAAACTGTGAGACCTGATCCGCCGCCTCGGCGTACTGCGACTCCAGCGTATCGTAGGAATCCTTCAGCTCCGCGTAGGCACGATTCGAGGCATCAAGCTTCTCGGTATAGGAAATCAGCTCGCGGTTGTTCTCGGCATTGAGCGCCTTCGTCTTCGCCGGCATGATCAGGAGATAGAACGCAAAGAGCGCCAGGATCACACCGACGAAGATGTAGCCGACGACCATCCACGGGGACACCTGCTTCACCTCCTGCGGGATCAGCACATCGTCGTCCGTCATCTTCCGGTGGGAAAATGCATTCTTCAGGCGGCTCTGCTCAACCTCCTTCCGACCGGTGTTGTGCTTGACCTCATCCATCAGCACGAGCGCCTTCGGATTGTTGCGGTCGATCTTCAGCACAAGGTAGAGACTGCGCCCCGCCTTCACCCAGTCCTCTCTCTTCATATATAAAAGGGCAAGCAGGATATGCGCCTTGATATAGTTCGGGCTGTCCTGGATGACCTGGTTGAGCTGCATGATGGCGAGGTCCTCGTTGTTGTTCTGCGCGTAGTCCAGTGCCTGATTATAGCGCTTGACATTGTCCGAACAGATACGGAGGATCGCCGGCTTCCGCTGGATCTCATCGAGGTAATGATCCGCGATGTTATCCTGTGGCAGCAGGTTCATACTGATGACCCACTGCACGAGCGCATCCGCGGTCTCGCCGCACTCGAAAAAGATAAGGCCCAGGAGATTGCGCGCATCCTTCTGATACTTATCGAAGGTCAGCGACTTCTTCAGCAGCTCGGCGGCTCCGCTCAGATCGCGGAGACGTGCCCGCTCCAGTCCCAGATTGTAGTAGCAGTTTGCGATCTGCTCCAGCATTACGTCATACTTCATTTAGCACTCTCATCCTTTTTATGCTTGATGGCCTCCTCGATGAGACTGGTCATGATGTCGTTCATATCCGTGAGGTCCACCTTTGCGATGGCATCCTCGATCTGATCGACATCGAGACTCGGCTTAAAACGTTTGATTTCTTCTTCGTAACTGATCATATGATTCTTTCTACAGCTGTTCGGGGACCTGTGGTACAGCACGCCGTCACCCGTGATTCCCGGATGGCGAACCTGCGAGGCCGAACCACACGCTCGGTCTGATCGAGTGCCCTCACCCAGGATTTCCGGATGGTCGACAGCAGTCAGATAGTGTCCCGGCTTTCGTTTCCTTTTGTCTCAGTGATCTGAAACCCGTTCATCGCTTGACACAGTGGGACGCAGTCGATAGAATCGGCATTGTGCCTTTTATGGCGTCGGACAATGCAGGCGACCAGAGCTGCGGTCACATCGCGGGAGACATCGATTTCTTCCGGCTAACGTGCGAGCGCACTTTCAAATCATCTGTTTAGTCTACCACATTCCATAGGGGCATTCAAGAAAACTAAATTACGAGATTATTAGGAAATTGAGGTCAAAAATGGAAGCACTTGTAAGCTTTGTCACCACTCACCTGACGGGACTCCTCTCGAAGGACGCCATCGTCTTCATCATTTCCTTGATGCCGATCCTGGAGCTCCGTGGCGGACTCCTCGCATCCTCGCTGCTGGGCGTGCCGTATCTGCGTGCACTGATCCTCTGCATCGTCGGAAATCTCCTGCCGATCCCGCTGATCCTCCTCTTCATCGAGAAGATCGTGCTGGCCTGTGAGCATTTCGGACCGACGCAGGGCATCGCGCGAAAGCTCCGCGAGAAGGTCGAGAAGAACCAGGCATCGATTCAGAAGTATGATTTCTGGGGCCTCGTGCTCTTCGTCGGCATCCCGCTCCCGGGCACCGGCGCATGGACCGGTTCCCTCGTCGCCGGCCTCCTGCACATGCCGCGGAAGAAATCCTTCCTCGCCATCATCGTCGGCGTACTGCTCGCCTCCGTCATCATGTCGATCGTCTCCTACGGCGTACTCGGCGCGTTCCTCCACTGATTTTTAATAAGCGGTGGCCCGGCAGTGGACTCCGTGACCGATCACGCATTTCGGGTCTGTCAACCACGCTTTCTGCAAGGGGCGTCGAGCCATCGCCCGATACTCGGCCTGTTTTCCTGATGGAAAACAGACCTCAGACAATTCGGGCGCACATAGGACATTGGGCCGCCCCTAGCAGAAATCCTGGGACAGACATCGAAATGCTCTACGTTCACGGAGCCTCACTGCCGGGCACTCCACTCCCTCGCAAAATTCAGTTGAAGTAAAGCATAAATCGTCGATTATATTTATTTCAGAAAAGCTAAAATTAGTTGTTGACGAACCCAACTCACCATGCTATTATATACGAGTTCGCGGAAGTGGCGGAACGGCAGACGCGCACGGTTCAGGTCCGTGTGAGGTTACACTCTTGAGGGTTCAAATCCCTTCTTCCGCATTGAAGAATCGATTCATCAGAATCGGTTCTTTTTTTGTGCATTTCCAGAGTTAATATTCGTATCTCTTCATCAGGATGCAATCAGGAAGTGCAACTCGGCCAGTGCCCGGAGGACCGGTAACAGAAGCCATACGTAGAGGACGTGTAAAATCAAGCCGGGTCCCCTTAGCGGCACTTGGTGCTATCTCTCATTGGAACCCTCTGCAACGCTGAGTTTTCATAAAGAAAACTCGGCGATTGCAGAGGGCCTAGTGCCGCTTAGGGTCCCCGGCTTAGAGTTTACCGGCCTCGGAGTACTGTGCTTCTGTTGACGGCCCTCCGGGCACTGGCTAAATCGCCGTCGAAATGCGTGATCGGTCACAGAGTCCACCGCTGGCCACTTCACGTTCGCTCGTCAGAATAGCCATGCACATTAAAAAACCGACAGGACGAATCCTGTCGGTTGAAGATTACTTGTTGAGGTTAGCCTTTGCAGTCTCAGCGAGCTTTGCAAATCCCTCCGGATCAGCGATTGCGATCTCGGAAAGCATCTTACGGTTCATATCGATGCCGGCATTCTTGAGGCCGAACATGAACTTGCTGTAGGAAAGACCATTCAGTCTTGCAGCTGCGTTGATACGAGCGATCCAGAGCTGTCTGAACTGTCTCTTTCTCTCCTTACGGCCTCTGTAGGACTCCGTAAGAGCTCTCATTACGCTCTGCTTCGCTACTCTATAGTGCTTTGAGCGAGATCCTCTGTAGCCTTTAGCAAGCTTGAGTACTCTATTATGCTTCTTCTTAGCGTTTAATCCGCCCTTAATTCTCATTTTAATTTCCTCCTCTAAAGTCTACAAATCAAAGGTATGGAAGAATCTTCTTCATCGTCTTAACGTTGGTCTGATCAAGAACAGTATCCTTGCGCAGGCCTCTCTTACGCTTCGTTGTCTTCTTGGTGAGAATGTGTGACTTGTAAGCCTTGTTTCTTACAAGCTTTCCTGTGCCAGTAACTTTAAAGCGCTTAGCAGCAGCTCTCTTTGTCTTCAGCTTTAACTTTGCCATAACAGCCTCCTGTGATTTTACTTTTTCGGGCTTATTACAATCGCCATGTTTCTGCCTTCTACCTTCGCCGGCTTATCGAGGACTGCGATGTCCTTCAGCTGCTCGGCGAACTCGTCAAGGATGTACTTGGACTGATTCATACGAGACATCTCACGGCCTCTGAATCGAAGAGCGACCTTGACCTTATTGCCCTTCTCGAGGAACTTACGTGCAGCGGATAACTTCGTGTTGAGATCGTTCTGATCGATGTTCGGTGTCATACGGATCTCCTTCAGCTCAGTCACGCGCTGATTACGCTTGGCTTCCTTTTCCTTACGCATCATCTCGTAACGATACTTACCGAAGTCGGCGATCTTTACAACAGGCGGCGTTGCAGTCGGAGCGATCTTGATAAGATCCAGGTCCTTCTCCTTTGCCATCATATAAGCGTCCTTGGAAGACATGATACCGAGCTGCTCGCCCTCTGCACCAATGACTCTTACCTCTCTGTCACGGATCTGCTCGTTTATTTCGATGCTTGCGTTTTTCTTAATAGCCATAAACTCCTCTCCACATACACTGGTCGAATGCAAAAAAATGGCGGATTGTAAGCCAATCCACCATAATGAAAATACACGAAGTAATAATCAAATATGAACCCGGGTCAGTTGCAACTGCCAAGGTGAGGTGGATACCTACTTTCCTTTGTCTTTACGACCTTCATAGATTAGCACCAGTCTGCACTGATGTCAAGTCCGTTTTCAGAATTTAGCGATTTCTGTTTTAACATCGGTTTTCTGTTCAGCCCAGGAAACCCCGGAGGACGGCAACTGAAGCCATACGTAGAGACCGTGTAAAATCAAGTTGAGGACCCTTAGCGGCTTAGATTTTACCGGTCTCGGAGTACTGTGCCTCAGTTGTCCCCTTCCGGGGTTTCCGGTGCATCCATGATCTCGTCGATGATTGCATAGATGTTCTCGAGTCCCTGCTTTGACTGGGAGGAGAACGGGATCATCGTGCAGTTTTCCGTCGCATGCAGGGCCTTGCGGATCGCGGCGGTCTGTTTCTTAATCTGTGAGCGGTTGATCTTATCCATCTTCGTCAGGATAACGATCGGCTCGAAGCCGGTGACCTGGGTCACGTAGTCGAACATCTGGATGTCGAGCTTCGACGGATCGTGACGGATATCCACGAAAAGGATCACCTCTTCGATGTCATCCGAGGTCTCGAGATAGCGGTTGATCATACGTCCCCACTTCTCCTGCTCGACCGCACCGGTGGACGCATAGCCGTACCCCGGAAGATCGACGAGGTAGAATCGATCATTGATATTATAGAAGTTGATCGTACGTGTCTTACCCGGAGTCGAGCTCGTACGGGCGAAGTTCTTTCGATTGACGAAGGCATTGATAAAGGAGGACTTTCCGACGTTGGATCGTCCCGCCATGACAAATTCAGGTTTTCCGGTCTTCGGAAGCTCGGATTTTACGCCCAGCACTCTCTCCAGATCTACAGAAGTGATCTTCATGGAATCTCCTTTTCTTAGTGACGATGTGTATGTGACGATATCAATGGTTCAGGTTCAGGAAACCCGGTCGGCACGTGACCGATCGGGTTTTCTCAGACTCATACAGCCGTGTCGGTGGCATCTGCATGCCGGGCTGTTTTCTTTTCTTTACGGATGATGATCGGTTCCCCGCTTCCCTTCACCACATCCTCCGTGATCTCCACGCTCTGGATGTCCGGCTCAGACGGAATCTCATACATGATGTCCATCATCATGTCTTCCATGATGGAGCGGAGTCCTCTGGCACCGGTCTTGCGCTCCGCTGCCTTCTCGGCGATGGCAGTGACCGCCTCATCCGTGAATCGGAGCTCGACGCCGTCGATCTCAAACAGCTTCTGATACTGCTTCACGAGTGCGTTCTTCGGGGTCGTCAGAATGCGCTTCAGGGTCGTCGCATCATGGGACTGCAGGGTGACGTCGACCGGTACTCGTCCGATAAACTCCGGGATGAGACCGAAGCGAACGAGGTCCTCCGGCTGTACCTGGCGAAGGATGTCATCGTAGTTGTCACGATTCTTCTCGACGATGTCCGCACCGAAGCCCATCGATCCGGAAGCGACACGCTTCTCGATGATGTGCTCGAGTCCGTCAAATGCACCACCGCAGATGAACAGGATGTTCGTCGTATCGATCTGGATAAGCTCCTGCTGCGGGTGCTTTCGTCCACCCTGAGGTGGTACCGAAGCGACGGTTCCCTCGAGGATCTTCAGCAGTGCCTGCTGAACGCCCTCACCGGAAACATCACGGGTGATGGAGACATTCTCCGACTTCTTCGTGATCTTATCGATCTCATCGATATAGATGATACCGATCTCTGCACGCTTGATATCATAGTCTGCTGCCTGAATCAGCTTCAGGAGGATGTTCTCGACATCCTCGCCGACATAGCCGGCTTCGGTGAGTGCGGTCGCATCGGCGATGGCGAACGGAACACCGAGGATGCGGGCCAGGGTCTGTGCCAGGTAGGTCTTGCCGGTACCGGTCGGTCCGATCATCAGGATGTTCGACTTCTGCACATCGATATCCTTGATTTTCGAGGTGATGCGCTTGTAGTGATTATAAACCGCGACAGACAGTACCTTCTTCGCCTCATCCTGTCCGATCACATACTCATCGAGGAAATCATGGATCTCCTTCGGCTTCAGAAGATGGATGTCCGAGTTGTCGCTGTCCTCTCTGAAATCGCCGTCCTGCTCGTTCAGGATCTCCTCGCAGAGCTCGACACACTCGTCACAGATATAATTATTATTTAAACCGGCGATAAGCTTATGGACCTGCTTCGCTGATTTACCGCAGAAAGAGCAGCGGATTTTATCGTCTGGTTTCATTTGCATGAATTCAGTCCTCTCGTTCTGGTTAGTCTGGTAATGCTGGTACCGGTACTCAGTTCCGTACCTCAGCTGCTTCGCGTGATTCGAAGATATGATCGACGATGCCGTACTCCAGCGCCTGCTGAGCGGTCATCCAGTGATCACGCTCGGTATCCTCCATCACCTTCTCCACTGGCTGTCCGCAGTTGGCTGCAAGAATCTCTGCCATGTGCTTCTTCGTACGAAGAATCCACTCTGCCGTGATCTGGATCTCCGTTGCCTGGCCCTGTGCACCGCCGGATGGCTGGTGAATCATGACCTCAGCGTTCGGAAGGATCATACGCTTGCCCTTCGTACCGCCGGCCAGAAGGAAGGCCCCCATCGAAGCGGCCATGCCGACGCAGATGGTGGATACATCACACTTGATATAACGCATGGTATCGTAGATCGCCATACCGTCCGTGATGACACCACCCGGGCTGTTGATGTACAGGCTGATGTCCTTATCCGGATCCTCGGACTCGAGGTACAGAAGCTGTGCCACGACGAGGGAAGCGGTATCATGGTTTACCTCGTCCCCGAGGAAGATGATACGCTCGTTCAGCAGACGGGAGAAGATGTCGTAGGAACGCTCTCCTCTGGATGTCGACTGAATGACATACGGAATCGTTGTAATATCTCTAGGTGTTAAATTCATAATGAAACCTCCCTATGAATCTTAAAAAAAGGCGGTGCAGTTACCTGCACCGCTAAAAATCTTTAAATCTTCGATGAAGCGATACAGGAATTACTCCTCTGTCTTCTCCTCGTCCTCAGCAGCCTTCTTGGACTTCTTCTCTGCCTTTACAAGGTTCGCCTCAGCTACGAGCATATCGATGGTCTCCTGGAAAGCGATCTCTCTCTTCATGCTCTCCTTCTGCTCCTCGGAAACCGTCTTCTTGAGATCATCATACTCCATCTTGTACTGCTCTGCGATCTTCTTGAACTCCTCATCTACGCGCTCATCAGCGACGGTGATGTTCTCCTTCTCCATGATCGCTTCGATAACGAGGGAAGTCTTGAGATTCTTCTCAGCGCTCTCCTTCATCTGCTCCTTGATCTGCTCTACGGTCTGGCCGGTGATCTGGAGATACTGATCCATCGGGATGCCCTGCTGAGCAAGTCTGGTCTGGTAATCATAGAGCATGTTGTCCAGCTGAGCCTCAAGCATCGGTGCCGGAATCTCTACGGAAGCGTTCTCAACAACCTTCGCGATGACATTTCTCTCATTGGTCGTGGTTGCAGCCTTCTCCTTCTCCTCCTTCAGGGTCTTCTTCAGATCCTTCTTATACTCGTCGAGAGTATCGAACTCGGAAACCTCGGATGCGAACTCATCATCAGCAGCCGGAACCTGCTTCTCCTTGACAACCTTGATGGTAGTTACGAAAAGTGCTTCCTTACCTGCGAGATCCTTTGCGCCGTAGTTCTCCGGGAAGGTAACCTTTACATCGACGGTCTCACCAGCCTTGTGGCCGATCAGCTGATCCTCGAAGCCCGGGATGAAGGTGCTGGAACCGATGGTCAGCGGGTAATCCTCGCCCTTACCACCTTCGAACTCAACGCCGTCTACGGAGCCCACGAAATCGATGGTTGCGATATCATCCTTCTTGATCTCACGCTCAACCTCAACGACACGTGCATTCTTCTCGAGCTCTGCAGCGAGCTTCTCGTTTACTTCCTTCGCACTTACCGTGGTCTCCGCCTTCTCTACCGTAACGCCCTTATACTCACCGAGGGTAACCTCCGGCTTTACAGCAACGGTTGCTGTGTAGATCACGTTCTGATCCATACCAATCTGCTCTACGCCGATCTCCGGTCTGGAAACGATCTCGAGGCCGGACTCCTTCGCAGCCTCCGGATAGGTCTTATCAAGAATCTCATTGAGCGCATCCTCGAAGAATACCTGTGGTCCGTACATCTTCATGATCATCTCCTTCGGTGCCTTGCCCTTCCGGAAACCAGGAAGATTGAACTTGTTACGGTTCTTCTTGTATGCTACATCGATGGCCTTTAAAAACTCAGCATTGTCCACCTCAACGGTCAGCTTAGCCATATTCTTCTCAAGATTTTCAACTTTAACGCTCATTAAGAGTACCTCCGAAACTTTCGTTTTATATATTATGCAAACGCACAGGGGAAATGCGCATACTTCTCCCATGAGTCAGCATATCCGATGAAAGAGTATAGCACGTAAAAAAGTCCCACGCAAGGATTTTAAAAAAAGAGAGCCGGACATTTCTGTCCGACCCTCTGTCTATGCGGATTACTCCTCGTCTACGCGCTCAGCCTCAGCCTTGCCTACAGCCTCGATGTCAACGTCTGCAACATCGAGATCCTCCTTGCGCTCCGGCTCAGAAAGAGCCTTCATGCTCAGGGAAATCTTGTGGCTGTCTACGTCGAGATCGACGATCTTCGCCTCGATCTCCTGACCAACCTCAAGAACGTCTGACGGCTTGTTGACATGATCTCTGGAAATCTGAGATACATGAAGAAGTGCATCGATGCCCTTCTCAAGCTCTACGAATGCGCCGAAGTCTGTCATACGAGCAACCTTGCCACTTACAACAGTACCAACAGCGAACTTGGTCTCTGCATCCTTCCACGGGTTCTCATCCGGGAACTTACGTGTAAGAGCGATTCTCTCACCGTTGATTTCCTTAACAAGTACCTTAACCTCCTGGCCGGACTTGAAAAGCTTCTTCGGGTTCTCGATACGACCCCAGGACATCTCGGAGATATGAAGGAGACCATCAGCGCCACCGAGATCGATGAATGCACCGAAATCAGTAAGGTTCTTAACAACACCGGTACGAACATCGCCGACCTGAAGCTCGCTGAAGAGCTTGTCGTGCTGCTCCTTCTTCGTAGCGGCCATAAGCTGCTTACGATCACCGATGACTCTGCGCTTCATCGGATTGAACTCAGTGATCACAAACTGGATATCCTGACCCTGATACTTGGTGAGATCTCTCTCGAAGGTATCAGATACGAGGGATGCAGGGATAAATACACGTGCACCATTTACCTCAACATTCAGGCCGCCCTTGACAACCTGAACAACCTTGCCGGTAAGAACGGTCTGGTTCTCAAATGCATCCTTGAGCTCCTCAGAAGCCTTGGAAGCAAGTGCCTCTCTGTGGGAAAGAACAACCTGTCCCTCTCCATCGTTAACCTTCTTTACCTTGCACTCGATTTCATCGCCGACATTGACTACTGTGGTGAGGTCTACAGTGTTATCTGCGCTGTAATCACTTCTGGTCATGATACCATCGGACTTGTACCCAATGTTGAGTGCAATCTCGTCAGGCTTTACACTAATAACCTTACCAGTAACAATCTCCCCTGCATGAATAGACTTTAATGATGCGTCAAGCATCTGTTCAAAACTCATCTCTGACATAATTTTGAACCTCCTCAATAATTTCTTTCGGGGTGCTTGCCCCAGCTGTAATACCTACGTTTTGAACCGCTTCATCCTGAACGAAGTTAAGATCTCCAACCGTTTGTATCAACTGGGTGTTACGACACTGGTCTTTACAAATCTCAAAAAGTTTCTTCGTGTTGGAGGAACTGCGCCCTCCAATGACAATCATCGCGTCGGACTGTTTCGCCAGTTCCTTCGCTTCCGACTGTCGCTCAAACGTTGCGTTGCAAATCGTATTAATAGCATTAACATAATAATGCTTTTTTTTCAAAATATCAATAATTAGTTTGAATTTATCGATATTAAACGTGGTTTGTGACACAACAACCACGCTTCTGCCCTCTCCGTTTGGTAATTTTTCAGCGGTTTCGATGTCCGGAATCGCTGAAATGACGCCTTCCGCCCAGCCCATGATCCCAACGACCTCCGGGTGCTCCGGGTTTCCGGTCACGAAGACCTCCTCTCCGGCCGCGGTGTGCTGCTGCACGAGGCGCTGGATCTTCTGGACAAAGGGGCACGAAGCATCGACGGCTTCGACCCTCTGCTCTTCGAGCAGCTCATAGATGTGCTTCGGCACTCCGTGCGCACGGATGATGACGATACCATCGCGGAGCGTCGCAAGCTCCTCCTCGGATTCGAGCACCTGTACGCCCTCTGCGGCGAGCTTCTGAATCACGGTTTCGTTATGCACGATCGGTCCGTAGGTATAGATCGAACGCTGTTCCTCGGTCGGTTTTCCATGCTCCTCCTCGAGCACGCGGTAAACGGTATCGACCGCGCGCTGTACGCCGAAGCAGAAGCCGGCGGTTTTTGCAAGTGTGACCATCATAGCGCTGTCCTCAGTGCTGCATGCAGATCTCGAGGATGCGGTCGATCGTCTCGTCGATGGTCAGCGTCGAGCTGTCGACGAGCACCGCCTCCGGCACCTGGATGAGCGGGGAATGCTGACGGTGCATATCACGGTCATCCCGTGCGCGGATCTCCGCCTCGACCTCGGCGATGTCACAGGCCTCGCCTTTTTCGCGTAGCTCGTTCGCACGGCGACGTGCACGCTCCTCGACCGACGCGGTGAGATAAATCTTCGTATCTGCGTTCGGAAGGACCTTCGACGCGATATCCCGGCCATCCATCACGACCGAGGTATGCTCCGCAAGGCTCTGCTGCAGCTTCACCATCTTCTCCCGCACGGCCGGATACTGGGACACCGTGGATGCGGCATCGCCGACCTGCTGGGTACGAATCCGTGTGGAGACATTGGCGCCGTTCAGGAAGACCTGCTGGGCGCCTTCCTCATCATAGGCGATCGTGATGTCGATGTCGCGCACCGCCTCCGAGACGCGCGCCTCATCCTCGAGGGCGATGGCCTCGTTGAGGCAGAACAGACCGACGGCACGGTACATGGCACCGGTATCGATGTAAACATAGCCGAGTTCGCGCGCTACGGCCTTCGCAATCGTTGACTTGCCGGCACCTGCCGGACCGTCAATGGCAATACTATATGGCATAACAGCCTCCTTAAATATTATTTGATGCAGTTCGTTCACCGTCCCTCCGGGGTTCGTTACCCGAACAGCCACTTAATCCAGTGCTTCAGCGGCGGACTTGCCGGCGAGGTGGCCGGTGGAGAAGGCCATCTGCATATTGAAGCCGCCGGTGTAGCCGTCGACGTCGATGACCTCGCCGGCGAAGTACAGTCCCTTCACCTTCTTCGCTTCCATCGTTTTCGGGTTCAGCTCCTTCACAGCAACACCGCCCTGGGTGACGATGGCCTCCTTGAAGCTGCCGGTACCGCGGATCGTGAAGCTGAAATCCCGGATGAGGGCCGCGATCTTCTTCCGTGTCTCGCGGTCGACCTCGGTGACCTTGCGGTTGATGTCGATACCCTGCGCGGCGAGCCGTGCCGTAAAGACCGGGATCAGCTGAGATGGGAGCAGCTCGGAAAACGCATTCCGGAGCTCCTTGTTCCGATAGGTATCGAAATCCCGGAGCAGTCGACGATCGAGCTCCGCGTCATCCAGCGCCGGTTTCAGGTCGATGTGCACGGTGAGGAGTTTCCACTTTTTATGGTCGGAAGCATTGACCAGCTTCGTGACGACGGCAGATGCCGAGATGATCACCGGACCACGCAGTCCGCTCTCCATGAACTCAAGCTCGCCGAAGTCCTGGTAGTAGCTCTTTCCATCCTCGTCGCGGATATCGATCGCGATGTTCCGGAGGCTAAGCCCTTTCAGACGGTAGGCATCCGGCTCATGCACCTCGAGGGCGACGAGAGACGGATAGGTTTCCGTCACCTTGAGGCCCGCCTCCTCGGCGAAACGGTAGCCGTCCCCGGTAGAGCCGGTCGACGGATAGCTGCGGCCACCGGTCGCGACGATTACTGCATCCGCCGGCTGAAAGCCACAATCCGTCACCACACCACGAACCTGTCCGTCCCGAAGCTCGATCTTCTTCACCTCCGTCTTATAGCGGATCTCGACACCCAGCTTCTTGATATAGTGCTTGAGTGCATCCGTGATACTGTAGGCATGATCCGATACCGGGAAGACACGGTCGCCACGCTCAACCTTCGTCCGGCAGCCGTGTGCCTCCAGCAGATCGATCGTATCCTGATTCGTGAAGTCATACAGCGCCGAGTACAGAAAGCGCGGATTCGTCACATACTGCGGAAAGAAATCCTCGATGGCCACCGCGTTCGTCAGATTGCCGCGTCCCTTTCCCGTGATGAAGATCTTCTTCCCAAGCTTATCATTCTTTTCTATTAAAATCACGTCGGCGTCCGCCGCTGTTTCCTTCGCCGCGATCGCCGCCATCAGTCCGGCAGCCCCGCCACCGATCACAAAAATTCTCATATTATGTTTCCTCGCTCCGCGCATTATATCATATGTCCGGGCATGATAAAAGTCCCGGAGGACCGCTGCCCTCCGGGACTTCATATACTATGCAATATCACTTGGCGCTCATGACGAACATTTTATAAATAGCGCGGATGGCCTTCTCGAAGTCCTCGTTCCGTACACCGATGATGATGTTGTACTCGCTGGAGCCCTGGTCGATCATCTTGATGTTGATGTACTCATGGGCGAGTGCAGAGAACACTCTGCCAGCTACACCACGGGATGACTTCATGCCACGTCCGACGACCGCGATCAGTGCAATATCCGACTCGAGCTCAATGAGGTCCGGATTCACGGCACGCTGGATGCCGTTCAGGATCTTCTGCTCGCAGTGCTCGAGCTCCTCCTGATGGATGACGAGGGTCATCGTATCGATACCGGACGGGATGTGCTCGAAGGAAATGTTGTTGTCCTCGAGGACGGAAAGAAGCTTACGTGCGAAGCCGATCTCCGAGTTCATCATCGCCTTCTCGATGTTGATCGCACAGAAATCCTTCTTACCGCTGACACCAGTGATGATGAAACGCGGCTTCTTCAGCGTGTTCTGCACGATGAGCGTACCATGGTCCTCCGGACGGTTCGTGTTCTTAATCTGGATCGGGATGCCCTCACGGCGTACCGGGAAGATCGCATCCTCATGAAGTACACCGGCACCCATGTAGCTCAACTCACGAAGCTCACGGTAGGTGATGTAATCGATGACCTCCGGATTCGGCACGATGCGCGGATCTGCGACGAGGAATCCGGATACATCCGTCCAGTTCTCATAGAGATCGACGTGCTCCGCCGCTGCAATCAGGGAACCGGTCACATCCGAACCGCCACGGCTAAAGGTAACGACCTCGCCCTTCTCATTGGCACCATAGAAGCCAGGGAATACGGCATAATCAATGTCCTTCAGTGCGGCGCGGATGCCCTCTTCCGTCTTCTGATAGTCACAGCTCCGGTCCTCCTTGAAGACGAAACAGCTTGCAGAATCGATGAAGCTGAAGCCAAGATAGGCCGCCATCAGCTTCGCATTCAGAAACTCACCACGCGAAGCCGCGTAGTCACGGTCGGCACCCGCCTTGAGATCCTGCTCGATCCGGTCAAAGTCCGCCGCCAGACTGAACTGAAGCTCGAGACCATCGATGATCTCCTGATAACGATCCTTGATCGTCTGGAGCGTCTCCTGGAACTTCTTCTCATCTGCGACCGCATCCTGGAGACGATAAAGAAGATCGGTTACCTTCGTATCGCCGGAAGCCCGCTTACCCGGTGCCGAAACCACGATATAGTGTCTCGACTTATCGGAAAGAACGATGTCCTTAACTTTTCTGAACTGTTCCGCGGAGGCACAGGAGCTTCCGCCAAATTTTGCAACCTTGATCATTTCGTACTCCCTTCCAACTGTGACATATTGCCGCATTATATCATCGCAATTCGAAATGCACAATATAATTAATTATCATGAGAAGTATAGCAGGGCCCGGAGGCCCTGCTATAAAGTCACTCATTTCGAATCGCCGCCAGCGGACTCAGCTTCATCGCGCGCGCCGCCGGAACGTAGCCCGCGATCGTGCCGACCGCGATGGCGAAGCCGATCGCGAAGGCCGCGAGCCAGAACGGAATACTGGACAGACTGCCCATCGAGCCCGAGCCGAACATCATCGACCCGGCATTCTTCGTAAAGAAGTTAATGATATACGAGATGAGGTAGCTGACCGCGAGTCCTGCGACGCCACCCATGAGCCCGATCATACCGGACTCACAGAGGAACATGTTCCGTATATCCGGCATCGCACAGCCCAGCACCTTCATCACACCGATTTCCTTCGTCCGCTCATAGATCGACATCATCATGGTATTCATGATACCGATCGCCGCGACGAGCAGCGATACGCCACCGATGCCGCCCAGCACGAGCTGCACCATATTAAGCTGCTGCTGCGCCTGCTTCAGCCACTCAATACTGGAGCTCACACTGAAGCCCATGTCCGAGATCTGTTTCTGCACGGCGCTGACATTATCCATATCATCGACGAACACATAGACATTGTTGTAGACATAGTATGGATACGGCTTCCCGTTTTTATTCGTCCTCGGATTCGGCACCAGCGCCTTCTTATAGATTTTCTTCAGAAAACGCTTCAGGCTGTCGATGTCGGTGTAGACATTATACGAGCCATCTGACCAGTCCTCGGCGCCGCCCTTCATGATTCCGGCCACCGGAAAGATGTACTTTTTCTGCTTCGGCTCCTGCGTACTGCCCTCACTGCTCTGTGTTTCCTGCGAGAGGCTCGACTGCGGGAAGGTGATGAATACCGTATCCTTCTCTGGATCGATCTCGACGTTCTCCCAGGTTTTCGGCTTATAGAAGCTGCTGTACAGGATCTGATTACCGTAGAGGAGCTCCAGCGTATCCGAGTTCGCCGCCGGCAGATGTCCGCCGTCCCGAAGCTCGAGCTGCCGGAGATAATCCTGGGTGACACCTACGATACTGAAGGAGCCGCTGATCCCCTTGCACTTCGCCTCGATATACACCTCGATGGACGGGCTCACGCCGGTCACATGGGGGATATGCTTAAAGCTCTCCACGGTCTCATCGGTCAGCATCATGGACTGGTCGCCATTCGTACCGCCGCCATAGCCACCCTCGTATACATCGATCCTGGTCAGCGAGCCCATGCTCTGATAGGACTTCAGCATCATCGCACTCATCCCGATGCCGAGACTCACCATGACCACGATGGACGCCGTACCGATGGCGACGCCGAGGACCGTGAGCACGGTCCGCATCTTCCGTCGCTTCAGGTTACTCGTCGCGAGCTTGATAAGATCAAATAGTCTCATCGTTTTCCTTTTCCTGCTTCTTCTTATCCTTATGCTTCTTCACGCATACCGCAGCCGCCGCCAGCAGCACGACGCCACCACCGATGATCGGAAGCTTAAAGCGCTGGAAAAATCCCGGCGTCTCCTCCGGCATCATATCCATGCCGCTCATGTCATCCATGCTCTCCATCGGCTCGTTTACCATAAGGTTCACCGACTGCTCGGAGGTATGCACCTCTCCGTTCACATCCTCGTAGCTGATGATGACCTGGATCGTGCCGTCATCCATGGTCGGGGCCGCACCGGTGATCATCGCATCCACGGAGCCGGACTCACCCGGTTTGATGTTTCCGACGTAGCTGCTGGTATCGTTGATCGAATCTGCCTTAAACTCCGCGGTCACGTTGTAAAGGATGACCTTACCGGTGTTGTTGATGTTAAACATCACGTTTGATTCACTGCCGACGTCAATGCTTTCGGGCATCACATCGTAGTTTGACACGGAAAGTCGTGCCTCCTGGTTGACGGTGATATTCAGCGTCACCTTCTCCTCGGCGTTCTTGAAATCCGGGGAGTCATACTTTTCATTGATGGTCAGCGCATAGGAACGCGGATCAACGCCCGGTTCCGCCACCATATTCCATGCGATTTCCTTCGTCTCACCGGCTGCGAGGCTGTTGATGACATAGGAGTTCGCGCCGTTCTCCGTCGACAGCGCCGAGGACTCATTTACCTTTTCCGACTCGAGTGAAAGCAGGATATTGCTGGCGCTGATACCAGTACTTGCATTCTGCATTTGAACCACGAGCTTAAACGGCTGCCCGGCGTACACCTTCTCCGGTTCGGTATGATAGCCCGCTACGACGAGACGTGCCTTTGAGCGGTCGTTCGCATTGAAATCACGCTGACTGTCGGTTTCATCCGTGGTCGGGTTACTGATATGAACGTAGTAGGTATACTGCTCCGTCTTCGTGATGGTCGCGTTCGGCGTCTCCTTATAGCTCACCGTGAAGCCGATGGCATGATCACCGCTCTTCGAGTCCTTCGCGATAGCCATCGAGTACGGTGCCGAGATCGTCTGATCCGCCTCCACACTGGCGAAGCTGCGGTCATAGTTCTCCTCCGTCACACGGAACGGGAAGCTGCTGTAGTCGACCTTTCCGGCGGACGCCGTCGAAGACGCATCGCCGGAGGCTGCGCCACCATTTCCCTTATTCATCTTCACGACGACATCATAGAGCGCCCGACCCTTCTTGTTCCGAAGGTTCACGGCGAACTGTACGGTGCCCGGATAGGTGCCGCTCGGCGTCGACTGTCCCTCACCCAGCACGAAGGCCTGATCCTTCGTCACACTGGTCGGATTCGAGATCGTTCCGAGGTCCTGCACATAGATATTGATGAACTCGGCACGGCTGAGACTGCCGTACTGTCCCGTCGAGTTGTACGGCACATCATAGTTCATCGAGATCGGGATCGCATAGTAGCCTTCCTTGATGTCGTTCCGGATCTTGACATTGAAGGTCACCTCCTTATACTCGCCTTTCTGCAGCGAGCCGAGGTTCTTCTCCTGGTTCATCGTCGAGGTGCCGATCTCGAGCGGATAGGTACCGCCGTCCACCGGATAGGTGAGTCCGAGCGAGGCATTGTAGGCACGCTGCGCACCTGCCTGGTAGCCTTCATTGTACGCATCATGCTGCAGGGACTCCTGCTCATCATCGGAGTCTCCGTCATACGGATTCGACTTGCTGGAATTCGGCACGATGCCCTTCGTATTCAGGAGATTCTGGTCCTGACTCAGGCGCACGCGCACGTTGTTGATGACGTCGCCCGTCGGATTATAGAGGCCGTTCACGCCGTTGAAGCCCACCTTGACGGTCAGCTGAAAATCCTGTCCGATGCCCGCGACCGGTGTATCCGCCGCGTCGTGGATGAAGGTGTTCATGTTGGTATCGACGTAGGACGCCTGTGCCTCCAGCGGCTGTACGATGGTCAATGTAGGCGACATGAGCGCCAGCACCATCGCGCCGCACAGGAAACGTCGAAGGATCGTATGTTTCTTTATCTCAAAATGATTCATGATTTTTTACCCCTCTATAAACACCGTGTTCAGCCGAGCGGCGTCACAAGCGCGTATGGCGGATTTCCGGTTTCTGCTTCTATTTTCTGTTCGATCGGACTCTCCGGATTGATCACCGTCTCGACGATCTTACCATCGACGACACGTAACTGCCGGTCCGCCCAGGAGGCAATGTGCGCATCATGGGTAACCATGATCAGTGTGCGATCCTCCTCACGAACGATTTTCCGGAGAAGGCTCAGTACATCCTCCGTCGTATGCGAATCGAGATTACCGGTCGGCTCATCCGCGAAGATGATCTTCGGATCGATGACAAGCGCCCGGGCGATCCCGACACGCTGCTGCTGTCCGCCGGACATCTGGTTCGGCATATGCTCCCCCTGATCCCCGATCCCGATCAGCTTCATATATTTCTCCGCTTCCCGGATACGCTTCTCATAGGGCACCCCGCGGAACATCAGCGGCATCGCGACATTCTCGACCGCATTCATCGAGCCGATCAGATTATAGCTCTGGAAGATGAAGCCGACATTCTGACGCCGGAAGCTGACGAGCTCCGCTTCGCTCATCTTATCGATGCGCTTGCCCGCGATCTGAATCGCGCCCCGGCTCGGCGCTTCCAGACCGGCCAGCATATTGAGACAGGTCGATTTACCGGAGCCGGAGGTGCCGACGATCGCGACGAACTCCCCCTGGTAGACATCGAAGGACACACCATTCAGCGCATAGACCTTATTGTCTCCGATTTTAAAAATCTTATATAGATCCCGCACCTTGATGATCGGTTCCACTGCATCTCTCCCACAACTTGTCAAATCATAAACTGGCTTCATGGCTTTCATTATATGACACGAGCCGCCTATAAACAACGAACGAATTTATGAACACGATCGTCAGTAATATTAAGACTTACAGCTCAACTATATAAAAAAGACCTGTGCCATGGCACAGGTCTTCGATCGATCATTATGCGTTTGCCGGCTTGCCTTCGATGGAGTTCCACTTCGGGGTAAGTACCTTGGTACCACCCATGTACGGCTGAAGCACCTCCGGGATGGTGATGCTGCCATCCGCCTGCAGACGGTTCTCGAGGAACGCGATCAGCATACGAGGGGGTGCAACACAGGTGTTGTTCAGCGTATTTGCGAGATGGATCTTCCCATCCTTTCCCTTGATACGGATGTGCAGACGTCTCGCCTGTGCATCACCGAGGTTCGAGCAGGAACCGACCTCGAAGTACTTCTTCTGACGTGGTGACCAAGCCTCGACATCGCAGGACTTCACCTTGAGGTCTGCGAGATCGCCAGAGCAGCACTCCAGTGTTCTGACCGGAATCTCCATTGAGCGGAAGAAATCAACGGTGTTCTTCCAGAGCTTCTCGTACCAGTCCATGGCCTCCTCCGGCTCACAGACGACGATCATCTCCTGCTTCTCGAACTGGTGGATACGGTAAACACCTCTCTCCTCGATACCGTGTGCACCCTTCTCCTTACGGAAGCAAGGAGAATAGGAAGTAAGGGTAAGCGGAAGGGTATCTGCCGGAAGGATCTCATCGATGAAACGACCGATCATCGAGTGCTCGGAGGTACCGATCAGGTAGAGGTCCTCGCCCTCGATCTTATACATCATGGCATCCATCTCTGCGAAGGACATCACACCGTCCACCACCTTGGAGCGGATCATATATGGCGGAATCACATAGGTGAAGCCACGGTTGATCATGAAATCACGCGCATAGCTGAGTACCGCAGAGTGCAGTCTCGCGATGTCGCCGATCAGGTAGTAGAAGCCGTTACCAGCGACACGGCCGGCTGCATCGAGATCGATACCGCCGAAGGACTCCATGATATCGGTATGATATGGAACCTCAAACTCCGGAACGACCGGCTCACCGAAGCGCTCATTCTCGACGTTGTGAGAATCATCCGGACCGATCGGAACGGATGCGTCGATCATGTTCGGAATGATCATCATACGCTTCGTCACCTCAGCCTGAAGCTTCGGCTCCTGCTCCTCGAGTTCCTTGAGACGGGCGGTAAATGCACCGACCTCGGCCTTGACCTCTTCTGCCTCTGCCTTCTTACCCTGCGCCATCAGCGCACCGATCTGCTTCGACACCGAGTTCTTCTTCGCACGAAGCTCATCGGCCTCCTGCTGGCACTTTCTCGCCTCGAGATCGTACTTGATGACCTCATCGACTAACGGAAGCTTCTCATCCTGAAACTTCTTCTTGATGTTTTCCTTGACAAGCTCCGGGTTTTCTCTGACAAATTTAATATCTAACATAGGATTCTCTCCCCTTCTGCGAAATCTTTCTGGCGTTAAACGCACCATTTACTATAGCTTGAATTACGTCTGTTTTCAAGTCATTCCGTCATAGTTGACGGACGGACCCCTGCGGGCTGGCAACAGAGGCACAGCCCTCCGGGGCCCCGTCCGATCCGCTACAGCGCACTGAGGATGTCTTCAAACTGAACGCCGTATACGACCGGGACCTGCTCCTCCTCGCTGTGGCGGATGCAGAGCGCGACGAAGTCTGCGGCGCGACGGGTCGCGTTCTCAAGCGTCTCTTCGCGGAGACAGAGACTCGCGACGATGGCACTGAAAAGGTCGCCGGTCCCCGGGCGGGCATCGCCGGTACGGGCATGCTCGACGAAACGGAGATCGCCGTCCGCCTCTGAGACGACATTGATCAGGGCTTCCGGCGTCGTGGCTGTATCCTCCGCCGTCTCCGCATAGGCCTCGACGCCGGTCACGATGATCTGTCCGGATGTCAGATGATGAAGCTCCGAAAGCAGGGCGTGCATCACCATCCCGCGTGTGGCGTCGCTCGTACAGCGGTCGAGCGTCTCCTTCAGCCCCGCATAATCGAAGTCAGCGAGGAAGGCGGCTTCCGTGAGGTTCGGGCAGATGAGATCCGCCTTCCGGCAGAGGGCCCGCATCGCCTCGATGTGTTCCTCCGTCATCCAGCGGTACAGGCGGCCGTGATCGGCCATCGCCGGATCGAGGAAGATGCGCAGCGCCGGATTCCTCTGCTTCTCTGCCTCGAGATACGCGTCGAGGGCCCGGAGATCCGTACAGTCACCGAGGTAGCCGATCAGGATGCCATCGAAATGGATATCATTTTCGCTCAATGTCTCGAGCCGCTCTTCCATCACTTCCCCGAGTCCTGTACTGGATACGTGCGGGAAGGCGGTATGGTTGCTGAGCACTGCGGTCGGAATCGGGCAGGCGCTGAGCCCGAGCGCCGAAACCACCGGAATCTGGATGGAAAGCGAGCAGCGGCCGACACTGCATAAATCATTGATGAGCGCAAGTTTCTTGATCACGAAGGACTCCTTTATGCGTGCAGGATGGCGTTAAATGCCTTTACATTTTCCGCCATACGCTCCCGTGGCTTGAAGACGGCAGAGCCGGCAATGAAGAAGTTCGCCCCGGCATCCTTTATTTCCTGTACGTTATCGAGGGTGACGCCACCATCGATGCCGATGTTCAACTCGAGGCCGAGGGCGTCTGCACGCTGACGAAGGGCACGGATCTTCTCGATCGTATACGGGATCAGCTTCTGACCACCGAAACCCGGGTTGACCGACATAATGAGTACGAGGTCCAGCATCGGAAGGACACAGTCCAGGGTGTTGATCGGGGTCGCCGGATTCAGGGCCACACCGGCCTTGAGGCCACGCTCCCGGATCTGCTGGAGCGTACGGTCGAGGTGCGTGCAGGCCTCCTGATGCACCGTGATGCCATCGGCACCGGCATCGGCGACTGCATCGATGTAGCGGCCCGGTTCGGAGACCATCATATGGACATCGAAGAAGCAGTGGTTATCCTTCCGTACCGACTGGATCACCGGCATACCGAAGGAAATATTCGGCACGAAATCGCCATCCATCATGTCAAAGTGCAGGTACTTCGTGCCGGCCTCCTCGAGTACACGGAGATCCTCACGCAGGGTTCCGAAATCAGCAGATAAAATCGATGGGGACAGATCATAATTCATAGTATTCTCCTCTGCCGTCTTCAGACGGCGTTTCATAATCAGTATCGCTTCTGGTCCTTCAGCTCCTCATAGAGCATGACATAGCTTTCATAGCGCTCGCGGGCGATCTTTCCTTCCTCCACGGCACGCTTCACCGCACAGTCCTTTTCGCCGATGTGCACGCAGGTGTTGAAGCGGCACGCGCTCCGGTAGTCCTCAAACTCCGGGAAGTAGTACATCAGCCGTTCCGGCTCGATGTCCGTCACATAGAGCGAGGTGAAGCCCGGTGTATCGAGCACATAGGTCTCGTCATCGATGTAAAAGAACTCCGAGTGACGGGTCGTGTTCTTCCCGCGCTCGATCTTCTTACTGAGCTCACCGGTTTCCATGTTCGCCGCCGGGTGGATGAGGTTCGTAAGCGAAGACTTGCCGACCCCGCTCGGCCCGGAAAGAACGGTGGTCTTTCCGCGCAGTACCTCCATGATCTTCGGCAGGCTCTCCTCGTTCCGGGTACTGATTTCGAGCACCGGATAGCCCGCCTGCCGGTAGATCTCCGGAATCAGCTCCGGATGCTCCGCATGGATCTCCGGGATGGTCTTCGCCCGTGATTTTTTCTTCTTCCAGGCATCGCGCTCCTCCAGCATCGTCTCCTCTTCCTCTGCCGGATCCTCGCCCGGCTGCACGAGGTCGACCTTGTTAAAGAAGATCACCACCGGGATCTCCCGCTGCTCCATATGGATGAGGAAGCGGTCGAGCAGGTTCAGATTCGGATCCGGATGACGGAGTGCGAAGATGACGACCGCCTGGTCGACATTGGCCACCGCCGGCCGGATCAGCTGATTTTTCCGTGGCAGGATGCGGATGACGGAGCCCTCTCGCTCCTTCTCCGAATCCTGTACCGGTTCGATCTCCGCATCATCGCCGACGAGCGGCTTCTCGTTCCGGTTCCGGAAGATGCCCTTCGCGCGACACTCATAGTCGCCCTCCGGGGTATGGACATAGTAGAAGCCACCGATGCCCTTGTAAATTTTACCTTTTAAAACCATGCATTACCTCTCTAGGACCGTGGTGCGAAATTCACGGTATAGGATGCGATGACGGTATCGTTCGACGCATCGACGATTTCGACGGTGCCCTTTCCGATGCCGGCTGCACCCCGGATATTCGGGATCACGACCTGAAGCTCGGTCCCGGCCTCATAGCTTCGCGCCTCCTGCAGCGTCGTGTAGCGCTCCGCCCCATCGATTTCCTGGCAGAGACGGATCAGGATGATCCGCCGTGTATCCGCCGCCGGACTGGTCTCACCGCCGATCTTTACGGCCGTGTTGATCGAGCCGTACCAGGCACCCTGACTGTCGGCCACAGTACTCTTCTGGCTCGTCTCCCCGTCGGAGCCGGAGGAAATCGTCAGCGAGATCGTCGTCCCCTTCAGGACCACGGAACCCGGTGTCAGGCTCTGGTCGATGACCGTATCCGCCTCATGTGCCTCATCCGGCACATAATCGATGCCATCCGGTGTGAGTCCTGCATCCTCCAGCGCGGTCAGCGCATCGTCCTCGCTCAGTGTACGCAGCTCCGGAACCAGCGCCATACCATTCTCGCTCGCAGAACCGGCGGAACGTGTGATGATCAGCATCGACGTACCGCTGGTATCCGGCTTGCTGGTGCCTATGATATTGCCCAGCGGGACCGTCTCGGAGAATGCATCCTGAATCTTATAGTTGATCTTTCGTTTTTCCAGCGCCTCGACCAGGGTGTCGCACTTCACGGCATGCAGCGCGTCCAGCTTCTCCGGCGTCGCCGGATCATAGAAGCGGATGGTCTCTGCCCCCTTCGACACCGTCACATCGAGGGTACTGCCGCTCTGGATTTTCTCCTTCTGGTAGGCGATGATCGTGCCCTCCGTCGGATACTGATCCGAGAAGCTTTCCTTCGTGGTCCGGAGATGGATATTGTAGGCACCGAGATAGTCCTCGGCCTCCTCCACGGTCTTTCCGAGGATATTCGGAAGGAGGTTATCCAGCGCGGAGATCGTGATATTGATCGTCGCCGCCTCCGTCGCTGCGTCGGATTCCTCGATCGGCTGACTCGTTTCCAGCGCCGTCCGGCTGTCCCGGAAGAAGGAGAACATATTGCGGCCGATGATCAGTACCAGCACGATGATCAGCAGGATACAGACGCCGGCGATCACACGGTAGATCTTCGTCATGTGGAAGCTGGTTTCATCTTCCTCCTCGTCACCGAGCGGAAGCGCATCCGTGTCATCGAGATGCGCGAGCTTCTTCCGAAGCTTCTGACGGTGCTTCAGCTGATTCAGCTCCCGCGGGGACAGTACCCGGGTCTCACTGAGGTCCTCCGGCATCTCACCAGACATGAAGGAACCACTCGGATCCTTCAGTGCCTTCCGAAGGTCCTCCATCAGCTCACCGATGTGCTGGTAGCGGAGCTTTCCCTTCTTCTGCATGCACTTGTATACCGCCATATCGAGGGCCGGGTACACATCCGGTACCAGCTCCTTCACATGCGGGATCGGATTCTCGAGGTGCGCGAAGACGACGGACACCGAGGTGTCGCCATCATACGGCACCTGCCCCGTCAGCATCTCATACATCGTACAGCCGAAGCTGTAGATATCCGAACGCTCATCCGACTGCCCGGAGCGGGCCTGTTCCGGCGAAATATAGTGGACGGAGCCCATGACGGTAGCATTGACCGTCTGCTGCGTCGCGGCCCGCGCGATGCCGAAGTCCGCCACCTTCACATTTCCCTCGCTGTCGACGATGATGTTCTGCGGCTTGATATCCCGGTGCACGATGCCCATCTTATGCGCGAGCTCGATGCCGGCCGCCGCCTGCAGTGCGATGGCGATGGTCTCCTGTGAGTCCATGCGTCCCGCACGCTTGATATAGTTTTTCAGTGTGATGCCCTCGACGAGCTCCATCACGATATAGTGCAGCTTCGTCTCCGGATTATCGACGATATCGTAGACCGCGACGATGTTCGGATGATTCAGCTTCGCTGCCGCCTGGGCCTCGTTCTGAAACTTCCGGATGAAATCCTCATCCTCGCAGTACTCCTCCTTCAGGACCTTGATCGCGACCTCCCGGCCCATCTTCCGATCGTTGGCACGGTAGACATAGCTCATGCCACCCTGTCCGATCAGCGTATCGATCTCATAACGTTCGTCGAGCAGCTGTCCCAGCTCTACCATCATATCGTCGCCTCCTCTCGGTAAGGGCCGGTCAGGACGATGCCGATATTGTCCTTGCCGCCGTTGATGTTTGCCATATCGATGAGTGCCTGTACCTTTTCCTGTACCGTGCTGTGCTCACGAATGATGTTCCGGATGCTTTCATTGTCGACCATGTTTGAGAGACCGTCCGAGCAGAGGAGCAGATAATCGCCCTCACTGAGCTCGATCTCGAAGAAATCGGCCTCCACCTGCGGCTCGATGCCGACGGCCCGCGTGATGATATTGCGGGACTCCATGTACTCCTTCGAGCCACGCCGCATGAGACCGCGCCGTACCATCTCCTCAACATAGGAGTGGTCCCGTGTGATCTGACGGATGCTGTTTCCGTGGATGAGGTAGGCCCGCGAATCACCGATATTACCGACGGTTAGATTCGACTCCTCGATAAACGCGATCACGAGCGTCGTGCCCATCCCGCTCAGATTCGGATTCTGCTGTGCCAGACGGTAGAGCCGCTGGTTCACGTCCCGGATTCCCTCCTGCAGCAGGCGGATCTCCGGCTGTGGCCCTGCGGCCTTCTCGATATAGCGCCGGAGCTCATCGACCGCATAGCGGGAGGCATAGTCCCCCGCCTTATGGCCGCCCATTCCGTCCGCGAGCAGAAAAAGATTCGGCAGTGCCCCCACCGGCTGATCGCTCGCGAAGACGTAATCCTGGTTCATACGTCGCCGCTGTCCCTTATCGGTTTTCGCGTAAAAATCCATCATGCTTCACCTGTAACTTCTGTAACTTCATCATCGTCGTCCAATGCAGACGCCCTCAATATCCTCACTTCGCAGTGCCTTGTGGATTCCCCTGCTGAACGAGGCTACGTATCATCACGCGCCCATCGCAGCGCTTTTTTCGCCCACTACGCCTTCGAATCGATGCCCTCCGTCTCGAGGTAATCCCGGCGGAGCTGACCGCAGGAGCCCGATATGTCGGAACCCATCTCCCGGCGGATCGTCGCCGCGATGCCGTTCCGCTCCAGAATATGCTGGAAGGCCTCGACCTTCGAGCGATCCGGCCTCTTCCAGTCCCGCTCCTTGATCGGATTCACCGGAATCAGGTTCACGTGGCACTGGAGCTTCCCGCCGTTCTTCATGCTGCGGATGAGCTTCACGAGCTCCATCGCTTCGGCCTTATTATCGTTGACGCCCTCGACGACGGAATACTCGAAGGTCACCCGTCGACCGGTCTTCTCGAAGTAGTACTCGATGGCCGGCATGATTTCCGAGAGCGAATACTTATTTGCAATCGGCATCAGGGTCTTCCGTGTCTCGTCGTTCGGCGCATGAAGGCTGAGCGCCAGTGTGATCCCGTAGTTTTCATCGGCCAGCTGCCGGATCTTCGGCACCAGACCGCAGGTCGAGATCGTGATGTTCCGCCGCGAGATATGGAGTCCGTTTTCGTCCGAGATCATACGGATGAAACGGGTGAACTCATCGTAGTTATCGAGCGGTTCACCGGAGCCCATGATGACGATGTTGTCGACCCGGGCACCGGTCGTCCGCTGGATCTGGTAGATCTGTCCGAGCATCTCTCCACTCGTCAGATTCCGTGCGAGGCCGTCGAGGGTCGAGGCACAGAACTTACAGCCCATGCGGCAGCCGACCTGCGAGGAGATGCAGACACTGTGCCCGTGCTGGTACTCCATCCAGACGGACTCGATGACGTGTCTGTCCTGCATACGGAAGATAAATTTCTTCGTCCCATCGATCTTCGAGGTGAGCACCTCGACCGTTTCCGGCAGGGCCACACTGTACTCCGCACTCAGCCGATCGCGGAGTCCCTTCGAGATGTTCGTCATCTCATCGTAGTGCTCCACCAGATTCTGGTGCAGCCAGGTATAGATCTGCTTAGCACGGAACGGCTTCTCGCCCATCTCCTCGAGCAGCTTTTTCAAATCCTTCAGTTCTAAATCGCGTAAATTCTTCATTCTTTTCGAAATACCGTAAGATAAAATCCGTCGGAAGGCGCACCCGGCAGGAACTTCCGCTCCTTCTCGAGGGCGAAGCCGCCCTTCGCCAGGATATAGTCCCGGTTGTCTTCATTTTCTTCCTTCGTCAGTGTGCAGGTGGAGTACAGAAGCTTCCCACCCGGCTTCACATAGGCACATACCGTATCGAGGATCTCCCGCTGCAGCTTCTGCAGCTCCCGGATCCCTTCACGACTCGCATTGAAGCGGATATCCGGCTTCTTTCCCAGGATACCGAGGCCGGAGCACGGGAGGTCGGCGATGACGATATCCGCCGTTCCCTGTCCGGCGGCATCCAGCAGCGTCGGGTCCGGCGTGCGTGCGTCGTGCACCTGTGCCGTGATATTCGTAAGCTGCTGCCGTGCGATGTTCTGCTCGATGAGTGCCACCTTCGCTTCCGTGAGGTCCCGCGCATCGACGTGGCCTGTGCCCCCGAGGAGGGCGGCGATATGGCAGCTCTTGCCGCCCGGTGCCGCACATACATCGACGACCTGGTCGCCCGGCTGCGGATCGGCTTCGATGCCGACCTGCTGTGAGGCATAGTCCTGGATCGTGATCTCACCGCGCTGGAAGGCCTCGCTGTGCACGATATCGCCCTCCATCTCCTCGCAGTGACCATCCTGGAAACGGACGAAATTCTTCTTTTCGCCCTGGAGGAACCAGGCCAGCATGCGCTCGGTTTCCTCCCGTCCATAGACCTTCTTCAGTGCATCGTACATCCAGCGCGGTACACTGTAGCGGATATAAGCCGGTGTCTTGCCGGTATGGGCGAGGTTCTGGAAGATGACCTCTTTATCCCTGGAAACACTCCGGAGCACGCCGTTTACGAAGCCGCTCAGGAAGAAGACCTTATCCTCCTGGCTCTTCACGAGCTCGACGGCCTCGTTGATGGCCGCACTGTCCGGCACCTTATCCATGTAGAGAATCTGGTAGCTGCCCATACGGAGCACGGTCCGGACCAGCGGCTCCATGTTTTTCGTATGGGTCTTACTGAGCTGATTCAGGATGAAGTCGATCTGAATAGTGTACTCGAGGGTTCCCTCGACGAGCCGCGTCACGAAGGCACGGTCGCGCGCGGTCCAGTCCGGATGCGCCGACAGTGTATCGCGCAGCACGATATGCGAGAGCTTCTTCTCCTCGAGAATCTTCATAAGGCTAAGTACAGCAATAGACCGCGGCGTCGCTGCGGTCTTTTCTCTCGAAATCTCTGATATTTTCTTCTCCGGCGTCTTCACCGGGCCGCGTCCCTGCTGCGGACCTCTCCGCCCTGCGTACGCACCATGCTGTGCATCGCGCCGACCGTGCGGTTCCTTCGATCCACGTGCCTCTCTCGTATCTGCTGTATCCGGGGCCTTTTTTCCGGCATGCATGAACTTATGCAGCGGGCCCTCTGCCCGGGTCTTTTTATTTCGCTGATTCTTATTCTCCATGAAATGTTTTCTGCATTTCCTCTCTTTAGTATACCGTGTAGCGTCACACGATGTGCTTATCTTTATCCAGGTGCTGTCCGCTGCCCTTCCATCTGTTTTCGAAGATCCGGATATCGGGACTTCGTCAGTCGTCACGTCGCCGGCTGCCCCTCGTCAGGATCAGCAGTCGGAGCAGCTGTAAGAGGGACGAAGCCGCTGCGGCGACATAGGTAAGCGCAGCCGCGGTCAGCACCGCCTTCACACCATCGAGCTCCTCTTCGCTCAGCACCTGATTCTCACGCAGCGTCTTCACTGCACGGCGGGATGCATCGAACTCGACCGGAAGGGTCAGCAGCTGAATCGAAATCGCCACGATGAAGGCGATGATACCGATCTTGATGAGCGGCGTCCAGCTGATGAGGATTCCGAAAAAGATCATCGGAATCGAGATCTTCGAAGCGACGGCGCAGGCCGGCGTAATCGTACGCGTCAGTACCAGCGGGCCGTAGCAGACATGATCCTGGATTGCATGACCGCACTCGTGTGCAGCCACACCGATGGCTGCGATCGAACTGCTGTTGATCGTTGATTCACTGAGGTTCAGGACCTTCTTGCTCGGCACATAATTATCCGTCAGATTGCCGGCGATGCCCTGTACACGTACGTTCGTGATGTCGTTCCGACTCAGGATCAGACGGGCGGCGTCTGCACCGGTGATGCCGGCGCGTGCGCCGATCTTTGCATATTTCTGAAAGGTCCGGTTGACATTGGCACTTGCCATCATCGATAAGATGACGCCGATCAGCACCAGGATGTAGGTCGGATCATAATACATCGGATACCCATAGTAACCGTACATAGCATTTCCTCCTCTCGTTTAATATCACGGGGGAGTGCCGCCCGTAGGGCGCGGGGGTCCCCGTGATGCCTTAGTGGCGAACGTATTCAAAGCTGTGCCTTAGGCACAGCTTCTTTCTATGCCCTAGAAGCGATGTCCGCGCAGGAAATCCTCCGCCTTCATGCGCTTCTTTCCCTCGAGCTGCAGCTCCCGGATGCGAAGCGCACCGTGGCCACAGCGCACCACCAGCATCTTCTGGTCAGCGTACACATGACCCGTCTTCGTGCCCTCCGGCATCGTCGTATCCCGCTCCGGCATCATCACCGCCACCTCCGGCAGCGGATACAGCTTACAGTCTTCGTCGGTCAACACATCGGCATCCCAGAGCTTCAGCTGCTTCCCGCCGAGGAAACTGTAGGCGGACGGCCACGGATTGAGTCCGCGGATCTTCCGCTCGATGACCACGGCATCCTCCGTCCAGTCGATGCGACCGGATGTCTTCGTGAAGAGACCGACCTTCGTCGCCTGCGACGCATCCTGTGCGACCGGCGTGATACTGCCGGCCTCGAGCCCCTGGAGGGTCTCCACGATGAGCTCCCCGCCGAGCTTCGCCAGCTTATCGAAGAGCGAACCGCCGGTCTCCTTCGCATCAAGCGGGATTCGCTTCATCATCAGGATGTCACCGGTATCGAGGCCCTCGTCCATCTGCATGGTCGTCACGCCCGACTCGGCATCGCCGTTCAGCACAGCCCACTGCACCGGTGCCGCACCACGGTACTTCGGAAGCAGGGAGGCGTGCACATTGACACAACCGTACTTCGGAATCTCGAGGATATCCTTCGGCAGAATCTGCCCGAACGCCGTCACCACAATCACATCCGGCGCGAGCGCGCGCATCTCTTCCTTCAGCGCCTCATCCTTCCGGATCCGCTCCGGGGTCGCCACGGCGATTCCGTAGCCCTCCGCCGCCACACGGACATCACTCTTCTGTGCCTCGCCATGCCGTCCCTTCGGACGGTCCGGCTGCGTAATCACGAGCGGAATCTCATACCCCGCCTTCACCAGTGCATCGAGCGTCGCCACCGCAAAATCCGGTGTTCCCATGAAAATAACCTTCACCTCACACCTCCATTACTCGAAATCCTCAAACTCCTCCTCGTCGAGGCTCTCGTACTCTACATCCTCGAGCTCCCCCTCGACCTTCGAAGTGTAGAGGATGCCGTGCAGATGGTCGTTCTCGTGCGCCATCGCACGTGCAAGCAGGCCCTCACAGTCGAAGGCATACGGCTGCATGTTCGCATCAAGTGCCTCGACATGCACCTTCATCGCTCTCGTGACGATGCCCTGCTTGCCCGGTACGGACAGACAGCCCTCGTCACCGGTCTGGGTCTCGTCGCCGATCGGGGTCACCGTCGGATTGATGCAGATATAACGCTGACCATCACCGATGTCGATGACGAACAGCTGACGAAGGATGCCGACCTGCGGCGCCGCGAGACCGACACCGTTGGCCGCATACATGGTCTCAAACATATCGTTGATGAGGTCGAAGGTACGATCCGTCACCGACTTCAGCGGCTTGCACTCCTTCTCCAGAATCGGGTCTCCAATTTCACGAATGGTTCTTAATGCCATAATACTCTCCTAACTACTGTAAATCATAATTTAACAGCACGAGTCCGCGACGGTCGTGCTGACGTACACGTTCGGTAAAACGATCCCGTAACCTAATAATTATATCATGAGACGGGTGTTTGATATAGACGATTTTTCGATAGACGTCGTTGATCCGGTAGACCGAGGCCTCGAGCGGACCGATCAGCTCCGCGCCCTCCGCACTGCAGTCGAGCTGAAAGCCCTCCGCCGCAGCGGCACTCACCATGGAGAGGAAGTCCTCATCCTTGCTGGCGAGCTGGATCGTCATGAGGCGCTCCGTCGGCGGATAACCCATCAGCTTCCGGAAGCGGAACTCCTTCTCATAGAAGGCCTTGTAGTCCTGCCGCTTCGACAGCACGATCGCATAGTGATCCGGCTGATAGGTCTGGATGATAACCGTACCGGCCTGCGCACCACGGCCTGCCCGCCCGGCCGCCTGCGTCAGCAGCTGGAAGGTACGCTCCGAGGCCTTGAAGTCCGGTGCCGAGAGATTGAGGTCCGCAGCGATGAGCCCGACGAGGGTCACATCCGGGAAGTCATGTCCCTTGACGATCATCTGGGTGCCGATCAGGATGTCGGCCTGGTGCTTCCGGAACTTCTCGAGGATACGCTCGTGGTCCCCCTTCCGCTTCGTCGTATCCGCATCCATACGGAGCACCGACGCCGTCGGGAAGACCTTCTTCACATAGCTCTCGAGCTTCTCCGTACCGAAGCCGAAGGGCGCGAGGTACGGGCTGCCGCAGCTCGGAC
This sequence comes from uncultured Oribacterium sp., assembly GCA_934270345.1. Taxonomy (GTDB): domain Bacteria; phylum Bacillota; class Clostridia; order Lachnospirales; family Lachnospiraceae; genus Oribacterium. The sequence goes on along the minus strand of CAKQPT010000008.1, from coordinate 29,349 downwards.
AGAGCTTCATGAGCCGTGTCTGGTAGCCGCAGTAGTGGCAGCGCAGGGAACCATCCCGGTGCAGGGTCAGGGTGATATCGCAGTGCGGGCACTTCAGCGCCTCACCGCAGCTTCGGCAGGACACGAAATTCGAGTAGCCGCGCCGGTTCATGAAGAGCATGATCTGCTCCTTCTTCCCGAGCTTCTCCTTCATGAGCGTATAGAGCCGCTCCGAGAGGATGCTCCGGTTTCCCTTCGCCAGCTCTTCACGAAGATCAATGATCTCGGTCTCCGCCAGCTGCGCGCCGGCATGCGCCCGCTCCAGCAGCTCAAGCAGCTGCACCTCCCCCCGGAGGGCGGCGCTGTAGATCGTGAGGGACGGCGTCGCCGATCCATAGAGCACCGGACAGCCGGCAAGACGCGCCCGCTCGTACGCGACATCCCGCGTCTCATAGCGGGGTGCCGTCTCCGACTTGTACGCCGACTCATGCTCCTCGTCCATGATGATGAGCCCGAGGCGCTCGAACGGCGCAAACACCGCCGAACGTGGTCCGATGAGGACATTGACCTCGCCGCGCTCGCACTTCGTATACTGCTCGAAGCGCTCGCCGATGCTCATCCGCGAATTGAGGATCGCAACCCGGCCCTGAAAGCGGGTCGATACACGGCGCACCGTCTGGTAGGTGAGCGAGATTTCCGGAATCAGCAGGATCACCTGGTCCCCGCGCCGGATGACCTCGTCCATGATGTGGAGGTAGACCTCGGTTTTTCCGGAGCCTGTGATGCCGTGCAGCAGATAGCGCGGCGAAGAACCTCTATTATGATATCCGGCGATGACCGCTTCCGCGGCCCGCGCCTGTGCCGGATTCAGATCGTGGTACTCATCCTGCTCGTTCTGATACATGCGGATCGGATCGATGCGGCGGGCGTTCTTTCGCACGGTCCGGCGCACCGGCAGCACCGTCTTCAGGCACTGGTTCATCGTCGTCCCGTATTCGGTCGACATCCAGGCGGCGAGGTGGATGAGCTGCTCCTGCACGGAGATGGCATCCGGAATCACCGCGGCGATGTCCTTCACCTTCGACGGATCATAGTCGAAGGTTTCACGAAGACCGACGACGTAGCCGGTTTTCTCTGCATTGGACGCACCAAAGGGGATCGTGACACGATCCCCCACGTGAAGGTCCATGCCCTCCGGAATGTGATAGGTATAGGCACGGTCCAGTGCTTCATTTGTGATGTCAATGATGATTTCTGCGTACATCAGCGCTGTTCCTGTCTGAAGTCACGCACGATCTCGGACAGCTTCATGCTGTTCGAGCCCTTGAAGAGGATGACATCCCCACTGCAGGCGATGGCGTGAAGGGTGTTGCGGAGCTCCTCGAGATCCGTGAAGTATTCGATCGTCGGCATGCTGCGGGCGGCCTCGTCCCCGATCGGCTTATGCGGCTCGGCGACCGCATTCCGTATACCCTCGCCGATCGCAACGGCGCGCTCTCCATACAGGAAGACCGCATCGATCGGCAGGGTCGCAAGGTAGCTTCCGACCTCGCGATGGTAGTCCAGCGTCTTTTCGCCGAGCTCGAGCATATCGGCGAGCACCGCGATGTGCCGTTTTCCCTCGAGGGAGGCGAGAGCCTCGAGCCCGGCCTTCATGGATGCCGGGGACGCGTTATAGGCATCATCGATGACGAGGACGCCCTCCTTCGTACGGAAGGTCGCGCCACGGCCGGCGAGCCCCGAGAAGTTCTCGAGCGCATGCTGCGCGGCTACCTCATCGACACCGAGTGCCGTCGCGATGTGCATCGCGGCCGAGGCATTCTGAAGCATGTGGCTGCCCTTCACCATAAGGTGAAGATCGTAGTCCTTCATTTCATAAGAGCGAAGCTCGATCGTCTTCCCCGTCGCGATACCGAAGGCATGGATCTCCTCGAGCGTCAGCTTCGAGAGAATCGCGTCATCCATGTTGAGGTACAGTGCACCGCCCTCCCGCATGCCGTCGAGGATATGCAGCTTCTCCCGGAGGATATTCTCCTGGGTCTTCAGCTGCTCGATGTGCGCGATGCCGATGTTCGTCATGACCGCCATATCGACGCAGGCGATCTGCGCGATCCGGGTCATCTCTCCCGGCTCCGACATACCGAGCTCGATCACCGCTGCCTCCGCGCCGGAGCGGGCCATCTGAAACATGGTGATCGGAACACCCACCTGGGAGTTCGCATTGCCCGCCGTCTGGAAGACCTTCTTACCGGCCGCGATCGCAGTCGCGATCATGCTGCGGGTCGTGGTCTTCCCGACCGAACCGGTGACACCGATCACGGTGCCGTGGAACTTCTTCCGCTCCATGTAGCCGATCTCCTGCAGCGCCTTCGTCGTGTCCGGGACCTGATAGAAGCGGACCGCCGGATGCTTCGCCTGCATCGCCTCGATCGGACGGGAGCTGAGCACCGCGACCGCGCCGTTCGCGATGGCCATGTCGATATAATCATGTCCGTCGCTGTGCTCACCGATGATCGGCACGAAGAGGGCATGCTGCATTTTCTTACGCGAGTCGAGCACGATTTCCTCGATGCCCTCGTCGCTGAATCCGAAACTGATATCCGCTGTGTTCATACTGTTCTCCATGAAAGTCTGTACTGCAGGTCGCTGATGCCATGCAGCATCACGTTATGCCCGGGCTGTGATCCACCCGGGCGTGAAAGCCGGCGATGTACGCCGCTGTTAGAGCTTATACTTCGCTGCTGTCTCTAGGATGACCTCCCGGTCGAGGAAGTGGGTACGCACGCCCTTCACCTCCTGGTAGTCCTCATGTCCCTTTCCGATCACGGCGATCATGTCGCCCTTCTCGGCATGGGTCATCGCATATTCGATGGCCTCCCGGCGATCCGGAATCTCGACATAGTGTCCGCCGGCCGGGACGAGGGTGGACTTGATATCCGCGATGATGTCTGTTGTCTCCTCATCACGGGAATTATCCGCCGTGAGAATGCTGAGATCCGCGAACTCGGCCGCCGCCTTTCCCATGCCGTAGCGACGGTCCTTCGCACGGTTGCCACCGCAGCCGAAGACCACGACGAGGCGCTTCGGCTGAAGCTCCCGCAGGGTACTGAGCAGATTTTCCATCGCCATCTCGTTGTGTGCGTAGTCGACGAGCACCGACATCGTGTCGTTCTTAAAGACGATCTGCGTACGTCCATCGACATGTACGCGCCGGAAGGCGCTCATGATCGCGCGATGCGGGATCCCGATCAGTGACAGCACGGAAATCGCGGCCATCGCATTGTAGACATTGTACTTCCCCGGCAGATCCATCTGGATCTCGAGTTCCGTGTGACCACTCACATCGAAGCTGATCCCGACGAAGTCCGGACGGTTCACGTGTTCGATGTTGTCGGCCATAAAGTCTGCCGCGCGGTCGATCGCATAGGTGAACATCTTGCACGGCGCACCGGCGAGGAGCTCATCCGCATAATCCGCATCGAGGTTGATGATGCCGACACGGGACTGTTTGAAGATGCAGCTCTTATAGTACTTGTACTCCTCGAAATCCGCATGCTCGTTTGGTCCGATGTGATCCGGCTCGATGTTCGTGAAGATGCCGTAGTCGAAGGTGATGGCGTCGACACGGTGGAGCTTGAAGGCCTGGCTGGAGGCCTCCATCACGACGTAATCACAGCCCTCATCCCGCATCATGCGGAAGTAGTGCTGGAGATCATAGGACTCCGGCGTCGTGTTCTTCGTCGGCAGGTGATGACCACAGTACTCGACACCGGTCGTACCGATGCAGCCGACCTTCTCGCCGGCGTCCTCGAGGATCTGCTGGATCATGTGCGCGGTGGTCGTCTTACCCTTCGTTCCGGTGATGGCGATGACCGTCATCTCCCGGCTCGGATGATCGAAACGTGCCGCACTGAGCGCAGCAAGGGACGCACGCGCATTCTCGACACGGATGATCGCAACCTCCTCCGGCACCGTCGAAAGCTCGAGCCCAAACTCCGAAGGATCTTCCTCGATCACGATGGCCTGACAGCCCTGCGCGATCACCGCCGGGATGAAGCGATGCGCATCGACATTCGCGCCCTTCATCGCGTTGAAGACGGTCCCCTCCACCGCTTTTCTCGAATCAAACACGACCTCCCGGACCTCCGGAACCGAAGCGTCGCCGTGGACGGTCTCATACTGTATATCACTCAGCCAGTCTATAAACTTCGCCATAAATTATCTCTTTTCGTCTCTAAAACTTAAATCAATCAATGATTCAGAGGACCGACAACAGGAAACACAGTACTGCATTTCTGTTGCCGGTCCTCTGGCGTCACCGGTTATCAGAAGAGTCCAGTGATCTTTCCGTCATTCACATCGATGCCGAACGCCGCCGGCTTCTTCGGGAGACCCGGCATGGTCATGATGTCACCGGTGAGGCAGACCACAAAGCCGGCACCCGCCGAAACATAGGCATCACGAACCGTGATACGGAAGCCGGTCGGACGGCCGAGCTTCTTCGCATCATCGCTCAGGCTGTACTGGGTCTTCGCCATGCAGACCGGAACCTGACCGAAACCGAGCTCGGTGAGCTTATCGAGGGCCTTCCGTGCCTTCGGCTCATAGTTTACGCCATCCGCACCGTAGATCTTCGTCGCTACGGCTTCGATCTTCTGGTAGAGATTATCGTCGAGCTTCTGTACCGGCGTGAAGTGCGCCTCCTTCTTCTCGAGGGTATCCAGCAGGGTCTTCGCCAGCTCGACGCCGCCCTTTCCGCCTTCCCCGTGTACCTTGGAGAGTGCGAACTCTGCACCGCGCTCACGGCAGAAGTTCTCGACAAACTGAAGCTCCGCCTCGGTATCCGTCGCGAACTGATTGATCGCTACGACGACCGGGATACCATAGCTCTGCAGGTTCTCGATGTGCTTCTCGAGGTTCACGATGCCCTTTGCGAGTGCGTCGAGGTTCTCGGCCGCAAGCTCGGTCTTCGGCACGCCACCATTGTACTTCAGCGCGCGTACGGTTGCGACGAGCACGGCCGCATCCGGCTGGAAGCCGGCCATCTGGCACTTGATATCGAAGAACTTCTCGGCACCGAGATCGGCACCGAAGCCGGCCTCCGTCACCGCGATCTCACCGAGCTTCAGTGCGAAGCGGGTCGCCTGTACGGAGTTACAGCCATGGGCGATGTTTGCGAATGGACCGCCGTGCACGAGGGCCATGTTGTGCTCGAGGGTCTGGATGATGTTCGGCTTGATGGCATCCTTCAGGAGTGCAGCCATGGAGCCGACCGCCTGCAGATCCGCTGCGGTCACCGGCTTGCCATCGACATCGTATGCCACGATGATGCGGGCGAGACGCTTCTTGAGATCCTCCATATCGTCTGCGAGGCAGAGGATCGCCATGATCTCAGACGCCACGGTGATGACGAAATGATCCTCACGTACGACACCATCGGCCTTTCCCCCGAGACCGATCACGATGTTGCGGAGCTGACGATCATTCATATCGACGCAGCGCTTCCAGTTGATGGCCTTCAGGTCGATGCGGAGCTCGTTACCCTGCTTGATGTGGTTGTCGAGAAGTGCGGCGAGCAGGTTGTTTGCGCTCGTGATGGCGTGGAAGTCACCGGTGAAATGAAGGTTCAGATCCTCCATCGGAACGACCTGGGCATATCCGCCACCGGCCGCGCCACCCTTGATGCCGAAGCACGGTCCGAGGGACGGCTCACGCAGTGCGACCACGGTCTTCTTTCCAAGCAGATTCAGTGCATCGGCGAGACCGATCGATGTGGTGGTCTTGCCCTCACCGGCCGGTGTCGGATTGATCGCGGTAACCAGAACGAGCTTTCCGTTCGGACGATCCTTGATCTTATCCCAGAGATCGTCGCTCAGCTTCGCCTTGTACTTACCGTACTGCTCGAGTTCATCCGCCTCGATACCATACGCAGCCGCTACGTCTGTGATGCGATTCATCGTAGATTCCTGTGCAATCTCAATATCAGACTTCATCTCTTACCTCTTTCTCTCATAGCCTTTAGTGTCTATATTTCGAGGGGCAGGCCCCTGAAAAACAGTGTATCCTTGGTTCCCGTCTCGTTTCGGAAGGACAATGCTTCCGGCAGAGCATCTTCACGCTCCATCCGCTGTACGGACGACCGGAGACCTTAACCGTTCGAAATCAGCTCGTCGAACTCCGCAAGCGTCATGATGATCTTCCGTGGCTTCGTGCCCTCCTCCGGGCCGACCACGCCGGCGTCGGCGAGCTGGTCCATGATGCGGGCCGCACGGTTGAAGCCGATGCGGAACTTCCGCTGGAGCATACCGATCGAGGCCTTCTCGGTCTCAATGATCAGCTGACCGGCCTCGGCGAAAAGTTCGTCCTGGTTTCCGCCGCCACCGATACCGCCCTCTCCGCCGCCACCGGACTGTACCTGCTGCTGGATGCGTTCACTGTACTCAACCTCGCCCATCTCCTCCTTGATGAAGTCGACGACGTCGGAAACCTCCTGATCGGAGACAAAGGCGCCCTGTACACGCACCGGCTTCGGGATGCCCTGCGGGAAGAAGAGCATATCGCCCTTACCAAGCAGCTTCTCGGCACCGTTCATATCGATGATGGTACGGCTGTCGGTACCGGACGAAACGGCGAAAGCAATACGGCTCGGAACATTGGCCTTGATCAGACCGGTGATGACGTCAACCGTCGGACGCTGGGTCGCGATGACGAGGTGCATACCGGCGGCACGCGCGAGCTGGGCGATACGGCAGATGGCGTCCTCGACCTCCTGGCTCGAAACCATCATGAGGTCGGCGAGCTCATCGATGATGATGACGATCTGCGGCAGCTTCTCCGGCTTCTGATTCTCCGGAATCTCCGGATCATTCCGCACGGCCATGATCTTCTCGTTGTAGCCCTTGAGATCACGGGAGCCGCTCTCGGCGAACTTCTTATAGCGATCCGTCATCTCGGCGACCGCCCAGTTCAGCGCGGAGGCGGCCTTCTTCGGATCGGTCACGACCGGAATCAGGAGGTGCGGGATGCCGTTGTAGACGGAAAGCTCCACGACCTTCGGGTCGATCATGATCATGCGGACATCCTCCGGCTTATACTTGAAGAGGAGGGACATGATGAGCGTATTGATGCAGACCGACTTACCGGAGCCGGTGGCACCCGCGATGAGCAGATGCGGCATCTTCGCGATGTCGGTCACGATGGTCTTACCGGCGATGTCCTTTCCGACACCGAAGGCAAGCTTCGCCTTCGCGCCCTGGAACTCACTGCTTCCGAGTACCTCACCGAGGTAAACGGTGGCCCCGTGCTTGTTCGGCACCTCGATGCCGACCGCCGACTTGCCCGGGATCGGCGCCTCGATACGGATATCCGCCGCGGCGAGACGCATCTTGATATCGTTCGTGAGGGAGACGATCTTCGACACCTTCACACCGATCTCCGGCTGCAGCTCATAGCGTGTCACCGCCGGACCGATGGAGATGTTCGTGATCGTGACATTGACACCGAAGCTCTTCAGGGTCTCCTGGAGGGTCAGCGCATTCTGACGAATCTCCTCTCTCGTATCGAAGTCCTGTCGTGCCGGCTGCTGCAGGAGACGGAGCGGCGGAATCACGTACGGCTTCTGCGGCTTCTTTTTCTCGAGGATCTCCTGCTGTACCTTTGCATTATCTGCATCCGTCGGAGTATTTTCCTTCTTCTCGCGGTCGAGCTGGGACTCGATCTTCTTTTTGATCGGCTCGACATCGGCATCGATCACCTGACCGTTCGACGCCACGATGCGTCGTGTGCCCTGCTCCATATCGCCGCGCCCGATGGTGGCCACGCCATTGCGACCGACGCTTACCTCATCGTCCCCCGCATAGGCCGCTTCCGATGGATCATCGTCGGCGTCCTCGAGCGGAGGCTGCTCCGCATCCACCGTATTTTCATCTGCAGAAGGCAGCGCATACTGCCCGAACGCGTCGTCTTCATGTCGGTCAGTCTCGTCCGCCCCTTCATCCATGTAGTCATCCATGAGGTTCTGATCATCCCAAAGGCTGTCCGGCATCGTCGCGCGGTCATCGCGTGTCACCGGGGTATGGCGCACATTCAGCGGCAGCTCGACGCTGTTCGCTGCATTTTCATCCGGGCCGAGGATCGCACCCATGCCGGTGATCGTCGGCTCCGTGTTGAGCTTCGGCTCCGCCAATGCAGGCTGCTTCACATCGGTACCCGCCCCGAGGGTCGCCTCAAACGAAGGCATGTCGTCGATGGCCGGGATGGTAAAACTGTCCTCCGGCATCACGGTCTTCCGGGCGGTGGTCTGATCGGCAGCATTGGCCTCAACAGGCGTCGGCGGCGCACTCATCTCGGCGAGCGACTGATGGGCTGAAAGATCGATGGCCTGCATGTCGACACCGGCCCGACGGGCACGCAGCTCCTCTTCCCGGGCGAGACGACGCTCCTCCCGATGGAGACGCGCAGACTCCGCCACCTGCGAGAAATCCTCCCGCGCACGATCACGTGCATGAGACGCGGCACGGGCGGAATGCTTCGCGATGATACGTGCGAGCGGCTTGCCGGTGGTATAGATGAGGCACACGAAGCTGGCAACGATGAGGATCAGGGCCGCGCCGACCGTGCCGGCGATGGTATGCAGCACCATAGCGAGGGCACCGCCGACGATACCGCCGCCGATGCCGAGCTCCGCGCCCTCACTGTAGAAGTCCATCAGTGTCATGTCCTGCACGCCACCCGCGGTAAACAGCTGGAGAAGCGCCGACAGGAACACCAGCATGAACAGCGCCGAAGTCATCCGGAGCGTCGCATGCGGGTTATCGATGTTTGAGAGGATGAAGGCCACCACGAAGCTAAGCACGATCGGAAAGATATAGCCGACCACGCCGAAAAGCCCGAGCTGCACAGCCTTCAGTGCTGCGCCGATCGGACCGCAGAGACCCAGATTCGACAGAAACAGAAAAAGCGAGACGGCGAAGGTGATGATGATCGCGGCCTCGTCCCCCATCAGGGGTGCATCGTATTCCTGCGCCTTACTGCTGGAACGCGCCCTGGTATTTGCTGTCGTCTTCGGTTTATTCTTGCTGCCCTTCGGTCTACCCATGTCACCTCACCTGGTCATAATATCTTAATGTAACTTTAGTATTATACTCCAAACCTTCTGTAAAATCTATCTCAAAAACAGGTGTTTGTTCTTTAGAGCAGCGCTTCCCTGAACGCTTCCGGATTGAAATGATAATAGTGCGACGGACGGCCCTGGCGCGGCGTCTTCGTATCCGGCGCGGTATCCCGGAAGCGGATCATATCGAGATCGTAGAGCTTCGCGAGGATACGGCTTGCGGAACGCATCGTGATGCCGAGCTTCTCGGAGAGCGCATGCGAGCTGATCAGCTGCTCTTCATCCTGCTCGAAGATGCTGATCAGCTTCAGGATGTTAGTCTCGTTGATACCGTTTTCCCGGGCAAAAGCGAGCGCCTTCTCGTTCGAGTAGTTGTACATCAGCTGATTATCCGCGCTGAGCGGTCCGGTGATCTTATCCTCCTCATCCATGAAGAAGGCATCATTCCGGCCATAGCGATCCGCCTCCATGAGGGCGTGCTCCGCGAAGTAGCGTGAACGCTCATAGGACGGACTGACACCGGCACCGATGCGGAACGGGAAGTTCAGCTCCTTTTTGAGCAGAAGAAGCAGAGTGCGGATCGTATCGAGCTGTGGCGCGCCGGCCGGAACCTGCACATGGATCTCAAACTGGTTGAAGCCCTGGGAGATACTGAAGTGCAGATGATTCGCCTTCCGGTAGTCCGCCAGCAGCTTGTAGACCGTCGCCTCGCGGTACTCCTGCTCCTCCTGCTCGACATCCTCATCAAAAGGCAGTCGCATCAGGATACTGAGCTCATCCTTCAGATTGATCGAGTCGAGACGGAGCTCATTGAGGGCCGAGCGAATCGACTTCACGATCATCGCCTCGGAAGGAAAGACCTCCACATACGGAATATGAAGCTCATCGAGACGATTCAGATTATTGATGGACCGGGACAGGATCAGATCGATCTTTCCCTCATCCCAGAGCTTCTTCGCATAGGCGGTGATATGCCGGTAGTCGTAGTGCGTATCCTCGAAAAAATACGGACAATGTTCCTTCTTCACATACTGTGGCACATCCATATAATGATTCGTCGTCGTCAGGAAATCACAGAACACGCGGTTCAGCTTCGTCTCCGGATGCTCGATCTGAAACTGCAGCAGGATCGACAGCACATCGATCGGCTCATAGGCCGTAAAGGTACATGGGATGCGGTTATCCGGAAACTTGTTCTTGATATAGTGATAGCCCAGCTCGCCGGAGAAGAAAATGACATCGCACTTTCCCTTCACATCCTGGTAGATGGCATCGATATCGCTCATCTTCCGATAAATATACTGAAAAAACTGACAGCCGAAATCATGCTCTGCGATGACCTTCTCTACAGGCTCCAGCGAATGATCCGGACTAACAATTGCAACATTAATCATAGATCTGCTCCATACTCTTCGACCGCGTCAGCATCCGCGGCATCATAAATTAAGACTTGCGTCTTTTAAACGCAGATTAGCACCGCCAAAAGTGAAAGTCAATCAAAAAGAGGACTGCTCTGAACGCAGTCCTCTTCTATCATCAAATCTTATTTTATTCTGTTCTCTCCTTGCCGAAGAAGAACAGGACCAGGGTTCCAGGGCCGGTATGGCATCCGATGGTCGGACCGATCGGATAGATCCGGATCTTTCCCTTCAGATGCGGGAAACGTGCCTCGATCATCTCCCGCAGCTTCTCCGCATCCTCCTCGCACTCGGAGTTGCCGATGAAACAGCTGTCGCTGTACTCAAGCCCGTCCTCTGTCAGCTCCTCCATCTTCTCTTTGAGGCGCGCGATGGCCTTCCGCTTGCCGCGGAGCTTTTCCTTCACCTTGAGGGAACCATCCTTTACAACCTCAATCAGCGGGCAGATATTGAGGATCGTAGCGATCGCACCGGAAGCCTTCGATACACGGCCGCCCATGATGAGGAACTTAAGATCCGTCGTCAGGACGAGATGCTGCACCTTATGCTTCGCTGTCTCTGCATAGTCACGGAGTGCATCGATATCCATCCCGTCGTCACGCAGATCACAGAGCTTATCCATCAGCAGTCCGTAGCCGGAGGATGCACAGAGAGAATCCACGATGTAGATCTTCCGATCCGGGAACTCTTCCTTCAGATCCTCTGCCGCGATGCGTGCTGAATTCAGTGTGCCGGAAATACCGCTCGAAAGCGTGACATGCAGGATATCCTTTCCGGCCTCGAGATACGGACGGAAACGCTCGATGTACTCCTCGACATTGACCTGCGAGGTCTGTGAACGCTCACCGGCCACCATGCGGCGGTACAGCTCGGAGGTGGAAATCGAGTGCCCGAAATCATCGAGGTACTCATCGTCTCCGACACGAAGGTGGAAGTAGCAGACATTAACCTCCCGCTCCTGGTACCAGGACTCCGGCATATCCGCCGTCGAACAACAGCTGAGTATATATGAATGCATAGTATGATCACTCCTTTTTAAACATTGAGCATATCATACACCCGGACGCACATAGTTTCAATAACTACTTGTAAAATTTTCGATAACCTCATTGTATGTTAGTTAAAACAGCAAATGCCAGTAGCCCGGAGGACAGCCTTCGGAAACCATACGAAGAGACTGTGAATAAATCAAAATTGACCCCTTAGAACCAGTTGGAGTGATTTTCCTTAGCACCCTCTGCAACACTGAGTTTTCATAAAGAAAACTCAGTCGTTTGCAGAGGGCCTACTGGTTCTTAGGGGTCAATTTTTGATTTTTCCAGTCTCGTAGTACTGTGTTTTCGAAGACTGCCCTCCGGGCTACTGGCATCACTGTTTCACCGAATCCACTTCTTCGAGAAATGGGTATCGAAGAAGCTGATGAAGGGGCCGAGGCCGAAGGCGCAGATCAGGGTGCCGAGGCCGATGAGGCCGCCGAGCAGGAAGGTGATGAGCGCAGTCAGGGCGTCCGTGAAGACACGGCAGCCGAAGTACGGAAACGGGGTGTGATCCGCGAGGCCGATGGCGAGGTAATCGTACGGGGCGATGCCGAGATTTGCGGTCTGGTACATTGACACACCGATGGAGGTGATCACGACGCCGAGAATCACGAAGATCAGCTGTACCGGGAAGGATGAGGCCACGCCGAAGATCTGTTCGATGTGCTGATAAAAGAAGGTCACGATGTAGCCGATGGTCACCCAGTTAAAGAAGGTGCCGAGGCCGATGTATTTCCGCCCCCAGAGGATTTCGACGATGAAAAAGAGCGTGTTCGCCATCAGGTTCATGGTGCCGAGGGAGATCCCGAGTAGCTCCGAGGTCCGGAGGTTGAGCGCCGTGATGGAGTCATTGCCCAGCCCGGACTGCTTGAAGAAGGCGATGCCGAGGGAAATCACGACACAGCCGAGGAGCATACCGACAATGCGGCTTGCACTGATCTTTGTTTTCTGCATAGATGTTTATTCTCCACTTAAAGTTTATAAAAATTTAATGGGGTCAGACCCCATGAAGTCTCTTGACAACGTCATTGTCCGAAAGACATATGCCTCCCGGGAACAGGTGTGGGGTCAGTCGCCGATGACGTTTCGGATGGCCACCGGGGTACGGTAATTCCAGCGGTAGATGCGGATACCGGAGCGGGTGGAGGCGGCGTTCACCACCTGGCCGTTTCCGATGTACATGCCGACGTGGTTGATCGTACCACTGCGGTTTGCGTAGAAAATGAGGTCGCCCGGGCGCATATTCGCGCTCGTCACCTTCGATCCGGTTCTCGCCTGGTCACGTGATACACGCGGGACCTGGATGCCGAAGTTCTTCAGTACCGACTGTGTGAAGCCGGAGCAGTCACAGCCATGGGTGAGCGAGGTGCCGCCCCAGACATAGCGGTTGCCGACAAACTGGCAGGCGAAGTTGACGATCTTATTCCGGAAGGCCATGGCCGCGTTCGCTGCCTCAACCGCCGGATAATACTCGATGGCCTCCTGCAGCGCGTACTGTACGGTGACGTTGTTGTCGCGCGTTGAGACGAACGCGCCCTGATCTTCACCATCGTCATCACCCGCGTCAAGCTCGAGCTGTACCCAGCCGTCGAGCTGGTTCAGTACGTTATATCGCTGACCGGAGGTGACCGCCGTCCAGGCCTTCGAGTCGGTCGATGCCTCCGAACGGACATTCAGCGACTCCGTGTTCACGATCGCCATAACCTGCGCGTGCTGCACGGCGAGATTCTGCGCCGTATCGCCCGTCGCGATGAGGTCCTTCCGCACATAGCCGGTGACCGATCCGGACTTGATCTTATACCAGCCGTTCTCCTCGCCGAGGATGTTACAGCCGGCATAGCCCGGGAACTTACCGACGATGTTCTGGATGCCGTCCTCCTTCGGTGAAGAACGGACGTTGATGTAGTCACTCGCGAGGGAAACGCCGAGATTGTCGTACATATTGAGGACCTTCGCCTTCAGGTTCAGGGTGCGCGCCTCATCGAGACCGTAGTCGATCGTCACATACTGAGGATCCGCCGACATATAGCAGGTATCGATGGTGTCGATGTTGTCCGGCGCGATCTTGATCCAGCCCTGACCGGCACGCTCGAGCACCTCATATTTCTCACCCTTCGCCGCCGAGCCGACCGTATTGCCATCCTCGATAACGGGTCCCGAACGCATCCGGAGATGATCGGTGATGACGGTCGCACGCACACGGATCAGCTCCGGCACCATCGCGACAGCCTCCTCGCCGGTTACGAGATAGCGCTTCGACATATAGCCATCCATCCCGCCGGACTCGACATGTGCCCAGCCCTCGGCCCCCTCCGGATCCATCTCGACGATGTTCACGGCCGCACCGTTTGTCAGCTCACCCATGATGTTCGTGAGATCGTTCTGATTCGGTGCCGAACGGAAGTTGATGTAGCTGTCACACTTCACGATACCGAGGTTCGCGTACTGCTGCAGCACCCGCTGCAGCGTATCCGCCTGGATCTGATCGGTGAGCCGCTGAATCTGCGACTCCGTCGAAATCGTCTCCGTCTCGCTTACTGCTTCAGCCGCCTCCGACAGCGTCTGCTCTTCCACCGCAGCTTCTGCGTTTTCCTTCCCGCCGCGCACCAGTACGCGGATCAGTATACCCATAAAAAGAACACACAGAATGAGCGCCGCAATCAGAAGGATCCTCTGCCTCGTCTCATCCCCCGTGCTCTGTTTTTTCCTGCTTCTACCAGGCTTTCCCATAAAAATGCCCCTATCTATAAAACTCAAAATCACGAGCATTATAGCATAGGGGGCCTGTATTTACATTATTTTTTTCAGAAGCGCACGGCACAGCCGCCTGCGTTCCGGCCGCCTGCATTGTCCTGGGCCAATGCTTCCGGCCTCCACATCATCTTGCGAGCATCATACGGTCGTTCGCGAAGGTTCCGCCGGAGGCCTCCTCGAACTTCTGAAGCAGATCCTCGACGGTGAGCTTTTTCTTCTCCTCACCGGCGACATCATAGATGATCTTTCCGTTATCCATCATGATCAGGCGGTTTCCGATCCGGATCGCGTCGTTCATGTTGTGGGTGACCATAAGGGCCGTCAGATGGTTCTCCTCGACGATTTCCTCGGTGAGGGCCAGAACCTTCGAGGCGGTCTTCGGATCGAGGGCCGCAGTATGCTCATCGAGCAGGAGCAGGTGCGGACGCTTCAGGGTCGCCATCAGCAGGGTCAGGGCCTGGCGCTGACCACCGGACAGGAGGCCGACCTTACTGGTCATACGGCTCTGAAGGCCGAGGCCGAGACGCTCGAGCGCATCCTTATAGAACTCACGCTCCTTCTGGGTCACCGCCCAGCGGAGACGTCTGCGTTCTCCTCTTCGGAAGGCGAGGGCCATGTTCTCCTCGATCTGCATGTCGGCAGCGGTACCCTTCATCGGATCCTGGAATACTCGCCCGATGTACTTCGCACGCCTGCACTCCGGCTGCTTCGTGATGTTCTCACCATCGATCTCGATGATACCGGAATCGACCGGATACGCACCGGCGATCATATTGAGCAGGGTCGACTTGCCGGCGCCGTTACCGCCGATGATGGTGACGAAATCACCATCGTTCAGGGTCAGGTTGATGCCACGCAGTGCCTTCTTTTCATTGACGGTTTCCTTGTTAAAGGTCTTTCGTACGTTCTTGATCACTAACATCGCTTATGCCTCCTTCTGCTCGAGCATATCCGCAGCATCCTCATCCTCGGACACACTCTCACGATAGCTCTTTGCTGCACGATACTTCTGCATCGCGACCGGAACACAGAGGGCCAGCGCGACGATGATTGCCGACAGGAGCTTCATGTCGTTCGCCTTCATACCGAGACGGAGCACGACGGCACGGATGACGAAATAGAGGACACAGCCGATGACAGCGGAGGAAAGACGCATTGCGAAATTGCGTGCACGGGCGAAAATGACTTCACCGATGACGATGGACGCGAGGCCGATGACGATGGCACCGGTACCCATACCGACATCCGCATACTTCGTGGACTGGCAGACGAGGGCGCCGGAAAGGCCGCAGAGGACATTCGCGATGACGAGGCCGAGCAGCTTTGCATGGTTCGTATCCACGCCGAGAGCACGGATCATATCCTCGTTGTTACCCGTCGCACGGAGTGCCGCACCGAGCTCGGTGCCGAAGAACCAGTAGAGCACCATGATCAGCGCGATCGCGACGATCAGTCCGACGATCAGGGTCGCCTGGGACTGGGTGATGCCGAGCTTATCTACCCAGAAGGTGATGTCGGACGCGATCTTATTGACCGACTGATTCGACTTATCCGACATGATCCGGAGATTGATGGACCAGAGGGAGATCTGGGTCAGGATTCCTGCGAGGATCGCCGGAATACCGAAGAAGGTATGTAAAACACCGGTTACAGCACCTGCTACGCCACCTGCCAGTGCGCCACATACCAGCGCCAGGGTCGGATCAAGTCCCGCGATCATCATCGTCGCACACACGCAGCCGCCCAGTGCGAAGGCACCGTCCGTCGTCATATCGGCGATATTTAAAAGCTTAAAGGTGATGTAGACGCCGAGCACCATCATCGACCAGATGAGGCCCTGTGAAACCGCGCCCAGCAGGGATGCAAGTAAACCGTTCATGAGGTTTCCTCCTGAAATAAAAAATAGGTTGTATCCGGCGCAAGAAAGCATCCCCTAAGCTGTCTACACCTTCTGTCACATAGACGCTTTAAAGCGCTGATACAACTTTCATAATCATAGGACTTTAGTACTTTAAAGTCAACAAGGAATGCAAAAAGGGCGAAGCCTGTGCTCCGCCCTCGGTTTCAAAAAATGATTTTCGTTCTTTCTCTTCCTGTATCGGCGGTACCGTACCTTAAAGGAGGAAGCAGGTATCCGGCCATGACAGTCCGTGAAAACGACTTACTTCTTTACAGAAGAAACATCAATGCCGAGTGCATCCGCTGTCTCCTGATTTACAGCGACGGTGCACTTGTCCGCGCTGAGGTAACCGATCGGGATATCGCCCGGGTTCTTGCCATCCTTCAGGATCTCGACAGCCTGCTCACCTGCCATGTAGCCGAGCTGGTAGTAGTCGATGCCATAGGTTGCGAGGCCGCCTTCATTGACCATGTTCTCCTCACCACAGATGACCGGAATCTTGTTGTCGGTTGCGACCGAAGCGACGGTTGCCATGCCGGCAGCGATGGTGTTATCGGTCGGTGCATAGATGACGTCGACCTTACCGACCATGGACTCTACAACGGTCTGGATCTCGTTGGAGCTGGAAACGGTGTAGTCCGCATGTGCGAGGCCGGCCTTATCGCAGGCGTCTCTCGCCATCTGTGCCTGGATCTCGGAGTTCGACTCTGCGGTACAGAAAAGGATACCGACGGTCTTCGCATCCGGAAGGAGCTGCTGGAGAAGGTCGATCTGCTCTGCAACCGGAGTCAGATCAGAAGTACCGGTGACATTTCCGCCAGGAGCGTCGTTCGATGCCACAAGGCCGGACTCCGCCGGATCGGTTACGGCAGAAAGAACGATCGGGATAGTGGTCGTCGCAGCGGAAGCGGCCTGGGCTGCCGGAGTTGCGATCGCGTAGATGAGGTCATCGCCATCGTTTACGAACTTCTCGGAGATGGTCTGGCAGGCGGACTGCTCGCCGGACGCATTCTGCTGATCGATCTCATAGGAAATTCCGGAATCATCGAGTGCCTTTACGAAGCCCTCGTTTGCCTTATCGAGTGCGGCATGCTGTACGAGCTGAAGTACGCCGATCTTATAGGTCTTGCCATCGCTCGCCTCGGCTGCCGCTGCGGTCGTCGCATCGGTCTCTGCTGCGGCTGCCGTCGTCTCTGCTGCTGCCGCGGTCGTCGCGGTTGGTGTGGAGCTGGAGCCACAGGCACTTAAGGAAGCCACAGCCATCATCGCGGCCATGGAAATCGCTGTGAATCTGTTCATTTTCTTCATAATACATCTCCTCTTTCTCATCCGCTTTTGTTCTTTAAAGTCTTAGAGGCTTTAACGCTTTAAAGTGGATTAGTTATGAGTGTATTATAGCGCGTATTTTTTCAAATGCAAGGATGAATTATAGAAAAAGCCGTGGCGATAGCCACGGCTTATAGTTCTTATAATCAGAATGTCACGACATCCTCGATCGGGCCGGTCCGGACGATCGACTCGAGCTCCAGCACAGGGCCCTCACCGCTGTACTCCTCCCGCTCTTCCATCGTGACGGTCGCCGTGAGCTTCGCCCAGTCTCTCGTCTTGAACGGCGCGATCACAGCCGGATCGCCCTTTGTCACGAAACCGAGGAAGGTCATATCGGCCGCACAGCAGGTCATCGCCATACGTCCCGGGATGAACTCGTTCGCCGGCATACCGCGGCGCTTCAGCACCATCGCGGTGAAGCTGATCTTCTTCCCGAGGTAACGCTCCGGGTTATCCATGCAGTCCACGAACCAGGTACCGTAGTCCTCCGGCTTCAGGTCAATGCTGTCGGCCGCGAGGTCATATGGCAGATCCTCCGGAAGCATGTCCTGCTGGATCTCGCCGTTCTTATCCTCGAGAATCAGCATTGCCCCCTGTCCCATCGCACGGATCTTCCGGCGGAAGTCCACCAGCTGCTCGCTGGAGACATTGTCACAGCGGTTCACGATCGCAAGCTCCGCCTCCCGGAGCATCTGTCCGAGGAAGCTGCGCATGTTGTTGTTATTGATGTAGATGCCGAGGGTGGAGCCATCCATGATGGTGATGACCTGGTAGATCACCCAGCTCTCCGGCATCGACAGCTCGTAGTTCGCCGGACGTCCCTGATCCTTCGCGAGCTCCTGCTCGGACATCGGACCGTCGTAGAGATCATCCTGATTCCACATGCCGTTCCACTCGATGATGATACGCTCCGGATTGTACTCCGCCTGCAGCTTCGAGAGGTAGGCCTCGTTGAAGTCGGTCTCCTTCTGCATGCGGATCGCGATGGTATGGTACTTTTCGAGCTCTGCCTCATCGTACTCGGACTCGCCCTCCTCGCAGAGGAGAAGCAGGGTCGTGCCCTCGGCCTGGAAGTACTCCTGGGCCATGGTGTACTTGATGAACTCGGTCTTGCCGGCCTCGAGGAAGCCGTTGATCAGGAATACAGGAATCTGATCATCCTGTAACTCGTAATTATCACTTGTTGCCATAAAAACTCCTATTTATTCGCAGAATGCGTGCTTCAGTGCTTCTTCGTCGAGATGAGCGCCGATAACGACGACCTTACCGGTGAACTCCGGAGAACCCTCACGTACCTCGGTCTGACCCGGCACGAGGTCGAAGTACATCCAGTGACCGCGGTTCTCCGCATCCTCGAGCATACCCTTGCAGCGGATGACGGTGCCGTAGGTCTCACCCTCGGCCATCTCGTGAAGGATGGACTCGAGCTTCGACTTGCTGAACGGATGCGGCGTCTCCATACCCCAGTTGGTGAAGACTTCGTCCGCGTCATGGTCATGACAGCAGCAGTGACCGTGCTCGTCGTGCTCGTGATGATGCTCATGCTCTTCATGGTCATGATCATGCTCATCCTCGTCGTGATCATGGTGGCAGCAGCAATGCTCGTCCTCATCATGCTCGTGATGATGGTGCTCATGCTCCTCGTGATCGTGGTCCTCATCGTCGTGATCATGGTGGCAGCAGTGCTCATCCTCATCATGCTCATGCTCGTGATCATGATCGTGGTGGTGATGATGGTGATGGTGGTCATGATGATGGTGGATGGTGATACCATTATCGAGGGTCTCGATCACATCGTGATCATCGTCATCCTCTTCCTCACCCTCATGTGCATGCACTCTCTCCATGACTTCCTTCATCATGGACTCCTCGAGATCATCCTTACCGGAGATGATACGGATGAGCTGCTCGCCGGTGAGCTGTGCCTCCGGTGTCGTCACGACCTGGGCCTTCGGATTGATCTCCTTCACGATCTTCACTGCGGTGTCAACCTTCTCCTCGGCTGCAATATCGGTTCTCGACAGTACGACGGTACCTGCATAGAGAATCTGGTTGTTAAAGAACTCACCGAAGTTCTTCGAGTAGAGCTTCGCCTTCTGTGCATCCACGATGGTTACCGCCGCATCCAGCTCGACGTCGAGGTTGCCGGAAACCGCCTTGACTGCACCGATGATGTCGGACAGCTTGCCGACGCCCGACGGCTCGATGATGATACGATCCGGCTGGTAGGTCTCCACGACCTCCTGCAGCGACTTCTCGAAATTACCGACCAGTGAACAGCAGATGCAGCCCTGGTTCATCTCACGAATCTCGATGCCGGCATCCTTCAGGAAACCGCCGTCGATGCCGATCTCACCGAACTCGTTCTCGATCAGCACGACCTTCTCCGTCTTTAAAGCCTCATCCAGCAGGCGCTGAATGAAGGTGGTCTTTCCGGCTCCGAGGAAACCGGATACGATATCTATACGTGTCATATGATTACTCCTTCCAGTCATCATTTGCTTTATCAGGACAATGCAAACGACCGCACGGTACATACCCGGCCCATAAGCTCCGGTGTTCACAAGAGGAACGTACCTCACAGTCTCATTAGCACTCTCTTTACAACACTGCTAAGTATAGTCAGTGCATTTCCGCTTGTCAATCACTCGAAAAGGTAGTCGATCGCCTTCCGGAGGTCTGCGGCCTGCTCGATGCAGATCGCTGCGCCGCTCTCCTCGAGCTCCTCCTGCGTCCGGAAGCCGTAGATGCAGCCGATGGACGGGATGCCTGCGCGCTTCGCCGTTTCCATATCGGTGTTCGTGTCGCCGACATAGAGGCAGTCCGCTGCGGTCTTTCCGATGTGGGCGAGCGCATCGTCGACGACGCCGGTGTCCGGCTTCAGCGGATGGGTGCCGTCATCGCCCGAGATATAATCGAAGTAGCCGGCGCCGTAAGCGGTATCGAGGACCTTGATGGCTTCGTGCAGCGACTTGTTCGTGATGCAGGCGAGCTTCCAGCCCTCTGCCTTCAGCTCGTCGAGGCAGGCCTTCAGCCCCGGATACGGCTCCGCCTTGTAGGTGCAGTTCTCCTGGAAGATGTCCATGTAGAGCTTCCAGGCGTCATCGAAGAGCTCCATCACCTCGTCGGCCTTCTGGTCGAGATCGATGGCACGATCCTCATCCTTCTCCTCCCACTTCTCCGCTTCTCTGTAGTAACGGTCCGCGGTCGCCGCGAGCGCGCGCTCGACGAACTTCTCCCCGCCGTTTCCGACGAACTTCTTCGTCTGTTCCATCGTGATGCGATCGAGACCCAGCTCATCCATGGTCTTATTCATGGTGTCCTGGAGACTGTAGAGCGTATTCACGAGGGTTCCATCGAGATCCATTAACAGTGCACTGTATTTCTGAGACATAGCCACCTCCTGTGTTTGAAAACACGGAAATTATAGCACGAAAGGCGGCACTGCAGTATTAAATTCCTATGAACCATGATAAAATACCACAATGCATGTAACAATTCAGCTATGAGGAACCAGAGGGGCGGCAACGGAGGCACAGTACTCCGAGACCGGTTCAATCTAAGTCGGGGACCCTAAGCGGCACTAGGCCCTCTGCAATCGTCGAGTTTTCTTTTTGAAAACTCGACGTTGACAGAGGGGTCTAAGGAGAGATAACACCAAGTGCCGCTAAGGGGACCCGACTTGATTTCACACGGTCTCTACGTATGGCCTCCGTTGCCGCCCCTCTTGCTCCTCTGCCTGAACTGTAAGCAATGCATAAAAGAAATGGAGATGCATATGAAATTTTATTACGCAGTGCAGAAGGGGCGTCATCCTGGTATTTACGAAAACTGGAGTGACTGTCAGCGGGAGGTCATCGGGGCGACCGGGGCCGTTTATAAAAAGTTTAAAACACGGGCGGAGGCGGAGGACTTCGTGAAGGGCGATGGTTACGATACGGAATTGCCATTTGGTGAACCGGAAGCTTCCGTCCCGTCATCTGCCGACGGTGCTAAAGGATCTGTTCCGAAGCGAACGTCCGCTGCTCCGAAGGGGCCGCTCTTCCATTCCGTCTCGGATGTAACGGAGGCGGATGTGCTGCAGGAGCTTTCGGAGGTTACGACGGAGGCGCTGGCGTACGTTGATGGAAGCTTCAATCTCTCGACGGGCGTCTATGGTTATGGCGGGGTGCTGCTGTGCCGGGACGGGAGCATTCGCCCACTCCAGGGGCACGGACGTGACGAGACCCTGCGCACGATGCGGAACGTCGCGGGCGAGATTCATGGTTCGATGGCGGCGATTCAGGCAGCGGCGGATGCCGGCATCGCGAGCATCACGATCTTCTATGATTATATGGGCATCGAGATGTGGGCGAACGGTCAGTGGAAAACGAATAAGGAGGGCACACGTGCATACAAGGCCTTCATCAATCAGATCCGCCCACGCATCGAGATCCGTTTCCAGAAGGTCGCCGCGCACACCGGTGTCCGCTTCAACGAGCTCGTCGACCAGCTCGCGAAGGCCTCCGTCGGCATCGCGTAACGGAAGTTTATAAAAATTTAATGGGGTCTGACCCCATTACGAAATTCTTAAGCTCGTCTGCACTGAAAAAGCTGTCGTCCTGCTCCGAAATTCCGGGGCAGGACGGCAGCTTTTTTACTGACGACGTTTTTCTTCTGATATTTTTCTAAATGATACTTATTTTTTTCGGTCTCTCAGGCGAAGGCCTGCTTGCCTGCGTGGCTGTGCTCCGGCTGCTCTCCGCTCTGCAGGCGCAACTTCTCCCGATGTGCATCGACGAGTATACGGATCGTAAGGTACACGATCGGCCCGAGGTAGATGATGAGTACCCACAGGCTCGTCACGTCCATCGCCTCGACGCCCTGCTGCATACTGCCGACGCCATAGATGCCGGACATCATGAGCGAAGTAAAATCATAAAACGCGTGCAGGAAAATCATCGCGAGGACGTTCCGCGCACGAGCATAGATGAGACTCAGGTAGATGCCAATGACTACATTCTGCACCATCTGGAAGATGACGGCCAGCGGATCGGCTGCCCAGCTCATGTTGATGACATGGGCGAGACCGAAAAGGAAGCCGGTCAGGTAAGCCGCCTGCAGCCGTCCGAGCGCGGTCGGACGGAAGCTGTGGATCAGTGTTTCCTCGATGATCCCCCGGAAAACGGTCTCCTCCAGGAGCCCCACCAGGAAGATAAAAGCGAGGAAAATGAGAATCTGCGTCCATGGCAGAGCATCATTCTCGATCATCAGGATACGCTCATACTGCAGAAGCAGCGCATCCAGCAGCAGGACGAAACCACCCGCCTTCAGCGTATCCATGAAATTATCCTGCTCCCAAGGAATCTCCCGAAGCATACCGAAGCCCGTCAGCACGAGCATGGTGAGAATCAGCGCCGACTCTTCACGAAGAAGCAGTCCGCCATAGCCCGGAATCTCGATTCCCTGTGTCACATGTGCCGTGAAATACAAAATCAGAAGAAAGGAAAGCGCCGTCATGATGGCGTACATGATCGGGTGACGATGCATGAACACCTTACGCGTTTCCTTCATATTGATAAACCTCTTTTCAATGTAAATTAAAATGATACGAAATTGAAAAGAGTATTTAGTTCAGAAGTCGAACAGAATCCAGGATGGACAGAATAGAGCGTGACGGACGCGAAGCCCAGTGCCCAAGTACGCCAGACCACGAAAGCGAATCCGCAGATTTCGGCGTAAAGCCACGATGAAGCAGCTCCTCACTGCCCTCATCGAAACGCTGCGCCATGCGTGTTCTGCTGCCGCTCTTCTCGATCGTCTCATTCAGAAAATGACGAAGCACCGCCATATCCGAAAGCTTCCCCGCCTCGATCCGCGCGGTCAGTGAATCCTCTGCAGAAACCACATCCGAAGCCAGGCCGCTTTCCGCACTCACACGAAGCGCTGACATATTCCGAACCGGCGTAATCAACAGAAGACAGAGCACGGCCAGCAGCATCCATACCGCACTCAGCTTCCGCATTTTCCTCGTTGCCATCGCTCCGTCCCCCTTTCTTAACCGCTTTACTTTGTATTATACCATCGAGTCCTATGAAAATTCAAACGAGAATCCTCATAAAGACGAAGCTGGGCACCGGAAGAACTGCAACAGGAACCATACGTAGAGGTCGTGAAGAATCAAAATCCCATCCCTTAGAAGTACTTGGCGTATCTCTCCTTGGAACCCTCTGTCAACGCTGAGTTTTCATCAGGAAAACTCAGCGATTGCAGAGGGCCTAGTACTTCTTAGGGATGGGATTTTAGAGTCTTCCGAGCTCGGAGTACTGTGTTTCTGTTGCAGCTCTCCCGGCACGTAGACGAATTCTTCAGGAATCAAAGAAGGATGATATTATGCTCGCGGCAGGTATCGATCATCTCCTGCGGCCAGATGCTGGCCTGTACCTCACCGACATGCGCACGGTTCAGCAGCAGCATGCAGAGACGTGACTGTCCGATACCACCACCGATGGTGTACGGAAGCTCACCCTCGAGCAGCATCTTATGGTATGGAAGATTTGCGCGTTCCTCACAGCCGGCTTTCTTCAGCTGCGCACGCAGCGACGTCTCATCGACACGAATACCCATGGAGCTGATCTCCAGCGCACAGTCGAGCGTCGGATACCAGAACAGGATATCACCATTCAGTGCCCAGTCATCATAGTCCGGTGCACGACCATCGTGCGGCTCACCGTTCGACAGCTTATCACCGATGCGGCTGATGAACACACAGCCATGCTCCTTACAGATCGCGTTCTCGCGCTCCTTCGGCGTCTTGTCCGGGTACATCTGAAGCAGTGTCTCGGAATCGATGAAGTAAATATCATCCGGCAGCTTGTTGACCGCATTCGGATACTTGTACCATACCTCATGCTCCATGTGCTTGATGATACGGAAAATCATGCGTACCGTGCCCTCGAGCGTCGTGGTGTTCCGGTCCTCCTTGTTGATGACCATCTCCCAGTCCCACTGATCTACATAGCAGCTGTGCAGATTATCGAGCTCCTCATCGCGACGGATCGCGTTCATGTTGGTATAGAGGCCCTCGCCCGGCTTGAAGCCGTACTTCTTCAGTGCCATTCTCTTCCACTTCGCCAGCGAATGCACGACCTCGATCGTCTCATCCGGCCACCATGGAACATCGAAGCTGACCGGACGCTCATAACCGTTCAGATTATCATTGAGACCCGAGCTCTTCGCCACGAACAGCGGCGCCGAAATACGGCTGAGATTCATCTCCCGCCCAAACTCCTTCTGAAATGTATCTCTGATATACTTGATCGCCTCCTGTGTCTCACGCACAGAAAGACGCGGATCATAATCCTTCGGAATGATCAGTCCCATATTTACCCCCTAAATCCATACGGATCATTCAGTCTGCCGGAACGTTCGTATGGTCAATGTTAATAACAGAAAATTTATCACGCAGCGACACATCATGCAAGTTTTTTTCGCAGCGACACATCGAAGCTACGCCTTCATCTCCCGGTCGATCCAGCACATCAGCACCGAAACGATGTAGCGCTGCTCCGTTTCCGTGAGTGCCCGATGCGGCGGGATGTGATGCCACTTCGAGAGGCAGCCGCGACAGCAGCAGCCGGTGGCATGCTGTGCGATGAAGACCGGGTGTCCCCGCCACGGGGTCTGCTTCCCGTCATTTCGCGGTTCCGCCGGTGCCAGTCGCTCCCGGATGAAATCCCGCGCATGCTCCTCGATCTTCGCCCGCCCCTGCTTCTCGAAGTAGGCGCGCTCCTGCTTCCGCAGATGAAATCCCGAACGGAACTTACTCTGACCGAGACGCTCGAACAGCCTCGCCATCGACGCCTCATCGATGCCATCCTGCGGTGCTCTCGCTCGGATTTTCTCCGATTTCACCGACGCACAGGCAGATTCAGAACGAGCATCCGACACGACGTCAGGCCCCGGGCCCGGTTCCCGCATGTCCGGTACTCCACTCGCCTGGTCAGGGATGGCCTCCGTCCTCGGCGAGGCGCAGCGACTCCTGGAGAAACTGCACCTGCGCGCCGGATTTCCGCGCCCGCTCACTCTCCTCAAGCTGCCGATGATCCTCGGCACTGGCGCCCTGGTAATCATCGTCGTCATCCGAGACCTCGATCGTATAGTGCAGATTCTTCACACTCGGATGCTCCGGCGAGCCGAAAAACGTCGGGTCCTCGTCCTCCGGACGCGCATTTTCCTGCGCCGTTTCCTCCCCATCCTCGAACGGATTGAAGCTCACCGCCGTGAAGCCATCCGCATCCGGCATCGCAGCTCCGACAACTGCCATTGATTCTCCACGGTCCGTGCCGCCCGCCATCCGATCAAACATCGACGGCGCGTGGTCCGTGCTCCCATCCATACAGTCAAACATCGACGGCGCATGCCCCATCGCTTCCCATCCGGTCTGTACGGACCTTCTGCCAGCGTCGCTCCGCTGCGGCTTTCGCTTCTCCATGGACGCCGTGTCGGTCTTCGCCGCCTGCCCAACGTCCACGGACATCTCCTGGGCCAATGCAGGCACCGGTGCGTTCATCGCGAGGCAGATCGGAAAATACTCCATCTCCGCCTTCGCCGCCTGCGAGGCCTGCAGCTTCGCCGGAATATGGAACACCCGTCCCTTCATCTGAAAGTTTGCGCCGGTCCCCGCAAAGTGAAACGGCACCTCCGCCGCGATACACTGCTTCCGGAGCCCCTGCACGAAGGCGAAGTCCAGCACCGCACCATCCGCCGCGGGGTCACCTGCCACCTGCACCGCCATGATCTGGCCGGTCGACAGCATTGGTCTGAGATCGACCGCCTCCGACAGCCGCTCCGCGTAGAGCAGCACAGAGCGCGGTGCGAGCGTGCTCCGGTCGAGCGCCTGCCAATGCTGGTCTGCCGACGCCTGTGTTGAGATTTCAATCGATGGCTGCCGTTCCGGCTCGTAATCCTTCATATGTACATCCTCTCATCGCTGATGCGTACCGCATTTCGTCCGCGCGCAAACATATCTCCGTCTGCTGCCGCTTCTATAGTCCAGCATGGTCCCTGACCTTATCTGCCCTCTGCGATCTTTTTCCGCGTTTCCTCGTCGATCACGTCGCGAAGCTTCTGAATCGTCTTCGAAAACTTCATATTTTCCGCGCCGTACGTGAGCTGCAACTCGCGCTCGAGCGGAAGCCAGGTGCTGAGCTTCGCCTCATCGTGCTGCACCACCGCCTCGATCTTATCGAAGGCCTTGTAGATGCGCGCCTCGGTCGTCTCGAGCGCCTCCATCTCCTCCCAGAGTGCCGGCAGCTCCGTGTCAAACGGTGCCGGCATCGAGCGGAACCAGTCGAGCAGGATGTCCGACTCCTTCACCGAATCCGCGTCCGTCTTGTAGAACGACGGAATATCGCCGGTGAAGGCTTCGCCGAGGTCATGGATGATGCACATCCGAAGCACCTTGTCGATGTCGGCCTCCGGAAACTCTTTTTTCAGCTCGTGGCTGTACATGAGCACCATAAACGCCAGCCGCCAGCTGTGCTCTGCCACCGACTCGTGCCGGTCCTGCGAGGTCCAGCTGTGCCGTGTATTGTTTTTCAGCATCTCCGCGCGATGCATGATATCCAGAAATTCTAATTCCGTCATATCTCTCCTTCATCCTCCCGATGACCGACCCGCAGTCCGGGCGATTCACCTCCGCAGATTTGAGGGACGCATTTCATATATATTATGCCAATGCTCCCGTCCTGTTCTCAGATGGCTTCACTCCGCTTCGTCGGAAGCGCAGGAAAACGCCGTCCATGGAAACTCCGCCGGTGGCGCTGCCGTAAAGCAGAGCTCCTTCTTTTCCTTCGGATCGTAGAACGAAAGCGTCCGGCAGAACAGCGCCAGATGCGGACTCCTCACCCGCGAGCCATACTTCCCGTCCCCGACGAGCGGCAGCTTCCGCGCCGCGAACTGACAGCGGATCTGATGGAAGCGCCCCGTCTGCAGCTCCACCTCGACGAGCGCGAGCGGCGTCAGGGCCTCAGCTGCCGACTGCACCTGCGCCGAACTCTCTGGAACTTCTTCGTCCGGCTTCGCCTGATTCGACGCATCGTTCGAAGCTGACATCTGTGTCTCCAGCACCCGATATGTGAGCGACGCCTCCTTCACGCCGGCACGTTTCCGCTTCACCGGAAACATCTTCTGCTTCATCTTATCCTTATAGAGAAGGTCCTGCATCTCCCCGCTTGCCGGCTCCGGCACACCCGGAACGACGCAGAGATAGCTCTTCCGCAGCCGGTTTTCCGTCAGCTGACGACTGAGCTCCCCCGCCGTCTGACGATCCCGTGCCAGCACCAGGAGTCCCGCCGCCGCTTTATCAAGCCGGTGCACGACATAATAATCCGTCGCCCGATCCCCGTTCTGCTCCGCGAGCAGCCCCGGCAGATCATGCTCCGAATCCTCACCGGCCGCCTTGCAGACGACCACATACTCCGCTGTCTGATGAATGATCTTCATTTCTTCGTCTTCTTTTCCTTATCCCGCTCATCTGCGAACTTCTCGAGGCTCGTGATATGGTTGCAGTACTCCGACGCCGCGCAGGATGCGCAGCCCTGGTAGCCGGAGCAGCCATCCTTCCCGAGGTCCTCCTTCTTCATCGCATGACGGAAAATATAGACCGTCAGTGCTGCGATCCCCACGATCAGTAAAATTGCAATCGGTAAATTCATAATAACACCTCTACTTCAGCATGATAAATACACCATTGTTTCCCCGGAGCCCATGCGTATAGCGATGGCTGAACAGCAGCTCCGGATTACAGTTCGTACAGATATCCGTCGTGCTGATCTGTGCTGCCGGCACGCCTGCTTCCTCGAGCACAAAGCGGTTCGCCGCCCAGAGATCGAGATGATACTTCTGTTCGCCGGCTGCATTCAGCCCATCGTCGCGCAGGATATCCGCCGTATGTCCCGGAAAGGCAGACATGAAATGCTGCGCCACATCCTCCGAGATCTCATAGCAGTCCCGGCAGATACTCGGACCGATGGCACAGATGAGATCCGAAGGTACTGTCCCGTAGGTCGACTGCATTGCCCGAATCGTAACCTCGCCCATACGCGCCACCGTCCCGCGCCAGCCCGAGTGACTCGCACCGATCGCGTGATGCACCTGATCCACGAACAGCAGCGGCACACAGTCCGCCGCAAAGATCCCGAGGGCGAGCCCCGGCACATCCGTGATCAGAGCATCGACGTCATCGTACGGACGCTCCCGCACGACGCCACAGCCCGCATCCACCGCGGTGACGACCCGGACATTCGTCGTATGCGTCTGCTTCGTGAGCACCATGTGCGCCTCATCCGTCCCGAGCACCGCGGCCATCCGGTGGAAGTTCTCGCGCACCCGCGCATCCTCGTCGCCATGGCCGAAGCGCAGATTCATCGAGGAAAAGATGCCCTGACTCGTCCCGCCGATCCGCGTCGAAAACGCATGCTCGACGATTCCCGTCGCCCGGATCGCCGGCAGCTGCATATAGAGGAGCGCACTCCCATCCGGGTTTTCTGTTTTTATGATATCCATGACGGGCGTAGCGCCCGTCCGCCTGATCTTCAACATAGAGCATACTTTAGCATAAAACAGAAATCAGCACAAACAAAAAGCTTCAGGAAAACCTGAAGCTCATGAAGTGACGGATCCGGGAATCGAACCCGGGATTCAGCCGTGAGAGGGCTGCGTCTTAGCCTCTTGACCAATCCGCCATGTGATATAAAGTTTTAAGTGACGGATCCGGGAATCGAACCCGGGATTCAGCCGTGAGAGGGCTGCGTCTTAGCCTCTTGACCAATCCGCCAT
>CAKQPT010000007.1 GCA_934270345.1 uncultured Oribacterium sp. | reverse complement strand
AGTGCCGCTAAGGGGACCCGGCTTGATTTCACACGGTCTCTACGTATGGCCTCCGTTGCCGCCCCTCCGGGTCCCCTTCGCCAAACTGTCACATATAAAAGGACGATCTGCTGCTACAGATCGTCCTTTGGGGGATGTATAAATCAGCTGATCAGGGGAAACCAGCGATCTAACGAATCAGGTCAGTTGATTGAAGCCCTTTCCGATGACTTCACTGGAGTTGGAAATCATGATGAAGGCATTGGGCTCGGTATATCGGATGAAGTTCCGAAGCTGGATCGCCTGACTACGATGCATCGTGGTCATGATGACGGTCTTTTTGGCATCACTGTAGGCGCCCTTCGCTTCGAAGGTCGTCGCGCCACGATGGAGCTTCTGAACGATGAAATCACAGATCGGCTGCGGATGCTCGCAGATGATGCTGAAGCATTTGCACAGATTCATACTCTCGATGACATTGTCCACGACCAGAGACTTCGAAATCAGTCCGAGGACAGAAAACAGGCCGGTTGCCGGTCCGAACATCACGAAGGAGACGACCACTGCGGTCAGATCTGCACACAGCAGCGCGGTGCCAATGTTCATGCTGCTGTATTTCTGTAAAATCATGGCTACGATATCCGTTCCGCCACTCGACGCGCCGATATTGAACAGAATCGCAGACGCGATCGCCGGCAGCAGTACCGCGAAGGACAGCTCCAGAATCGGCTGATTCGTGAGCGTCCCCTGCAGTGGCACCAGAAGCTCCAGTCCCTGAAGACTCGCCGACATCACCACCGTCGCATAGACGGTGCGCACGCCGACATCCTTTCCCAGAAAGACGAAACCGAGCACCAGCAGTACGTTGTTCGCGACCGTGGTAAAGGTGCTGGCCGAGCAGCCAAGCAGCTTACTGAAGACCGCGGAGAAGCCCGTCACACCGCCGAACGCGAAGTGGTTCGGAAACTTGAAAAAGTAGATGCCGACCACCATAATCCAGATGCTGAGTGTGATCAGTCCATACTCCGCCAACGTCTTCAGGATCGGATTTTTGATATTACGAATAGTTGAAGCCATGATTTTACTTACTCTTTTACTTTTTTCTTTTCGATCTCTCGAATCGTCAACTTACATCGGTCCCCAGTGCATCGCCTGTGCGATCATCAGGAGTACGGAACCGACTACCATCCAGATCAGGAACAGCTTCCACATGAACTTCATCCAGCGGTCATACGGGATGTTGACGGCACTGATGATACCCATGAGGGCGGTCGATGTCGGAAGAATATAGTTACAGAAGCCATCGCCGAAGTTGAACGCGAGGATCGCAGTCTGTCTCGTCATGCCGACGAGGTCCGCAAGCGGTGCCATGATCGGGATCACGGCTGCAGCCTGTCCGCTGCCGGAGGTCAGGAATACATTGATGATGGTGTTTGCAAGGAGCATCGCCGGTCCCTGTAAGATCGACGGCACGGAATTCAGGCCTGCGGCCAGTGAATGCACGACGGTATCCGTGATGTGGCCGGCATTCATGATGCCGCTGATCGCCTGTGCCATACCGATGATGAAGGCTGCACCCAGCATCTTCTTACATCCATCGAGGAACTCCTTCGAGATCTGAGACGGTCCGAAGCCGGCGATTGCACCGATGATGATCGCCATGGCGAGGAACACCGACGCGGTCTCTTCCATCTTCCAGTCGAGGGCAATGCCTCCATATACGATGAGAATCAGGGATGCGAAGAACGTGATCATGATGAGTATCTTCCGCGCGTCCAGTGCACCGAAGCTGCTGAAGTCGGCCTCGCTGCGGAACTCACTCGTCTTATCCAGCTCATACATCGGGCTCAGCTCCGGATTCTTCTGAATCTTCAGTGCATAACGGATGAGGTAGATGTTGGTAATCACATAGAATACACCGAAGCATACGAAGCGGTAGCCGACACCGGAATACAGCGGAAGCTCCGCGATCTTCTGTGCAACGATCGTCGTATTGATATTCAGCGGTCCGGTGGCAAAGCCGATTGCACCACCCAGCAGGATGATCGAAGCACCGGTGATCGAATCCAGCCCCATTGCAAAGGCCATCATAACCATGATCGGTGCGAATGCGATGAAGAGGTTTACGCCCTGTGTGGTACAGATCAGACCGAAAACCAGGGTCAGGATCGGCAGGAAGATGTATACCTTGCCGGAAAATGCCTTCGCCATCTTCGCAATCACGGCATGCAGTGCACCGGTCTTCGTCAGAAGATGGAACGCGCCACCCGCAAACAGGATGACCAGCATCAGGTCGATACGCTTGACGAACGCCTTTACGATATACAGTGGAATCTCGAGCGGATTCACCGGTGTCCGGTCAATGTAGGAAAACTGGGTCGGATCGATGACCTTGATGCCCGCCTCATTTTCGAATCGTACATACGATCCAGCCGGGATGATCCATGTCAGCGCGACCGCAAACAGGATGATGATGCCGATAATCACGAACGTATGCGGCATTTTGAACTTTTTCTTTTCCATAAGCTTTTTACTCCTTCCCCTTCGGGTTCTTTTTCACAGCTCGTGCTGCGTGATAACACTACCTTATCGAACCCGACGCTTTTTGTACACTTTGTAAAGCTTATGGTTCGGTTTTGGAATTCTTATGGTCATCTTCTCCACTTTTTCGCCTTCATAAAGGAAGCAAAAGAATATTATAAGCAAAATATACCGTTCTCTGCCCGGACGCGGACGCAAATGAATGGTATAATGTACATATTATTTTCTATAGAAAGAGGATGAGTCATGGATCTACGGGAACAGAAATATGTATGCACGCTGGCCGAATACGGCAATCTGACACGCGCTGCCGAGCGCCTCTATATCTCTCAGCCTGCGCTCAGCATCTATATCACGAATCTCGAAAAGAACCTCGGCGTCCCTCTCTTCGATCGGAACGGGAAGAAGTTCGTGCTCACCTATGCCGGCGAACGCTACGTCGAGAAAGCCCGGGCGATGCTGCAGCTCGAGCAGGAATTTAATGATGAGGTCTACAGTATCGTCCGGGAGCAGGCCGGTCGGCTTCGACTCGGCATCTCCCAGAAGCGCGCCTGCTTCTTCCTTCCGGCGGTGCTTTCAGAATATGAAGAAAAGTGGCCGGAGATCGACCTCGTCGTACGCGACGGAAACCTCTTCGACCTGAATAAGATGCTGAAAAACGGGGAACTGGACCTGCTGGTGATGAACCGCACACCGGAAACCGAAGCGATGGAAACGGAGCTACTGTTCCAGGAGGAGCTGCTGCTCGCGGTCCCTGTCCGCCACCCGCTCAACGAAAAGTCGGTCTATGATCCGGACAGCCGCTACCGTCGGCTCTCGCCGGAGGTACTGAATGGTGAAACGCTCATCCTGCATACGCCATTCCAGAGCACACGGAAAATCGAGGATCAGATTCTCTCGAAGTACCAGGTCACACCGGGCCGGATCCGGGTCATCCGAAGCATCGAAACCTCGGTGCAGATGGCCGCCGAGGGCCTCGGCATCACCTTCGTCCGGGAGGGCTATACCCGGAATTTTCACTACCCGAAGCCGGTGAACTACTACACGCTCGACATCGAGCAGCATAAGCGGGATGTCATCGTGGCCTACAAAAAGGGCGATTCCCTGCCGGAGTACATGCGGGCCATGGTCGAGCTTCTGAAAACACATGGTGAAAACCTTCTGAACAACAAATAGTAATCTTTTATTTTCTATATTTCACAAGCACTTCCGTCGCCCTGTATAATGGGCTCATCAAACAGCGGAGGTGCTTTTATTTTGAAGGAAAGATTATTTCAAATCATCGATGGTGTTCGGAATGAGATGGTCGCGATGGCCGACGACTTCTTCGATCACCCGGAAATCGGCATGGAGGAGTTTCATGCCCTTGACGTTCTGACACAGTGGCTTACGCGCGAAGGCTTCGAGGTCGAAACCGGCACCGCGGGTGTCCCGACTGCATTTAAGGCGGTCTATCATCACGGAAACGGCGGTCCGAACATCGGACTGCTCTGTGAGTACGACGCGCTCCCGGGACTCGGACATGCCTGCGGCCATCATCTGCAGGGACCATCCATCCTTGCAGCGGCGAAAGCATTGAAGGAAGCAGAGCTCGAGCAGGCCTACACCATCACGGTCTACGGAACACCGGCCGAGGAAAGCATCAGCGGCAAGATCCAGATGATCCGGAACGGCTGCGATTTCACGGATCTCGACGTGGCCTTCATGATGCACGGCGGCCCGAATACCCAGGTGGACGTGAAGTCGCTCGCAAACTCGAAGTATAAGGTAGTTTATCACGGCACCAGTGCCCACGCTGCGCTCCGCCCGGAAAAGGGGCGCAGTGCGCTGGACGGCCTCATCCTCGCCTTCCAGGGCGTCGAGTTTTTACGTGAGCACGTCGCTTCCGATGTGAAGATCCACTATACGGTCACGAACTGCGGCGGCACACCGGCCAATGTCGTGCCGGCCTATGCGGAGGCGAGCTTCTACGTTCGCTCCTACAACCGCGCTTACCTCGACACCGTCTGCACGCGCTTCGAAAAGATCCTCCAGGGCGCGGCGATGATGACGGAAACCGAGGTCGAGATCATCCGCGAGAAGGAGGTCGATAATAAGATCCCGGTCATCCGCTTAAATGATCTCGTGATGAAGCAGGCTGAGGAAATCGGTGCACCACGGATCGCCCCGCCGAGAGCACAGACCGGTTCGACGGATTTCGGCAATGTCATGCGCCGTATACCTGGTACCTGTGCCCGCATCGCCTTCGTTCCGGAAGGTTCGACCGCACACTCCCAGGCCTATCTCGATGCCGGTAAAACCGAGGAAGCACACGAAGCAATCCTCTACGGTGCGAAGATCCTGGCCGGTGCCGCGTATGAGCTCATCGCCGAGCCGGCACTGCTCGCGGACATCAAGGAAGAATTCAGAACGACGCTGGAAAAGGAAAATCAGGCAGCGAAGTAAAAACGAGGCGCCCATTGCAGTGATGCAATGGGCGCCTCGTTTATTTATAAATCAGAGATCTGCGATCAGATCTTCGGGGTTCTCTTCAGAATCTCGTGTCTCTCCGGACCATTGGAAACCATGGTGATCGGGGTCTCGATGTGCTTCTCGATGAAGTCGATGTAGTTCTTGCAGTTCTCCGGAAGCTCATCATAGTTCTTGATGCCGCGGATGTCGCAGTTCCAGCCCGGCAGTGTCTCGTATACCGGCTTTGCCTTGTTAAGGAGCGGGGTAACCGGGAAGTCCGTGGTTACCTTGCCATCGATCTCGTAGCCTACGCAGACCTTGATCTCCTTCAGGTAGCCGAGAACGTCGAGGACGGTCAGTGCGACCTCGGTCGCGCTCTGCAGCTGGCAGCCATACTTCGAAGCGACGGCATCATACCAGCCGACTCTTCTCGGACGTCCGGTGGTTGCACCGAACTCACCCTTATCGCCACCTCTTCTACGAAGCTCATCCGCCTCGTCGCCGAAGAGCTCGGAAACGAAATCACCGGCACCGACCGCAGAGGAATATGCCTTGGTAACGGCTACGATATCCTTGATCTCATATGGAGGGATACCGGCACCGACGGCACCATAGGCTGCGAGTGTGGAGCTGGAGGTTACCATCGGATAGATACCGTGATCCGGATCCTTCATGGTGCCGAGCTGACCCTCGAGCAGGACGGTCTTACCTGCCTTCAGAGCCTCACGCAGGAACTTCGAGGTATCGGCTACATACGGTGCGATCATGTCTCTCTGACGATGCATCTCCTCGAGGAGCTCATCGTAGCTGATTTCCGGTGCATGATAAAGCTCACGCAGGATCGCATTCTTGATCTCGACGACCTTGTGCAGACGATCCTGAAGGACCTCCTCATCGAAGAGCTCGTTTACCTGGAGACCGATCTTCGCATACTTGTCGGAGAAGAACGGTGCGATACCGGACTTCGTGGAGCCATAGCTCTTACCGGCGAGTCTCGCCTCCTCGAGTGTATCGAACAGAACGTGATATGGCATCATGACCTGTGCACGGTTGGATACCAGGATCTTCGGTGTCGGAACGCCGGCGTCGACGATAGACTTCAGCTCTGCACAGAACTTCTCGATATCGAGTGCCACACCATTTCCGAGTACGGATGTGGTGTGATTATAGAATACGCCGCTCGGCATAAGGTGGAGTGAGAAACGACCATAATTGTTGATGATGGTATGGCCGGCATTTGCGCCACCCTGGAAACGTACAACGATATCCGAGGTCTCGGCAAGCATATCGGTGATCTTGCCCTTACCCTCGTCGCCCCAGTTTGCTCCAACGATTGCTCTTACCATGTGAATCCTCCTAAGGATAGCATCCGCGTATGGATACTATGGATGTTCTTCACCTTTTTGACACAGTCCATCTCGAGCGTCCTCACCCGGATGTATGTGAGAGATTCGTGACCAGAACATCCTGCATTATTTTTTGTTTGTCAGTTTCGTGAACCAGATGAAGATGTAGATCACCACCGGTACGACGACCAGACAGAATAAACAGGCCAGAAGATACTCTGTCGCTCCGGTCACCGCGAAATACAGTACGGCGACGAGGAGAAACGCGATGATGACCAGTGCGAGAATCGCGAGTATACGTCTAAGCTCCATGGTCACTACCTCCTGTATCGTGCTTACGCACAGACAAGATTATTATATCGGGAATACGGCCTGATTTCAAGGGGTCTCGGCCTCTCGAGTTTATGGGGTCTGACCCCATTAAATTTTTATAAACCGAATCTAAACAAAAGTTTATGGGGTCAGACCCCCTTACGAAATTCTTAAGATGACCTCTACTGCACCTCACGGATGAGGCAGTACTGCTTGAGGTCGAAGTGCTTTTCCATCACGCCGTAGAGCTTGAAGCCGAAATGCTCGTACATGGCGACGTTGTGCTCGTTGTGGGTTTCGAGGGACATCATGAGGTGATGGGCGTCGGCGTAGGCGATAGCCTCGTCCATGAGGATCGAGGAGATGTGGTGATGCTGCTTCTCGGGGTCGACGGCGAGGTAGATGATGTGAATGCGTTCTTCCTGATGGAGCTGGTCGGTCCATTTCTCGTTCAGATAGTCCTTGCCGAGCACGAAGTTCCAGAAGGCCCGGAGGCTCGGGTCTTCCTTGATGAGGTACTCGTCGGTCTTCAGGTTCGCGCGGAGCTCGGTCAGATAATAGCGGAAGAAATTATACGGCTCCGATTCGTCGGATACGACCAGGATGCCGTTCAGCTCCGGGCTGTCCGCGAAGATCTCGCAGGTCTCGAACATCTCCTCGAGATCACAGTGGAACAGCTCCGGCAGCAGCCTCTTTCTCGTGTCCTCGTCCGGAATCAGTTTACAGTACAGCGGGTCCTTCGCGAAGCAGACGGTCAGCAGTCGCTCCAGCTTCGGGATGTCTTCCTTTTTAACGCGGTACAATTTGTCACTATCCATAATAAATCCTGATTAACTTTCCTTTCCATCCGCGAGCGCTGAAATCTGTTTCAGGCTCTGGATGATATTGTTCGTTTCGCGGATCATGTATTCGAGATCCGATGTATAGCACGCTTCCTGGTTCTTCCGTACGCGGTTCAAGATGCGGAGTTCCTCTTCGAAATCCGCTGTACCACCTTCTGCCTTACCCTTCAGCTTCTGCACCAGCTGGTACAGATTTTCGTGATGCACGATCCGTCCGGCGCCCCACTGAAGGCGCTCCTTCGGCTGACAGAAGACGTAGTCCGTGAAGTAGTTGAACACCTCCTCATCGAACTGGAAGGCGTAGCAGTTGTTGTCGATCTCATAGATGGCATCGAGCGCACCGCGGGCATCGCCCTGCTCGAGGCAGCGGATGGCATCCTTGATATGCGTGAGGTTCTGCCGTACCGCCTGCTGCGGGAAGAGGACGGTATCCTGCCAGTCGAGGCGCACGAAGGAGTCCTGGGCCTTTCGGAAGGCCTTCATCAGGATCGCGGTACACTCTCCGGCACAAGATGGTGTCACGCCGGAAGCATTGACCGAATCGATCCAGCGGTACACGCTACGCCCGAGGGTGGCCGCCTCCTTCGTCACGGCACCGAGCTCCGCGCCCAGTTCTCCGACGAGGCCGGCGTAGCGCAGGTCAATGCTTCTGTTCATCGCCTCGAACAGCGCGGAAAAGTCCATCGGCGGGAGGATCAGCTGATCGAATTTCTGAATCAGCGTGCCATACAGGAGGTGATGGAAGCGGTAGACCGGCTCGTGATAGTATGCCTCGTTATCAAACTGCGAGTGATAGTGCGTCTCCATGAAGCTGCTGTCGGTGAACTCGTTGACCATGGACGGGATGCCGGCGATGGCCATCGAGAAGTCGTCCGACATGGTCTGGATCGGCGCATGCACCTCGAGGCCCTCCGGATACGCCGCCGGATCCACCGGAATGTCAGCGATCGCCTGCTCGAGGAAGTGCACGTACTCATAGACGCTGCGCACAGCGTCCTTCGGGCCGTGGGCGTGGGCCGGAAGCTCAAAGTTGAAGTCGGCCACGACCCTGCCCTGCCACTCCGGACGGACATGAAAGACCTGCTGGTAGGCACCGGTCGACCAGTCGTACTTCGTGTTCACGATGCCCCACTCTTCCGCCGCGAGCGCCGCGATGACGATGGTCTTCTTCGGCCGGTAGCCGCTGTCGATCAGGGCCTTCGCGATGCCGAACATCATCGCCACCGCCGTGTTGTCATCCTGGAAGCCGCTGAAGTAAGAGTCGTAATGCGCCGACAGGAGGATCATCTGCGCCGGGTCCTCGCCCGGGATCGTGCCGATGATGTTGTAGGAGTGCTGGTTTTCCGTGACGGTACTGTCCGCATCGAGGGTCACCCGAAGCTCCGGCGTCGTCTGAAGGGCCGCCTTCAACACGGCGGCATCCGAGCGCGACATGGAAAAGGCGGCCGCCTCCGCCGGTCCGGCGATATCCTGCGCATTCAGCGCTTCATCCTGGATCTCCGCGAAGCCGCCCTCCTGCACGGCGATCAGCGCCGCAGCACCACGAACACAGGCCTGGTAGACCGGGAAATTGATCCACCACTCATCGCGCTGATTGATATCCGCGAGGACGAGCTTTCCTTTCACGTCCTTCCCTTCGTAATCGGCTGCGGTTCCCTTCCCGACATAGACGAGGCCGAATTCCTGCGGCCCATCGGTCTGAAACGTGGTCTGATAGCCGCCGAGCAGCGCCCGCAATCCGACACTGCCATCGTCGCGCCGCCATACGAGCTCTGCCTTATGAAACTCCCAGGCATCCACGCGGATCTCGTCCTTATGGACGTCCCGGAGACCGATGCGCTCCATCTCCTCCCGCAGCATCTCGCCGGTCGCAGCCTCCGCCGCCGATCCCGCCGGCCGGTAGCCGAGCTCCGGATGCGAGCGGAACTGCTCCATCCGCTTCGCAAGCTGATAGGAATATTCTGTATTGATCCACGGAAGGATACTGTTCTTTTCCATTCGATTCACACTTTCTCTACACGCCATGCCTCAAATCAAAATGGCCCGGAGGGCCGTCAACAGAATCCGTACGGAGAGACCAGGTAAAATCAAGCCGGGTTCTGGCTTAGATTTTACCGGGCTCGGAGTACTGTGTTTCTGTTGCCGGCCCTCCGGGCACGGTCTGTTGTGATGGCATCAGACATTGATCTCAGCGGTGAGGCCGAGGTCATCCTTGTTCTTCTCGAGGATCGGGTTGATCACCTCGGTGATGAACTCCTCGGTCTGCTTCGGTGCACGACCAACATAGCGCTCCGGCTGCATGCTCGCCTCGAGATCCTCGAGGGACAGGTGGAAGCTCGGATCTGCGGCGATCAGCTCGAGGAGGTTGTTGTCCTTCCCCTCTTCCTTGACGGTCTTACCCGCCTGCATGCTGAGCTGACGGATCTTCTCATGCAGCTCCTGACGGTCGCCACCGGCCTTGACCGCATCCATCATGATGTTCTCGGTTGCCATGAACGGAAGCTCTGCCATGAGGTGCTTGCGGATAACCTTCGGATATACCACAAGACCATCAACGACGTTCAGGTAGAGGTCGAGGATACCATCAATCGCGAGGAAGCCCTCCGGTACGGACAGACGCTTGTTTGCGGAGTCGTCGAGGGTACGCTCGAACCACTGCGTGGAGGATACCAGCATTGGATTCATAAGATCGGAGATCACGTAGTCCGCGAGGGAGGCGATACGCTCGGAACGCATCGGGTTCCGCTTGTACGCCATCGCGCTGGAACCGATCTGGTGCTTCTCGAACGGCTCCTCGACCTCCTTCATGTGCTGGAGCATACGGATGTCGTTCGTGAACTTATGGGCGGACTGGGCGATGCCGGCGAGTACGCTGAGCACGCGGAAATCAACCTTACGGCTGTAGGTCTGACCGGATACCGGATAGCAGGACGTAAAGCCCATCTTCTCTGCAATCATCTGATCGAGCTGACGGCACTTCGCATGATCGCCGTCGAACAGCTCGAGGAAGGACGCCTGGGTGCCGGTGGTACCCTTGGAGCCAAGGAGCTTCAGGGAGCCGAGTACATACTCGAGATCCTCGAGGTCCAGTACAAGCTCGTTCAGCCACAGGGTCGCACGCTTACCGACGGTTGTCGGCTGTGCCGGCTGGAAGTGGGTGTACGCAAGCGTCGGCATATCCTTGTACTTCATCGCGAACTTGCTGAGCTCGTTGATGACATTCACGAGCTTCTTGTGGACGAGCTCGAGGCCCTCGCGCATGATGATGATATCGGTGTTGTCGCCGACATAGCAGGAGGTTGCACCGAGATGGATGATACCCTTCGCGTTCGGGCACTGTACGCCGTATGCGTACACATGGCTCATAACATCGTGACGCACTTCCTTCTCACGTGCCTCCGCAACCTCATAGTTGATCTCATCCTGATGTGCCTTCAGCTCATCGATCTGCTCCTTTGTGATGTTGAGACCCAGCTCATGCTCCGTCTCTGCCAGTGCGATCCAGAGCTTTCTCCAGGTACGGAACTTGTTGTCCTGTGAGAAAATGTACTGCATCTCCTTCGATGCATAACGTCCTGTCAGTGGGCTTGTGTAACGATTGTAATCCGCCATGTTCTTCTCCTTACCGTAAGCATGTTTTATATCGAAAATTTAACGGGGTCTGACCCCATTAATTTTTTCTAAACAGATTATAAACCAAAGTTTATAGGGTATGACCCCATTACGAAATTCTTAAGGCCTGTTCAGGCGAGCACATCCTGCATCGAGTACATGCCGGCTGCCTTTCCGTTCAGAAAAAGGGCCGCATTGAGTGCACCGTTTGCGAAGATCGCTCTCGAGTACGCGGTGTGATTGAAGGTGATGACCTCATCCTCGCCTGCAAAGATGATATCATGAACACCCGGCAGTGTGCCACCACGAACTGCACTGATGCCGAGCTCCTCGTGCGGACGGGCTGCCTTCCGCTGCGACCGGTCATAAACGTAGGTCAGCTTATCATCGAGTGCTTCATTGACCGCATCTGCCAGTGCGAGGGCCGTACCGGACGGAGCGTCCATCTTGCGATGGTGGTGCTGCTCGACGATCTCGATGTCGAAGCCCTTCTCATAGAGCTTCTGCGCCGCGGTCTTCACGAGCTCCAGCAGCAGGTTCACACCGATCGACATATTCGCACTGCGAAGGATTGGTGCCTTCTCCGCGAGCTTCTGCACGCGGGCGATCTGCGCCTCGGAAAGACCGGTCGTGCACTGCACGAGGGCCTTGCCGCTCTTCTCCACATAGTCAAGCAGACCGTCGATGGCCGGTGCCACAGAGAAATCGATGATCACATCGAAGTCCTCCTTCACCGCATCGAAACTCCCATATACCGGGAAGCCGATGGCCGGATCGTCAAAGTGATCCTCACGGTCGACACCCGCGACGATCGTCGCACCCTCCATCGCCTTCGCACAGTTGATTACATTTCTGCCCATGGCGCCCATCGCGCCGAATAATAGAATTCTAGTCATGTTTCTCTCCAGTATATACAAAGAACGGCAGTGGCCTTCACACGAAGGTCACTGCCGAGGAAGTCACTTAAAGGATACCGTACTTCGTCATCTCATCCTTGAGGAGTGCCTTGGTGCTGTCGGTCGCCTCCGTCATCGGTAGACGTAAGGAGCCGACATTCTTACCCATCAGATTCAGGGCTGCCTTAACCGGGATCGGATTGACCTCGGCGAAGAGTGCCTTAATCAGCGGGTATGCCTTAAACTGTGCCTCACGTGCACCCTTGATGTCGCCGTCAAACCACTTCTGGCAGATCTCATGCGTCTCGCGTGGTGCCACGTTCGAAAGTACGGAAATAACACCAGATGCGCCCACGCTGAGGAGCGGAACGATCTGATCATCATCACCGGAGAAGAGAAGGAAGTTCTCGTCCACCAGTGACATCAGCTTCGTGATCATCGAGATGTTGCCGCTTGCGTCCTTCACACCGACGATGTTCTCAACATGCTGATAGAGGTAAGCCATCGTCTCCGGCTGGATCGTCACGCCGGTTCTCGATGGAACGTTATAGAGGATACATGGAAGGCTGATCGCGCCTGCCACAGCCTCGTAATGCTGGATCAGACCACCCTGGGTCGCCTTATTATAGTAAGGCGTCACCAGAAGAACGCCCTCGGCGCCGGCCTCCTCCGCCTGCTTCGACAGATCGATCGCCGTCGCAGTGCAGTTGCTGCCGGTTCCGGCGATGACCGGAATACGATGATTCACCGCCTTGATGATGAAGCGGATCACATCCATGTGCTCCTCCTCGGACATCGTAGCTGCCTCACCGGTCGTACCACAGGCGATGATGGCATCCGTGCCACCCGCGATCTGCTCCTCTACGAGCTCCGCCAGCTTCTCATAATTTACAGAACCATCTTCATGAAATGGAGTCACCAGCGCGACTCCTGCGCCTCTGAAAAGTGCCATAACTACCTCCGTCTTTGCTTTGGTTTCTCTTACACTTTAGTATCTGTTCACCGGCCCTGGGCCAATGTCTCCTTCGCTGCATTATACCCTCTCGCAGGAGTATAAAATTATCCCTGCTTCCGTGCGAAGCCGGCTCTCTTACGAAGCACCGGATCGAGGATCTTCTTACGGATACGAAGGCTCTCCGGGGTAACCTCGAGGAGCTCGTCGGTATCGATGTAATCGATGCACTGCTCGAGGGACATAATCTTCTTCGGAACGAGCTTCAGTGCCTCATCGGAAGAGGATGTACGAGTGTTGGTCAGATGCTTCGTCTTGCAGACATTGACCTCGATATCCTCGGACTTCGGAGACTGGCCGATGACCATACCGCCGTAAACCTTCTCGCCAGGTCCGATAAAGAGGGTTCCTCTCGCCTGTGCCTGGAAGAGACCGTAGGTAACCGCCTCGCCGGACTCGAAGGCGATGAGTGCGCCGTTGTGACGATAGTTCATATCACCCTTGTACTCGCCG
Source organism: uncultured Oribacterium sp. (assembly GCA_934270345.1). GTDB lineage: Bacteria > Bacillota > Clostridia > Lachnospirales > Lachnospiraceae > Oribacterium. The sequence continues at coordinate 76,667 of CAKQPT010000007.1, read as the reverse complement.
TAGCCGTCGAACTCGGTGTTCAGGATACCGTTACCCTTGGTATCGGTCATGAACTCACCACGGTAACCGATGAGACCTCTCGAAGGAATCTCGAACTCGAGTCTGGTATAGCCGGACGCGAGCGGGCTCATACCGTTCAGTACACCCTTACGCTGGGTCAGCTTCTGGATGACATTACCACTGAACTCATCCGGAACATCGACGTATGCGATCTCCATCGGCTCCATCTTCTTGCCGTTCTCTGTCTTGTAGATAACCTCTGCCTTTGATACCGCGAACTCGAAGCCCTCACGACGCATCGTCTCGATGAGTACGGAGAGGTGAAGCTCACCACGACCGGAAACCTTGAAGGTATCCGCAGAATCGGTATCCTCTACACGGAGGGATACGTCGGTCTGGAGCTCACGCATCAGACGGTCACGGATATGACGGGAAGTCACGAACTTACCCTCCTGACCCGCGAGCGGAGAATTGTTAACGATGAAGTCCATCGAGATCGTCGGCTCGGAGATCTTCTGGAACGGAATCGCCGCAGCCTCACCGGTGACGATGGTATCACCTACGTGGAGATCCTCGATACCGGAAACCGCAACGATCTCACCACAGTGTGCCTCATTGACATCGACTCTTGCGAGACCGTCAAAGGTGTAGAGTTTCGTGATACGTACACGGGTACGCTTGTCCGGATCGTGGTGGTTTACGACATAGGCCTCCTGATTCAGCTTCAGGGAGCCGTTATCGATCTTACCAACACCGATACGTCCGACGAACTCGTTGTAATCGATGGTGGAAACCAGCATCTGGGTATCGGCCTCCGGATCGCCCTCCGGTGCCGGGATATAATCGAGGATGGTCTGGAAGAGCGGCTCCATGGTGGTGGAATCATCATCGAGGCTTCTCTTCGCGAAGCCCTCCTTCGAGGATGCATACAGGAACGGGCAGTCGAGCTGCTCGTCGGACGCATTGAGATCCATCATCAGCTCGAGAACCTCATCCTCGACCTCGGCCGGACGTGCCTGCGGCTTATCGATCTTGTTAATTACGACCATAACCGGAAGACGAAGGTCCAGGGCCTTCTGCAGTACGAAACGGGTCTGTGGCATCGGTCCCTCGAAGGCATCGACCAGGAGGATCGCACCATTTACCATTTTGAGAATACGCTCTACCTCACCACCGAAATCAGCGTGGCCCGGGGTATCGACGATGTTGATCTTCGTGCTCTTATAGTGAACGGCTGTGTTCTTCGAGAGAATGGTGATACCTCTCTCACGCTCGATCGGGTTCGAGTCCATGACACGGACACCCATCTCCTGGTTATCACGGAATACACCGGACTGCTTTAACAGCTCATCTACCAGTGTGGTTTTACCATGATCGACATGGGCGATGATGGCAACGTTACGAATATCTTCTCTCTTCTGATTCATCTTGACACCTTATTTCTACTATATCTAATGTAACTGCTTACAAAAAAATCTTACGAATTATACCACCGGTGCTTATCGATTGCAAGTACTATGGAACCGCCGGACAGCTCCTGTATCTGATTTTGAAATCCGGAGAGCTGCTCTGCCGGCACATGCCAGGTCATCGAGACGGCCGCCCCATAGTCGGCCCCCGCCTCTGTGATTCCGGCATTTTCCGCGATGTACTTGATCTTTCCGACCAGGGTATACGGGATCTCGGCCTGCACGGCATAGCCCTCGACCGCAGTCAGGATCTCCGCCGCATCAAGCGCCGCCTTCGCGCCATTCGTATAGCTGCGGACGAGGCCGCCGGTGCCGAGGAGTGTGCCGCCGAAGTAACGGGTGACGACGATCAGTGCGTCGTGGATTTCCTCTCCCTTCAGCACATTCAGGATCGGCATCCCCGCCGTCTGGGACGGCTCTCCATCGTCCGACTGCTTCACGATCTCATACCGATCGCCGAGCACATAGGCATAGCAGTGATGGCGTGCATCATAATATTTCTTGCGCACCTGCTGAATCAGGGCTTCTGCTTCTTCAACCGAGCGGATTGGGAAGACCTCGCCGATAAAGCGGGACTTCTTCTCCTCATACTCGCCGGTCGCATAGGATTTTACATACTTCATTCTTTATCCCTCGACCACCGGTGCCTTGATGTCCCGCGACGGCAGGCCCTCGCCCGGGCCACCGCTACCTGAGACACCAGGCGCACCCGGTCCGGCCGTATCCGCCGGTCCCTCACCGATTACCTCATCATCCGAGGATTCCTCGGTCTCCGCCTCGGTCGGCTCCGGGAAGACGAAGCCGCCGTCATCCGTGTACGCGAGATCCTTCTCATCCTCCGGGATGATGATGGAGCCCCAGCTCGTATGACGGTCACAGTTCGTGGTCGGTACCGTACCCTCTGCGAAGTACTCCGTGATGACGGAGCTGCCACGGTAATCCGCGTAGCAGCCGCTCGTCGGCAGCTTGCCGGACTTGCGGCAGACCTGTGCCTGCACGATGCCATCCGGCTGCGTGAAGCCGATGTCCGGCAGTCCCTCGTGGACCCGGCTCATGATCTTGCGCCAGATGTCCTTATGGAAGCCGGCACCGCCGTTGTACTCTCCGCTCGCCTTATCGATGAGCGGCTGGTTTTCGTCGCAGCCACCCCAGATACCGCCCACATAATATGGAGAGTATCCAACGAACCAGATATCGACATCCTTCGTCGTCGTACCGGACTTGCCGGCGAGGCTCATACCGTCGAAGTGCGCACGCGTCGAGGTCGAGTTGACGTTCACCGAAGCCGCATACGCACGGTTTGGCAGCATGGACTGCTTCATCGCGTCGGTCAGCAGGAAGGCCGTCGTGGCCTTCATCGCCTGCCGCGGCTGGTCCTCGCTCGTATCGAGGAGCACATTGCCCTCCTGATCGAGGATCTTCGTGAAGAACTTCGCCTTGTTAAACTGACCTCCGTTCGCGATCGTCGCGAAGGCCTGCGTGAGCTCGAGGTTCGTCACACCGTTCGTGATACCGCCGAGCGCGAGCGCCGGGTTCTCATCGCTGTCGAGGAGGCTCGTGATGCCGAGGTTCTCCGCGTACAGCCGTCCCTCGTGCGGATTCAGCTGCTCCATCAGGCAGCGCACCGCGATGATGTTCAGCGAGTAGATGATACCGTCCCGGATCGTCTGATAGCCGAGGAAGCCGGAGCTGTACCAGTTCTTGAAGGTCTTGTTGCCGAGCGTATACGCCGTATCATAGAAAGGGGTGGCCAATGTTGCCCCATAGAGGTCGATGGCCGGTGCGAAAGACGTAATCAGCTTGAAGGTCGATCCCGGCTGCCGGAGGGTGCCGGTCGCACGGTTCAGGGACAGGGAGTAGCGCTTCTCGCCACGGCCGCCGCTGATGGCCTTCACCTGGCCGGTGTGCGGGTCCATGAGCACGAAGGAAACCTGCGGCTCCAGGGTCGTGAAGAACTGCTCACCCAGCTCCTTATCGCTCGAGCTGACGAGCTCCGCCTTATACTGCTCAACATAAGACTTCGCCGAGTCCTCCGAGCTGAAGAGGCCGTTAAAGTTGATGCCCTTCACCTCCTTCATCCAGCGAATGAGATCCTTCTCGGAGTAGTTCACGATCGAGCCGTCGTCGTGCTTCAGCGTATAGCGCCAGGTCACGGAATGCTTCGCCGTGTCATAGTTGTCCGGATTATTGACCTCCTCATCGACGATGGTCTGGAGGCTCGGATCCTGGGTCGAGTAGATCGTGAGACCACCGGAGTACAGGAGGTCGGTCGCCTTGTCCTTCGTATAGCCGAGGCGGTCCTGGAGCTCCTGGATCACCTGTGCCGTCAGCTCATCCACGAAGTAGGAGTACGGCTCATTCTCCGCCGTCTTCTGCACATTGACATCCTGGATACGTGCGTACACGTCGTCCGCCCGTGCTTCATCATACTGCGCCTGATCGATATAACCCTGCTCAAGCATGTTCTTCAGTACCTGCGCACGGCGCTCTGCGTTCCGCTCCGGATGGGTGATCGGGTTCAGTCCGCTCGGGTTCTTCGTGATCGACGCGATGACCGCACACTCGGAGAGCGTCAGATCGCTCACCTCTTTATTAAAGTAACGTCGCGCCGCCACCTTGACGCCGAGGGTATTCGAGCCGAGGTTGATGGTGTTCAGATACTCGGTGATGATACTCTGCTTGATTTCTTCCTTGCTGAGACCCGGCTGGTTCTCGATCTCGAGGGCCAGGTACTGCTCCTGGAACTTCCGGACATAGCGCTCGAACTTTCCTTCGTGGAGACCGCCGCCGAAGACATTGTTCTTGATCAGCTGCTGCGTGATCGTCGAGCCGCCGCCCGCGGAGTCGTCATCCGACACCACGCCGCGGACCGCACGGAGAATCGACTTCAGGTCGATGCCGTTGTGCTGCCAGAAACGCTCGTCCTCGATCGCAACGAAGGCGTTGATGAGGTCCTTCGGGAGTTGCTCGTAGCTCACGCGCTCACGGTTTGAGCCCGCCGTCACCAGCGTTGCGGTAATGTTTCCATCGGTGTCCAGCACCTTCGAGGCATAGGCGCTCGGACCGATATGAATCGTGTCGATGTCCGGCGCGGAGTCGAGGATACCCCTGAACATGCCGAAGCCCATCGCGGCGCCCAGGAGGCAGAGGCAGAGCACGAGGATCAGCAGCGCCATCTGGATAAAATGCGCGATGCTGTGCCCGAGCTTGACCTTCGTGTTGTCCATCTCATATAAGGTTTTATCTACGTTAAATCGGCTGTAATTCTTCATGTATTCCTGTTCCGTCTTCCGAAATGTGCAAAAATCCCCTTTTAATAAACATTCTCATTATAACGAAGCGCTGCGGCGTTTACAATGCTCAGACTTTACAATTTCCTTTAGGTTTTTGGAATTAAAAAAGGCACCCCGCGGGTGCCTTTTGATCACTTTTCAAATTTACCGTCATACTGATCGATCTTTCCGGCGTCGGCGTCCTGGAAGATCTGGTCCATGGTGTGCCAGCCAAGCACCGCGCACTTAACGCGGGCCGGCATGTGCGAGATGTCTTCGAGGATGCCGGCTTCTTCGAGCTCGTCCTTCTCTTCGTCGGTGATCTTACCCTTGATCATGCGGAGGAAAATCTCGGAGAGGCGGAGTGCCTCGTCCTTCGGCTTGCCGATGATGAGGTCGCACATCATGTCGGCGCTGGCCTGGGAGATCGCGCAGCCGTCTCCGTCGAAGGAGGCGTCCTCGATCACGTTGTCGGCGTTGACCTTGATGTAGAGCACGACGTCGTCGCCGCAGCTTGGGTTCACACCCTCAAGGGAGTAGGTTGCGTCCTCCATCTTATACTTATGGGCAGGATGAATGTTATGGTCCGTCAGGACCTCGTTGTAAAATGTAATCGCCATCAGTAACCCATCTCCTCTCTCAGCTTCTTCAGGGCATCGAGGAAATGCTGTACATCCTCCTCGGTGTTGTAGAGGCCCATACTTGCACGTACCGTACTCGGGGTATGGCAGAACTTCATGAGCGGCTGTGCGCAGTGGTGTCCGGCACGGATGTCGACCTTGTGAGAGTCGAAGATCGCCGCGATGTCGTGCGGGTGCACGCCGTCGACGGTGAAGGTGACGATGCCGTGGTGCTTCTCCGGGTCGGTGGATCCGAGGATGTGCACATACGGCAGCTTCTGCATCTCCGTCATCATCAGCTTCGTGAGATGAAGCTCCCGCTCCTCGATCCGGTCGAAGCCGATCGAAGAGACGAAGCGGAGGGCGGCAGCCAGTCCGACCGCACCGCCATCATTGACCGTACCTGCCTCGAACTTATGTGGCAGCTCGTTCCAGGTCGCGCCCTCGGTGGTGACATACTCGATCATCTCGCCGCCGAAGAGGAATGGTGGCATCTTGTCGAGGAGATCGCGCTTTCCATAGAGCACGCCGATGCCCATCGGTCCGTAGATCTTGTGACCGGAGAAGGACAGGAAATCGCAGTCGAGCTCCTGCACATCGACCTTCATATGCGGGATGGACTGTGCGCCATCGCATACGAAGACCGCGCCGTTCTCGTGGGCGATGCGGGCGAAGGTCTTGATGTCATTCTTCACGCCGAGCACGTTCGACACCTGGGTCATCGCCACGAGCTTGACGTTCGGGTTCATGTAGGAGCGAAACATCTCCTCGGTGATCGTGCCATCCGCTTCCGGCAGGATGTAGGTGAGTTTCGCGCCCTTTTCCTTACAGAGCTGCTGCCATGGCAGCATATTGCTGTGGTGCTCCATGATGGTGATGACGATCTCGTCGCCTTCCTTGATAAACGCGCGTCCGTAGGTGTACGCCACGAGATTCAGGCTCTCGGTGGCGTTCCGTGTGAAGATGATCTCCTCGTGGGAGCGTGCATTGATGAAGGCACGGACGGTCTCACGCGCATCCTCGTAGGCCTCGGTGGCCTTGATGGAGAGGTCATAGAGACCGCGCATCGGGTTTGCGTTTTCCTTCGTATAGTAGTGCATCATCGCGTCGAGGACACACTGCGGCTTCTGGGTCGTCGCACCATTATCGAGGTAGGTGAAGCTGCCATCGAGGATCGGGAAATGCTGCAGGATTTCGCGGTCCTCACGCTGACGCTCTTCTCTTGTGATCTCAGTCATCATATCTCTCCTCCTTATGACCCTTGAGCTCCTCGAACACGCGGTCACGTGTTGCGGCGTCCGGAATCTTATGGATCACTGAATCGATGCGGGCACCGGCCATCATCTCGTAGACCTCAGCCTGGCTCATACCTCTCGACTCAAGGTAGAACAGCAGGGCCTCATCGATACGGCCGATCGTCGCACCGTGATTACCCTCGACGTCTTCCTCATCGCAGAGGATGACCGGGATGGTCTGGTTTATGACGTGGTCATCCATCAGAAGTACATCCTCGAGCTCGTTTCCGAGGGCACCCTTTGCGCCTTTCCGGAGGTCGATCGTGCCACGGAAGAGCTTGTGTGCCTCATCGCGGAGCACGCCCTTCACATCGATCGCACACTCGGTCTTCCGGCCGATGTGGTTCGCGATGTAGTTCATATCGAGGTGCTCCTCGTTCTTCAGAAGATAGCCGATATCGGTCTTCAGGCTGCTGTGTGCACCGACGAGATCGGTACGGGAACCCTGGTAGGTGTCCGCGCCACCGAGGATGAGCTCGATCTGCTCGAAGCCGGCATTGTCTTCTGTCTTCGCGGCCACGTCGTTCAGGAAGCGGAAGCCCTGGCCGAGGCGCTGGATCTGCACGAGCAGTACGCGGGCGTCCTTCGCCACATGGATCTTCGTCTGTACCGCGGCGAAGCCGGCGGCCTCTGCTGCGGAGCGGAAATCCATCACGACGATGAGCTCGCTTCCTTCGTCTGCGTCAATGTAGACGGCGTTTACGTCTGCACAGTCCTTCGCGTAATCGAACTCGATATGCACCGGCTGTGCGGCCTTCTGCTGACGGCCGATCTGGAGTTTCAGAACATCCGCGTCCGAATGCTTCATATAGGTATCGAAATCATAGCCCATGCCGCCGGCGATATCCTGGATCTCGGTATAATCCGTTACCGTCGCGGTGACATCGGCGGTCCGGGTCACCATCGGATTACCTTCGACCGCATTGCCCGGCACCTTCACATCTGCGTCGTTCATCCGGAGCCAGTTATAGGTCGGTGACGGCAGAACATTTACTAAAAGCTGATTTTCCTTCATCTCTGCCCTCCTTAACCGATCGCGCCCTTCATCTCGAGACGGATGAGGTTGTTCATCTCAACGGCGTACTCGAGCGGGAGCTCCTTCGAAACACTGTCTGCGAAGCCGGAAACGATCAGCGCACGCGCGTCCTCCTCGGAGAGACCGCGGGACATCAGATAGAATACGGCATCGTCGGAGATCCGTCCGATCTTCGCCTCGTGTCCGACGTCGGCGTCCTGGGTGCGGACATCCATCGCCGGGATGGTGTCGGAGCGGGAGATGTCGTCGAGCATCAGGGACTGGCAGGAAACCGCCGCCTTCGCGTGCTTCGCCGAGTTGTTGATGACGACGGAGGAACGATAGGTGCTGATACCGCCATCCTTACTGATGGAACGGGTGTTGATGTAGGAGCTGGTATTCTTACCGTTATGGACGACCTTCGCACCGGTATCGAGGTTCTGGCCCTTGCCGGCGAAGGTAACGCCGGTGAACTCCATGCGGGAGTTGTCGCCCTTCAGGATGGTCATCGGATAGAGGTAGGAAACATGGGAGCCGAAGGATCCGGATACCCACTCCATCGTGCCGCCCTCTTCGACGATGGCACGCTTCGTGTTCAGGTTGTACATGTTCTTCGACCAGTTCTCGATGGTCGAGTAACGAAGCTTCGCATTCTTTCCGACGTAGAGCTCGACGCAGCCGGCATGCAGGTTCGCGATGTTGTACTTCGGTGCAGAGCAGCCCTCGATGAAGTGGAGCTGTGCGCCCTCATCGACGATGATCAGGGTGTGCTCGAACTGTCCGGCGCCCGGGGCGTTCAGACGGAAGTAGGACTGCAGCGGGATCTCGACGGAGACGCCCTTCGGGATGTACACGAAGGAGCCGCCGGACCAGACCGCACCGTGGAGTGCCGCGAACTTATGATCCGTCGGCGGTACGAGGTGCATGAAGTGATCCCGGATCATGTCCGCATACGGACCGTGCAGTGCCGACTCGATGTCGGTATACACGACGCCCTGCTCCTCAACCTCCTTCTGGAGATTATGGTAGACGAGCTCGGAGTCGTACTGTGCACCGACGCCGGCGAGCGACTCACGCTCTGCCTGCGGGATACCGAGCTTCTCGAAGGTGTTCTTGATGTCCTCCGGAACCTCTTCCCAGTCCGCGGTCATCTTCGTCTTCGGCTTGACGTAGGTCACGATGTTGTTCATATCGAGGCCGTCGATGCTCGGGCCCCACTGCGGAACCTTTTTCTGATTATAAATTTCAAGTGACTTTAAACGGAAGTCCCGCATCCACGCCGGGTCTCCCTTCTTCTCAGAGATCTCGAGGACGATATCCTTCGTCAGGCCCTCCTGGATCTTGTAGAAATCCGTATCCTTCTCTTCGTAACGGAAATCGTACATGGAGCGGTTGATGTCCTGAACCTCTGCCTTTTCCTTATTTGCCATAGATGCTGTCCTCCACGCTTACTTGTTCAGGAAATCCACGAAGCCGTTCTCGTTGATGCGATCAACCATCGACGCGTCGCCCTCGGCCTTCATCTGGCCGCTGACGAGGACGTGGGTCTTGTCAACCTTCAGGGATTCGAGGATTCTCGTGGAGTGGGTGATGATGATGAGGGCACCGTCCATGGACTTCTGGTACTCCTCGACGCCCTTACTTACGGTACGAACGGCGTCGACGTCGAGGCCGGAGTCGGTCTCGTCGAGGATCGCGAGGGACGGCTTCAGCATGAGGAGCTGCAGGATCTCGGCCTTCTTCTTCTCACCGCCGGAGAAGCCGACATTGAGATCACGGTCAGCGTAGCTCGGGTCCATATCGAGGACCTCCATCGCCTTCTTCATCTCCTTCTTGAAATCCCAGAGACGGATGTGCTTTCCGGTTCTCTGCTGCAGCGCCGAGCGGATGAAGTTACCGAGGGTGATGCCCGGTACCTCGAGCGGGTTCTGGAAGGACAGGAACATACCGAGCTTCGCTCTCTGATCGGTCGGCTCGGTCGTGATGTCCTGGCCGTTGAACAGGATCTTTCCGCCGATGATCTGGTACTGCGGGTTGCCCATCAGTGCGTTTCCGAGGGTGGACTTGCCGGCACCGTTCGGTCCCATCAGGACGTGGGTCTCGCCTCTATTCACTGTCAGATCGACGCCGTGGAGAATCTCCTTCTCCTCGACCTTTACCTGAAGATTCTTGACATTCAGTAAATCTGCCATATTCATTCCTCCATAAGAGCCCCGGGTGCGGGGCGTGAATTCTATTCATGTAGAACATGATCACCGTACGGCTGTGTCGCCTCCACAGACGTGCGGGAATATATAAAAAGCTGCGGGTGCCTGGTGGCCATATGACTCCAGACATCAGCAGCTTCGATTATAGCCCAGCGGATTCGCTTCCGCAACAAGATTTCCTAGTTTCCCTATAGGATTACGTACTAAATCGGGTGCACAGCACTGTGAATACGCAGAGGGGCGGCAACGGAGGCACAGTACTACTAAACACCTACGCCGTTCCACTGTGGGACGAAGCTCTCCTTCGCGACGCTGCCTTCCTGGATGAAGGCGTTGGTGACGCCCTTTTCGAGGGCGTAGTCGATGAGGCGTTCGTACTCGCGGCGGGTGACGCGGCGGTTGATCTCCGGCCACTTTTCGAGGCGCGGGAAGGGGGTGAACTGGTGCATGAGACTGAGGTAGACCTGGTCGCCGTAGCGGTCATACACGTAGTCGACGACGCGTTCTGCGTTATGGACCATCGACGGCATGAGGAGGTGGCGGACGATCACGCCCTTCTGCATCATGCCGCGTTCGTCGAAGACGGGCTCCGGGCACTGGCGCACCATCTCGGCGAGGCTTTCCTGCGCTCGTTCCGGGTAGTCCCCGGCGCCGGAGTACTTCTGCGCCTTCGCGCTGTCCATGTACTTGAAGTCGTCGAGGTAGATGTCCGCGAGGCCGTCCAGGCGGCGGATCAGCTCGGTCGTTTCATAGCCGGAGCAGTTGATGACGAAGGGGATCTTCAGTCCCTGCACGCGACTCCGCTCCATGGCCTGCGCGATGAGGGGGATGTAGTGGTCCGGGGTCACGAGGTTGATGTTGTTCGCGCCCTGCGCCTCCAGCTCGAAGAAGATCTCCGCGAGTCGCTCTAGGCTGACGCGCTTTCCGACCTCCTGGTGGCTGAGCTCATAGTTCTGGCAGAACACGCACTTCAGAGTGCAGCCGGAAAAAAACACCGCGCCGCTGCCTTCCTTACCGGAGATGCACGGCTCCTCCCAGTAGTGGAGCGCCGCCCGCGCGATGTAGAGCTCGGAGCCGACGCCGCAGACGCCCTTCTGCCCCGCGTTCCGGTTCACGCCGCACTGTCGAGGGCAGAGCCGGCAGTGCTCCATCGCCGCTTCGCTGGTCCGGCCAATGCTGTCGGCCTCTACCGTTGCTCTGCGCGGAGCCGCGTCCGCAGGCGCTGCGGCTGAGCGAAGTCCGGACGGCATGTGCTCTGATGTAGGCATTGGCCCTGTACTATGCGTTTCCATTTGGTCTCGCTCCTTCCAGTTTACGGAACTGCGCGTTGCGACGGTTCTCCTCGGCGTTCCGGCGCGCCTGCTCGGACTTCGGCTGGGAATCGATGCGGGCCTTCTCTTTCTGGAGCTCCTGCTGACGGCGGAGCGCATCCTCGTGCGCGATCTCCTCATCGTTCAGGATGCCGATCTTCAGGTCGTCCTCATCGTCGTACCACTCGAGGAAGCTGTGCTTCACGTGCTGACGCTTGTAGCCGAGGATCTTGTTCAGGCTCACGTTTTCCATCGCGCTGAAGATGTTTCGCTCGACGTACGGATTCGTTTCCTTCAGCTTCTCGATCAGCTTCTTCGTCTCGAGACGCTTCGAGCTGGTCTGACCGTCGGTATGGCAGGTCGCGCAGGTCTCAGTGAAGTGGCAGGCGCACTGGATGAAGTTCAGGCTGTTGTAGTCGCGCCAGTGCTTGATTTCCGCCTCGCGGATGAGATAGAGCGGGCGGATCAGCTGCATGCCCGGGAAGTTCGTGGAGTGAAGCTTCGGCATCATCGCCTCGTACTGGCCGGCGTAGAGCATGCCCATGAGGACGGTCTCGATGACGTCGTCGAAGTGGTGGCCGAGCGCGATCTTGTTGCAGCCGAGGCGCTGGGCTTCCTTATAGAGGTAACCGCGGCGCATGCGGGCGCAGACGTAGCACGGGGACTTCGGGATGTTGTAGACGGAGTCGAAGATGTTCGTTTCGAAAATCGTGAGCGGGATGCCGAGGAGATCCGCGTTTCGCTCGATGACCTTACGGTTCGCCTCGTTATAGCCCGGGTCCATGCACAGGAACACGAGCTCGAACGGGATCTTGTTGTGGCGCTTCAGCTCCTGAAAGAGCTTCGCCATAAGCATCGAGTCCTTACCGCCGGAGATGCAGACCGCGATGCGGTCGCCCGGCTCGACGAGCTGATAATCGCAGATGGCCTTCACGAACATGCCGAAGAGATTACGCTTGAACTTCTTGCGGAGGGACTTCTCGATGTCGTCGCGACGCTGCTCGGAATCCATATCCTTCTGGATCTGGCGGAGCACCCACTTGCCGTAACCGCCGGCGAGGCTGTAGGCCTCGTAGCCCTGCGCGCACAGGTCCTCGGCTGCCGTCAGGGAGAGGTCACCGTACTTACAGTACAGTACGACCCGCTTATCCTTCGGGATGCTGTGGTTTCCCTCGGCGATCCGGTCGAGATCCACCCGAAGCGCATCCGGCATCTTGCCCGTCTGAAAATCCTCTTCGCTCCGAACATCGACCAGGTGATAGCTCTCCCGCGGCCACTGCTCGAGCTCCTCTGCCGTCACTTCCTTCGCTGTATACTCCATCTGTTTCCTCACTTTAACAAAATCATCATGCATTCATGCCTGTTCCGCTATTATACCCATATGCACTGAAATAGAAAGCATAAATCATAAAAAATCAGCCACGCATCCTTTCGAATACGTGACTGATGAAAAATCAAGCTGTCTGCATCATCAGAACTTGATGCCGCTCTTCTTCATGATCTCTGCGAAGGAAGAGGTCGCTGCACCGGACTCCTTGTAGTTTGCACGGAAATCCTCGCGCTCCTGCTTCTCCTTACGCTCCTGCTTCTCAGCCTCGAGTGCCTTCATGGAAAGGGAAATCTTACCATCCTTGACGCCGATAACCTGAACCTTTACGGTCTGACCTTCCTTCAGCACATCTGCCGGGGACTTCACTCTCTTGTTGGAGATCTGAGAAACGTGAAGAAGACCGGTCACGCCATCTCCGAGATCGATAAATGCACCATAGTCCTTAACCGTCTCAACCGTACCCTCGGTTACGAGACCGGTCTGGATCGCAGCTGCCTTCTCTGCTCTTACCTTCTCCTGCTCATCGCGGAGAACATCACGTGCAGAAAGAACCAGCTTGTTGTTCTCCGGCTCCGCCGTGATGACGCGGACATTCAGCTTCTTGCCTACCCAGTCCTTCAGCTCCTCGTCCTTTACGAAGCCGAGTGAAAGCTTCGATGCCGGGATGAATGCTCTCAGGCCATCCACGTTTGCGGTTACACCGCTCTTCACAGCTTCGTTTACTTCTACCTCGAAGCTGGTCTTGTTCTGGAAGTCATCGAGGATCTTCTCCCACTTGCTCATGTCCACGCGCTTCGCATTTGCGTGCTGCTTGAACGATGCCTCAAGCTCCTCCTTGAAATCATCCATGGAAGGAATCTTCTCTTCCTTTGCTTCCTCGATCTTGATCTCGTCTGCCATAGTCTATGGTACCTCTTTTTCTTAATAATGCGTGCCCCGAAGGCTCACTCGGTATACTATACCACAAATTGGCGTGCCGCTACAAGATGGGATGGCGAAAATCAGGCGGCAATTCAGGCAGCTACGAGGCGCATCCGAGCAGTTTTTCACAGCCGGTATGCACTCATTCTTCACATTATGGTTGTGCCCCGGAGGGCACTCCCTGTACTGCTACGACAAACCTTTTTATCAGTCGATGGTTGCTTTCAGAACAGTCGATATGAGTGCTTTTTTACGAAGTCGGGAGACCATGCTTCTGCAGCATGGTCTCCCGCATTATTTAACTCACATTGTTTGAAAACAGATCAAAGCACACTCACCATTTCACCAACCGCATTAAATGTAACGGTCTGGCCGTTGATCACCTGGATGCCGGTCATGAAGTAGCCCTGCGGATTTACGAAGTGTGCATGGAGCTTTCCATCGGTTCCGAGCATATAGTAAACTTCGAAAGCACCGGTTGCAATGGTCTTGCCTGTCGCATCTACGAAACAGCCAACAGAAGTACCATCGGCATTCTCGATAGCGAGGAGCATTCCGGTTGCCATCTTCGCGGTAGTTCCGTCTTCCTTTACAAGGGTTGTTCCATCTGCAGAAACCTGTCCAACCGTCTTAAAAGAAGCGCCTGCAAGGTTTCCGCTTGCGTTCTGGAATGTAATCTTCGTGCCGTTCTGTTCGCTAACAGAAGACGTTACGTTTGCAGTGGTTGTTCCAATTCTTACGGTAGCTGCAGTAGTCGTCGAATTGTTATTCTTGGTGACATTCGTCTGAACAGTTGCGCCATCCGTCGTAGTTGTCGTCATTCCAGACGCTACATTACTCACTCCTGGACGTGAACTGCTGGATCCACCACCAGACGAAGAACCGGAGTTATGCTTGGTCTGCTCGATGGCAACAAGCACGGCGCGAATATCGACACCGCCGTTCTTCGGAACGATGAGGGTCCATGAACCATCAGCGTTCTTGGTCGCGGTTGCAGTACCACCCTCGACACGGTCGACACGATACTTCTTCTCATCATCTACCTTCACATGAATGGTCAGCTTCTCGGTCTCTCGTGCGGTCTCAAACTTGTTGCCGTTTACTGTAACAGGTCGCGTGCCTTCAAGAGAGATCGTGCCTTCATGACGGATGATGTAATTGATATTTTCGGACTGCTTCTTTGAAGCCGCCTCATCTTCTACTAGTTCTCCATTTTCATGATCATTTTTCTTCACGACCACATTCTTTGTTGTATCGCCTTCAATTTTCCATGTTGTAATCTCAACCGTGGAATTTGCTTTATCATCATTTACAATGACAATGGCATTTTTCGAAGACTTCAGCGTTCCATCCACAGCTATATTCGTCTTTCCGCTTTCGATTTCTCCGGCATTTTTGATTGAAATTGCATGGTCTCCGGAAGAAGTCGCATCTCCCTTAACGACTACATTAATTTCCCCGTTACTTTCAGTGTATATTTCAATAACCTTTGCTGTATCGGTGGTAAGCTTACCCAGATTATTTGTCATATAATCATTCACTTCTTTAGCTGCGTTAACACTTATGTTTCCTGTCGTAATATTCACTGTAGATTTAATTACGTCTGTACCATCTTCGTTAGGAGTATCGTATGTCTCTACAGTAATACCTGAAGCAAAGGCGTTAGAACTTACATTGGTATTTCCTTTTACTGTTACATTTTTCTCTCCACCATCACTCATAATGCCTATGCCACTAGAAAATACGTTCTTTAATACATCATTATTTTCTCCAACAGTATGAGTTTTGTCAGAACTCTTTGACGTAAGATCTCCATTAATAGTCACATTAGCATCATCAGTGCCGTAAATGCTGATAGCATCGCCACCCTTTTTGGAATCAAGTGACACATTACCTGTCACAGTAACAGTTCCTTCAATTCCATTGACAGCAGCATCACCATGTTTTGAATCACTAACTGTCGTTATGTTTCCTTTAACATTTGATGTGCCGCTCCAGTTATTAAGACTCCCATTTAAATCGCCGTTAATGTCTATGTTTCCGCCATTATTTTCGACATCTCCATTTACATTTTCCCCAACAGTCACCTTTGCCCCATTAGATGCGTTGATGTCTGCATTTACTTCACCGGTCACCTTCACATTTGCATTATCTGCCTTCACGGACTGTTCAGAGTTCGGCTCCACATGAACAGAACCATTTACAGTGATATCTGATTTTGAAGGTGCCACAATTCCATCGCTTATATCGCCCACAGTGACTGTTTCATTTTCCTTAAATGTTTTAGCGAAAACAGACGCCGGTGTCGCAATCACCATAGACGCGCTAAGAACGCTGACAAGAATTGCACTGCCCAAGGATTTTTTGCTTCTTCTCATTACTACCCTCCCGTAGTTATTGATCAAAAAACAGATCATGATGTTATTTCACGATAGATTACAGAGTTCGACCAAATCCCACCTGCCCTCCTTTATACAAGCCTGTTTTCTTCAGAATCTATAATCTTATTAATCTAAATTATACGCCCAATAATCACTTTCTGTTATAGTTTTACCCCCCCGGCATTCTTTCTAGTTATGTCTAGTTGGATCATCATATCGTTTGGAATCTTTGAGATGTTGAAGCTTTATCCGGACTTCGATTAGAGATGCGCCTATTCCGAAATGAGGTGCAACTGCACCTGTTTTCGGAATACAGGAATTTCTATGCACTGAGAATTGTTCTGTTGGATGAAAATAATCTGAACTGTTACTAGTCTGAGGCTGCAATTAGCGAATTGGATAATCTAAGCTTTTTCTATTGTTCTGCCTGCGTTTTACTGGTAGAATCCATAGAGATAAATCAATGAAAAGAGGTTTTCAATTATGGCTAATCCAATCGTAACGATTCATATGGACGACGACAAGGATATCAAGCTTGAGCTGTATCCTGAGATCGCACCGATCACGGTAGAGAATTTCGTAAAGCTCGTAAAGCAGGGCTTCTATGATGGTCTGACCTTCCACCGCATCATTCCTGGCTTCATGATCCAGGGCGGTGATCCAGAGGGTAACGGCACCGGTGGTCCGGGCTGGAACATCAAGGGTGAGTTCTCTTCCAACGGTGTGAAGAACGATCTTCAGCACAAGCGTGGTGTGATTTCCATGGCGCGTGCGATGGATCCGGACTCCGCTGGTTCCCAGTTCTTCATCATGCATGCAGATGCTTCCTACCTCGATGGTCAGTACGCAGCTTTCGGTAAGGTCATCGACGGCATGGATGAGGTGGACCGCATCGCTTCTACTCCGACCGGCTGGCAGGATGCGCCTGTAGTCGCAGTTACCATGACGAAGGTTACTGTCGAGGAGTAATTCATATCAATTAAAAACAGAGCCTACGGTTACCGTAGGCTCTGTTTTTAATTGATGCTCTATCTTAAGAATTTCGTAATGGGGGTCAGCCCCCTTCGTACTCACCATTCGGCGGTACCGACTCACATTTCTCGGTCTCTGTCCGCCGAAAGAGTGATTGTATTATTATGCATGAATTTCTTCTTCCAGTTGTTTTAAATAGTTTATTATGTCATCAAACTCTGGTGCATGGCCATAAAACATATTCGCCATTGCTGCATAGTCATTTCTTAATGCCGGTATGATTTCCTGGCTGGGAATCAGACGGATTTCCTTAAGCGTTGCTGTTTCGTAGTGAGCGCTCTTTGTATAGTAAAATTTTTGTTTGAAGGCAACATCTCTTTCCAGTAATTCTTTTCTGTCAAAGGCAGACTTCTTAATCGCGGAATTTCCGAGGCAATACACATCATATAGATGCCTTGCATACCGATGTGGCAGTGTCTTTCCTTCCGGAAAATTTGATATTTTATGTAAGATGGTTATCTTCTCCCAGAAAGTTCTTTCTGCATCGATCGTAAGAATATCCGTTTGCTTTTGCTCAAACAGTCGTCCATACTGTTCCGCAGCGAATGGCGAAATGCTCGTAATATGTGATGGCATCCATTCTGCAAGAGGACCTATTTCCAGTCTCACATGGGGAATTATGTAATCTGTTTCGAAAATCTGCGGATAAACAAAATCCAGGACCATCTCATCGTCCTCATCCACAGTAATCCACTCGTGTTCATCCAGTTTAGCGGATAGTTCCTTATTAAGCTCTGGCACCAGACTATTCCTGTAAAATAGCACAGCATCCTTATTAATCTGTTTATTGTAACTATCCTGTTTGGTTTTAGAACGATGATCCCACGGGTCGGAGGAATCGGTAATGATTCTTCGCCAGTCCAGTATCAGATCGATATCTTCTGAGAAACGCTCTATTACATGATAGGATTTTGACAGACTGGTACCACCCTTAAATACAAAAGCATCTTTATACTTGCACTCATGAAACAGATGATCCAGCATAAAGCAAACCCAGAAATCTTTTTCGATCACTTCCGGGCGCATCCCCATCTTGATTGCTGTCGCTAGAAACAGTTCCCTACGTTCTTGGTTCGATAATCTCGCTACGTTTTTCATTTAAGATGCACATGCCTTTCTGATCGTCTCATGTATCCACTCACTGCAGGAACTGGATTCTGTCAAAATCTTTTCTCTATCGCACTCGGGCATTTTTTTACGAAGCTGGCCGATAATATCGGGGGTGATTCGTTCCTTGCCCAGTGCACGAAGCGCCTCTGTGATCAATATCGTCTGAGTCGAAAGCATAGAGATTTCCCTGTTTGTTTTATGCTTGAACTTGAGCTGTATATGATCCCACGAAAAGATCCGATATGGTCCATCACTGACATATGACCATACCGTCGGCACTTGCGTGGTCAATCCTAATCTATTTAGTGCGATGTCACCACATGGAGCAATCGTCCAGTGATATGTTCTGGCAAGCGCATAGGCGACCTTTTCCGGATCTGTTGGCATATATTCATCCAATAATCGACTATAGTGTGGTTTTTCATAAACGCCATCAAATACGCGGCGGATGAGTCCCTTATCTACGCATCGGCCGAGATACTTTCGGATAGTCGTAAGGTTCGCTAAATCAGCGAAATCTGCTGTCGTCATGATATCTCCATCGCCCATCTCATGGATTCTTATTTTAATGCTTTCCATAACAGACATGACGCACCTCCTTTTTGTCACGATTATTGTATATTTTTCGTGACAAAAAGTCAAATCAATGTCATCACCGAAGTTTATGAAGGCTGACAACATAGCTACAATTCAGACTGCTTATTTCTTAATCCAGCTGCTTTTGGGGGCCGTCCATACCGGGGCCCTCTTTTCGTTTGCCTGCCCACCCCAATGTACATCTTTTATCTTCTTACATATTGACCCCACCCCGAGCAGGCAAACAGAAAATCGGCACCTGTTTCGTTCGAGCTGGTGATGCTCTATCAAAACAGCGGAAAAGAGAATGATGCCAACGGTGACGAAACTGGAAAATTTCAACTGCAGGCATGGTAAGCGCTTTAAAGCATCATCGTGCCTGCGGAAATAGCTATAATTTTGGGTAAACCGTAGGCACGATGACCCTGATATCAAGTCATCGTGCCAATAAAATCAATCGTAATAGTAGGCACGATCATTAATTTCTGGCTTCAACATGCCTACGATCGTTACAGGCTTTGGATAACCAGAAGTTTGAGGGCTCCTCATGAGCGGGGTGGGGACCGAAACGTACAAACATTCACGGATTCAATGGGGTGGGCGAATGAGGAGCAGCCTCAAACTTCTCAAGGGAGTCGATGGGGGGTCTGAACTGTTACACGACGTTTTAGAAAAATCAGCGACGCTTACCTGATCCACGGATACTTTTCGCTCCGCTTCTGATATACTATCACTAAGACATCGATTCCGGAGGTTTCCATGGATACAAGCATTTTCCATTATGTGCTCGAGGTAGAAAAATGCCGAAATATCACCCAGGCGGCGAAGCGTCTGTTTATCTCGCAGCCGGCATTGACCAAACAGCTGAACAAGCTCGAGAAGGAGCTGGGATTCGCACCGTTTGACCGTACGCACAGTCCGGTGAGTGTGACACCGCAGGGGGAGATTTTTCTCGATTTTGCGCGGCGCTATGTGCAGCTGGAAGACGAGATGATGGGCAACCTTCGGCAGTTCAATCAGCTGCCGTCCGAGCCGGTGCTGATCGCTACGACGCATCGTGGTGGTGCCTATGCCGGTGCGCAGGCAGCGCCGTTCATGCTGGCCCATCCGGAAATACAGCTTGATTTTCTGAACCGCAGCTCGCAGCAGTGTGAAGACGATCTAGAGAGCGAATCCGTTGATTTAGCCATCTATACCGAACCGGTGCATTCTGACACTATCGAGTACATGCCGGTGCAGGAGGATCCGCTCGTATTTGTGATCCCACAGGAATCTCCGATTCTGGATGGCCTCGACATCTCCACTAATTCACTCGAGCACCCGGTTGAGATCGACATCAGCCGTTTCCGTAATCCGGCGCTCCGCTATATTCTGGCGACACCAGGGCAGGGTCTGTATGATGCCGAGAATTCCTTTTTCAGGAAATATCACATCACACCGATCCATCCGCAGCGCATCGATTATGTCGACACACGCTATCTCGTTGCCTGCAGTGGCTGTGGCATCGCCCTGCTGCCGCACACAACGATCCGTAATTCATCTACTGTTCAAACCCCGGTCTATGGCACGATCAAAGGTGAGCCTCTGTATCGTTATGTTATCGTCGCCCGGAAGAAGGGCCGCAGCTTATCACCTTCTGCAGAAATCGTCTGGCGCTACATGATCAGCGCATCTGCAAAAAATCGATAACATTTTGGAATCAGGTTCATAACGAAAAATGGAGAAGCATTCGTCGTTCAAATCGCAGAACAGGACGAATGCTTCTTTTTCTGTCTTATGGCACTCTGCCCATTCCAGATGGTTATCGTCCAAAAGAAGAATCGCCATCGCCGCAATCTTGCACAATCGCACCTGTTTATTCTACAATCCGTTTATCAAATTTACCGGTAATTGAAAGTGCTTTAAAAATCTGTTTCACTCTTTGGGAGGATTTACTGTGAATACGTTAAAAGAAACGAAGATCCTTGGGTTCCCTCTGTGGATGTACCTTATATTCAGTGTACTGATGATGGTGATGGCCGCCAATGACTGGATGCTGACCAACATGGTCGGCGCACTCGCCTTCGCGATGATCATCGGCACCCTGCTCGGCTGGGTCGGTGATCACATCCCGGTCTGGAAGACCTGGTTCGGTGGCGGCATGCTCTTCTCCTGCCTCGTGGCCGGCGCGATGAACACCTTCCACCTGATCGGTGAAGGCTCGATGGAAGCTCTGAATACCTTCAACGGCTCCACCGGTTTCCTTGATCTCTACATTCTCGTCCTGATCACCGGCTCTGTGCTCTCGGTCGATCGCAAGATGCTCATCAAGTCTTTCGCCGGCTTTATCCCGACGATCATCGCTGGTATCGCCGGTGCACTCGGCCTGGCCGGTCTCGTCGGTGCCATCACTGGTGTCGGAGCCATCGAGGCAATGGCCACCTACGCAATCCCGGTGATGGGTGGTGGTAATGGTGCCGGCATCACGCCGATGAGTAAGATGTGGGCAGCCGCCACTGGCGGGGACGCTTCCTCCTGGTATGCATCTGCCTTTGCGATCATCAGCATTGGCAATCTCTGCGCTGTCTTCATGTCTGCACTGCTGAACAAGCTCGGTCAGATCAAGCCATCCCTGACAGGTAATGGTCAGCTGATGGCTGGTGAAGAAAATGTCACCACGAAGGCAAGCGAGGTAAAGCCGACCGCAGCCGACTACGCAACCGGTCTCGCACTCGGCGTCGTATGCTTCAACGTCGCAAACCTCTACGCAAAGCAGATCTCCATCATCAACCACGCGAACCTCGGTTTCAGCATTCATACCTTCGCGTTCATGGTCATCCTGATGGCAATTCTGAACATGACGAACGTTCTTCCGGAAAATGTCAAGGCCGGTGCGAAGGGCATGCAGCAGTTCTTCGTAAAGTATATGTCCTTCCCGCTGATGATCACGGTTGGTATCGGTACGAACCTCACGGACTACGCGAAGGTCTTCACGAACCCGGCGTATATCGTTATCATCATGGCGACCGTCATCGGTGCGATGATCGGAACCTTCATCGTCGGCAAGCTGTTCCACTTCTATCCTGTAGAAGGAATGCTGACGGCCGGACTCTGCATGGCAAACGGCGGTGGTGCCGGCGATGTACAGTGTCTCGGTGCTGCACACCGCATGGAGCTGATGTCCTACGCTCAGATTTCTTCCAGAATCGGTGGTGCGATCATGCTCGTCGTCGCAAGCTTCGTCTTCGGTAAATTCCTGTAATCCTGGAGGTACAGTATGGCAAATCAGAATCCATTGGCTACGAATCTTACGCTCGAACAGCAGAAAAATCTGTTCGGCAATGCTTACTTAAATATGCTCTGGCACTGTCCGACCGATCAGCGCTTCCACTACTGGGTGCATCTCCCGGACTGCTACTACGATGAAGCAGAGCATGACTACTCTCTGCTCGTCATCATTCACGGAACCGGCTGTGCGATCGAAGAGTATATCAGACAGGCAAAGGAGCTCGCGGACAAGTATCACATGGCGGTGCTCGCGCCGATGTTCCCGGGCGGTCTCATTCAGCGCGACGACTTCAACAGCTATAAGCTCCTCTCCTGCGACGGCATCCGTTATGATCTGATCCTCCTCGATATGATTGAGGACATGGCGAAGCGCTATCCGGGCGTGCACACCGATCAGTTCTTCATGTTCGGTCACTCCGGTGGAGGACAGTTCGTAAACCGCTTCCTCTTCGCGCACCCGGATCGCCTGAAGGCCTGCTCCATCGGTGCACCTGGCCGTCCGACCTTCCTGAACCCGGACGAGGACTACTTCTGGGGCATCCGTGACTTCAAGGATTACTTCGGTCATGATGTCGACCTCGAAGCGGTAAAGAAGGTCCCTGTCCTGATCAGTGTCGGCGAGCTCGACAACAAGTTTATCGGCGACTCCCCGTACGGTGATAACCGCGTGGCCCGTATGAAGAGCCTGCAGAAAAACTTCCAGGAGCACGGCGTCCATACGGAGCTGACCATCCTCCCGGGCTTCGCCCACGAGGCCGGTGAGAAGGAACGCGTACAGGCTGCGCAGAACTTCTTCATCCGGTATTTATAAAGCAGACTACACATTACTGTTTGAATCCCCCTTCCCCCGTACCCTCTTTTTTAAAGAGGGTACATTGTGTATTCTCTGCTTTCCCTTCACGCATTCATGCTTTACAATATCTAACAGGAGGATATGAAATTATGCTTTACGGAGCTTTAGAGGCCGGCGGCACGAAGATGGTGTGCGCGCTCGGCGATGAAAACGGAACGATTCTCGCGCAGACATCCATCCCGACGACTACACCGGATGAAACGCTGTCCGCGATCATCGACTGGTTCCGCGATAAGGAGATCGCATCTCTCGGCGTAGCCTGCTTCGGCCCGGTCGATCTTCGCCGGAACTCGCCGACCTACGGCTATATCACGACGACCCCGAAACCGGGCTGGGCCAATGTCGACATCGTCGGCATACTGAAGCGCGCGCTCGGCGTGCCGGTCGGCTTCGATACCGACGTCAACGGCTCGCTCCTCGGCGAGGTCACCTACGGACAGGCGCGCGGTCTCACGGATGCCGTCTACATCACGATCGGTACCGGCGTCGGTGCCGGCGTCCTCTCCGGTGGTCATCTCGTGCACGGCATGCTCCACCCGGAGTTCGGACACATCCCGATGGTGAAGCACCCGGACGATCACTATGAGGGGCACTGTCCTTACCATGGCAGCTGCTTCGAGGGCATGGCCGCCGGCCCGGCCATCGAAGAGCGCTGGGGACAGAAAGCCATCACCCTGAAGGATGATCCGAAGGTATGGGATATCGAAGCGCACTACATCGCGGAAGCCTGCACTACGCTTATCATGACCCTGAGCCCGCAGATCATCATCCTCGGAGGCGGTGTCATGCACCAGGAGCAGCTCTTCCCGCTGATTCGCGAGAAGGTCCGGACCATGGTGAACGGCTATATCCGCACCGACGAGCTCGCCGACCTCGACCACTACATCGTCCCGGCCTCCCTCCACGACGACCAGGGCATCATGGGGGCCATCAAGCTCGCGATTGATGAGCTTCACGTAAACTGACACAAGTTTATATTATATGAAGATGTGAACAACTAAAAACAGAACGCATAGAAGCCGACTTCTGTCTTCTACGCGTTCTGTTTTTAATTATATGGAGTCTGTCCATATGAAAGCTATATTGTACCGCTCATAACCCGCCGGGTTTCAGTGCAAAATAGGAGCTCCGAGTGCCGGCATCAGAAGCCATACGAAGAGACCGTGTGAAATCAAGCCGGGTCCCCTTAGCGGCACTTGGTGTTATCTCTCCCTGGACCCCTCTGTCAACGTCGAGTTTTCATCAGGAAAACTCGACGATTGCGGAGGGCCTAGTGCCGCTTAGGGTCCCCGGCTTAGATTGAACCGGTCTCGGAGTACTGTGCTTCTAATGCCGGCACTCGGAGCCTTTCGTCAAACTGTCCCCGCCGGGTCAGTGTGTATTCGCGTCGATTTCCGCCGGATCCCACTTGCTGAAGCGGATCTTCTGCGCACCGTAGATACCGTAGTTTCCGGAGAACAGATAGGTGATCGCGATTGCGAGGATGAAGTACGACGACGCATCGAAGCCGAACATCTCAAACGCGATGAGCAGCGAAGCGAGCGGGCAGTTCGTCACGCCGCAGAAGACGCAGGCCATGCCGATCGCGGAGCAGAGCGCCGGGTCCATGCCGGTGAAACTGCCGACCACGTGTCCAAAGGTCGCACCGATGAAGAGCGACGGCACGATCTCGCCGCCCTGGAAGCCGCCGCCGAGGGTCACCGAGGTGAACAGAATCTTCAGCAGGAAGGCATAGAACGCGATCTTGAACGTCGGATTCTCGATGCAGCTCGCGATGATGTTCGAGCCGGTGCCGTTGTAGGTCTGGTCGCCCACGAGCAGCGTCAGCACGACGATGATCACGCCGGACACCACCACGCGGATGTAGTCGTTCGGGAAGTACTTCTGCAGCAGCTTCTTACTGCTGTGCATCGAGGTCGCGAAGAGGATCGACACCAGCGCACACGCCCACGCAAACAGCATCGTGCAGACCGCGTCGCGCACATGGAAGGCCGGCACCGCCGCGAGCAGCATTGCCTCGCTTCCCGGGTTGATCGCCTGCGCCACGAAGTGTGCGGTCAATGCAGACACCGCGCACGGTACAAGCGAGGAGTAATACATCACGCCAACGGTACTGATTTCCATCGAGAGCACCGTCGCCGCGAGCGGCGTACCGAACAGCGCCGAGAAGGCCGCACTCATACCGCACATGATGGTCCGCCGACGTTCCTCCTTCCGGAAGTGCAGCAGCTGACCGAGTCCATGACCGAGCGAACCGCCGACCTGCAGCGCCGCGCCCTCTCGTCCGGCCGAACCACCGAAGAGATGCGTCAGCACCGTCGACACGATGATGAGCGGCGCCATCTTCACCGGCACCCGCTCACTCTCGCGGATCGCCTCCAGCACGAGGTTCGTGCCCCGCGGCTTCCGCGCCCCGAGCCGATGATAGAACCAGACGATGAACAGACCCGCGAGCGGCAGCAGAAACACGATCCAGGTATGCGCCAGACGGAAGCCCGTCGCCAGCACGATGGCCTTCGCGAACAGCGCCGACACACCGCCGACGAGGATGCCGGTCAGCACACCGAAACCGATCCACTTGAGCCCCACCATCAGCTTATATGGCAGCGTCTTCCAGTACGCTACGTAATTTGTTCCCATAACTCTCCCCCTTTTTGCGCCAATGCATCCGGTACCAGATCATCACCGCGCCGAAACGAAGCTGCGCCCGTCCTTCTCCGATAATGGGGTCTGACCCCATAAACTCGAAACGCACAGCTTCGTTTCTTCAACTCACCTTACAGTTCGACCGTCTCGAGATCCTCCGGCACCACGACGTGACCGGAATACGACGCCTGCGCCTCTGCGGTATAGAGCTCCTTCCGACGCGCGATGTTCTTATCCTCTGTATGATAGAGAAGAAGATTCGGCACCTGCAGGCTCTCCGCGAGCTCCGCCGCATCCTTCACCGTGGAGTGGTGCTTCTCATACGGATGGAAGCTGTCCCGCTCCTCATAGAGACAGAATGCCTCATGAAGCAGCCAGTCCGCCCCCTTCGCATACTTCTCCTCGAACTCCGCATTGTACGGCTCATCACCGCAGCAGCAGATCTTCCGACCATCGCTCATCTCATAGAGATAACCGAACTGCTTTGCCTTCGTGGAGCCGATATCGAAGAAGGTCACCTTGTGACCATTGATCACACGGGTCTCCCCATCCTCGACCGGAATCAGGTGCAGGCGATCGCCGATAAACTTCACCTGACCAGGCTGCAGCAGCTTCCGGGAGATATCATCGAGCAGCTCGATGACTTCCTTGTGGCCATAGATATTGGCCTCTCCCTCGTACTTGCCGGACTTCATGTTCTGCGTGATGAGACGCACCATCCAGATCATCCCCGTGAAGTGATCGATATGCTTGTGTGTCAGGAAAATCTCCCGCATATCCATCCAGTTCAGTCCCGCATACTTCAGCTGATGCACGATCTGTCCGCCGCCACCAGCGTCCACCATAAAATACTTCTCCGTCCCCTGCTTCTCCTCATCTGTCAGCACATAGCAGGTATTGTAAACCTCCGACACGAGCGCATTGCCCGTACCAAGCATCGTGATTTTCATTTGCACACTCTCCTCATCGAATTATTTTCAGCCTATATATTACAACGTTTTTTCACACGAGAAAACCCCGAGGTTTAACCTCGGGGTTTCTGTCTACATATATAGGAGAATATAAGTGTAGTAACGCTCTTATGACAGCGGAGCCGGATACTGGATCTTGCTGTCGGTGAAGTCGAACGGCCATACAGTCTTGAACTCACCATCCTGGATCTGAGCCACTGCTACAGATGCCTTGGTGTTGTCGTTCGTGTGCTGTGCACCATCGAACTCATAGTCCTCGAACTTGATCTCGTCGTACGGAAGGATGATGTCCGGTCCGTTCGGGAAGGAATCCTTGATATCGATGGTATCAAGTACATCCTTGACAGCCTCACCATCAGTGGTGCCGGCGATCTCGAACGCGGTCTTGAACAGCCATACAACGGTGTACGCCTCGGCGGAGTGACCATTCATATCGACATCGTACTCTGCCTTGAAGCGCTTGTTGGTCTCGATACCCTTCTTAAGGTCAGGGTTGAACTCAACGACTGTGGTGATACCATTTGCAAGTGCGCCGGTCGCCGGAACGTAGGAAGGATCTGCGAATCCGTTTGCCTTACCGATGACGATTGGCGGCTGGTAGTTCTGCTCCTTCAGGGTCTTGGTGAAGAGGATCGCGTCTGCGATGTAGGACTCGCAGATCACGGCGTCAGCATTGGCCTCCTTCAGTGCGAGCACCTCCGATGTGAGGTCAGCGGCACCGCTGGAGTACTGAACCTCCTTCACAACCTGGATATCATACTTATCTGCATAGAGGCCTACGCAACGGATGATCTCCTGACCGATGTTGGAGTTATCAGCGAAGATGGAAACGGTCTTGACTTCCTTGCCGGTCTGCTCAGAGGAATCCTTGAGGTACTTGAGCATATCCTCGACGTATACCGAGTTGAGCGGGCAGAGACGGAAGAAATACTGCAGGTTATCCGTGGAAATGCTGTCGACGGTAGAGATTGCAGTGATCATCGGAATCTTATACTGCTCACAGACCTTTGCGACGATCTCCGACAGGGTGGACTGGTGGCAGCCCATGATGGCATTGACCTTATCCTGGGTGATGAGACGCTCTGCGACGGAACGTGCGACCTTCGGGTCACCCTGCGTATCGCCACGTACGATCTCGATCGGACGTCCGTTGACACCGCCGGCTGCATTGATCTCCGCAGCTGCGAAATCGACACCACGCATGATGTTGGTACCGATGGCTGCCTTATCGCCGGACAGCGCATACATCGCACCGATCTTGATCGGCTCACCGGTCAGCTCGCCGGCGCCGTTGTCGGATGTCTCCTTGGCTGCCTCGGTCGCCTTCGGAGCCTCGGTCTGGGTGGTTGTGGTGGTCGTGGATCCGCAGCCGACAAGCATCGAGCCTGTAATCGCTACAGCCATGAACGCGGAAACAAGTTTCTTGAGTTTCATAATGTTCCTCCTTGGTGTGTATGTTGCACATCCTGTGTACCCGGGGCCAATGCCTACATGCACGGCGCAGATTCCAGAAGATGTTTACGGGTATGGTATGGAAAATCTGCGGAGATGTACGGCACTGTCCGGCCATCAGGATGTCAAAAAACAGTTTAGATACCGAGATATGCCTTCTTTACGTGCTCGTTCGCACTCAGCTCTGCGGAGGTTCCGCTCAGCGTGATGCGTCCGTTCTCGATGACATAGCCGCGGTCGGCGACCGCGAGTGCCTTCGTGATATCCTGCTCGACCAGCATCACGGAAACGCCGGTCTTCGCCAGCTCCTGTGCGACCTTCAGGATATCATCGACGATATTTGGTGCGAGTCCGAGGGACGGCTCGTCGAGGATGAGAAGCTTCGGCTCACCCACGAGTGCGCGGGCGACGGCCACCATCTGCTGCTCACCACCGGAAAGGGTACCGGAGATCTGTCCGGCTCTCTCCTTCAGCTTCGGGAACCAGTGGTAGCACTTCTCGAGATTATCCTTGAAGTGCTCCTTCAGGGTCTTGTTAAAGGCGCCGAGCTCCAGGTTCTCGAGGCAGGTCATGCCGGTGAAGAGCTGACGGCCCTCCGGTACCTGTACGATTCCGCTGTCGAGGATGACGCGGGAGTTCTTTCCCATGAGTTCCTGATCGTTGAATACGATGGAGCCGGCCGACGGCCGGATCATCCCGGTCAGGGCACGAACCGTAGTGGTTTTACCGGCACCGTTCGATCCGAGGATCGCGACGATCTCCCCATCTCTGATTTCGAAGGACTCGTCCCAGATGATCTTCAGGGAGCCATAGCCTGCTGTTAAACCTTCAACCTTAAGCATGTGCGTCCTCCTTCTTCTGTCCGAGATAAACCTCCATAACGTATGGATCGTTCATGACCTCTTCCGGTGTGCCAACGGCGATCTTCTCTCCGTGATGCAGTACGATGACATCCTCACAGAGACTGACGACCGCCTTCATGATGTGCTCGATCAGGAAGATCGTCACACCACTCTCATTGATCCGACGGATGAGCTGAATCGCCTCATCGGTCTCGGTCGGGTTGAGACCGGCCATGTTCTCATCGAGGAAGAGCATCTCCGGATTCGTCGCGAGGGCTCTCGCCATCTCAAGACGCTTCTGATCCGGGGTACCCATGTCCTTCGAGAGGTCATGACGCTTCTCATAGAGACCGGTGAAGTTCAGGATATCGAGAGCCTTTTCACGTGCCTCGATGGCGTTCTTCGCCGGCTTCGTGCCATAGTAGGACGACGCGATGACATTATCCAGCACCGTCAGGTTCTTCAGCGGCTTCATGATCTGGAAGGTACGGGCGATGCCCATCTTCGTGTACTCATACGCCGGCTTGTTCGTGATATCGATGCCCTTGTACAGGATCTTGCCCTCGGTCGGCGGATAGTAACCACAGATCATATTGAAGGTGGTGGACTTTCCGGCACCGTTCGGGCCGATCATGCCGGTGATCTTTCCCTTGGCGACCTCGAAGGAAACATCCTTCACGGCGGTCAGACCTTTGAAGCGCTTCGTGATATGCTGAACTTCAATGATGGACTGTTCTGCCATAATTATGCCTCCTTTGCTAACTTCTTATAATCGCGGGCGAGCTGTGCAGCCTCGAGTACCTCACGTGAAGGCTTCTTGAGAATCACGGTATCCACCCACTTCTTAAACTTACTGTCCATGTACCAGCCGAGCAGTCCGGACGGACGGAAACGGATGACCAGGATCAGCACGATCGCATACATGATGAGGTTGATGCCCGGAAGGATCGCACCGAACTGGTTACGAAGGAACTCGGACAGGGTGATCATGATACCACCACCGACGAGCGGGCCCTCCACGAAGGAAGCACCACCGACAACGGCCGGAAGTACGGACTCAACGGAATAGGTCTGCAGCATCAGATCCGGATCGATGTAGCGGTTATAGCTTGCATAGAAGAAACCGACCATACCGGCTACCATCGCGGAGATCACGACGGCGATGACCTTGTACTTGATTGGATTGATACCAATCGCAGCAGCGGTATCCTCATCCTCTCGAATGGTCTTCAGTGCGAAGCCGAGCTTCGAGCGGTCGATCTTCTTCATGAAAAGGTACGTCAGGATCAGCATGATCAGGCCCACATAGTAGTATGGGACCTTACTCATGAAACGGAACTCGGCCCAGGAATCATCTCCGAACGAAAGGGAGATACCGATGGCCTTGCCCGCGAAATCCCAGTTCAGGATGAACTGACGGATCGCTTCACCGAAGGCGATACTGACGAGTGTGAAGTACGGTCCCTGAAGGATGAAGCACGGATAAAAGATGAAGCCGGATACGAGGCCGACGACGATCATGCCGAAGATGCCGCAGAGCCACGGATTGACCGAGGTCTTCGTCATCAGGAGGCAGCAGGCATAGGCACCGAGGCCCATGTAGGCTGCGTGGCCGAGGGAGTTCTGTCCGGTCATACCGCCGAGCAGGTTCCATGCCATCGAAAGCGTCGTCATATAGAATACCAGGATGAAGACATTCATGATATACGGCATATCCTTGAAGAATGCCGGGATGATCAGCAGTACCGCGAGGAAAAGTGCGATGACGATACCCACATTCCGGTGGTAACGATTGCTGGCCTGGATGTCTTCCGGCCGGATGTTCTTGATTTTTTCGTTTGCCATTTTACTTCCTCCTTGCGATGACATTCTGACGGACAACGAGGATGACGATGAAGGTAACGAAGACGATCAGGTCCTTATACATCGGGCTCACGAGCAGTGAAACCATGGTCTCGAGCAGTCCGAGCAGGATACCGGCGAGCAGCGCGCCCGGAATCGATCCGAGTCCACCGACCACGACGACGATCAGCGCACGGAAAGAGAAAACCGAGCCTGCCGTCGGCGACAGTACGTAAAACAGTGTGAGCAGTGCACCGGCTGTTCCGGCGAGTGCAGCACCGAGGCCGTACGCGAGGATATAGATGCGCTTGACATTGATCCCGACCACTTCCGCACCGATCGGGTTCTGGGAAACCGCACGGATCTGCTTACCGAGCGTCGTATACTTCAGGAACGCGAACAGCAGGATGGTGATGATGATGGTGATCACAAAGCTGATGAGCTTCGGAAGGGCCATCGTGACCGGTCCGAGCTGTACGGTGTTACTGGAATACGAGGTGGTGATCGTACGGAAGGATGATCCGAAGATGACCAGTGCCAGGTTCGACAGTAAGGTTCCGAGACCGACGGTCAGGAACAGAAGGTTGGTAAAAGATTTGGTTCCGAGTGATGGTGTAATCAGTGAGGACTGAATCACTGCACCGATGCAGAACATGAGAATCGCAACAAATGGAACCGCCATATACGGATCTAAGCCGAAGAGGCTGCAGAGCACGAAGGTCAGGTACATACCCACCATCAGCATCTCACCGTGACAGAAGTTGATGATCTTCATAACACCGAAGATGACATTCTGTCCCATACCCATCATGGCATAGAAACCGCCGATCATAAGTCCATTTGCAATTGCCTGCAAAAAACTACCCATGAAAAGATCCCCCTTTCTTGAATCTGTCATAAGTTTAACGCAGGGCTGCTAGCACTTACTTGTGAACGGTGGATAGCATTTTTGCATCTTTCAGGGCATGAAAAAGGGCTAGCACAATTTTGTCATGAAATTGTGCTAGCCTATGCAGAGGTCACGGAGGGCAGGCACCAGAAGCACAGTACTACGAGTTCGGTAAAATCTAAGCTGGGACCCCTGCCGTATGTTTATTACAATGAGTCTCTGAGTTCTGTTGGAGTCATTCCAGTAACCTTTTTGAAAATACGGGAGAAGTAGTTCGGGTTGCTGTAGCCGGACTCGATCGAGATCTCCTTGATATTCCGTTCCGGGTCCTGCTTCAGGAGGCTCGTCGCCTTCTGGATGCGAAGATCGGTGAGGTAGTCGCTGAAGTTCGTCCCGGTTTCTTCCTTAAAGAGCTTCGAGAAGTAGTACGGGCTGATGTTCACCTGCTGCGCGGCCATCTCGAGGGAGATATCCTTCGTGAAGTTCTGGCGGATGTACTCCTGCGCCTTCGTGATGACACTGTCCTGCTTCGGTGTGTTTGCGGCGAGCTCGCGTACGAGCTGGAGCACCGCGTTCGTGAAGATCGGGCGGATGTCCTCCGGCTTCGTCGCCTGCATCAGCTCCTTTCCGGCATTGGTTCCCGGCTCCTTTCCCTGCTCGGAAACGATACGACGACCCTCGAGGAGGATCTCGAGCAGGGCCATCTGCGCATCGGTCAGCGTACTGTTCCGGGTATCCATATACCAGGCGAGGAGCATCTCCGCCTCACGCAGGGTGTCAGCTTCACTTCCTCGCCGTATGGCCTCCAGCATTGTCCGACGAAGATTCGCCTGCTGCTTCGACGCGTCGTTCCGCACCAGCAGATCGTCGATGTGCGTCACCTTGCGGACGCCGTGGCGGAGGGCGTTCAGCGCCTCCTGGTAGCTGTCAAACATATCCGCCCAGGACTCGACCGAACCGATACCGGCCTTGAAATCGATGCCGACCATCTCCTTCAGCGAGGTCACGAGGGAGCGCATGCGCTCGATCATGCGGAGACGCTCCTGGTAGCTCATCTCCGGATTCGTCCACGGGATCGCTGCGATGAGCTTGTTACCCATGATGTCGGAGAGGTAGGCCTTGAAAAAGATGCGGATCTGGCCGCCCATCTGCGCGGCGAATTTCTGCGCGCGGACGCTCGCGCCGACGGGGTTTCCCGGGGCATCCTTCTCGAAGCCCTCACCCCACTCAAAAACGGTGATGAAGCCGTAGTCTTCGCTGAGGTTCAGCAGGGAGCGGTACTGCGCACCGGAGTATCCGTACTCGTTCTGGATGATGAGGCTCAGCACGAAGCCGTTCTCGATGATCGGCACGACCGCCTCCATGCGCTCCCGAATATTGAGATCATCCTGGCGCTTGCGGCGCTCCTCATCGATGCTGTGCATGAGCTTCGTCAGCTCCTCCACGATCTTCTTCCGGTCGATCGGCTTCATGATGTAATCCGTCGCGCCGAGCTCGATCGCCTCCTTCGCATAATCGAAGTTGTCATAGGCGGTCAGGATCAGCGCACGGATCTTCGGATTCATGCTTTTGATCTCCCGGAGCGCTGAAAGCCCGTTGATGCCCGGCATCTGGATATCGAGGAGCGCGATGTCCGGTCGGTTCTCCTCCGCGAGCTCGATGGCCTGACGGCCACTCTTCGCGAGGTAGATCTCACAGTCGCTGAAGTCCTTATCGATGATGAATTTCAGGGATTCACGAACGATACCCTCATCGTCCGCGATCAGAATTTTGTACATTTTCTTCCTCCATTTTTGGTACGACGATGCGGACGCGGGTGCCGCCGTCCTCGCCCTCGGAATCAATGCTGAACACGCCCTCCTGGTTATAGAAGAGCCGCAGGCGCTCCCGCACATTGCGGAGGCCGACACCATTGCCCTGTGGACGGGCGCTCTGGCCGACCTGTGTCGGGGTCACCGGGCCGGTCATGATATCGTGTATCTTCTCTTCCGTGATGCCAATGCCGTTATCCTGCAGCTCGACGATCACTTTTCCGTCTTCGGTGTACACGTGGATGATGATCTTCTTTTCCTTTTCCTCCGGCCACTCCGGGAACGCGTAGTGGATCGTATTCTCCACGATCGGCTGCAGCACCATGCCCGGAAAACGCGTACCGAGCAGCTTTTCATTCAGCTTCTTCACCACCCGGTACTCGTTTCCGAAGCGCACATTCATGATGTACATGTAGTTGTCCATGAGCTCGATCTCATCGCGGATCGTGGAGTCACTGCCGTTATTTCGGAGCTGCCCGCGGAAGAAATCCGCGGTGTTCTCCATGAAGCTGTAGGTCCGCTCCGCGCCCTCCATCATCGCCAGCTGCTGTCCGGCGTTCAGGGTGTTGAAGAGAAAGTGCGGACTGATCTGTGCCTGATAGTACTTGAGCTCGGCGTCCTTCAGAAGATTCGCTGTGACGAGCTCCCGCTCCTTCATCTCGAGCTCCCGCTCTGCATGCGCCCGGATCTCGAGGATGTTCTGGCGGATCGACCGCAGCATCTGCTCAAAGGCCGCCGCGAGCACACCGACCTCATCATGGTACGGTGGTGCCGTGATCCTCACATCGAGATTTCCGGCCTCTGCCTCCCGCGCCTGGTCCGCCAGAAGCCGAAGCGGTCGGGTAATGGTCCGGAGAAAGAGCGCCACGAGCAGTACCAGCACACAGGACATCGCGACCAGTGCGAGCAGGATGAACTGCTCGAGCGTCCGAAGGGACGCATACACGGTCTCGTAGTTCTCCGAGTTGTTCTGGAAGCGCAGCACATCGAGCGCGCGGATATTCGTGACGAGATACTGATATACCTTCGTGGCTTCGAGATAATCCCTCTGGTAACCGGTATTGTCCGCATTCTTTTTTGACACCGACGCGTCCATCAGCGCGAGGTAGCTGAGCGTCATACTGCGGATGTTCTTCTCGAGAATACGCGTCGGACGATCGCTCAGCGTCACATCGGATGGCACCATCGTCGCGAGCTGCCGGTGCCAGTCCTGGTACTCCCCGAGTGCTTCCTCACTGCGTGTGTTCACATACTCCGTGAAGCTCTTCTGCAGGCCGTTCAGCGTGTTGCCGTAGCGCGTGATCTCCACACTCGTGCTGTATACCGTATTCAGATGATCGATGGAGTGATTCACCCGCAGGAACATGCCGACATTGACCATGAAAATGAGCGCCAGCACCAGCACCAGCGGTACGATCAGTCGTGTCTGGAGCGACTGCATGAACTGTGGCTTCGCCTTTCTCATGACACCACCTCCGCACCTTCCGCCAATGCCGGTGCCTCTACATCCGTACCCGCCCGGGCATCCGGATTCTCTTCTGCTCCTTCCGCCAATGCCGGCGGCTCTGCTCCCGCACCCGCCCGCAGATCCGGATTCCCCTCTCCTGCTGAGAGTACGAGGCCCGGCTCGGACTGCACTCCGTCGACGCTCGCCGCGTCATCCTGATAATCAGCGACATTTTCAGCTGAAATGACCTGCAGCTCGACAGTGCTTGCGTAATTCGCGACGCCATGCCGGAAATAGCGCTCAAGCTCCCGGAAGGCCTTCCGCCCCGTATCCTCCGGATTCGGTGTGATGGTGAACGCGATGCCGCCCCGCTCGATGCCGTCGATGATGGTATCCGAGATACTGCCACCGACGATCTGTACGAGCCCTTCGGCACCGCGGTCCTCGACGATGCGGTACGCGACTTCCGTGATCGTATCGTTCAGGCAGATGAGGATGTCGGGGGCGATGACATTGTCCGCTCCCTCGATGATGTCGTCGATCGTGGACTCCGCGTTCGAAAGCCCCTCGTTTTCGAGGATGATATGGCTGGAGATCGTATATCGCTGCTGATCGAGCGTGCTGCTGAGCCCCTGCCAGAACCAGCTTCGGCTCTCTGCGCCGAAGGTACTACCCGGGTACAGAATCGTGATGATATGATTTCCATCCCCGGCCCTGTGCTGAATCTGACGACCGTACTCCTGCCCGAGGAAGTAGTCGTTGATGCCCACGAAGGCCTGCCGGTGGCTGAGCGTCGAGTCCCGCTGCATCGTAATCACCGGAATGCCATGCGCCACCACCTTATTGATCGCGCACTGGACCTCGTAATTGTCCTCCGGATAGACGAGCACGCCATCGACCTCACTGTAGAGCGCCATCTCGAGCTGATCCGCGACCGACATCTTCTCCAGAAGATTCGCACCGACCCGCTCGATCAACGCACCATAGCCGTCAGCCTGTGCCTGCGCGCCCGCATGCACCTGTTCCCAGTACGGGATGTCCTGATCGTTCGTAATCATCGCCACATGATAGCGGTAGCTCGTCTCGCTCCCCTCCCGCGGATTCTCCGCAGAAATCAGCTCCACATAGCACGTCACCAGCGCCGCCGTCGTGCATATAAATAAGAAGATCGCAAGCCATGGCCCAAGCCGAATCAGTTTTTTATGCATCTCGCGCGCCTCCCTCACTCCCATTTTAAATGGATTTTATCATTTTTCACCGACGTTGAACACTCCCGGCCTTTTATATCTAAAGCATATCCCAAGGCCAGATTTAAGCCCTCAGTCAGTCCGTCTGCCACGGCAGGCAATGCTGTGCTATACTACGCCTATGGAAATATATATGCTATCTGATTATCTAAAAAAACATTACGGCACGAAGGTCTATAAGCTCTCGCTGCAGTCCGGCTGCTCCTGTCCGAACCGGGATGGCACGCTCTCCTACGGCGGCTGCATCTTCTGCTCGGAGGGCGGCTCCGGCGATTTCGCGACACCGCTGCTTCCGCTGACGGAGCAGCTCCGGCTCGCGAAGGCACGTGTCGCAGCGAAGCTCCCGAAGAACCGCGCGGCGGAGGAGCAGAAGTACATCGCATACTTCCAGTCCTATACGAACACCTACGGACCGGTCGAGCGCCTTGAAGCACTTTACAGAGAAGCCCTCGCGCAGCCGGAAATCGTCGCCCTCTCCCTCGGCACCCGTCCCGACTGTCTACCGGACGAGATGCTCGCGATGCTTCGCCGTCTCCGTGAAGAATCCGGGAAGGATATCTGGATCGAGCTCGGACTCCAGTCGATCCATGAAACGACGGCAGAACGCATCCACCGCGGCTACCCGCTCGCCGTGTTCGACGACGCCTACCACCGCCTGAAGGCTGCCGGCTTCACCGTCATCGTGCACGTCATCCTCGGCTTCCCATGGGAAACGGAAGACGACATGCTTGCGACCATCCGCTACCTGAGCGCACTCGAACCCACGCTCGACGGCATCAAGCTCCAGCTCCTCCATGTCCTCCGCGGCACCGAACTCGGCCGCATGTATGAAGCGGAACCCTTCCGCACCCTGACCCTCGACGAATACTGCACCCTCGTCGTCCAGTGCCTCCGGCTCCTCTCCCCTGCCACCGTGATTCACCGCATAACCGGCGACGGACCAAAGCGACTGCTCCTCGCACCGCTCTGGTCCGCCGATAAAAAGAATGTTTTAAACACAATCTCACGCCATATCCGAAATGCCTGAAATGAATGGGGTCTGACCCCCTTGCGAAATTCTTAAGGTGGCGCTGAAATGCACGCGGGGGTCAGACCCCTTGGCCTCCCGGTAGTGAATGCGTCACACCTCCAGCACACTCCGGATATTATCCAGTACCTTCCGGCTCAGCAGCTCGTAGGCCTGGCAGGTCATGCCGGCGCTGGCGTTCATGCAGTACACATTCGGGTACGCCATGACCTCATCCGCGATCTCGCCGATCGCGCCCTTTGTATCACAGCAGAAAATGTTCTCCGGGTTCTCCAGCCACTTCCGGAGCGCTGCCATATCCGCCGCCGGTCCGATCGAAGTGTTGAACATGATCTTACCGTTGCCAAGCACCTCAAACTCATCCTCATGCAGCAGGATGACGTTCTTATTGAGGGCCGTGATGATGACATCCGACTCCGCGAGCAGCGTCCGGAGGTCCTTGAAGTGATAGCCCTGCGCGGTCCGCTCCGGCTTCTCAGCACGGGCGAAGTAGGAAATATCCGCGCCCAGGAAATGCAGCGCATCCGCCGTCATACCGCCGGAGGTGCCGAGGCCGACGAAGCCCACCTTCAGCCCGGTGATCTCCATCGGTGCCGACTTCCACATCCGACCCTCGTAGCCGTGCAGTAGCTTCACGAGCTGGTAGATCACGTACTCCACGACGCCGTGATCACCATAGTCGCGGATGCCCTTCACCTCGATGCCATGGGCACGTGCGTACGGGATATCAACATTGGCACTCTCCTCGCTGTAGAGACTGCAGCACATGCCGACATAGCGCAGATTCGGCGCCTGCGTCATGACATCGGCTTCGAGACGTGAATTTGCAGACAGAAGCACCGCATCCGCATCACCGATGCGCTGAACGATCTCCTCGTCGTTCTCCGGAATATCCTGTGCGAGTTCAATGCTTTCGGCGTAGTTCTGCAGCTCCCGGATACCAGTCTCCGTCAGCGCCACCTTATCGATCGATACAAGTTTTCTAAATTTCTTCATAGCTTACTCCCTAGTGAAAGCCCGACGGCCTTCGATCAAATCACGATGCCGGACTGTCCTGTGTACCCGCCACATATCCCTGGAACAATGCTTCGGACGCGCACACAGGACCTCCGCGATCAGAAGAACGATACCGGATTGCTGAGGTTACGCAGCATCGCCACGATGGACCAGCCGGCGATCGCGGAGGTGCTTGAGTAGATATCCACGATAGCCTTCAGGCCCTCGGTCTCCACGGTGATCTTGTGATCATCGCCGACGAACGCCGGAACGGAGGTGATCCGTGCGGTCGCCTTCTCCGGTCCGATGGTCGCGAGGGACTGCGCGACGGCGACATTGACCTTCGTCGGAAGCAGCGCGATCGCATCCTGGCAGGTGCCGTAGAACGCCTCGACCTCCTCGGTGCCGGCCATCTCATCCTTATACACCGGGGTGTTCTGGAGAGACTTCGGTCCCTTGCGGGTCTCGATGCCGGCCTTGATCTCCATATCACCGGCCTCGGCCATCAGCGCGATGGTCTGGAGCACATCGAAGCCGCCGACCGCACCGTGCGGGATGTAGATGTGTACGCCATGCGCACATGCAGCCTCCTGCGCCTTCTGATAAAACGCAGCATCTGCAAACGCACCGATCGAAAGCGGGATGAAATCCGCCCCGTGCTCGAGCGTCGGGATGCAGGCCTCACGGACCATCGCCACAGACGCGGTCTCGATGACCATATCCGGGTTCAGCGCCAGCAACTCGTCCAGCGTCTCCACCGCTTCCCCACCGAGACCCTCGCAGAGCTTCTCCGCCGAGGCCTTCTGGTTGCTCATCGCACCCGCGAGCGTATAATCCGCAAGCAGCCCCTTCTTCATCGCATCCGCGATGATGTTTCCGAGGAAACCACAACCGATAATCGCAATCTTCTTCATAGTCAAAACTCCTTTGTTTTGTATTTATATTAAGTTGTATATTCATCGATTCTCAAGAATCGATCATGATCTGATCTTTAGACGATCTTATTGAGTCGTACATATCAACAGGCGACGGATATTTATGCAAGCAGATAATCCGCGTAGCCCCACGGCCAGACCGGATTCTCGAAGCTGTCACTGAGATACTCCTCGATCTCATCGCCGTCATAGCCGGTCATCCGTGCGATCAGGATGAGCAGCTCGCGCGCCTTCGGATAAGCGAGCGGTGCATCCACCGTATCAGCCTTTGCTGCCTGCGTCCTGCCATCGACAGCGCCCTGGCTGCCCGATGACGGCATCGCATCCCCTGCGTCTTCTTCGCCGTTCGATGCGCCCGGTGCGTCCTCTGCGTCTTTTTCACACAGGTTTTCGAGCACCATGGCGTGCACGATCAGCACATACTCCATGATCATCCACTCGAGCTG
Organism: uncultured Oribacterium sp.; assembly: GCA_934270345.1. Lineage (GTDB taxonomy): Bacteria > Bacillota > Clostridia > Lachnospirales > Lachnospiraceae > Oribacterium. Next base: position 37,458 of record CAKQPT010000007.1, on the reverse strand, counting down.
CAGCACCATGTCCCGCAGCGTACAGCCCGGGATCAGCAGGGTGGCGAATGCTTCCGCCACGAGGTAATTCCGGAGAAGCGGCGCATAGGCAGCCACGACATCTGCACGCAACGCACAGATTTCATCCATCCGGGCAGCATCCGCCTCCTCAAATTCATGGCTCAGCTGCTCTGCCATCGCATAGAGCGGATTCAGCAGTCCCTGATAGCGTCCTTCCTTCCGGTAGTTCTCCGTAATATCCAGGAACAGCGCGTTCTGCTCCTCAATCGACGCCTGCGCGTCCTTCGGCATCGCGAGGATCATCTCTGTCAGCTTCGCTACATCCTCTTCCTTCAGGCACTCGGCAGGGTCCGGCGCCGCAGTTACTGCCGACGCACATTCAGCCACAGCGTCCGACGGCTTTGACATGCCGTTCACCTTTGCAGACTGCCTGTGCGAAGTCTTCTTTTTCGCACTGTTTTTCTGCCTCATCTTCTCTTCCTTCTCGAGAAGATCGAGGAGCATGAAGAGGCAGCGCTTCAGATTCACTTCGTTTGAAACCGAAGCATCCTTGAGCCAGTACATCATGATGTTCCGAATCTGAAACAGCTTATCGTTTCCTTCCAGCAGGAACGCCCGGTCCTGATATGGAAGATTCGTGAAGTGCAGTTCCGTTAATTCATGCAGACGATCCACGATTTCCGGACAGCAGCTGACGAGCGTACGCTCCGTCCGATCAGTGAATTCATGCGTTTCCCGCGGAAATACATGACAGGTCTCGGAGAGGCACGCCTCTCCATAGTCGAGCACCAGCCGGCAAAGATCCGAATCCTCCAGGAACGGGCAGCGCATATTCGGCAGAAGCTCGATGATCTCACCGCCATCCTTCTTCACAACGAACTGGCTGAGCTGCGCTTTATCTGATGTAGAAAGGCATGCATGTTCCGGCACACGACCACTTTCCAGAACCGTCTCCGGCACATCCATCTTCCGCCAGCGCTTCTTCGTCTCGTGGTCGACCGCAATCTTCCACTCCTTGCAGCAGGTGAAAGAGCATTGTCCGCCGATGCATTGGAAATCTCCATAAAATTCCGGCTCGATCACCGATTTCCTGTTCTCGCTCACGCTTCCTCCTGTTCTTTATTCCTCCATGGAATACTCATCATTATCTTATCAGCTTCCCCTGTTTTAGTAAACCGGTAAAATTCGGAGGGCCTGCAACAGAGCTGCTGCAGGCCCTCCGAGGCCACAATCATGGAATCTCTTATAGTGCGCCGCCAGCCTCGAGGAGCATCACTTCATCCGATGTGAAGAGCATCAGGACGACGAAGATCGCGAGGAGCACGGCGTGAACGATAGGGTATTGCGCATTTCGCTTCATGCCCGGCAGCTGTCGCCGTTCGAAAAAGCTCATCACCGGCAGAAAATAGCTCAGGTACATGTAGCGACTGCTGAAGGCGACGCCACCGTACATCTCCGGGCGCTGGCTGATCTCCTTCACGTCGAGGTAACCGAAGAAGAAAATCAGGCCCTCGAAGATCAGTGCCGTGTTCATCAGGTTAAACGACATCTTATCCTGCAGCAGATTGATATGGTACAGAAAGGCGAGGACGATCGGGATCACCGCCTGCAGCCAGGCATACTTATCACGCGCCCAGCTCTGACGGATGCGCGCTATAAAGCCACTGCCATGTGTCGACGAAGCGCCGCCGGCGTTCACACCGCTACCATGCATCGCCGCAGCGCCACCTGCGTTCGCGTCGCCTGCATTGGCCGCGTGTGCCTGCTGGTGTTCACGACGCTTCACGGGACGGCCACAACCAGGACATACGGTCGCATCATCCGGCACCTCCGCGCCACAGTTTGTACAGACGCGCTTCGGCCGGATCTTCACGATCGGCGTGCCGCACTCCGGACAGTGACTTGCATAATCTGATATCTCAGCACCACATTTCGGACATTTCATCTACTCACCTCAAATAATGTAACCGTTCAGGCAGGAGCCTTGGAGAGGCGGCACCGCTGAACGGTTACCGAAAAACAAACGTAGCTTACATCATAGTATGGATGGGCGGAATAATCAAGAAGGCCGCCCCTTTCGGAGCGGCCAATACATGGTATTTTTGTAATCATTCAGCCGGTAGACTGCCGGCTGAATCGTTGTGTTTCTGTACCGAACGTTCAACCATCTGTCCGTTCAGCGGCAGTCAGCCGGCTGAATCGTTTCCTGGTAACGTTTCTGAACGTTCTTTCTTACTTATTATCCTCGCTGATCGCGTTTGCAGCGGTACGACCGGAAACGAAGATCTCCGTGATCGCATTACCGCCGAGACGGTTACCACCGTGGATACCACCGGTCACCTCACCGGCTGCATACAGGCCCTCAATAGCCTTTCCGTCTGCATCAAGTACGTGACGCTTCACGTCTACGCTGATACCACCCATGGTGTGGTGGGTCGACGGAGCGAGGAAGCGGATACGAAGCTTCGCATCGTCGAGGTTATAGGTATCAGCCTTGTAGGAGCCGTCCTCGTTCTTCTCGCAGTCGCCGATCAGTGCAGAGAACTGCTTCTTGCTGACATCCTGCGGCTGTGTGCCGTTGATGATCGCCTGATCGTAATCCTCGATGGTTGCCTTGATGGTCTCGACATCCGTGTCGAAGCCCTCTGCCTTCAGCACATCCGCGATCTCGCCGATGGTTCTGACATACTGACGACCCTCGACGTCCTCATCCTTGTATGGATATGGTCCAGGGATCGGGGTAGCTGCATTGGCAATCTCGATGAAGACGCCCTTATGGCCGTTCCACTCGATACCGTTACGGAACTCACCGAGGGACAGAACGTCACGCTCAGAAGTCTCGTCAACGAAACGCTTGCCTGTTGTCGGGTTGATGTAAACAGCATAGTCACCGCCGCCGAATGCGAGGTCACCGTTGTCTACCCAGGAGATCGGCATCAGCTGTGTATAGCCCATACCGGTTGTTGCGGCACCGACCGCCTCTGCCATCGTGATACCGTCGCCCTGCAGCGAACTGCGGTTTGTGGTCTCGGTCTTATCGTTGAGATACTCCGGATCCCAGTACTTGTTGGTCTCTACGACCTTGGCAATGTTGGCAGCATAACCACCGGTGGCGAGAACGACACCCTTCTTCGCATGTGCAGTGACTGGTGTACCATCATACATCGTCGCCTTCACACCCGTTACACGGCCATCCTCCTGGATCAGCTCCTCGGCGGTGGTACGTGTCATGATCTGGTTGTGCTCATTTGCGTTGAGGAAGGAGGTCATCGGAGCTACGAAGTAGGTGCCCCATCTGCCTGCATACTCCTCAGTCTGTCCATCACCATCGGTATCAACATTGGCACCGATGAACTGGTTCTCTCTGTACCAGAGGGCACCGATCAGGGTCGGCTGTGTATCCTCGACGAAGGTCGAACCCATCGACTCGAGCCATGGCTTCAGATCCTGACCATCCTCGATGAACTGGGAAACGAGATCGACATCGCCCCAGATCCAGCTGGACTTATCCGCGCTCTGACGGAGACCGCCATAGTAGCTCTGGAAGATGTGAAGGTTTACCGTTGAGAACAGGGTCAGATCAGACTCCGGTGTGCCGGCGTCGAGCTTCGGCTGTGCCCAGTCAAGGTATGCCTTGATTTCCTTCTTGAGTGCCTGGAGGGTCGGGAGATACTCCGCAACGACACCGTGCTTCGAAAGCTCCTCGATATCACCGGCTACATACTCGTGTGTATCGTAGTAAGCCTCATCGAACGGCTCCTCGGACCAGTTGTAGATGGTCTTCAGCTCATCGATACAGCCCTGTACGGACTTTACCTTATTGTACTCATTGCCATCGAAGCCGATACCGGTCGTCGCATCCGGATTCTCTGCATCCCATACGAGATACGGCATCACGGACTGATACTGACCGCCGGATACGAGGGTATTACCACCGACCTCGACGTTCTTCTCGATCATGAGTACGCTCTCACCGTTCTGTGCTGCCTGTGCAGCTGCCGCCATACCGGCTCCGCCGCCACCGACAACCACGACATCCCAGGTATCCTCAATCGGATCCTGCGCCTTCACCTCGAGGGTGTTTGCCTTGAAGGCATCGAGGTTGGTCACGCCGGCCTGCTCTGCAGCATCATTGACGGCGGTCTTCAGTGCCTTCGAGGAGAAGGTTGCACCGGACACGGCATCGACACCGGTACCATTTGCCTCGATCATCTGCGGGATGAGTACCTCGAACGCGGTATCACCTACATGACCGGTCTCCTTTGTATCCACGATCTTGATATCCGTGATCTTGCTGTCATCGAAGGTAACCTCAACGGTCGTCGGGCCGTTATAGCCTACACCGGTTCCAGTATAGGTACCTGCGGTAAATGCAAGCGCCTCATCGGATCCGGTCGAGGCATCACCACTCTTCGCCTTCTCGATGGCTGCGGCCATCGCCTTCTTTACAGCATCACTGGTCACGGTTGAACCACTGACCGCGTCCACCTCTGCGGACTGCGCCTTCAGAAGATCTCCCTGCAGCTGCTCCATCGCTGCGCCACCCTTGTCCGGGGTCTCATTCGGTCCCTCGACCTTTACATCGGTGATCTCCGACTCACTGGTCGTGATGGTAACTGTTACCTTGCCGGCGAAGCCATCCTCGGATGCCGAGTAGGTGCCCGCTACATACTGCTTCGCAGCTTCCGTAGCAGCCGCCGTCGTCTCTGCAGGCTTCCCGGATGAGCAAGCCGTCATCGATGCGACGAGGCAAAGCGCCATCGCACCACTTACGATTTTTTTCATAGTTCCTCCTTTTGCACGTACTACAAAAATACGTTAATATTTTATCATATCCGGTATAACTTCACAACATGTCGTGCAAAAAAAATGCCGGAAACATAAGCACAGTACTGCGCTTATGTTTCCGGCACTTCGACGCCTCATTCGATTACGACAATGATTCCGTGCGGCAGACAGGTGATCGGGAAATCATAATCCGAACCGCTGAGCTTTCCGATCGAAACGCAAACCTGGTTCGAGCAGTTCGATTCCGGTACCCAGACCTCGCCATCCTTGATTTCGAGCAGATTCACATCATGCTGCGACGGATACGCCTCCTCGCCGAGTGACGCCAGTGTCGTATCCTTCGGCACCTCGATGGCCCGTCCATCCTCGATCTTATACATCGCATCCTTCGAGAGCGGTACACGCAGGATCTCCTGATCGCCGTACTGCACCACGACATCAAGCCGCGGCCCGCTCGTCTTTCGAATCACGAGCATCGCAGCGAAGCTGATGATGATCACCGCCGCGATGACCGCGATCACGATGATGTTTTTCTTCTTATTTACTGTTTCCTGCATATACTACACCTCATTTATCTTTGATCTGAAAAAGCATCTCGTAGCTCTTTCCATCCTCTGGTCGGAACGGCCAGTGAAGTCGCTTCTCCTGTACCTCCGGATAGCGCTGCCGGATATCCTGCATCGACTGAAACGCGCCCTCCACCGGATGCGCCTCATCCTCCTCGACCGCGATGATCGCCCGGTCGCCCATCGACAGCAGCACCTCGTTCAGCATCGGGATAAACGCATCGTCGATCGCCCGCAGCGCCTCAAAAAACGGATCATGATTCATCGCATGCCCGAGAATCTGCTCCTCGACATTTCCGGCCAGCGTCAGCCAGCTGTAGCTAAGTATGCTCCAGAACTGACTGTGCAGCCCCACACTGACGACCATATCGTAGTGCTCCGCCGGCAGCTTCGCCCGCAGCGCCTCCCGCGACGAAACCACTTTCCGCCGGATCCGCTCCAGCGCCGCGAGTGACATCTCCATAAATGCCGCCTCCGTAAGCGTTCGCCCGCTTTGCACCACCTGATTATACAACGTCTCGAAAAACGCCGCTACATCCTCCATCGTCACCCCGGAAAGCGAAGCATCCCACAGCTCCACCTTGAGACAATGCTGCAGCCCATAACGCACGAGCCCTCTCTCCATACTCTCACGATCCAAATCAATCAGCGTGATACGCCCGAAGCGCTCACGCAAACGCCGAAGATCGATATCATTCGCCGGCCCGATCCCGAACAGCGCGATGGAGCCTGTCGAAGCAGTCTCCAGAATCAGATCCGTGACCTCTTCACGGTAAACCGCCCAGCTCTCAAACGCCCCCGGAATCTCAAATTCTTTTTTGATCTCTTCAATAATATTCATGGTCCATATACTACCATAAACCTCTGCTATTTTCCGACTCCTTTCCTCTTTTTTTACTATTTTAAGCACAGAAAAACTGCCGCACATGACGTGCGGCAGTCCCTTCGCTTTTCATAAAAGTGGGATTTTCAGTGTATCCCGAAACACATCATCGACTTCTCAGCTTACTTGCAAAGCTCAGAGAACGCATCTGCTACGAACTGAACCTTCGTGCCGACGATAACCTGAACGGAAGTCTTACCTGGCTTGATGACACCGGCAACGCCTGCAGCCTTGATGGCCTTGTCGTCCACCTGCGTCATATCCTTGACCTCAAGTCTCAGTCTGGTTACACAGTTATCGATGCTTGCGATGTTCTCCTTGCCGCCGCAGCCTGCGAGGATCTGCTTAGCGATCGCGGTGTAGTCATCACTTGCGAGCTGAACATTCTTCTCAGCCTCTACATCATCATCCTCACGACCAGGCGTCTTGATATCAAACTTCTTGATCGCAAACAGGAATACGAAGTAGAAAACAACGAATGCAGCGATGCCCAGCGGGATGATCAGCCATGTCTTCGCAGCTGCCGGAAGGGAAGCTGAGAAAAGGAGATCCATTGCACCTGCAGAGAATGAGAAACCTGCACGGAAGCCGAGGGCTACAGTAACGATCGTAAATACACCATAAAGTGCAGCATAGATCAGGTAGAGACCCGGTGCGAGGAACATGAATGCAAACTCGAACGGCTCGGTAACGCCACAGATGAAGGAACATACAGCTGCGGACAGTAAGATACCGATGGTTGCAGCCTTCTTCTCAGGCTTTGCGCACTGTACCATCGCAAGTGCAGCACCCGGAATACCGAACATCATACATGGGAAGAATCCGGACATGTACATACCGAGGCTCCAGGAAACATCTGCAGAAGTCTCACCAGCCCAGAAGTGAGAAAGATCACCGAGGCCGATGGTATCGAACCAGAATACATTATTGAGTGCGTGGTGTAATCCGGTCGGGATGAGGAGACGGTTCAGGAATGCATAGATACCTGCACCTACAACACCCATCTTCGCGATCGCATCACCGATGCTTACGAGTAAACCGAAGAACAGCGGCCATACGAACAGAAGAACTGCGGATACGATGATGGAAACCACACCAGCTACGATCGCTACGCAACGCTTACCACTGAAGAAAGCGAGCCAGTCCGGAAGCTTCGTGCCCTTGAACTTGTTGTAGCAGGTAGAACCGATGACACCGGCGAGGATACCGATGAACGGGTTCGCGATCTTGTTGAACGCGATGGTCTTGACTTCGCTCTCTGCGATCGACGGCATCAGGGTCGTCACAAATCCTGTAGAAAGGAGTGTGGTGAGCATGAGCCAGGAAGCAAGAGCAGCGATTCCGCCGGTACCGTCATTCTTATCCGACATACCGACGCCGACGCCGATTGCGAAAAGGATCGCCATGTTATCGATTAAGGCACCACCTGCCTTTACGAGGAACAGACCGATCAGGTTGGCTGCACCCTGGATGTCACCACCCTGCATGGTTGCAGGACAGAGCAGGTATCCGATACCCATCAGGATACCACAGATCGGCAGCACAGCTACTGGGAGCATTAACGCTTTACCCAACTTTTGAAGAAACTTCATATTTCCCCTCCTTAAGAAAAATATACTAAATTGGATTACTCCAATCAGGTTCGAAATAAGCACATATCCGGCAATCCGGATCAGAACGCGCTTCGTAAGCGCTTGAAGAACTCAAATATCTAAAACTTCGCGATCAGGAAATCTTCAGCACGCTGTCCGCGAGTGTGACCTCGCCCTGCTTCTGCAGACTGATTTCCTTATAATCATCGGTGTTGCAGATCAGCACCGGCGTGATGATGTTTAAGCCGGCGGCCTGGATCTTTCCGAGATCCGCATCCATCAGCAGATCCCCCTGCTTCACCTTATCGCCCGCCTTCACATGCGCGGTGAACGGCTCGCCCTTCAGGTTCACTGTATCGAGTCCGATATGGATCAGCACCTCGACGCCCTGCGTTGTGGTCATCGTCACGGCATGCAGCGTATCAAATACCATGGTGATCTCGCCATCGGCCGGTGCATACACCTTACCCTCTGCCGGAATCACCGCAAATCCATCACCGAGTATCTTCTCTGCGAAGGTCGGATCCGGTACCTCTGTGATCGGAACCACCTTGCCATTACACGGCGAGTGGAGGATGCTGCCTTTTTCCTTACTCTTGAAAAGTCCGAACATCTGTCAAATCTCCTCTCCGTCTATATAAACACTTACCAGCTTTAAATCCTGATCCAGCAGCACGAAATCCGCCTTCTTGCCTGGTTCAATGCTGCCGACCTGATCGTATATACCGATCTCTCTGGCCGGATTCTCCGTGGCACACATGACCGCATCCTCGAGCGGGAGTCCCACCGTCTTCACGCAGAAGCGCATGCAGTCCATGAGGTTCGTCGCAGAGCCTGCGATCGTGCCATCATGCAGCGTTGCGAGATTGCCCCGCACCGTCACCGGCTGACCACCGAGGGTATACTCACCATCCTCGAGGCCCGTCGCCCGCATGCTGTCACTGATGAGGATCATCCGCTTCGCACCGAACATCGCGAACGTCGCCCGAATCACCGACGGATGAATATGTACACCATCACAGATGAGCTCCGGATGCACCTTTTCCGCATCCCGTGCCGCACCGATCACCCCCGGATTCCGGTGGTTGAGCGGCGGCATCGCATTGTAGAGATGCGTCGCATGCGACGCGCCATGCTCGATGGCGGCCTTCGCTTCCTCGTAGTCCGCCATCGTATGTGCGATGGACACCACGACCTCATCCTTCACCTGATCGATGAACTCGAGCGCGCCCGGCTCTTCCGGTGCGATATCGACGAGCCTGATCAGTCCCATCGCCGCATCCTGCAGCGCCCGGAACAGCTCCACATCACAGCGAAGGATATTTTCGGCTGCCTGCGCACCCTTCTTCGCCGCACTGATGAACGGTCCCTCCATATTGATGCCGACGAGATGTGCACCACTCTTATACCGGTACGCACCCGCGTTCTGCATCACCTTCAGAAGCTCGTCCTTTGCGATGGTCATCGTCGCCGGACATACCGATGTGACACCGATCGAAGCCTCATACTTCGTGATCACATCCAGCGCCTCTTCCGTGCCATCACACATATCGGCGCCCATGCACCCGTGGAAATGGATGTCCACGAGGCCCGGAATCATGTAGAGGCCGTCTGCATTGACCACCCGCTCATCTCCGGCCTGCGCCGCAAAACGGCCATCCGCCACCGCGACATCCTTCGTCTCGAAGGTATGCGCCGCTGTATATACCTTTGCACCCTTTATAACCATAGCTCTCCGCTCCCATCTTCTGCCGGCCTCCGTTTACCGGGGCCAATGCTGTCGACCATGGCATCCTCGCGCCGCGTCCTGCGTGCGATATGCCGCGTTCTATGATCTGATGCCGCGCTTTACAGCTCGACCTTGCTGAGGGCTGCCTCGTCTGCTACGAGGGTCACATCATTATGGAGCTGTAAAACCGAGGCCGGAACCTTCGGCGTGATCGGGCCGAAGAACGCATCGTGCACAATCTGTGCCTTGTCCTCGCCACTTGCCACGATCAGGATCTTCTTCGCCTGCATGATGGTCTTGATGCCCATCGTGTATGCCTGCTTCGGAACATCGTCCGCGGAAGCGAAGAAACGCTTGTTGGCCTCGATGGTGGACTCGGTCAGATCGACGCAGTGCACGTCGGTATCGAAGGCCTCATCCGGCTCGTTGAAGCCGATATGACCGTTGTGGCCAATGCCGAGGAGCTGGAGGTCGATGCCGCCCATGGACTTGATCAGTGCGGAGTAACGCTTGCACTCCCTCTCGGAATCCATCTCCATACCGTTCGGAAGATGTGTGCTCTCCACCGGGAGATTCACATGATCGAACAGATTCTCATGCATGAAATAGTAGTAGCTCTGATCGTTGTCGCGGGTCAGGCCCTTATACTCGTCGAGGTTCACGGTGCGTACCTCGGAGAAATCGAGGTCACCCTTCTGATACCACTCCACCAGCTGCTTGTATAAGCCGATCGGTGTCGAACCGGTCGCGAGGCCGAGCACACAGTCCGGCTTCATAATTACCTGTGCAGAAACGATATTCGCTGCCTTGCGGCTCATGTCTGCATAGTCCTTCGCTCTGTAAATTCTCATGATTTCTACTCCCTTATTCCATCTCACAAATCTTACTGCGCACGCTGAGCACCATGGATGGTGCGACGCTCAGCTCATCGATGCCCATCTCCACGAAGCGCTCCGTCAGCGTCGTGTCCGCACCCAGCTCACCGCAGATGCCGGCCCACTTGCCCGCCTTATGCGCGCCATCGATGGTCATCTGAATCATCCGAAGAACCGCCTCATGATGTGGATTATAGAAATCGTCCAGCTTCTCATTCTGGCGATCGATCGCAAGTGTATACTGCGTGAGGTCGTTGGTGCCAATGCTGAAGAAATCAACCAGCTGCGCCAGCTCTTCACAGATCATCACCGCCGCCGGGGTCTCGATCATGATGCCCTGCTCCGGAATCGCATACGGGATGTGCTCGCGCTCGAGTTCTGCCGCTACATCCGCAACGATCTCCTTGATCCGAAGCACCTCGTCGGTCGAGATGATCATCGGATACATGATGGCGAGGTTTCCGTACTTCGCCGCCCGAAGCAGTGCGCGGAGCTGTGTCTTGAACACATCCGGCTGCTTGAGGCAGATACGGATCGCGCGATAGCCCATCGCCGGGTTATCTTCCTTTCCGAGTCCGAGGTAATCGACATTCTTATCCGCACCGATATCCAGTGTACGGATGATGACCTTCTTTCCGCCCATCGTCTGCAGCACCTGGCGGTACGCGTTAAACTGCTCATTCTCGTCCGGCAGCGCGGTCTTTCCGAGATACAGGAACTCACTGCGGAACAGCCCGATGCCCTCCGCGTCATTTTCCTGCACATACGCGACATCTGAGACGCTGCCGATGTTCGCATAGACATTGACCTTCCGGCCGCTCTTCGTCACTGAAGGACGTCCCTTATAGGTGGCGAGCAGCTGCTTCTGCTCGGCTGCCTTCGCCTGCATCTCCCGGGCCGCGGCGATCGTCGCCTCATCCGGGTCCACACAGAACACAGCATCCTTTCCGTCCACGATGGCCATCGTACCGGTGTGAAGCTGCTCGAGATCCATGGAGACACCGATCAGCGCCGGGATGTTCATCATACGCGCGAGGATCGCGGTATGGGAATTCGTCGAGCCATGGACGGTGACGAAGGCGAGTATCTTACGCTTATCCATCTGTACCGTTTCACTCGGTGTCAGGTCATCCGCCACGATGATGGACGGTTCCATATGCGCCCAGTCAAGCTCTGCCTCGCCGCTCAGGTTTCGGATCAGACGATTCGAGATATCCTTCACATCCGCGGAACGCGCCTGCATATATTCGTCATCCATGTTTGCGAAGATCTCCGCGAAGTTGTCTCCGGTGACCGCCACTGCGTACTCAGCATTGACCTCCTCCGTCTCGATCATCGAGTGGATCGCGTCCTGGTAGTCCTCATCCTCGAGCATCATCTGATGCACCTCGAAGATCTGGGCATTCACCTCGCCGACCTCCTGAAGCGCCTTCTCGTAGAGTGCGCCGAGCTGGGCCTGTGCCTGCTCCTTCGCCGCCTCGAGGCGCTCGAGCTCAGCCGCGACGTCCTCGATGTGCTGGCGCTTCACGATGTCATCCTTTTTCTTCAGAACATTGATCGGACCGATCGCCGTTCCCTTATAAACGGACTTTCCGATGTACTTTTCCATTTTCTGTCCTTTCAGATTCTATATCGATCGATGAATCACAGATTTTCCTGGAAAAATTTTTCGAGTGCCTCGAAGGCCGCATCCTCATCCGGACCCTCGACCTGCACCGTCACCTCATCGCCCTGCTTCACGCCCATGCTCATGATGGCGATCAGCTTACCGGCAGCGGCGGTCTTTCCCTTACAGGAAAGCGTCACCGCACTCTCGAACTTCTTCGCTTCCTTCACCAGTAATCCGGCTGGTCTCGCATGCAGTCCGATCTCATCCTTGATAACATAAGAAAATTCCTTCATTTGTATCGCATCCTTTCTTACTGCTCAAAAAAAGCCGCGTTCAGACGGGCTTTAACATTACGGGTTTTTGTACATTATATTCTCGTTTTGAATTGTGAAATTCTTAACTTTAGAATATTTTAACAATTTGTTTAGAATTTGTCCATCATTTTGCCGATGATTATGACAAATTTGTCACATAAAGCGCTTACACTTACGTGATTTCGTCACTTTTCGAAACTATCTTTTCTCATTCCGCCCGGTTTTCACCGGCATAACCATTAAGAATAACGTCTATTTGTCTTTTTTTAATTCACCTTTTCGCTCCTCGGAAGTTAATGGGGTCTGACCCCATTAAATTTTTCTAAACTGTTTCTAAACTGAAGTTTATGGGGTCAGACCCCCTTACGAAATTCTTAAGATAAAAAAGAGCCGCCCGGGAATCCCCGAGCGACTCTGCTCAACTCATTTCGATGCACTCATCTTAGCGCGTCGAACGTCCGCTGCAAACTGTCAGAATTTACAAACTGTTTCTTATTTTTGCGATAATATTCTACGTAAAAAAACTTTTTTTAATGCTGGTAGATCCGCATCGCCTTTTTATAGATGCGGACGAAGTAGATGATTTCCGCGATGGCCGTCAGTCCCCAGGAGAATGGATACAGGAGGTACAGCGACGGGATCGTGTGGAAGTGGGCGAAGATCGTATACACCCAGATCACACGGAATACGCAGGAGCCGAGCACCACGAGGATGGTCGGCACGACGGTTTCACCGAGGCCGCGGCAGGCGGCGATGGTACAGTCCATGAAGGCCGAGATGCAGTACGCGAGGCCCATCACACCGATCCGGTGCATACCGGCATCGATGACCGCCGGCTCCGTCGTAAACAGCGCGAGGAATTCGCGTCCGAACAGCAGCAGGCTGCCGCCGAGCAGGAGCCCGATGGCGAAGGAATACGCCAGACTGATGAAGAAGCTCTTCTTCACACGATCGACCTTGCCGGCACCGTAGTTCTGGCTCATGAAGCTTGCGCAGGCCATATAGATCGCGGCCATGGCATCATAGATCAGGTTGTCTGCATTGGCCGCTGCCGAGTTTCCCTTTACCATCAGCGAATCGAAGGAGTTGACACCGGCCTGGATGAAGAGGTTCGCGAAGGCAAACACGGCGTTCTGAAGCCCCGCCGGCACACCAAGCATCAGCACGCGCTGCCCGATCGCCCGGTCGAACTTCACCTCCCTGAGATGGAGCGCATAGCTGTCCTGCACCTTCGTCAGGGCATGGAGGATCAGCCCTGCGGACACGCACTGTGAAATCGCACTCGCCAGCGCGACACCGACGACGCTCAGCTTACACACGATGACGAAGAACAGATTCAGAATCACGTTCAGTACGCCCGCGATCGCAAGGTAGATCAGTGGCTTCTTCGTATCACCGATCGCGCTGAAGACCGCATTACCGTAGTTGTACAGCGCGAGCGCCGGCATACCGAGGAAGTAAACCCGGAGGTACATGACCGCCCCCGGCAGCAGATCCGGCTTCGTGTTGATGATCTGAAGCAATGCAGGCGACCCGAAGAGTCCGACGAGCAGAAGAATCACGCCGGCGATCAGACTGATGATCAGCGACGACCCGACCGTCTTTTTCACATCCTTCGCACGACCGGCACCGTAATAGCGCGCAACCAGCACATTGATACCGCCGCCGAGGCCGATCAGGAAGCCCGTGAACAGCGTGACGAAGATACTCGTGGATCCCACGGAGCCGAGCGCGGTCGAACCCGCGAAACGACCGACGATGGCCACATCCGATATATTAAACAGTACCTGTAAAAGGTTCGATAACATGAGCGGCAGACTCACAAACAGAATCTGCTTCGCCAGCGGCCCCTCGGTCATACTGATTGCCTTTTTCATAACTCCCCCCAACACTCTGCTCCATCTGCGTATCACTTTCCTTCCTGCAGCATCGCTGCAGGGAAGATCCACCTTAAGAGCACGGTCATCTGCCTTGCATATAATCTGATATAATAGCAGACATCCCTCTTTATATCAGCTTTCTGAACACTTGTGAAGTATATTTACATAAAAACTGCGCAGGATGAAGCGTTTCTCCATCCTGCGCAGTTTATGCCTGAAATTTTCTGTTTTTTCGCCACTTATACCAGCGTTTTTTCCGCCGGCAGTCAGTGGATGTTTCCGTTTTCACGGAAGCTCCGCCATACATTCTCGAAGAAGTCATCATCCTCCGGAATCGGACGCACAGCACGCCAGTCGGTTTTGCAGAGACCATCCTCAAACCAGAGCTCCTGTACCAGAGGATGTTCCTCTTCGTCCAGTGCGAAGGTGAATCTGTCCGGGAGGGATGCATATGGCTTTGTACCCTCGTTTCGATCGGTATAGAGTGCACTGCCACGGCTCTTTCCACCATGCGCTGTGTAATCGATCATCGCACGCAGGTACGCACGCTGACTCATCAGCATATCCCGAAGCCGGAAAGCCATCGCGAGCTGCGCGCGGTTCGATACGCTGACGTTTTCTGTGAATTCTGCCAGCTGCGTCTCTACATCGGCAGCATAGGCCTCGATTTCTTCTGAATCACGGATCGCTGCACCGCAACGGCTCATTTTTTCCGCCGCCTGCTGCCAACGCATGCGCACATTTCCATCTTCTGACCAGATTTTTTCCGCCAGAACACCCATCTCCATAAGCGCAGACACTGCCACCGTTTCAAAGAAGTCCGGCGCTTCGCCCTGGCATCGGGCGGCGATATACTGAGCTGCACGCGTACTGCCGACCTGTCCGGCATTCAGCGCGGTTCCACCCGGACGATAGACGCCATGGCTGGCCGCCACCTCGCCCACCGCGAAGAAGCCATGGATATTCGTCTGCCACCAGGCGTCAATGCTTAAACCACCATTGTTGTGCTGTGCGCAAAGCGCGATTTCCAGCGGTTCTGTACGAAGATCGACGCCCTTATCCTGGTAGAAATCAATGGCAGGCTGGTTCATATGGGCCAGGCGTTCGATCGGCGTGCCGAAGCAGGCGCCGGCACGCTCCAGGTATTCCCTCGCCTCCGGCAGCAGCTTCGCATAATCGAACGCACCACCCACCGGATTCTTCCGATAGTCGAGGTACACTCTCCGTCCCTTACAGCTCTCAAGATACACCAGAATATCGATGATGGAACTTCCATCCGCCACCTTACGAACATCGAACGGCCACTGGTACCCCTTCAGGAAAAGCTTGCTCAGCATATCCTGTGCATCGCTGAAGAAGTCCATCAGGAACTCCCGCTCGTCGCTGCCATCCGCCGCTGTGGAGTACACCCGCGGCAGAACCTGCATATAGGTACCGGATACATTCCAGCGTGGACGAATCGATGCAAGACCATACTGCCATTCCGTCAGATTCTTTCCTTTTACGCCGGCCTCCAGTGCGAGCCCGGTCGCACCGAACTGGCTGAGCGGATATACACTGTCCGCATACATACCGGCAGGACCACCCGTCGCATAAATGATATTTTTACATCGAATCAGGACGAAACGCTCCGTCTCCTTCTCTGCATTCACATTCATACAGAGAAGTCCGCAGACGGTTTCATCCTGTACCAGCACCCTGATGACCTGCAGCTTGTCAAGTACGGGAACACCCTCTTCCAGCACGGAACGCTCGAGACATTCGGTCATCTGCTTACTCGTATATGGCCCGACACTGGTGGCACGTCGCCGTGGATCATGATCTGTTTTATAGCCGATATACTCCCCATAACGGTTCCGTGGAAACGGCACCCCCAGCTCGACCAGCTTCAGAAAGCACTGAACAGAAAGCGCGGCTTCACAGAGCGCGATGTCGCCATCTACACATTTCCCTGCGAAGAGCGTTTCCGCCATCTCCCGTACGCTGTCCGGATCACCGCCGGACAGCGTCAGCTTGTAATAGGTCTGCTTATCACTGCCGGTATTCCGGCTGGTACCGCTGACTCTGTTTTCGGTCACCAGGGCGATATCATGCTGCCCCAGCTTCCACAGGCGATCCGCCGCATTGAAGCCCGCAGCACCACTGCCGACGATGGCCGTGTTGCAGCTGTATACACGCGCGGAGTACACACCGGCATGTACGATACGATTTTCCATGTGCAGCTCCTTTACAGACGCTGGATGTGGAATCCACCATCCACATCGATGTAGTTTCCGGTCGTGTAGCGAAGACGATCGCTGCAAAGCAGGCTGACCGCACCGGCCACATCCTCCGGGGTGCCCCAGCGGGCAATCGGGAAGGTGCCCTGCTCGATCAGCGCATCATACTTTCCCTGTACCTTCGTGGTCATATCGGTAGCGATGACACCTGGTCGAACCTCATTGACTAGGATACCTTCCGCAGCGAGACGATCTGCATAGAGGGTAGTCAGCATACTGATGCCGGCCTTCGAAACACAATACTCGCCACGATTTACCGAAGAAACCACCGAACTGCAGCTGGAAACATTGACGATGATTCCCTTACGTCCGTCCACCGGCTCCTGCTGAATCATCTGCTTCGCAACCTGCTGGGTCAGGAACATATTTCCCTTCGTGTTGATGCCGACGACATAATCGAAGCTCTCCTCACTCATCTCCAGAAGATCTGCACGAACCTTCGGTGCGACGCCTGCATTATTCACAAGCACGTCGATACGCCCGAAGGCTGCGATCGCCTCGGAAACAATCTTTGTACGATCCTCGCTGCTTCCGATATTTGCCTGCACATAGGCACACTCGATGCCGATTGCCTCCAGCTCATCCAGTGCAGCCTGGTTCTTTTCCTGCGCACCGGTCGCGACCATAACGATATTATATCCGTCCAGTCCGAGCTGCTTCGCGATGGCGAAGCCGATACCGCGACTCGAACCGGTAACGATAGCGGTTTTTTTCATGATGTATATCCTTTCTCAGCCGCGGAAGTTCGCCGGCTGGTTCTTCTTGATTTCCAGGAATTCCTTATAGAACGGCATAAAGGTCTTACTGTCACGGATCACACAGCCGGTCGGCTTGTGTGCACGGATCAGGTCGCCGCACTTTCCACAGGTGAGGCATACTCTGTTCGGGTCAATGCGCCCGTTCCGGACGATTTCATTGGCAAAATCAGGATCCGCGAACGCCATACGTCCGAAGAGCATGCCATCACAGAGGCCTTCCTCGACAGCACCGGCAGTGAAAAGATCTGCATAGGCGCGAAGATAGGTCGGTGCGGATGCCCAGATGGTCATCTCCGGAACGGCCTTCTTCACTTCACCGATACCATAGATCATGCGATGGAGACCCACAAACGGATGCTCCTCCGGTGCGTACTTTCCGAAATCGAACGGGCGGGTGACATGCGTGGTCGCATACGGATTTCCCATCGTGAGATCGACCATATCCATGCCGAGCTCATCGTGAAGCTCACGCACGAGGCGAATCGGCTCAGTATAATCCGGCGTCTCTCCGCTCTCCGGACTGACACCGAAGCCATACGGATATGGATATCCATCATAGATACCGATGCGAGCCGTCACCATGAAGTTCTCATCCTCGACGACCTTCGCCGCGCGGATGCCGTTCTTCAGAAGGCGGAAGCGATTCTCGAAGCTGCCGCCGTACAGGCCCGGACGCTCATAGGCCGATGCGAGCTCTGCCAGCAGATAGCCATGGCAGCTCTTGATATCGATGGCATCGAAGCCAGCTTCCTTCGCCAGTACAGCCGCCTCGCCGAACTTCTCCTCGAGACGCTTTAAATAATCATCACTGACGATGCAGCTGTCATCTGCCGCACGATACTGCTCGAGTATCGGATGGCGATAGGCGATCATCGGTGCCGGTGTATTGTCCGGATTGGAGTAGCGGCCACTGTGATTTGCCTGCATGATCAGGTACGGTGCAAAGCCGTTCGCCTTCATACCGGCTTCCTTCACAGCGGCGGTCATCTTCTTGAATTCTTCCAGTGTGTCACGATTCAGAAGAAGCTGTGTCTTCGAGGAACGACCTTCCTCTACGATGGAAATCGCTTCAAACCAGATGACCGAGCTGCCACCGATCGCCTCATTCACATAGCGGCGTACGGTATAGTCGGACGGTGCGCCCTCCGGTGTCGAATCCGCACCCTCCATCGGAGCGATGCCGAGACGATTCGGGAATGTGATATTACGTACCTTCAGTGGCTCCGCAAGAATTTTTGTGTCTGCAGCAAAAGGCAGGGTGATTCCGAGTTCACTCGCCTTCTGCTGTACTTCTTCCAGGGATTTGTAATGAAATTTTTCGTGTGCCATCTTTGATTACCTCACAGAAAGCAGACAGCCATGAACTTATGCTGGATATGCTGGATATGTGGTTTACGTCGACTCTTCACTGTTCACATCTGCATTTTTCCTGCGATACTCGCTCGGAGACACGCCCACGGTTTTCTTGAACTGACGGGAGAAATAGGTGAAGTCATCATATCCGCATTCCGTGGCGATCTGTGTGATGCTTCGATCTGTTTTCGTAAGCAGGACCTTCGCCCGGTTGACGCGCAGGAGAATCGCATAGCTGATCAGACTGTAGCCTGTCTCTTCCTTGAAAACATGGGCAATGTAGTTTTTATTCAGGTAGAGCTCAGCCGCAATCTTATCTACAGTGATACTTTCCGTGAAATGGTGGTTGATGTAATTCATGATATTATATGCCACCGTGACACTATGACCCACACGCATCGCGAGAATATCTGCGCACTCCCGGTAAATCAGGATAAACATGCGGCGCAGATCCGCTCCGACATAACAGTCCCAGTACTTCTTCTTATGGTTGTACTCCCGTTCCATCTCAAGAACGATATCATACAGATAATTCCATACCGGTTCTGATACCGTGAGAAGATGTGAGAAGTTCGGCGGTCGCTTGATGAAAACGGCGATCACCTCCGGATACCTCACCTCATTCTGGAAGAAGTCCGGCTGCACACGAATCATATAGCGCTCATACGGGTACTCCAGCACCTCGAGATCATGCTCCTCCAGCGTGTTCAGTACGATGATTCCTCCGCGACCGGTTTCATAGATCTTATCACCTACGCGGTAGCGGATACGACCATTCGTGACCATGATCACCTGATACACATTCTCATAGTGCCGTTCCAGTTTAAAATTCGACGCATTGTATCTGTGTTCGATCCAGACATCTTCCATGGGTGTCTTCTCCTTAACGCATATCTTATAAGTTCACATACTGCCTGCAGTTAAGTTGATTATACAATAGAAAAGAATAAGGTTGCGAGCAGGACATTCGCGAGAATAGCGAATGGCTGTGCTGCGCCATAGCCTGCGGTCGGCTCCTCCGAACCGGTTGCACTGATGGCAGCACCGAGGCCCGGTGCCGATGTGCATCCACCGGCGATCGCACCGCTCAGGATGATCCAGTTGATTTTGAATACCTTATGACCGATGATGAAGGCAACCAGCACAGAGATGCCTTCTACGAAAATCGCCGTAATCGCCAGCTGTAAGCCGGATCCCATCAGAGAATTGATAACGTCATAGCCATAGCGGAGACCAACGACAGCCATAAAGAAGGTAAGACCCGTCTGATACAGGATACCGAGTCCCTTCTGATCCATGCGGAAATTGACCGGTCCGATCTTTCCGATGTAGCTGAACACCAGTGCAGATACCAGGATGCCACCCGCTGCACCGAGGGAGAATGTACCGAAGCTTCCAAGCGGAATCTTGATATTTCCGATCAGGATACCGATGGCAGCGACGAGTGCGATGACCATGAAGTCAAGCGGTCCATCCTTCAGCTTCTTCTCTGTAGAAGTGCTTTCTGAAAGCTCCTTTTCATACGCGAGCTTCTCTGCAGCCACATCGATACCGAAAAGCTTCGGAAGAAGTGAAATCATAAGCACGATCACAAGTACACCGATCGGAAAGGCCACGGTATAGCCGAGACTGATGGCAGAGGACGCGGCCTCGAGCGCATCTCCGGAAACGACACTGCCGGCTGCATCGAGTGCAGTTCCATAGGCCGGGGTAGATGTCATCGCACCGGCGAACATACCGATGGTCTCATACTCCGTTACAGAAGGATTGCCTTTCAGTACGAGATGATACGCAACCACGGAAACGATCATGGAAATGATCGGAATCATCATACCGATGACCACGAACTTCACACCATACTTCTTAAAAATCGCGCCGATGCTGCCACCAACCTTCATACCGATGGACACGAGGAAGAGCATCAGAAAGAACGTGAAGAACAGATTGCTTACGACACCCGTCTTTAAAACACTTGCCGCACTCGCGTATCCAGGTGCGCCCTCCTGCACGCCCTTCGCCCACGCCTGAGCGAAGTAGCCGATAGCGATACCAGAGAAGATACCGCCGGATACTCCGAGTGAGAAATTACCGATCTTGATTTTTCCAATCAGCAGGCCGCTGGCGATTGCCAGGAAAATCATAAAAAACTGATTTGTAAATACAGAAATCAACGTTGTCATAGCTACTCCCCTTATACATGGAAAAGACGCTGTGCATTTCCATGCAGAACCTTCGCCTTATCTTCTTCTGTTAAATTCAAATTGTCAATGCACTTCAGTGTGCGCTCGATATATCCAGGTCCCTGCTCCGGGTCGAACGGCATATCCGTTGCAAATACGATATGATCCGGTCCGAAGAAATCAAGACCTGCTCGAATCGCAGATGTGGATCCGAAGGAAGCTGTATCCGCATAGAACTTACGGAAGGTATCGATCGGTGCACCCTTCATCTTCGTCTTCGTCAGCTCCTCACGAAGCTCTGGAGCTGTACGTCCGCCGTACATCTTTAAACCATTTTCGATACGGCCCTCCAGCATCGGAATCATCGCACCGACATGGTGCGTGATGATCTTGATATTTGGAAAATCCTCGAAGATACCAGAGAAAGCAAGACGCATCATCGCAACCGTCGTCTGATACGGCCAGCCGATCGTGAACCAGAGCTCATACTTCGAGCGGTCCTCTGTCGGGAACTCCGGCACCATCTGCCCTCCGACTGGATGAATCAGGATCGGAAGATCATACTTTTCACAGGCTTCATAAATCGGCCAGTACTTCTCGGTATCGATCGCTTCACCGTTCATGTGGGTATAGATCTGAATACCCTTTGCACCCATATCCTTTACTCGCTTGATTTCTTCGACCGACGCCTGCACATTATTAAACGGAAGACCCGCGATGAACCCCTCGTAATAATCCGGATTCTCCTCTACGATCTTCTTGATCTCATCGTTACCGATCGCTGCAAGACGTGGAGACTTGTCTGGACCCGCGAAGGTCTCAACAGGTGGTGATACGATATTCGGAATCTGCTTATAACCCGGGAACTGCTTCAGAACCTCGTTTCGCTTTTCCATATTCGACATGGAAGCAACATTCAGTGCGCGCTGGAACATATGTGACTTGTGTGGCGCTTCAGCCATACAGATTTTCGCATACTCCGGCGGCATCAGATGACAAAATACATCAATCGACTTCATAACTCTGCCCTTTCAAATTAGGATTATTCTGTTTCGAACTTTTTCGAAGGAGTCGCTCTCCGGATAACCACACCTTCGACTTCGATACGTTTATGCTATCAGAACATGCATGCAGTTTTCTCAGATTTTTATAAGCATTATATGTACAAAATGGTCAGTCTTCTTCGCACAATGTCTACGGCCATCGGTGTTATGTTCATAATTTGCAATTATTTCGCCGTTTATTGTGCATCCTGCCTTATTTCCCCCGCCTTATGGTTTTCTTACAAATAATCAGTCGCTATAGTTGCACAATGATGATCCAGCTGCTTTGTGCACAATGACATGAAGTCCAACTATTCTCTCCCCTCTTGGATCATCCTGTATTGACTTTTCTGCGCGTTATTTGGATTTTACTGTCGTATCCGGCGTCCAAAGTTTATGGGGTCTGACCCCATTAAATTTTTCTAAACTGATTCTAAACTGAAGTTTATGGGGTCTGACCCCATTAATTTTTTCTAAAGACCACACCACGAAGCGCATCCGCCCTCCGGTCCTCTCAAGGAAGCGCGAAGAGAAACGCATATATCCGCACATAAAAAGCGAAAGCCATGCCACAGGTTTCCCTGTAACATGGCTTTCGCACATTTATAAAAGAATATACAGCTTTTCTGCTTTTCATCGTTTCTTCTACATCATCCGGGAAGATGTGTATCAGAAATGCATCCAGGCGGATGTTACGATCAGTACAGCTTCGCACCAGCCGGAATCACGTCATCAAGCATCAGGAGGTTGAGTCCCTCGTGTCCGTCGTACTCGTAAACCGCGGAGATCAGCATGCCCTCGGACGGGATGCCCATCATCATTCGGGTCGGAAGGTTCGTGATGGCCACACAGGTCTTGCCTACCAGCTCCTCCGGCTCGTAATACTCGTGGATGCCGCTCAGAATGGTGCGCTTCTTCTCCGTTCCATCATTCAGTGTGAACTTGAGAAGCTTCTTTGACTTCGGAACCGCCTCACATGCCTCGATCTTCACCACTCTGAAATCCGACTTTGCGAAGGTGTCGAAATCGACGAAATCCTCGAACAGCGGCTCGATCTTCACCTTCGTGAGATCCAGCTGCTCTTCGGCCGTCTCCACTGCAGTGCTTGCTGCGGTCTTCTCTGCCTTCTCCGCCTTCTTATCCGCATTCAGGCTCTTCATGGTGGGGAAGAGCAGAACATCACGGATCGCCGGCGTATCGGTCAGCAGCATCACGAGACGATCGATACCATAGCCGATACCACCGGTTGGCGGCAGACCGATCTCGATGGCATGAAGGAAATCCTCGTCGGTGTGGTTCGCCTCTTCGTCACCGGCAGCCGCCAGTGCATCCTGTGCCTTGAAACGCTCGCGCTGATCGATCGGATCGTTCAGCTCGGAATATGCGTTACACATCTCACGACCGTAGATATAGAGCTCGAAACGCTCTACCTTCGTCGGATCGGAAGGCTTCTTCTTCGTCAGCGGAGAAATCTCCACCGGATGATCCATGATGAAGGTCGGCTGGATCATCTTCTCCTCACAGAATACCTCGAAGAAACCGTTCTCGATGTCACCGATCTTATGGTGTGCCTCATACGGAACGTTATGCTGATCTGCCAGTGCACGTGCCTCCTCGAGGGTCTTCACAGTATTGAAGTCAACACCGCACTCCTCCTTGATGGCATCGGTCATCGAGAGACGGCGGAACGGCTTGCCGAGATCGATCTCGGTGCCCTGGTAGCTGATGAGGGTCTTCCCGCATACCTTCTCTGCGAGGTAACGGAACATGCTCTCCGTGAGCTCCATCATGCCGTTGTAATCGGTATACGCCTGGTACAGCTCCATCAGCGTAAACTCCGGATTATGACGGGTATCGACGCCCTCATTACGGAATACACGACCGATCTCGAATACACGCTCGAGACCACCGACGATGAGACGCTTGAGGTAGAGCTCGAGGGAAATACGAAGCTTTACGTCCTCGTTCAGGGCATTGTAATGGGTCTCAAATGGACGTGCAGCGGCACCGCCGGCATTCTCCACCAGCATCGGTGTCTCCACCTCCATGAAGCCACGACCATCGAGGAAGTTACGGATCTCACGGATGATCTGAGAACGCTTGATGAAGACATTCTTCGAGTCCTCGTTCATGATGAGGTCGACGTAACGCTGACGGTATCTCGTATCGGTATCCTGCAGACCATGGAACTTCTCAGGAAGCGGATAGAGTGACTTCGACAGCAGTACGAGAGACTGTGCATGTACAGAAGTCTCGCCCATCTTCGTCTTAAATACGAAGCCCTTCACGCCGACGATATCACCGATATCCATCTTCTTGAACTTCTTATATTCATCCTCACCGAGCTCATCACGGGTGATGTACGCCTGGATACGGCCCTGCTTATCCTGGATATGGATGAAGGATGCCTTACCCATCACACGCTTCTGCATGATACGACCGGCGATCGATACCTGCTGATTCTCGAACTTCTCGAAATCATCGCGGATCTCCTGGCTGTGCTGCTCCTGATCGAACTTCGTAATCTCGAAAGGATCCTGTCCGGCAGCCTGCAGCTCTGCAAGCTTCTCACGGCGTGCCTTTACGATATGGTTGGTATCCTCTACCGGAGCCTGATTCTTCTGGTTTTCCTGATTCTCTGCCATAGCTTCTCCTTGCTTCTTATGCCAATGCAGACGACCGGGGCATCGTCCCCAGCCGTCTGTCGTTATTTACCACTATATACGCATACCCCGACAGCGTCTGCAGCCGGCCATGCGACTTCGCACCAGCGCTTCCCTGCGTTTACGCCTCGTGATCGTTGACGCGCTCTACCTCGAGTACGCGGAACTTGAGATCACCCGCCTCGGTCTCGACGGTCACCTCATCACCCGCCTTGTGGTGAAGAAGGGCCTTACCAACCGGTGCCTCGTTGGAAATCTTTCCGGTCAGGCTGTTTGCCTCCGAGGAACCCACGATGAAGTAGGTCACCTCCTCATCGAACTCCTCATCATAGAGCTTTACACGGCAGCCGACATTGATCTCACCCTCGACAGAGTCATCCACGACCTCAACGTTCTTCAGCAGTGCCTCGAGCTCGACGATTCTCGCCTCGATGTCTCTCTGCTCATCCTTCGCTGCATCATACTCCGCGTTCTCGGAAAGATCGCCCTGCTCTCTCGCTTCCTTGATCTTCTCTGCGATCATCTGTCTCTGATTGACCTTCAGATCATGAAGCTCCGCCTCATACTTATTAAGACCTGCACGTGTCAGTAAATTCTTCTTTACCTGCTCTTCTGCCATGTTTCCCATAGCTCCTTTCAAGACTTCCTTCTGCTCATCCACCCGCGATGAATCAGCACTATAAAACAGACCGCTTCCGAATGGCCGGAAACCGCCCATCATCCATTTTCACGATTGCATATTGTAAAGCAAAGTCGCTTCACTTGTCAACCTTTCATCGCGTCCACCAGCGTATACAGCTCCTCGATGCTCCCGGCGGTGTTCACCTTTCCGCGAAGCTTCGCCGAGTCCGGATAGCCCTCCGTATACCAGGCGATGTGCTTCCGCATCTCCCGGACCGTCGTGAATTCGCCCTTATACTGAAGCATCAACTCCGTATGGTGGTGGATCATCGCGATCACTTCCTCAACCGTCGGCGCCGGCAGCAGCTCGCCCGTCCGGAGGTACTCGACCGTCCGCCGGATCAGCCACGGATTTCCCTGGGCCCCGCGCGCGATCGCCACACCGTCACAGCCCGTCTCGTCCATCATGCGCTTCGCATCCTCCGGCGTGAAGATGTCGCCGTTTCCGAACACCGGAATCTTCACCGCTTCCTTTACCCGCCGGATCACATCCCAGTCCGCCGCTCCGCTGTAGAGCTGCGCCCGCGTCCGGCCATGCACCGTCACCGCCGACACCCCGGCCTGCTCCGCCATCTTCGCGAACTCAACCGCCGTATCGTCCGTCTTCTGGAAGCCCTTCCGGAACTTCACCGTCACCGGCTTATGACAGCGCTCCACCATCGCATGCAGGATCTCGTACGCGAGCTCCGGATGATTCATCAGATCACTGCCCTCATGGTTGTTCACGATCTTCGCCACCGGACAGCCCATGTTCACATCGAGGAGATCGAAACGATCCTCGATCCGGGACGCGATCTCCGCCATGATCTCCGGCTCCGAGCCGAACAGCTGCACCGCCACCGGATGCTCGTCTGCCCCGGTCCGCATCAGCTCCTCTGTATTCTTATTATGGTAGAGGATCGCCTTCGCGCTGATCATCTCCGTCGTCGTCAGACCGACCCCCATCTCCCGGAGAATCGTCCGGTACGGAAGGTCCGTCACCCCCGCCATCGGCGCCATCGCCACATTACTCGGCAGCTCAACATTTCCTATTCTCATGCATCTATTCCCATCTGTTTCAGTCCCGTTACTGTATCTTCATCCACTGTCACCCGCGACCACCAGGCTGCGCACCATTCGACTGTCCGCCCGCCACGCATCTGCGCCTGCACAGGCTCAGTCGTCACCGAAAAGCGTATGGTACGCGGTCTGCTCCGCATTCGGGTCGTCCGGCATCACCGGCATATCCCAGGACCCCGTCATCCGGATCCCGCCCTGCTCCGACGCCTCCACGACATCCGGGTTCAATGTCTCCGCCGCGGACGTCGTCACCTCTTCCGAAGTCGCCCGGCGCACCTCCGCATGGCCCTCCGGATTATTCGCACCCGGCTCCGCCTGCAGATCCGCTTCCGTCAGCTCCTCCTTCGAAGACTTCCCACGCCCATGCAGCGTCTCCAGCGCCTGATAGTAGGTCTCCAGCTTCGTAAACAGCGCCTCATAGCGCGTCGCCAGCTCATCAATCTTCTTCTGCCCCTTCGCATCATCGAAGCGAAGATCATCCTCTTCGTGCATCGACTTCAGCACCAGCTTCTGATCCGCATTAAACGACATCAGGAAAACCCCGCCGATCTCCTCGACATAATCCACCGCGATCAGCTTCAGCTCCTTCTGCACATCCTCCGGCAGATTCCCATACTCCGGATTCAGATAATACTTCTGATGATAGGCATTCGCCGCACACAGCACCACATCTTCTCTCATGACAGCACCTCTCTGTTTAATGAAATATTCGCATTATAGCATCCAACCATCGTTCTGAAAAGTCGAAAAGGGCGACTGCAGATGCAGTCGCCCTCCTGTACTTAAGATTTAGCGAACCAGCAGCTTCGCGATACGATACTGCTCCTCGTTAATATCCTTCTTCATCTGAAGTGCTTCCTGGATATCATAGTCGACGAACTCGCCATGCTTGTAAGCCACAAGACGATTCGACTTGCCCTCGTGCAGCAGCTCTGCGGCACGTGCGCCCATCATCGATGCGTAGTAACGATCCTTACAGGTCGGTGAGCCGCCACGCTGGATATGTCCGAGGATGGTTGCTCTCGTCTCGATACCGGTCGCTGCCTCGATGCGCTTCGCCATCGAGGTGCTGTGGCCGATACCCTCGGCGTTGATGATGATATAGTGCTTCTTACCTCTCTTACGTGCCTCGATGATACGGTTGATGATCGCCTGCTCATCGCCATCGTAACGCTCTGGAAGCAGGATCTCCTCCGCACCGTTCGCCACGCCACACCAGAGTGCGATGTAACCGGCACGACGACCCATGACCTCGATGATTGAGCAGCGCTCATGTGAGGTCGAGGTATCACGCAGCTTATCGATGGCCTCCATCGCGGTATTGATGGCGGTATCAAAACCGATCGTATAATCCGTACATGCGATATCGAGGTCGATGGTGCCCGGCACACCGATGGTGTTGATGCCGAGTGCACTCAGCTTACCCGCGCCACGGAAGGAGCCGTCACCACCGATGACGACCATGCCATCGATGCCATGCTTACGGCAGATCTCGGCACCGCGTGCCTGACCCTCCGGCGTTGTAAATTCCTGACATCTCGCCGTATAGAGGATGGTACCACCACGGCTGATGGTATCGGATACAGAGGTTGTATCCATATCGACGATCTCCTCCTGAAGAAGACCCGCATATCCTCTCATGATACCCTTTACCTTGATGCCCTCGTGAATCGCCGTACGAACAACACTACGTACACAGGCATTCATACCTGGCGCATCACCACCAGATGTCAGTACACCAATCGTCTTCACAGCTTTCGTCGCCATAATCCTATCCTCCAGATATATTTACATTCTCCCTAAACACACTAGCAAACGAGATTGTGATAGCTTTCACAATCTCGCCCTTATAATAGTTTAGTTTTGTACTTTTTTCAATACCTTATATGAAACTCGAACGTTTTTTTCGCCGAGAAGCTGATCGAGGCTTTCCATCAGCACCGGATCGAGCTGCACCGCATGCTGACGGTCGAGGCGTTTTACAGCCTTTTCCTGACGGAGATAGATCGCCACGCCATCTTCCCCTGGGTGGGCTCTCAGAAGCTGTTCCAGCGCCTGCTGCTCAGCAAAGTACTGGTTTTTATCCTCAAGCTGCAGCCAGAGCTCCTTCGGTGCCTCCGCGAAGGTATAGATCCGATCGGCGATCAGCTTACTGTCCTTCTCACCGGAGCCGTCGACATGTCCCTCGATGAAGAGCTTCGCATCCGGCTCGAGCAGTGCACGCATCGTCTGGTAGGTCTTCGGGAAGACGACGACCTCCACGGTACCCATCCGGTCCTCGAGCTGCAGGAAGGCCATCTGCTGCTGTTTCCGGGTGGTCTTCATCTGCAGCTCCGTGAGGATCCCGCCGATCGTCACCTTCTGCTGATCACGAAGCGGCACGGTGCCTGTCTCGTCGTCCCGGCGGAAATCCGCACTCGTGGCAGAGACATTGGCATCCATCACGGCGCGATAGGCATCCAGCGGATGGCCGCTCAGATAGAAGCCGAGCGCCTCCTTCTCGTACTGCAGCAGCTCCTCCTTCGAATACTCCGGCAGCTTCGGCATGCGGATACGGAACTCGCCCGCCTCCTGATTATCCTCCCCGAGAAGATCCGCGAGGGTCATCTGACCCGCCATCGAATTCTGCTTTTCCTTCACGCGGCCCTCGATGATGGTCGGGAGGATCGCGATCTTCTCCCGACGGTTGCCCGGGAAGGTATCGAGCCCGCCCGCCTGGATGAAGTACTCGATGGCGCGGCGGTTGATACCCTTTTCCGAGACACGGACGACGAAGTCCTCGAAGTCCTTATACGGTCCGTGCTGCTGCCGCTCCTTCACGATGGCCTGTGCAGCACTCCGACCGACGCCCTTTACGGCACTCAGGCCATAGCGGATCGCCCCCTCCGTGGAGACCGAGAAGCCGATCTCCGCCTGATTCACATCCGGCGGCAGGATCGCGATGCCGAGCGTGCGTGCCACATCGAAGTACTCGGCGGTCTTCCCCATGTTATCCATATAAGAGGTCATGAGCGCCGCAAAAAACTCGGCCGGATAGTAGCAGCGGAGATAAGCCGTCTGGTAGGAAACGACGGCATAGCAGGCCGCATGCGACTTGTTGAAGGCATACTTCGCGAAGTCGATCATCTCGTCATAGATGTGGTTCGCCGTCGCCTCATCGATGCCCCGCGCGATGCAGCCCGGGATGTGCTGCTCCGGATTACCATAGACGAAGTTCTTCCGCTCCTCCTCCATGACCTTCGTTTTCTTCTTACTCATGGCACGGCGCACGAGGTCCGAGCGTCCCATCGAGTAGCCGGCGAGATCACGCACGATCTGCATGACCTGCTCCTGGTAGACGATACAGCCATAGGTCGTCTCGAGGATCGGACGGATCTCCGGGCAGTCGTAGCTGATCGATTCCGGATGCTCCTTTCCCTTTATGTACTTCGGGATGAAGTCCATCGGACCCGGTCGATAGAGTGCGACACCGGCGATGATGTCCTCGATGCCTGCCGGCTTCAGCCGCTTCATGAAATTCTTCATGCCGGCCGACTCGAGCTGGAACACGCCCTCACAGTGCCCGCCCGAAATCATCTGGTACACCTTCGGATCGGCATAGTTCATGTTCTCGACGCTTAAATCTGTATGATGCAGCTTATTCACATCCCGGATGGCATCCTTGATGACCGTCAGATTCCGAAGTCCGAGAAAATCCATCTTGAGAAGTCCCAGCTCCTCGATCGTCGTCATCGTAAACTGCGTGGTGAGGGTGCCATCTGCCGCCCGCGATACCGGCACGTACTCCACCAACGGCTTTCCGGAGATCACGACACCAGCCGCATGCATAGAGCTGTGGCGCGGCAGTCCCTCGAGACGCTTACTCATATCGATGAGGCGATGCGTCTCCGGATCCTCCTCATACATCTTTCGAAGCTCCGGATTCGACTGAAGCGCCTTATCGAGCGTGATGTTCAGCTCATTCGGCACCTGCTTCGAGATCATATCGCACTTCGCATATGGAATATCCAGTACACGCCCGACATCCCGGATGACACCGCGCGCGGCGAGCGTACCGAAGGTGATGATCTGCGATACACAGTCCTTACCATACTTCCGGGTCACGTACTCGATCACCTCCTGCCGGCGCTCATACTCGAAGTCCATATCGACATCGGGCATAGTGACACGCTCCGGGTTCAGGAAACGCTCGAAAACGAGATTGTAACGCATCGGGTCGATGTCGGTGATGCCGATGCAGTACGCGACGAGGGAGCCCGCCGCCGAGCCTCTGCCCGGCCCCACCGCGATGTCATGGGTCTTCGCATAGTGCACATAATCCCAGACGATCAGGAAGTACTCGACGAAGCCCATGCTCGCGATCGTGTCGAGCTCATAGTCGAGACGCGCCCGGTACTGCTCGCCGTCCGCACCGTAGCGCGCCCGGAGACCATCCTCACAGAGCTTCCGGAGATAGCCCGTCGTATCGTAGCCCTCCGGCACCTGGTAACCCGGCACATGGTAGTGTCCGAATTCAATGCTTACATCGCAGCGCTCTGCGATTTTATGTGTGTTGTCGAGGGCTTCCTGGGCATACGGGAACAGCGCCCGCATCTCTTCCTCGGACTTGATATAGAACTGCCCACCCGGATAGCGCAGGCGGTCCTGGTCGCTGATCTTCTTTCCGGTCTGGAGACAGAGCAGGATATCGTGCGGCTCCGCATCCTCCTTCCGGGTGTAGTGGATATCGTTGGTGGCGACCAGTGGGATCCCGGTTTCCTCATGCAGCTGTAGTAAGCCTGCATTGACCTTCCGCTGCTCCGGATAGCCGTGATCCTGCAGCTCGAGGTAGAAATGCTCCGGTCCGAAGATGGAGAGGTAGTGCAGCGCCGCCTTCTTCGCCTCCGGATACATGTTCCGGGTGAGGTTTCGTGACACCTCGCCGGCGAGGCAGGCGGACAGGGCGATGATGCCCTCGTGGTAGCGCTCGAGCGTCTCGAAATCGACACGCGGTTTATAGTAGAAGCCGTCGATGAAGCCCGTCGACACGATTTTCATGAGGTTCGCGTAGCCCTGGTTATTCTCAGCGAGAAGCACGAGGTGGTAGTAGCGGTCCTCGCCCTTTCCAACCTCCCGATCGAAGCGGGAGCCGCCCGTGAGATAGACCTCGCAGCCGAGGATCGGCCGGATGCCCTGCTTCTGCGCTTCCTTATAGAAGTCGATGACACCGTACATCACACCGTGGTCGGTGATCGCCATCGAATCCATCCCGAGCTCCCGGCAGCGCGCGATCATCTCCGGGATCCGACCGGCACCATCGAGAAGACTGTAGCTTGTATGAACATGTAAATGCGTAAAGGCCATCGTACCCTCCAGTAATAAAGATGTCTCTATTGTAGCATAGAATATACGCGAATGCTTGTTCTTTTTCTCATATGAATGCTTTCCATTTATATTTCTATTGATATACAGCCAGGTCCCCTTCGCGGCATCAAAAAAGGAGACACCTTTCGGCGTCTCCCTCCGTAATATTCAGCTCTTAAGCCTCCGCTCCACAGAGATACTCTGTGATGCTCTTCAGTGCAGCATCCTCATCTTCACCGTCTGCGCTGACCACCAGCTCCTGTCCGTTGTCCAGTCCCAGTGCCATCATCCCCATGATCGACTTGGCATTGACCTTACGTGGGCCATCGGCCATATAAATGCGTGATTCAAAGCGGCTGGCAATTTGAACAAGCATCGCGATCGGATGCTCATCCGGTTTTTTCGGTAACTGAACTACTACATTTGTATCCTTCATATAATCCTTCCTCGAAGATAGAACTCGCGTCAAACGCTCCCCCCTGGATGCAAGCATCACTTCACCGAACGCTCTTCACTATCTTTACACTATACCCGCGGTTTTTTCCCTTAACTCCGACGCTATCCTGGAAAGCTTCCGAAGTCGATGATTGGCACCGCTCTTTCCAATCGGTTCCGAGAGGCAGGCTGCAAGCTCGGTGAGGGTGGCATCCGGATTCTCCAGACGCTTCTCCGCGATCTCACGCAGTCCCAGCTCCAGGTTCTGAAGCCCGATCTCCCGGTCGATCAGTTCGATATCCTCCACCTGGCGAATGCCGGCGGATACCGTCCGCTGCAGGTTTGCTGTTTCACAGTTCACCTGGCGGTTGATCTTCTCACTGACCTCCTTGAGTATTCTGACATTCTCAAGCTCCATGAGGCCATCCACGGCACCCATCAGCTTCAGTACATCCGAAATCTGCGCAGCATCCTTCAGATACACAACCAGATGACCGCTCCGCTCCATGATACGTGGCTCGAGGCCGAAGCTTCGGAAGACGTCGGTGATCCGATCTGCCTCCTCTGCTCCACCGCAGACCAGCTCAAGGTGATAATCCTTCGTCGGATCCGTGATCGAACCCGCACTCAGGAAACGCTCCCGAATGAAGTTCCGCATCTCGAAATCCTTCGAACCATTGCTAATCATATTAATGTCTTTTTCAGATACTGTAAAGTCTTTTTTGCGTAGCTCCTGTTTCACTCTGGCTGAAAAAGATGTTCTCGTCTTCGCTTCTGCGCCCAACTCTGCCTCCATACACTGTTCGTTCTGGTATATTTTACACGTCCTCTCCGAACGGCTTCTGTTCCAGGTCCTGCGCGCACCGGTCTGGACTGCGCTGATTTTCACCGTTCAGCGTTCGATATCCCGGTGGTCGATGCGCAGTCCGTAATCCGCCGTTTTCTTCAGGCGCTCATAGAGGAGCTCTGCGATGGTGACGGAGCGGTGATGACCGCCCGTACAGCCGACGCCGATCACGAGCTGATTCTTTCCCTCCTCGATATAATGCGGGATCAGAAAGCAGATCATATCATAGAGCTTCTGGAGAAATTCTTCTGCGACGCCGTCCTGGCAGACGTAGTCGCGCACACTCTGCTCGAGGCCGGTATGGCTCCGAAGCTCTGGATCGTAGTAGGGATTCGGCAGGAAACGTACATCGAACAGCAGATCTGCATCCTCCGGAATTCCATTTTTAAAGCCGAAGCTGAGGATCGTCACCTGCAGATTCTCATATGCCTTCTGACCCTCGAAGATATCCGCGAGCTGTCCGCGCAGCTCCTTCGTGAGCAGATGCGAAGTATCGATGATGTAGTCGGCCTTTTCCTTGAGCCAGCTCATCTCCTTCCGCTCCGCCTCGATGCCGGTTTCGACACGGCCATCCTTACTGAGCGGGTGCGCACGCCGGGTCTCCTTGAAGCGCTTGAGGAGAGTTTCGTCTGAGGCATCGAGAAATACGATTTCATAGTCGATGCGTCCCCGGATGTCCCAGGTGTCGAGCACCTCCTTCAGCAGCGGCAGATCCCTGCCGGAGCGCACATCGATCCCGAGTGCCGCCTTCGTGATCTGCTCATGACCGTCGACGATCAGCTCCGCGAATTTATCGATCAGCGGAATCGGCAGATTGTCGACACAGTAGTACCCCATATCCTCGAGGGACTTCAGTGCGATCGTCTTGCCGGCGCCACTCATCCCCGTCACGATTAAAAGTTTCCCCATATCTTCACCTCCGGCGTCAGCTCGACGTGCTGTTCCAGGAGGACCCGCTTCCGCACCTCTCCGATCAGCCAGTAGATGTCGGCAGCCCGCGCGGTGCCGTCGTTGATCACGAAGCCGCAGTGCTTCTCACTCACCTGCGCGCCGCCGTGCCGGAAGCCGCGGAGTCCCGTGTCCTCGATCAGCTTGCCGGCGAAGTAGCCCTCCGGCCGCTTGAAGGTCGAACCCGCCGACGCCTTGTCGAGCGGCTGCTTCTCCTTCCGCCGGTTCTGGAAATCGGCCATCCGCGCCTTTATCTCCGCCGGGTCTCCCTTTCGCAGTGCCAATGTCGCCGCCACGACGACATACCCTCTCTCCGGGATCACACTATGCCGGTAGCCGAGCTCGAGCTCCGCCGGCATCAGCGTCTGAAGCTCTCCCTCCGGTGTCAGGACGTCCACAGAGTACAGCACATCCTTCATCTCCGTGCCATACGCACCCGCGTTCATCGTCACCGCACCGCCTAGGGTGCCCGGGATGCCGCGCAGTGCTTCCATACCAGCGAGCTCCTGCGTCGCCGCAAACTGCGCCGCCTTACTGAGCAAGGTGCCGGCCAGCACGCGGAGATAGTAGATTTTCTCTTTAGCTGCTGTCGCATTCACCGCAGCTGCTTCAGACGTCGCGCGCGCAGCTGCACTTCCGGCAGCCGCCTTCGCCGCGGTTCCGGTCACGGACGACGACCCGCGATGCGATGATGTCGCGTCGGAAGCATTGGCCTCCGGAAGAAGCTCGATGCCCTCCAGCGCACGGCCGATCTCGACAACGACATGATCGACGCCGGCATCGCTTACCAACAGATTCGTGCCGTTTCCGATGATGTCATACGGGAGCTTCTCTTCATGAAGGAAGCGAATCAGCTTCTGAAGCTCCTCGATATCCTCCGGAACCACATAGACCTTCGCCGGGCCACCGACCCGGAAGCTCGTATGCTGCTTCAGAGGTTCATTTTTCAGTATTTTCATAAATCAGTTCCCGTTCTTCATGTTCGCGGTGACACGCTCGTAGAGCACC
The DNA here is from genome assembly GCA_934270345.1 of uncultured Oribacterium sp. Taxonomy (GTDB): domain Bacteria; phylum Bacillota; class Clostridia; order Lachnospirales; family Lachnospiraceae; genus Oribacterium. The sequence goes on along the minus strand of CAKQPT010000007.1, from coordinate 2,625 downwards.
TGCGCCGCATTGTAGCCCATCTTCTTCGCACGGTTGTTGACCGCAGCACACTCGACGATGATGGCAACATTACGACCCGGGCGAACCGGGATATCGTAGCAGATCACCTTGTTGCCGAGGAACTCGGTGTAATTATCCTTGAGGCCGAGGCGGTCGTAATCCTTATCCTTCGACCAGTCGGCGAGCTTGATAACCATGTTGATGCTCTGGGTATCCTTCACGCACTCAACACCGAACATCTGCTTGACGTCGATGATCCCGATGCCGCGCAGCTCGATAAAGTGACGTGTGATGTCCGGCGCACTGCCGACGAGGGTATCATCGGAGACCTTACGGAGCTCGACGACGTCATCCGCCACGAGACGGTGTCCACGCTTGATGAGCTCGAGCGCGGCCTCAGACTTACCGATACCGGAATCGCCCATGATCAGCACGCCCTCACCGTATACATCGACGAGCACGCCGTGCACGGAAATCATCGGTGCCATCCGAACCTTCAGCCAGCTGATGATCGTCGCCTCCAGCTCCGTCGTCATACGCGTCGACTGCAGCAGCGGGATCCCCGCATTGCGGCACGCATCGATCATGCAGCTGTCCGGCTCGATGCCACGCGCATAGATGATGACCGGAATCGGGTACTTCGACAGCGCCGCATACTTCGCACGGCGCTCCGGTGCATCGAAGGTCATCAGGTACGCAGTCTCTACATTACCGATGATCTGCACACGCTCAGAATCAAACTGGTCGAAAAAGCCCGCAAGCTGTAACGCCGGACGGTTCACATCCGGAATCGTGATATATTTATGGTCTGTATCGATATCTGGTGTCAGATTTTTGAGTCCTTCCTTCTCGATCAGCTCTGTAACACTCACCTTATCTACTGTCTGCATCTTCGTCTCTCCTTCATGTCTCTTCACCTGGCCGATTTTACCCAAACCGGGTCCTGCCTGTCGACATACTAAAAGTAAGTATATTTTGTCGGAGGGCAAAAATCAACTGCGAGGGACACGCGACAAACTATACTACGACCGAAGCCGGGCCGTGGTGGAACGGCGGACCGATCACGCATTTCGGGTCTGTCAACCAGGCTTTCTGCAAGTGGCGTCAGACCAGCGCCCGATACTCGGCCTGTTTTCCTGATGGAAAACAGACCTCAGACAATTCGGTCGCACATAGGACATTGGGACGCCCCTAGCAGAAACCCTGGGACAGACATCGAAATGCTCTACGGTTCCTCCGTCCTCACCACGGCCCGGCTTCGGAATCTACATTTCAGTTTTCCGGTGCATGTAAAATGGTGGCACATCGATGCACACACGTTTTGTTCCTCTCAGTTTTCCGGCGCATAGGTAAATGGCAGTTCGAGGAGCTTCTGCTGAAGCTCGATGGCACCCTGCCCGGGAACGCTGGAGTAGAGGGTGATCGTGCCTGCATCGTCGGAGGCATTGAGCAGAGCTGCTTCACGGAGGCGGCGCTTCGTTTCGCGGGCGGTTCCGTAGGCACCGTCGTAGAAGGTGAAATCGTAGCCGAGGGCGTTTCGGATGGCATCCATCGCAAACGGGAAATGGGTGCAGCCGAGGACGACGCTGTCGACGAGGAGACCGTCACCGCCTTCTTCTTTTTTGCGGAACGGGCGGAGGAGGTCCTGAAGGTAATGCAGAAGTTCGTCGGAGCTTTCCTTCCCGGCTTCCACGAGCGGGACGATGCCCGGTGCGGCGACCGGATGGATCTCGGCAGCGTCACTGAAGCGCCCAATCAGGTGGTGCAGGCGTTCACCATGAATAGTGGATGCGGTCGCGAGCACGAGCACGCGCGGGTGCTTCGTTTCGGCGTGGTCCACGGCGGATTTCACCGCCGGCTCCATGCCGATGATGATCAGCTCCGGATACTTCGCACGTAGCCAGTCCGCCGCGGCTGAGGTCGCTGTGTTGCAGGCGATGACGATGGCCTTGCAGTCATGTGCCAGGAGGAACTGAACATTGGCATCCGACATTTCGCGGATGCGCGCCTCCGGCTTATCGCCGTAAGGCGCATGGATGCTGTCACCAAAAAATATATAATTTTCGTTCGGCATATCGTGACGTAGGATTCGAAGGACGGAGATGCCACCGACACCGGAATCGAAGACACCAATCGGAGAGCTAGAATTCATATGATTTACTTCCTGTTATATCGCTATTGTACTGTTCTCATACTAATATTCGTATCTTAGTCCATTTGGTACTGTTCCGCAACTCACAGGCCGTTTTCTCAGAAAATCACTCATGTGTCAGGATAATGTAAACGTTAAGGCAGGGGCCCGAAAGGACCGGCCACAGAAACCATACGGAGAGATCGTGAAGAGTCAAAATCCCATCCCCTAGAAGTACTTGGTGTATCTCTCCCTGGAACCCTCTGTCAATGCTGAGTTTTCATCAAGAAAACTCAGCGATTGCAGAGGGCCTAGTACTTCTTGGGGATGGGATTTTAGAGTCTTCCGAGCTCGCAGTACTGTGTTTCTGTGGCCGGTCCTTCCGAGCCCCTGTATAATGAGTAGCGCTTCCATGTAGTTACTGTTCACTCGTCAACTGGACGTTGGTGATATCGCTGAAATTTAAATTTTCATTTTGAACGTTTTTTCTTATC
>CAKQPT010000006.1 GCA_934270345.1 uncultured Oribacterium sp. | reverse complement strand
GAAAGGCCGGTCCGCATCAACTGAGATCAGTTTAGCGGTCCGGCCTTAACTATGCAAGGTTACGAGTGAACAGTAACTCCATGTACTTCGGTCGTGGTGAAATGCACATAAGTTCCACTTGCACATTCCGGACGAGTGTGCTATAGTCCATAGGTATTTGTAAAACTATGTATGAGGTGGTGAAGATTTATGAAAATCGCACTTGTCATTATATTCTGTATTTTAGGCGTTGCTCTTTCTGCGATCATTCTGATGCAGGAAGGTAAGAGTGAGGGTCTCGGAGCGATCTCCGGTATGGCCGACACTTACTGGGGCAAGAACAGAGGCCGTTCCATCGAGGGCGGACTGGAGAAGTTCACGAAGATCGCAGCTGTGCTCTTCTTCGTCGTAGCGCTTGTTCTCGACGTCATCTGGTAATGACGAATAAGATTTGATACGATGTACCTGCATACGTTTTGTATGCAGGTATTTTTTTAACCGTTCCGCACCAGCGAGATTTTCCGAAGGAAAATGGAGCTTTCTTGTGGAACACGAGCATGAACACAAACATATCATCAGACTGTAAAAAATAGAAAAGGAACTTATGCAGGATTATCAAAAGGAAAAACTCGCCAAGCTGATCGTGGATCTCGTGAAGGATCCGATCTATCAGCCGATGAAAGCGAAGGAAATGGCCATGCTGATCGGGATTCCGAAGCCGGAGCGTGCCGCCCTCCAGGAGGTGCTGGACCGTCTCGTATCGGAAGGCCGCATCGGCATCTCCCAGAAGGGAAAGTATGGCCGCACAGAAAATTTCACACATGTCGGCAGCTTCCATGCGCATCCACGTGGCTTCGGCTTCGTGTCGATGGAGGGCCACGAAAATGAGCCGGACATCTTCATCCCTGCCGACTACGTCGGTGAGGCGCTCGACGGCGATCGCGTGCGCATCATCATCACCCGAAGTGCTGACGCGAGCCACCGCTCCGAGGGCCACATCACCCAGATCATCGAGCATGCCAATAAGGAAATCGTCGGCTTCTATCATAAGAATAAATCCGTCGGCTTCGTCGAGCCGGACAACCAGCGGATTCTGAAGGACATCTATATCCCGCAGGGGAAGGACATGCACGCCGTAAACGGCCACAAGGTCGTCGTGAAGATCATGAACTACGGCGATGCGAAGCACAGTCCAGAGGGTGTCATCACCGAGATCCTCGGCCATGTCAATGATCCGGGCGTCGACATTCTCTCCATCGTCCGGGCCTACGGACTCCCGGAAGCCTTTCCGAAGGACATCATGCGCGCTGCCCAGGCGATTCCGGAGACCGTGCCGGAGGACACCATCGCGCGCCGCCGGCAGCACGACTTCCGTCAGCTCACCACCATCACCATCGATGGCGAGGACGCAAAGGATCTCGACGACGCCGTTTCCCTCGAGTACGACGAGACGACGAAGCAGTACCGCCTCTATGTTCACATCGCGGATGTCAGCGAATATGTGACGGAGCACTCGCTGATCGATCAGGAAGCCCTGAACCGCGGTACCTCCGTCTACCTCACGGACCGCGTCATCCCGATGCTCCCACGTGTCCTCTGCAACGGCATCTGTTCCCTGAATCCGGAGGAGGATCGTCTGACCCTCTCCTGTGTCATGGACATCGACGCCAGCGGTAAGATCCTGAACCACGAGATCTGTGAGTCCGTCATCCGCTCCGACAAGCGCATGAGCTACAGCGGCGTGCACGCGATTCTCACGAACACCGAGCTTACGAACGGCGAGGACATCGCCTCCTACCTTCCGTATAAGCCGCTGCTCGAGCGCATGTACGAGCTCTCGAAACTCCTCCGTAAGCGCCGCTACGAACGCGGCGGCATCGACTTCGACTTCCCGGAGACGAAGATCATCCTCGACGCGCAGGGCCATGTCACCGACATTCACCCATATGAGCGAAACGAGGCCCACATGCTGATCGAGGACTTCATGCTCGCGGCCAATGAAACCGTCGCCGAAGACTTCTTCTGGCAGCAGGTTCCGTTCGTCTTCCGTGTACACGAGAAGCCGGATGCCGAGAAGTTCCAGCAGCTCAGCCTCGCCATCGAGAACTTCGGTCACTTCATCCGCATCCGTGATGACGAGAGCATCCGCCCGAAGGAAGTCCAGAAGCTCCTCGATGCCATCGTCGGGACCCCGGAGGAGCCGATCATCAAGACGATGACCCTCCGTTCCCTCAAGCAGGCCCGCTACTCCACCGAGTGCTCCGGCCACTTCGGCCTCGCGGCGAAGTACTACTGTCACTTCACCTCCCCGATCCGCCGCTATCCGGATCTTCAGATCCACCGGATCATCAAGGAGGACCTCCGCGGCGAGCTCGACAAGCGCCGCCTCGAGCACTACAAGAACCTGCTCCCGGCCGTCGCCGACCGCTCTTCCACCCTCGAGCGCCGCGCCGACGAAGCCGAGCGCGAGACCGACAAGCTGAAGGAATGCGAGTGGATGCGTCACCACATCGATGAGGAGTTCGACGGCGTCATCTCCGGCGTTACGAACTACGGCATCTATGTGCAGCTCCCGAACACCGTCGAGGGCATGTGCGCCGTCCGCCTCATGGACTCCGACTACTACGTCTTCCGCGAGGACAAGTACGAGCTGGTCGGTGAGCGTACCGGCCGCACCTATCGCCTCGGTGACCACGTCCGTGTACGGGTGCTCAATGCAGACAAACTCACACGTACCATCGACTTCCAGCTCCTGCGCCCGGAAGACAACGAGGCGTGAACAACCACAGGTTGATTGAAAAACAGTGAAATTCCTGTCATACTAGGGTATATGCACCCAAAACGATCGAGGTAACACTATGGCAAATTACGGAAAAGAAGAAGGCACCAAGCTCATCGCCAATAACAAGAAGGCCTACCACGACTACTTCGTGGACGAGACCTTCGAGTGCGGCATCGAGCTCGCGGGCACAGAGGTCAAGTCACTCCGTCTCGGCCAGTGCTCCATCAAGGAATCCTTCTGCAATATAAAAAACGGAGAGGTCTTCATCTACGGCATGCATGTCAATCCGTACGAAAAAGGCAACATCTTTAACAAGGACCCGCTGCGTGACCGCAAGCTCCTCCTCCATAAGTCCGAGATCAATAAGATCCTCGGTAAGCTGAAGGAGGACGGCTACGCCCTCGTCCCGCTCCGCGTCTACTTCCGCCGCTCACTCGTGAAGGTCGAGATCGGCCTCTGCCGAGGCAAGAAGCTCTACGACAAGCGCGCGGACCTCGCGAAGAAGCAGCAGAAGCGCGAACTCGAGCGCGACTTCAAGGGCGCGAACCTCCGTATCTGACCGCCGCAACAAAATCGGCCGCGGGAGGCGGGCCGTGAAGGCGACCTCCCCGGTTGCTGAAAAATACAAAAAAAGACTTCGTGACTTTTCTTACAGGGCCTCAAGCCCGTGGTCCGGCAACTGTCTGAGTCCTTTTTCCATAAAGGAAAAAGGGCGAGTTTGCCGGACCGTTAGAAAAATCCGAAGTCTTTTTTTAGTATTTTCAGCGTTCGGGGAACGAGCCTTCACGGCCCGCCTCCCGCGATCGATTCTATCGTGCTGAATCAGGAACGAAGGCTTACGCCGAGGTGCTCGAGTCCGTTCAGGATCTTCTTTACGACACTGCCGATCTCATCGTCGGTGAGGGTGTGATCCTGGGCACGAAGCGTTACCTTATAGGCCATGGACTTGAAGCCCGCGAGGACCTGAGCGCCCTCGTAGACGTCAAAGAGCTCGACGCGCTCACAGAGCTTGCCTGCGCGCTGCACGAGGATGTCCTCGATCTGGCCTGCCGTTACAGCGTGCGGTACGAGCATCGAGAAGTCACGGCTTACCGACGGGAACTTCGCGAGCGGAACGTACTTGGTGTCATCATTGACCAGCGGATAAACCTCCGGCATATCCACGACCGCGACATACGCCGCCTCGCCGATCGCGTAGTTATCCAGCACCTCCGGGTGAACCTCACCGAGGTAACCGATCACATGACCATCGTAGATGATGTTTGCGCGTCTGCCCGGGTGCAGGAACGGCTTCTCGCAGCCGGCTGCATCATAGTGGTAGCGACCCGTGAGGCCGAGCTGGTTGAGAATCACCTCGACATCGCCCTTCATCGTGAAGAAGTCGCCCTCTCCGATCTCGCCGAGGGTCAGGGTCATACGCTCGTCCGGAAGCTCCGTGAGCGGCAGTGCCTTCGGAATGTAGATGGACGCCATCTCATAGAGACGTGCATCACGGTTACGACGATTGTAGTTTGTGCTGAGGGATGTCAGCATACCGTTCATGCTCGAGGTACGCATCACCGAGAAGTCCTCTCCGAGCGGGTTCAGAATCTTCACCTGCTGACGTTCCTTCGCATCGGCCGGGAACAGGAGCTTATCATATACCTTCGGGGACTCGAAGCTGTACATGAAGGCCTGGGAATAGCCGAGGGCCTGTGCGTAGTGACGTACACGCTCGTTGACCGCGAGGTCCGGAGCCAGTCCGCCGGCAACATCGCCACCCGATGGAAGGGTCATGGCAACATTGGCATAACCGTAGAAACGAAGAACCTCCTCCGCGACGTCACACATACGGTGAATATCCTGACGGAAGGTCGGAGCGGTCACGGTCAGGGTGTCGCCATCCTCGCCGATCTCGGTCGAGAGCTCGATCTTCTCGAGGTAGGCCTTCATCTCAGCTGCCGTGAGGTCGAAGCCGATCAGGTGATTGATCTCCGACGCCTTGCAGACAACGACGGACGGCTCACGCTTCACCGGATAGACGTCGATGATGCCACCGACCACCTCACCGGCACCGAGCTGCTCGATCAGGGCACATGCACGGTTGATCGCGGACTCTGCGAGGTTCGGGTCGAGGCCCTTCTCGAAGTAGCCGGACGCGTCGGTACGATTGCCGACCTTACGTGCGCTTAAGCGAATGTTGGTACCATCGAAGGTTGCGGCTTCGAAGACCATCGTCTTCACCTCGTCGGTGATCTTCGAGTTCTCACCGCCCATGATGCCGGCGAGACCGATCGCGCCCTCTGCATCGCAGATCGTCAGGATGCTGTGATCGAGGGTTCTCATCTGACCGTCGAGGGTCTCGAACTCGTCCCCGTCCTGTGCGCGCTTTACGATGATCTCGTGACCACGAATCTTGTCGTAGTCATAGCTGTGCATCGGCTGACCGTACTCGAGCATTACATAGTTTGTGATGTCGACGATGTTGTTGATCGGACGGATACCGGCGCTTGCGAGGCGGATCTGCATCCACTTCGGTGATGGTGCGAGCTGGATGTTCTTCACCATACGTGCGGTATAGCGCGGGCAGAGCTCCGTATCCTCGACGGACACCTTGAGGTAATCGTGGATATCCTCTGCATTGCCCGACTTCTCCTCTGCCGGCATATGGAAGCTCTTGCCGAAGGTTGCGGCTGCCTCACGTGCGATACCGATCACACTGTAGCAGTCCACACGGTTCGAGGTGATCTCATACTCGTGGATCGCATCGCTGAGACCGAGCAGGGTCGGCGCATCCTCGCCGACTGCGGTGCCCTCCGGGAAGATATAGAGACCGGACTCCGGTGCCTCCGGATAGAACTCACGGCTGGAGCCGAGCTCCTCGATGGAGCACATCATACCGTAGGACTCTACGCCACGCAGCTTGCCGGCATGGATCTCGATGCCATCCTCTGGAAGCGCGCCGCCGTCATGACCGCCGGCGACCTTGCCACCGTCGAGCACGACCGGCACCACATCGCCGACCTTCATGTTCGACGCACCGGTGACGATCTGAATAAGCTCGGACGCACCGACATCGACCTGGCAGATCACAAGCTTCGTCGCATCCGGATGCGGCTCGATGGACTTGATCTGTCCGGTAACGATCTTATCGAGGTTCTTATTTAAAACAGTACAGGTCTCGACCTTCGTGCCCGTCAGCGTCATCGCATCTGTCCACTCCTTCGGTGTACAGTCGAGATCCGGAACATACTCCTTGATCCAGTTCATGGATGTATTCATGCTATTTCCTCCCCTTCTTAGAACTGATTCAGAAAACGTGTATCATTCTCATAGAGAAGACGCATGTCATCGATTTCATACTTGAGCAGCGCGATACGCTCGAGGCCTACGCCGAACGCGAAGCCCTGGTACTCGTTCGGGTCGATGCCGCACATCTCAAGCACGTGCGGGTGGACCATACCGCAGCCGAGGATCTCGATCCAGCCCTCGCCCTTACAGAAACGGCAACCCTTGCCACCGCACTTGAAGCAGCTCACATCGACCTCTGCCGACGGCTCCGTGAACGGGAAGTGGTGCGGACGAAGCTTGGTCTTCGTCTCCGGTCCGAACAGCTCCTTCGCGAAGGTGTCGAGGGTGCCCTTCAGATCTGCGAAGGTCACGTGCTTGTCGATGACGAGACCCTCGATCTGGTGGAAGGACGGGGAGTGCGTAGCATCCACCGCGTCCGAACGGAATACACGGCCCGGGCAGATCATGCGGATCGGGAGCTTGCCCTTCTCCATCACACGTGCCTGTACCGAAGAAGTCTGCGTACGAAGCAGAATGCCGTTTCCGATATAGAAGGTATCCTGCTCGTCTCTTGCCGGGTGCCCCGCCGGGATGTTCAGCTTCTCAAAGTTGTACTCATCGTACTCAACCTCCGGACCCTCGACGACCTCATAGCCCATACCGATAAAGATACGCTCGACCTCCTCGAGGGCCTTCGTGTTCGGATGCGCATGACCATACTGCATCTTCTTCGCCGGCAGCGTCACATCGATCGTCTCCGCTGCCATCTTCGCATCACGTGCCTTCTTCTGAAGCTCCGTCATGTGCTCCTGCAGCTCCTCCTCGACCTGCTGGCGCAGTGCATTGACCAGCTGACCGAACTTCGGCTTCTCCTCCGCACTCAGGTCCTTCATGGACTTCAGCAGCGAGGTGATCTCACCCTTCTTACCAAGGAAACGAACACGCACATCGTTCAGTGCATTCGTGTCCTGCGCTTCGCGGATACTCTCCTGCGCAAGCTCCTTCAGCTCTTCAAGCTTTGAATTATCCATTCTTCTCTCCTTCTCATCACCGTCAGGGTCACGGTATATATATGCAGCTCCACCTTGCAGAGCCATGATCACTTCACCACGCGTTTCCACTAGTTGAAAAATAATCAGCTGATTTCCCAGCCTGATGCAGCGTCGCCATCATCTCATGCAAGTATGCCATCTGATTATTCACACAAAAAATCCCTGCATGTCTTACGACACACAGGGACGAATCATCGCGGTACCACCCTTGTTCCCGCGGCCAATGCTTCCGACTCTACCTTGTCACGAAGCCTCACCCACAGGCACTCACTATGCTTAACGCGCATCCACGTTCCGAACTACCAGCGCCGCGCCTGAACGCACGCCTTCCCCCGGACAACTCCAGTGCGAAAATTCGTATCAGAGATTTCTCAGACCGCTCGCAGCGTGTCACGGTCACTCTCTCAGGAGAAACGATTCTGAACTACTGAACACCTTCCATGTATTTATTCACTATAGCCTGTCTGACCCTCCAGCACATTATATGGAAGAAAATCAAACTTTCTATAGTTTATTTCCTCCCCGCAGAAAAGTCAAGGGGCTCTGAAAGCCACGCACCTGGGCTGAATGCTACGCACGTAACAGTTCAGCTAGGTGGACCTGGAGGAGCGGCAACGGAGGCACAGTACTCCGTTGCCGCCCCTCCGGGTCCACCTGCCTAAACTGTTACAAGCCTCGCACCTGCTCAGGGGAGGTCTCAAACTTCTGGCTAACCAGAAGCTTGAGTTTCGTGTATAGGATTCTATAGCTTCGGAGGCAAGATCAGACGATAATATACACTGAAAGACCGATTTAAAAATCGTGTATATGTTTTTTAAGCTTCTGGGGTGAAATCAGGCGAAAAAATATACACTGGAAAGCTGATTCGGAAATCGTGTCTATAAAAATCGAAATCTGACGCTGATTTCTTTCGTTAAACTCAAAAAACATATACACGATTTCAGGATGAAGCCATCCGTGTCTATTTCACATAGAGATTTTCGATTTCTGCAGGAAATTTCATATACACGATTTTCAAATAATGCTTTGCGTGTCTAGTCTACTGTCATATGCAGACATCCTGAGTATTCGTCACAGAGTACACCATGCTCAAGCTGGTCTGCGACCATGTGCAAATATCCTCAAACAGACGGATCTATCCAATCCTGGGCGATTTTGAAAATACTGGATATGATTTTTGCCCGGAATCGTCAACGCCGACTGCAAACTATCCACTATTGCGCGATTTCAAAAAAAGTGGATATTGAAGGCCTTATTTTCCAGACATAACTCGCCCTCAGATATCCAGCTTTTAAAAAAAGAAGGATTCCTGGATATGCGCTCAGAGAACTTCTTCTTTACAGTCCGAAATCCATATCCACTATTTTAGAAATCAGGATTTCTTCGATAGTACGCTTTTATGCGTATGTCTGATTTTCCAGAAAACTATCCAATAAACGCCTTATTCGAAAATTATGGATAGTCCAGGATCTCTCGCAAAACGATCAAAAATGTTAAAAGTATCCACGTATTCAAAATCTGCCTGTTATTCGATAGTCCCCCCTCCGGGCCCGTGCCTGAACTGTTACTTCGTAGTGTAATAGTTCATACAGGTTAAGACCGGTGGCCCGTTACCAGCTGCTCATATACTATCCGTATATTATTCTTTTAGTATCCATTTTAGCAGTTCTATAGTATACTATGAATATCAGAATTTCTAAAATTCAGAATATCTGGATTTATAGATCTATGAATATCTGAACTTATAAATTCATGGATATCTGGATTTATGAATGTATTTCCGGATTTACGAATACCTGAACATCTGACTGAATGAAGGGAGTCCATCACTATGACGCTTGAAGAGATGTGCGCGCGGCGGCGCGAGCTTGGCTTCAGCTACGAGAAGCTGTCCGAGCTGAGCGGGGTGCCGGTCGGAACGATACGGAAGATTTTCGGAGGCTATACGAAGGCGCCGCGGCTGGAGACGATCGAGCGACTGACACTGGTGCTCGCCCCGTCCCAGTTCCACCGAACGCACAGGAATACCGTAAACTACACGAATCTCGTTCCGGATCAGGCACTGCGCGAGTACGCCGGCGGCTACGGTGATCAGAGCGCTGCAGAGAAGCTGCAGGGAAATTATACGATCTCAGATCTCGAATCACTGCCGAAGGATAAGCGCTTTGAGCTCATCGATGGGTACATCTATGAGATGTCACAGCCGTCGATTCCGCATGTGCTGATCATGCAGGGCATCTACCGTCAGCTCTGGGTCTGCATCGATCGCCATAAAGCGCCCTGCAAGGTCATGGTTTCGGATGTCGGCGTGCGCCTCGACCGCGACGACCAGACGATGGTTTCCCCGGACCTCATCCTCTTCTGTGACAGGTCAATGCTGCAATACCGCTACATCGATGGTGCCCCGGACCTCGTCATGGAAATCCTCTCACCGTCGAACCGGAAGTACGACCAGGAAATCAAGAAGCTGAAGTACGAAAGTGCCGGCGTACGCGAGTACTGGCTGATCGACCCGGAACGCCAGAAAATCATCCTCTACTATTTCAAGGATCTCGCAGAGGACGACATCTTCATCTATGGTTTTCATGATCATATTCCGGTCGGCATCAGCGAAGGAAAGTGTGAAATCGACTTCGATTTGATTTATAATGAACTGGCCGAAGACGGATTTCTCTGAGTGAAGACGGGATATCCAACGCTTCCCGGCATAAACTAACGCTCGAAGATATATCTGAAAAGAATCAGAAACCGCACCGCCCTCCGGTATGGAATCATCTCCAGTGAGCGCAATTTGAAAGAGGATAAAATGAAAGACTATTACATGGATCACGCGGCGACCACGCCGCTTTCGAAGGATGCGCTGGAGGCGATGATGCCGTATCTCACCACGGATTATGGCAATGCTTCCACCGTCTACACTTATGGCCAGCGCGCGAAGGCGGCGGTCGAGCGCAGTCGTCGTGCCATCGCGGCCACCATCGGCGCGAAGCCATCCGAAATATATTTCACGAGCGGTGGCACCGAGTCGGATAACTGGGCGCTGATCGGCGCGGCTGAGGCAGGCAAACGCGGTCACATCATTACCGACTCAATCGAGCATCATGCCATCCTGAACACCTGCGCGTATCTCGAGAAGCGGGGCTTCGATGTGACCTATCTTCCGGTCGACCGTGAGGGCCATGTCGATCCGGACGCCGTGATGGCAGCGATCCGTCCGGACACGATGCTCGTCAGCATCATGGTGGCAAACAACGAAATCGGAACCATCGAGCCGATTGCAGAGATCGGCGCGCGTCTGCAGAAACATGCAGAGGAAACCGGCCAGCGCATCCTCTTCCATACGGATGCCGTCCAGGCGTACGCCCATATCCCGCTCGATGTCGACGAACTGAAGGTCGATCTCATGTCGGCGAGCAGCCATAAGCTCAACGGTCCGAAGGGCGTCGGCTTCCTCTATCTGCGCCGTGGCGTGAAGCTTCCGAGCTTCCTGCATGGTGGTGAGCAGGAGCGTGGTCGTCGCGCCGGCACGGAAAATGTTGCCGGTATCGTCGGCTTCGCCCGGGCAGCCGAGCTCGCCTGCGATATGAATCCTCAGCCGATGACTTCAGGCTCTGACGCGGATACCGCTGCCACATCCACGGCTCGCGCCACCGAGCTCGCCTGCGGTATGAATCCTCAGCCGAAGACCTCGACCTCCGGAACAGATACCGCCGCCACATCCACGGCAAACGCACACGCTCCAGAATCGTCCATCGACCGCATGGCGCAGCGAATCGCGCAGGAAAGCGCCATCCGCGACCACCTCATACAGCGCCTGCTCAACGAGATTCCGTACACCAGCCTGAACGGGGATCCGACGCATCGTCTCCCGAATAACGTAAACGTCTGCTTCAAATATATCGAAGGCGAGACCCTCCTGCTGCTCCTGAACGAGAAGCACATCTATGCCAGTGCCGGCTCCGCCTGCGCCAGCGGCTCCCTCGAGCCGAGCCACGTACTGCGTGCCATCGGCGTCGCCCACGAGGACGCCTACGGAAGCCTCCGCCTCACGATCGGCCCGGAGACGACGATCGCGGATGTCGACGAGGTCGTGGATCTCATGAAGCCGATCATCGCGCAGCTCCGGGAGCAGTCGCCCCTGTACCAGGCGATATCAGCGCATCCATCCACCTGATTTCCATCGTGCAGACTCTAAAAAGAAGCTTCGTGCCACATCACGGTACGAAGCTCCTTTTATTCTCTCCATCCTGTCTTATCCTTCATCGAAGTAAAAATCCCCGCTCTTCCCGCCGTTCTTTTCGACGAGGTGGATGTCCCGGAGGACCATCCGTTTATCGATGGCCTTACACATGTCATAGATGGTGAGCAACGCGACATTGACGCCGGTCAGGGCTTCCATCTCGACACCGGTTTTTCCTTCGGTCTTCACCTGACAGAAGGCCGTGATCGAGGTCGTTCCCGGATGAAGCTCGAACCAGACCTTCGCATTCGTCAGGTTCAGGATGTGGCACATCGGAATCAGCTCCGATGTGCGCTTCGCACCCATGATGCCGGCGACCTGGGCTACCGTCAGGACATCGCCCTTTTTGATTTTCTTCCCGAGAATCGCCGCAAAGACCTCCTCCGTCACCTCGATCGAGCCCGTCGCGATTGCCATCCGGCTCGTGATGTCCTTCCCGGATACGTCCACCATGTAGGCATTGCCCTGCGCATCGAAGTGTGTAAATTCCTTCGTTTCATCGATCTTTTCCATGCTTCCATCCTCTTTTTTCATCTTATCTATAACATGCCGCGCTTCCACCACAGCCGTTTCATACTGCTGCTCTCTTCACCATAATAAATCGGGATTCGCGTAGTATAACATCACTTTCTTAAATAACCCATGTATAGCTCAGGACTCTGTCTACTTCAGAAACAGCATATCCCGTTCATGGAGCTTGAGGTAGTCCGGCAGTCCCTTCTCCTCGATGGTCTGCCAGCACGCCCGCTGCACGAGCCAGGTCAGGATATCGTCCCGGTGAAACGCCTCCATTTCCGGCTTCACATAGAAGTTCCGCTCGAACTGTAGCTCTGCCTTCGAGGAAAGCCGAAAGGCGATGCAGTTCTCCTCGCGTTCTCCCCAGATCGGTTCAAACTGATGCGCACGGTAGCCGATGTAATGAATCTCATCCGAAAGCTCGCACGCCACATGCAGGGTGATGCCCCAGCTCGTCGCTTCCAGCGTGTGCGCATCGAGGACCTTCACGTCCGAGAAGTTCTTGCAGCCGGTCAGCATCGCCGCGGTCTTCGTCACCGGATGATCGAAGATTTCCTTCGTATCGCCATGATTCGTGATCTCGCCACGATCGATGATGAGCAGCCGCTGGCTGAAGCGGTAGATTTCATCCCGGCTGTGCGACACCATGATGACCGTGCCATCGTAGTCCTCGAGCATCTCGATGAGCTCCTCCTGCATATGGTCCTTCAGATAGCCATCGAGCGCAGAAAACGGTTCATCCAGCAGAATCACGTCCGGCTGATACGCCATGATACGCGCGAGTGCTACCCGCTGCTGCTGACCGCCGGAGAGCTGCGTCGGAAGCCGCTTCTCGAGCCCCTCGAGCTGAAACTTCCGGATCATCTCCTTCGTCCGTGCCGCATTCGCGCCTCGGCTGCCCCTGAGCCCCGCCGCAACATTCTGCTCGACGGTCATCGTCGGGAAGAGCGCATAATTCTGAAACAGATAGCCTACCCGCCGCTCCTGCGGCTTCAGATCGACCTTCTGCGTGCTGTCGAAGAGCGTCCGCTCATTCAACCGGATCTGCCCCTCCTCCGGATGGACGATGCCTGCGATGGCCTTCAGCGTCATGCTCTTGCCGGAGCCGGAAGCCCCCAGGATGCCGATGCGCTTCGAATCTTCTTCGAAGCCAATGTTTAAGCCGAAGCTGCCGAATTCCTTTCGGATACGTACTGAAATCCCCATAGTTCATGTTTCCTTTACCAGCGATGCACATTTTTGATTGTCTTCCCGGAGATCAGATTCATCAGAAAGATCGACAGGAAGGCGATCAGCAGTACGATCGTAACCCATATGCCCGCCGTTCCATAGTCCTGATCCTGGATGACCATCGCGATGCGCTGCGAGATCGTCGCTGTTTTTCCCGGGATATTGCCCGCCAGCATCGAGGTCGCACCATACTCACCGAGTGCCCGCGCGAAGGTCAGGATCGTTCCGCTCGCGATGCCCGGTCCGGCTGTCGGCATGACGATCTTCCAGAAAATCGAAAACTCCGACATCCCAAGCGTCCGGCCGGCATAGACGAGGTTTTCATCGATCAGCTCGAAGGCGGCACGCGCATTCCGATACATCAGCGGGAAGGCGATGACCGTCGCCGCGATGATGCAGCCGAGCCAGCTCTGCACAACCTTGATCTGGAAGTGGTCCCAGAGAAAGATGCCGAGCGGACGCCGCTTCGAAAACAGCAACAGGAGGAAGAAGCCGGCCACCGTCGGCGGAAGCACCATCGGCAGCGTCAGGATACCATCGACCACCGCCTTGACCGACGGTCGCAGCTGCATGATCTTCCGCGCCGCCCAGATGCCGAGGAAAAAGCAGAGAATCGTCGCCACGATCCCTGTTTTCAGTGAAATCCAGAGCGGACTCCAGTCCAGGCCACGCATAAAAGTCATAAAGCTATCCATTTTCCACCTCCTGCTCATGTCTACGCACGATCGATTATCACACGCTGCATGCCGTTGACCTCATCCATCATGTGAAAGCCGATCCCCGGACAGGCGATCCCTCACCTGCCCGAGTACGCGGTGCGGCACTACATAATCCCACGATCATCGCCGGTCTGGCGCATCACTCTACCTCTGTATCGAAGTAATAGTTCTGGAACACCGTCTTCGCCTCATCCGATGTTACGAACTGAATGAAATCCAGTGCGGCTGCCTTCTCGGCCTCGTCTGCCTCCTCGTTCTGCACCTGTGCGATCGGGTAGATGACATTGCCCGTCAGATCGTAAGGAATCTTCTCAAGGATGACCACCTGATCTTCATAGCCATAGGTGTCGGAGTAGTAGGTCGTACCTACCTCGCAGGAGCCTTCGGTCACCGCCGCCAGCACCTTCGACACGTTCGACTGCTCGGAGATCTCGACACCGCCGAGCGCCTGAGAAACTTCCTCGGTCGTGATCTTCGACACATCCTCGGTCTTCGGCAGCATGCCGGAGTTCACCATCGCCTGCCGTGTATACTTACCGACCGGAACCGAACCATCCGCCAACGCGATAGAGGATGCCTCACCGATATTCGCAAGCCCCGTCACCTTCGTGCCGGAATCCTTCGTCGTGATGACGCAGACCTGGTTGTTCACGACGTTCTTCCGTGTGCCCTCGATTACAAGCTTATCCTCCTCATCGAGCGTGTTCATCTGCTTCTGGGAAGCAGAGAAGAAAACGTCGCAGGCGTAGCCTTCCTCGATCTGGGTGAGCAGCTTTCCGGAGGAATCCGCATTAAAGGTGATGGTCACTTCCGGATGCTGCTCGTTGTACTGCTTCGCGAGATCCTGCATCACCGTGTTCAGCGACGCCGCGATGAAGACCTGGATCTCCGTCTTCTCTCCGCCTGCCTGCGCCGCCTCGGTCGCCGCTTCGGTGGTCGCTGCCTCCGTTGCCGCTGCCGTCGTCTCGGCCTTCGTCGCCGCTGCCGCCGTCTCCGTCGGTTTCGAGGAGCCACATCCACTCATCCCCATCAGCATCGCTGCCGCGATGACACCCGCCGTTACCTTACGATACATTCTTCTCATCGGCTTACTCTCCTTATCGATGTATATACAGTGCGTCATGCACGTGTATCCGATGATTCCGGGGCCAATGCCTCCATGCGGCACCCGCCCTTTGCATGCCTGCATTTTCCGACTAGTCCGTCGCCGTTCCGCGCAGGATGCCGAGTCCATGCGCCAGTGGCTTCAGCAGAAATTCGAGGTTCTCCCGACAGGCCTTCGGGCTGCCCGGCAGATTGATGATGAGGCTCTGTTTCCGGATGCCCGCCGTCTGCCGGCTGAGAATCGCATTCGGCGTATACTTCAGACTGTCGGCCCGAAGTGCCTCGCCGATCCCCGGGACCTCGCGATCACACACGGCCTTCGTCGCCTCCGGTGTCAGATCCCGCAGACTGAAGCCGGTGCCACCGGTCGTGAAGATCACACTGATCTGCCGCTGATCCGCGAGACGCGTGAGCTCCAGCTCGAGTCGCGGACGTCCGTCCGGAAGCACCAGCTGCTCCAGGACCTGATAGCCTGCCGCCTTCAGCATTTCCCGGATCAGCGGTCCGGATTTGTCCTCATACTCGCCCCTCGACGCACGATCCGATAAGGTGATCACCGCTGCCGTAAACGGACGCTCCGGATCCGCCTCGATCAGCGTGATCTCATCGCCCGGCTTCACGACACCGCCCTTGAGAACGATGGTAAATACACCTTCCCGCGGCATGATGCAGTCGCCCACGACCTTATAGATTTCGCAGTGACTGTGGCAGGCCTTGCCGATCTGGCTGAGCTCCAGCAGACAGT
Organism: uncultured Oribacterium sp.; assembly: GCA_934270345.1. Classification (GTDB taxonomy): domain Bacteria; phylum Bacillota; class Clostridia; order Lachnospirales; family Lachnospiraceae; genus Oribacterium. The sequence goes on along the minus strand of CAKQPT010000006.1, from coordinate 78,028 downwards.
CGCCGATCTGGAAGCGTGTACCGACCGGCAGTGTGCGGAGGTCGAAGCCCTCACACACGATGTTCTCTCCGAACGCACCGAACGCCACATCCGCGCCCCGCTTCCGGAACTCCTCGATCTTCTCATACGCCAGCAAGCTCACCTGCCGGTGCCAGTGACCGGCATGCGCGTCCCCCTCGATGCCCCAGTCCGGCTTCAGTGTAATCGCATCCACCGGCTGCTTCTGTGTTCCCTTCTGTGCACTGGTACAGACCGCCAGTACCTTTCCCTTTCTATTCACCACGAAGTCTCCTTCCTTTCATACTTCATACGGAATCGACCATATCCGACCGTTACAGTTCATTTCATACATATGTGGTCATGATTTCCTGGTTTTTGTGTATACACTCTTCGTCTCCTGTGCATGCACTTCGCTTCCATCTCCTGCTCCCGTCATCCACCGATCTCCACCATCTCCTGAAGCTCCGTCACCTGTGCGCGCTCCTCGAAGCAGTGCGCCTCCGGCTTCTGTCGGATGGCTTCCTCGATCGCCTGCTGAAGCAGCGCCTGCCGTTCCGTCGCATCTGCCAGCTCAAAAACCGGCTTGATATCGATCGTATCGCCATAACAGAGGCAGGGCTTCAGCTTTCCGGTCGAGGTGAGACGGATACGATTGCACTGTGCGCAGAACTTTCCATGCATCGCACTGATGAAGCCGATGGATCCCTGAAAGCCCGGAATCCGCAGGTAGCTCGCCGGTCCGTTTCCATGGACACGCGCATCCTCGACCGTCCCCGGATACCTCGCCATCAGCTCCGCACGCAGGTCCTCGTTATAGATGGCCTCGAAGTCCTTCCCGTAGCCGATCGGCATCATCTCGATGAAGCGCACATCGATCGGCTGCAGACGCGCGAGCTCGACGAGCTCCGCCCACTCCGACGCATTGCTGTCCCGCTGCAGCACGACGTTCAGTTTCACCGGTATACCGAGGGCCAATGTCTCCTGTATTCCCTTCGTCACGCGCCCGAGCGCATCGAAGCCGGTGATGTCCTGAAAGCGCGCCGGCTTCAGTGTATCGAGGCTCACATTGACGGCATCCAGTCCGGCAGCGCTCAGCTTCGGCAGGTTCTCCGACAGCAGCACGCCGTTCGTCGTCATCGTCACCTGCTCGACCCCCGGAATCCGCTTCAGCATCCCGACGAAGTCCGCGCAGCCGAGCCGCGCAAGCGGTTCTCCACCCGTCACCTTGAAGCGGGTGATCCCGCAGCGGACCGCGGCTTCCGCGATTTCCACCAGCTCCTCGTAGCGCAGGATATCCTTCATCGCCACCTTATCACTCACACCGTTCGGCATGCAGTAGCGGCAGCGCAGATTGCAGCGATCTGTGATCGACATCCGCATGTAATTGATTTTTCTGTCAAATGTATCTTTCATTTTGATTTATATCACTTCCATCAGTACATCCAGCACACCACCGCAGACCATGCCTTCCTCGGACGCCGCATCATCTGTGAGGTCCACATGGTAGAGAATCGGCTTCGGCTCTTCATCGAGCAGCATCTCGCGACCACGTCGCATGACATCCGCCTCGACGCAGCCACCACCGATGGTGCCGATACAGCGTCCATCCGGCAGAATCAGCATCTTCGTCCCGACCTCCCGCGGTGCCGAGCCCTTACGGGTCACGATCGTCGTGAGGATCTTCCGCCCCTCCATCGGACGCTCATGCGGATTCGCGCCCAGGATGGCATCCAGAATCTCCTTCGGATAGCCGAAGTTCCGCTTCTTTTGATTCTTCACCTCGATGATCTCGGCCATCACCGACACCGCGATCTCCTCCGGGGTCTCCGCACCGATGGCGAGACCGATCGGTGTATACACCGCATCGAGCACCTCACGCGGGATGCCCTCCTCTGCAAGCTTCTCCTTCACGATGCGCACCCGCCGCTTCGACCCCATCAGGCCGATGTAGGCGTGCGGCTTCCGTGCGATCACCCGCAGGCAGTCCTGATCCCAGCGGTGTCCCCGCGTCACGATGACGAAGTAGGTATCCCCATCCCCCGGAATCTGCTCCAGGGCCTTCATGAACTCGTCGCAGATCACCTGATCGGCACCTGCGATCCGGGCATTGTTCGCAAACATCGGTCGGTCATCGATGCAGGTCACGCGACAGCCGATCATCCGTCCGATCTTGATGATCGGCATCGACACATGCCCGGCGCCCAGCACGACGAGCTTCTTCTCGTGTCCGAGCAGCTCCGCGTAGATCCGCTTTCCGCCGATGTCGAGGATCCCGCTTTCAGAAACCGCTGCCGCTTCTGCCGCATGCTGTGTGAAAAATCCGTCTGCATCCGACATCCATGCGATTTCGTGATTCGAAATCAGCGCCTTTTCACCGAAGCCCTCACCCTCCAGCAGCGTCAGAATATAGTTTTCATAATTCGGATTCAGCCCGCTGATCTCTTCATATAATTCTGTTCCCATCTATTTATCCTCCATCCATTCTCACGCGTAGGCACCGAAGCCGCAGTTCGGGAAGGTACAGCTCGCGCAGTGCTGGCAGTATCCGCCGACACCGAGTCGGTCAATGTCTTCTTTCGTTACGATATCGCCGGCCATCACACGTGGCAGGATCAGGTCGAAGATCGTCCGCCCCGCATACATCACACAGCCCGGCAGGCCCAGCATCGGAATCTCATCGTGCGCACCCTTATAGGCCAGCATGAACATCGCGCCCGGCAGCACCGGCGCACCATAGCTCACCACCCGATCCGCCATCTTTCCGATGGCGTACGGGGTCTTGTCATCCGGATCGACGCTCATCCCACCCGTGCAGAGCACCATATCCGCCCCGACCGCTAACACCTTCTCAATGCATGCGATCTCCATCTCCGGATCATCCGAGCTGTACTCATGCGCGACCACCTCAGCCCCAAAGGCCTCGATCTTCGCCTGCACCACTGGCGTAAAGGTATCCTGGATTCGTCCGTAGTACACCTCATTGCCCGTCGTCACGATACCCACCTTTTTATGCTGGTATGGCAGGATCCGGAACAGCGGCTCATTTCCCACGAGCTTCTGCACAGCTTCCATCTTCTCCTTCTCGATGATCAGCGGGATGATCCGCATCCCGGCCACATGCTGGTCCTTCTTTACGGGATAGTTATTGTGAAGCGAAGCGATCATCATCTGGCCGTAGGCATTGACCTGCTGCAGTCGAGCGACATCGATCTTCAGAAGCCCGTCACAGTCAGCGATCAGCTCGATTTTTCCTTCCTTGATATCCTCGTTCCGGCGCAGATGCTCGTTTTTGCAGAGATCGTACAGCACCATCGCCGCATCGTTCTCATGCATCATCGTCTCATTGACCTCCCAGATGTAGATATGGTCCTTTCCGACGGAAAGCAGCACCGGCACATCCTCTTCCGTGATAATGTGTCCCTTCCGGAACACCGGTCCTTTCTTTACGCCCCGGATGATCTGTGTGATGTCATGACAGAGCATCTGGCCCACCGCATCTTCTGTTTTCATCAGCTTCATACTTCATCTCCTGATTCTATATTGTCCGCTCTGATCGTGGTGTCCTGCCCACAGAGAGCGCATCTGCCCGCGCCTATACTCGCTCGGGATGTATTACGTTCATTTTTACACCATCGCATCTTTTAAGAGACGACGAATCTTCTCTTCGATTTTCAGCGTCTTCATCCGCATCTGATCATGGTTTGCGCAGGCTTCCGGCGTCCGGCACTTCTTCCGGCTCTCCCGGAAGCGCTCCTCGACGGACACCAGTGCATCCTCCTGTACGCGCTTGTCTGCATAAAAGAGGATCTCCGCCTCCGTGAGTGGCCTCTTTGCCTCCCGCTCGCTGTATGCCGCCTGATGATGCACCGCGACGAGCGCTGCGATGGCCGGATAGCCCTCTTTCCGGATGGCCTCCGCTGACACCCGCGCATGCTCCTTCTCCGCCCGGCAGAGATCATGAAGGAGACAGGCCTTCATCACCCGCACCCGGTTCAGCCCGGGCATCACCGCTGCTTTCTCCATCTCTACCGCAAGTACGCAAGAATCGCTCGGGGCGCTCACCGTATCTTCCCCTGTTGCATCTATGCTTCGGATTTCCGTTCCGCGCATCTGTATGCCGTCCATCAGCTGCATTGCGAGCTCGGCGACCTTCCGCATATGGCGGATCACCTGCTTCGGCGTCTCGTATTTCTGATACAACCGTGTGATTTCTGCCGCATCCAGCAGTTCTTCCGGGCGTACGCCAATGCCGTCGGGCACCACACAGATACCCTCCCGACAGCTTCTTACGCCCACCGCTTCACCCGCTTGTGCGCTATCCACGTTCCTGTCAACGTCCACACACTGTTGTCTCGCCTTGCTTAAGGCTTCACCATCCACATCCTGCGGATCCACCAGAAGCTCCGTGACCGAGGCGTATGGCAGCGGGATGTCCATCAGATGATTGATATCCCGCCCCATCAGCAGACTGAGGTATGCCCGGATCACGCCGGCATGGGCGACGATGAGGAGGATTTCCGACTCTTCCATATCCGGCAAACAAGCCTCGATGGCCTTCTGAAATCTGACACCGGCTTCGAGAAATCTCTCTCCTCCAGGTGTATGGTACGTTCCGAGTGCACGCCCCCGTGCCTCATACACCTCCGAAAAATGTTCCCTGATTTCCTGAACGCGCTTCCCTTCCCACTCTCCGAGGTTGATTTCATGCAGCGCCTCAACCACGATTGGTTCTGGAAGTCTGATTCCTCCATCGAATAGCACACGCTGGATTTCCTCCGCCGTCTGTCGACAGCGCTGCAGCGGACTCGTCAGGATGCGAATCGTGAGTGCTGAACGATTCAGCTTCACCTGTTGCTCCACGACTGTCCTGGTCTCCACGTTCGATATGTCCTGTCGGATTTGCTTCCCCGCGAAGGTACAATCTGTGCGCTCGACTGCATTGACCGACTGTATGTGCTTTAAGAAATAACTGCCGAGCTGAGCTGCCTCGGCGCTGCCCCGCGTACTGAGCGGGATGTCGGTCACGCCGATATATACTTTTTCACTTGTACTTTTCTCCGGCAGCCCGTGCCGGACCAGATATATTCGTCGCATATCACACCTTCACCAGCACCGCTGTGCCATGGAGGTCCATGAGTGGTACCACGAAAAGCTCGTGCGCGCGGCAGTACTCGTCCACCGCCATCTTCACGCCTTCAAACTGGCAGCTCGTATAGTCGTGGATGAATATACGTCCACCCGGGGCGAGCCGCGGATAGAAGTAGCGGAGCCCCTCGAGCGTCGGCTCGTAGAGATCCGGATCCAGACTCACCAGCGCGAAGCAGGGTTCACTTCTATCTTCATGCTGCGGTTCACACGCAGCCGATCCGTTCCCGGACGCCCGCATCACGTTCTTTCCAGATGTCTGCGGAGCTCGCTGTATCTCCTCATCTCCTCCGCCCTGTTCCGCGTCGCTTCCGGATACCACTTCGAAATCCAGACTCTCTGGAAAATAGCCCTTTACGAATCGCGCCATCTCGGGATGTGGCAGGCGGCTGCGTACGAGCTCCATCGTGGTATCCGCGAAGCTCCGACGCTGTGTCTTCACCCCGGTTCGCGTTTCCTCAATGGCGAGATCGCGCGCATGAAAGCCCTCGAAGGTATCGAAGAGCCAGAGCCTTCGTTTCGGAAACAGTCGATTGATCTCCGCGGCAAACGCCCCCTGGTACACGCCGAGCTCCGCGACATCGCCCGGGATTTTCCGCGCTTCGATCTCCCGCGCATGAAGACGCAGGGCCGACAGCCGGACATCCTGTATCGCCCGTAGGCTTCCCAGACGGATGCAGTCTCCGGAAAAACCGGTTGCCTCGATCTGCTGTCGAATCAACTGCTCTGCCTCCGCGTTCAGAATCGCGAGGATGATTTCCTCCGGTTGAAGCTGCAGTGCTTCTTCCAGGCTCAGCACAGGCAGGCCATCCAGCATCTCACCCTGCTTTTCTTTATTATTATCGATAAAGCACAGCAGCTCCTGCGTGGCCGGCAGCCAGGTTCGCACCATCATACCCGCCTGTCCGGCACCGAAGATGGCAATTCGCTTCGCATCTATATTCATTTTGCATCCCCTTCCTGCGATTTTTCTTTCCCGACACTGCGTCGGACCGCTTCGCTCTCGTCTGACGTGTGCAGTCACGGGCTCGAAAAAAACGCACATCGCAGCTTAGGTATCCCCCATATCGCCATGCAGATTCGACTTTTTCAACCAGTCCCCATGGAGGAAGATCTCATCAAACTTCTGCTGCACGATCTCATTCATCTCCCGCTCGAGCTGCTCATACAGCAGAATCAGCTTCTCTCCATGCTTCGAGATCACGGACTTGCCACCATACTTTCCGCCTGGCTGACGTTCGACGATGCGGTAGCCCAGTTCATTTTCACAGTCATGGATGATGGTCCAGCCCTTACTGTAGGAGATGCCGCACTTCTCGCAGGCCTCCCGGACACTACCGGTCGACGCGATCTGTCGAAACAGATTCACGGTGCCCGGGCCGAAAAACGGCTTCGAATTACACAGCCGTACCCGGATATCCGGTCGCATCAGACGTGCATTATGAAGATCCAGCAGATTCTGATAATCCTCCTTCGTATCGGCGTCCATCACCGCGCCGTCGTCGTCGACGCTGATCTGCAGCACTGTGCCCGCGCCGGTCTGTCCGAAGGACTCGTAGGCGCCCCGCATCCCGCGTTCACCGGTATACTGAAGCACATACTCCACCGCCCGGTGACTGAGCAGGATCGGATGCCCCGGTCGCGCATGACAGTACGGCACGATGATATCCGCACTCTCCACACGATTCATCTCAGCCTTTACGGTTTCATCCGTAAAAAACGGCACATCGACCGGACAGAAAAACACCGCATCGCAGCGATCCTTCAGATACGAAAAGCCGATACAGGCAGAGTCAAACATCCTGGTCGTCTCGTAGTGATCATTTCGCAGAAAGACCACACCGGATCCCTTCAGGGACTTCTCCAGCTCCTCGCCACGATAGCCCGTCACGATCGCGATATCCTGTATACCTGCACGCTGAAAGTTCGTGATAACACGATCCGCGAAGGTCATATCCCCGATCTTCATCAGCTGTTTAAAATCATTCATTCGTTTCGACATCCCCGCCGCCACGATCACTGCTCCGAATCTCATATAAACTCCTGTCTATGCACTATGTCGGTCGTTTGACCTAGTATACCACTTTTATCGTCATATTTCAGTAAACGATTCGTATTTTTTTAACATTCGATAGCACATCTCACAAAACAAAGATGAATCCCCTGCCTCAGCGGGCCGCAATCCGACCATCCGATGCCGGATAGACGATGACGACCACGCCTTCCGCTTCCGTCACGATTGTCTCTCCTCTTCGTAATTCTGCCCGAAGTTGGATCGCACGACTGCCCGGTCTGTGCGCACTCACCCATGCACATCCCTCGAGATGATCGCCCACGTAGGCGATCGTGCGATAGTTCACGTTGATATTTGCCGTCACGACGTCCTGCCCGGACCAGGCGCGGCCCGCATAAATCATCAGATTATCGAGGATGGATGCGGCGATGCCACCATGCAGGATATGATCATAGCCGATGTAGTTCTCCTGCACGGTCCATGCACAGGCCGCGCTTCCTTTCTCTACATCCGTCTCAATCTCGATATGGGTTCCGATGGGATTCTTCTTTCCGGTGATAAAATCATATTCATATTTCAGGATCGGCATATTTTCTCCTTTCCATCACGGATATTGCAGTCTCAGATATTTTCCGGGATATGGAATCAGCCAGGTGCTGTCACCTGGCTGATTCACAACTATGAAACTGACATACGGTCAAACAGATACCAGCACTAGCATCATCAGAATGTATCCTTCAGTCTGCCCCAGTTCTCCTGGAACAGTGCTGCATCCATCAGCTTCGGGCCACCCTCCGGCACGATCGGGCGGAAGCCCATATGATCGAGCACCTGGGTCTGAAGATCGATGCCCGGTGCGATTTCAGTCAGCACGAGTCCCTCTTCCGTCCGCTCGAATACACAGCGTTCTGTGATATAGCTGATCTTATTGCCCTTCTTCAGGCACTGCGCTGCATTGAAGGAAACCTGTACGCAGTGATCTACGAACTTGTTAAAGCGACCTTCCTGATCGATGTGTAGCTTTCCATCCTCCACATGGCACTCGAGTCCACCGGCGGTAAAGGTGCCCATGAAGATCGAGTGCTTCGCGTTGGCCGAAATATTCGGGAAGCCACCACAGCCGGCGATCTTGCCATTCAGGTAGGTGGTATTGACATTACCATCCTTATCCACCTCCGGAAGTCCGAAGACACCGGCGTCGAGTCCACCATGGTCGAAGAAACTGAAGAAATCGGTCTGATTCACCATCGCAATCGGATTGAAGTGTGCACCGAAATCGCCACCCTGCGCCGGCACACCGCCGATGAGTCCAGACTCGGAAAGCATCATAATCTGATCATCGACGCCCTCCTCCATCAGAATACTCGGGACGAGACCCGGCATGCCGATGCCGAAATTGCACTTCATGCCATGATGGAATTCCGCTGCGGTTCGACGCGCGATCACTTTCCGATGATCAAACGGAACCTCCTGCTTCGCGTCTCCGAGTGGTACGCGGATCTCTCCGGTGAACGCCGGATTGAAGTGAGTGATATGCGTCTGCATCGAACGCTCCGGATGCTCTTCGACGACGACATAATCGACGAGGATGCCTGGGATCTTGACGGTCCTCGGATCTAGAGAGCCTGTCTTCGCAACGCGCTCGACCTGGGCGATGACGATCGCACCGGAGGCCTTGGCTGCCATCGCGAGATCCAGCGGTTCACATGGCATACACTCCTTTTCATAGCTCAGGTTGCCGTCTTCATCTGCAGTTGTGCCACGAAGAAGGGCGACGTTCAGCTTCGGAAGGGTATAGAAGAGATACTCCTCTCCCATAAAATCCGGAATATGATAAACGAGCTGTTTGCCTTCCTTCTTCGTTTTTTCGTTGATCATCGCACCGTCAAAACGCGGATCGATATAGGTTCCGAGGCCGACCTTCGTCATCAGTCCAGGGAAACCACGACCGATCTCTCGCCAAATCTGTCCGACGATGCCGAGTGGGATATTGTACGCAAGGATCTTATTATCCGTGATGTTCTTGATCATTTTAAACGAACAGCCAACATGCCCGTGGATCGAGCAGGTCAGAAGTCCATCCTCTGCCAGGGCATCCTCACCACGTGTCTTCTTTTTTTCAGGATCCATACGTCCGAAATCACCCTGTCCTGCGCCGTGAATATGTGTGATTCCCGCCGGGTGTCCGCACTCCTTAAAACGATCCTGGATTGCGAGCCCGATTTCCTCCGGCCATCCGGTCATCCCCTGCACTGCCGAACCGATGACTGCGCCATCCGGAATCAGCTCCGCTGCCTGTTTCGGTGTAATAAATTTTGCCATAGTTTATCCTTTCTTCAGCTGAATCTCGTATGCTCAGCTGCTATCTTCTTCAGCTCTTCCTTTGCAATCTTACCGGAGCCGGTCAGTGGAAACTGCTGCAGGATTTCGATTTCTTCCGGAATCTTGATGGTTGAAATCTTCCCTTTACAGTCACTCCGTAGTTCTTCCAGGCATAGTTCCTGCTCCGGCTTCAGGATCAGAAATGCATAGACACTCTCACCGAATTCACGATTCGGCGTGCCCACGACACAGGCATCCTCGATTTTCGGATGCTGGCGTAAAAAGTCTTCGATTTCCTTCGGACTGATGTTCTCTCCACCCCGGATGATGATATCCTTGCATCTTCCTTTCAGACGGATGATGCCATCCCGATCCACTATAGCGATGTCTCCGGTGCGAAGCCATCCATCCTCGAACGCTTTTTCTGTTTCTTCGATGTTCCGAATATACCCCGCCGTAACACAGGGGCCCTTGATACAGATTTCACCGACCTGATTCTCTCCCAGCGTGATACCGGTAGCGAGGTCGCGAATCTTCCACTCAACCATGGGCCAGAAACGGCCGACGGTCGTTGACACCATCCGAAGTGGATCCTGTAGCTCTGTGCTACTGATCCCTGGTCCTGCTTCCGTCATCCCATACATCACCATGAAATGATCGATATGCAGAACCTCCGATGCATGTCGGAACACCTCCTCCGGACAGCTCGCTCCGGCGATCACGCAGAGACGAAGATGGAGCTTCTGCTCACCTCCGATTTCTTCTGCATGATGCATCAGTCGAAGGAGAATCGTTGGAACGCAGCTCATCACCGTACACTTTTCCTTCACCAGAAGCTCCAGCACACCCTCATGCTTCAGATCATCAAACAGCACCATCGTAGCACCGGCCATCAGTGTCGTCAGCATGCTTCCGATGCAGCCCAGCGAGTGGAACAGCGGAGCTGTCACACACAGCCGGTCATCTGTCGTCATCTTCATAAAGTGCACATGTTCGAGTGCATTCAGCATCATCTGTTGATGCGTCAGCGGAACGCCTTTCGGGGTACCGCTCGATCCGGACGTATGGATGATCGTGGCGGTCTGGTCCATGTCCAGCTGCTTCGCCCGATCTTCCAGCAGCTGGTCGGAGCACTGTTCTCCTGCCTTCAGGATCTCATTCAGCTGCCATGCACAGCCTTCCGCTCCTCCCCCACCGGTCACGATGATATGCCGAAGCTTCGGCAGCAATACTGTCTGCAGCCTGCCGGCAGTCTGCGTCTTCAGTTCCGGACAGATTTCATACAGCATCTCCATATGATCCCGGTTTTTCATCCGCTGCTTTATGATCATTATGCTGCATTCAGTATTCTCCAGAAGCCGTCGCAGCATATCCGCTTTTTCATGGATATTCACATTGACGAGCACTCCACCAGCCTTCGAGATGGCGAGCTTCGTGACGACATGCTCCCAGCAGTTATCGATGATCACCGCCACATGATCGCCCTGCCTGAGCCCCAGATGAATCAGCCCCTTCGCCAGATCATCACTGACTGTATCGAGTTCCTGATACGTGAGGCGTCGATCATGCAGATAATCTATCACCGCGAGATGGTCCGGATACCGGGAGGCCTGAAGATGAATCAGCTCTCCCAGCGTCCGATTCGAAATGGAGCATCGATATGGATCATCGTTTTTTTGATTTTCGATCAACTGCGATTTGTCCATCATAAAACCTGTCTTTTCTTTACTTCATACTATCTCTAAACTTTACGAGAAGGAAAATCAGCACGATCGCCACGATGCCAAATACACCGACGATCGTTAGCGGCATCGCATAGGATCCACCGGACTGCTCCATCAGACTCGTAAAGAACTTCGGTCCGACATAGCCGCCGAGCGCGAAACCGATAAACATGATGCCATAATTGATGCCGTTGTTCTTCGGTCCGAAATTATCCGCCGTCAGGGCTGGATATACACCCATGGAACCACCATAGCATGCTGCAATCAGCATAGCAAAAATCAGGAACAATCCATATGCCTGATTTACCTTTGATAAGCAGAAACCACTGATTGCTACGATGCATCCCATCGCCATCAGTGCCTTATATCGTCCGATCTTATCGGAAATCGATCCCCACAGAAGACGACCGCCGGAATTCGCGATCCCGATAAAAGAAACCGTATACGCCACGAGTGCGCTCTCCTTCGGTAGTCCGCCGATGGTCTTCGCCATTCCGGTCGCCGATTGAATCACGAAGAGACCGGCTGACGAGAAGCAGAGGAACGCGATCACAGCTACATAATAACGTTTGTCCCGGATCATTTCATTCCAGCTGTAATTCCTAGGTGCCGGACCATTTTTCTTCGGTGCAGGTGGTACGTATCCATCCGGCAACCAGCCTTCCGGTGGAGCCGAGATGAAGAATCCACAGATAAATGCGACGATGCCGATCAGGATGGCAAGTATCATGAAGGTCTTCAGTACGCCAATGCTGCCGATCAGAGGTCTCAGCACGAACGGGAAAAGAATGGACCCCAGTCCGAAGAAAGCGGTTGTAAGACCTGCAATCGTACCGCGCATTTCCGGGAACCATAATCCGGTGTTGGTGGTCGTGATACCATTGATCATGCCGACACCGAAACCGGCGATGATGCCGAAGCCGATCCATACCATCGGCACACTGTGTGCCATGCTCGTCATCAGAAGACCCAGTAAGGTCAGCACCGCTCCGATTTTGATGACGCCTCCGGCACCAAATTTTTTCTTCATCGCACCGCCGGTAATCATGGTGATCGGCCCGACACCTGTATTAAAGGTAAATGCCAGTGCCAGCGAAGAAGCCACCACTGTCGCACCGAAAATTTCTTCCGACTCACTCATAAATCCGGACTGGAAGATACTCCAGCAGTACGTAATACCGATAAAGACGTTGACGATGCAGCTGGCTACTACAACCGTCCATCTTTTCTTCATATAATCCATACACCCTCCCTTCAAAGAAAAATTCTATTGTTGTGCGCACGTTATTTTTTTAACGATGTTTGCTTTGGAAAGAGCGAGTCCCCGTCATGGACGGGGCTCGCTTTAAACACACGACTTTATGCGTTTGCCATCCGCTCTACGAGATTTGAGATGAGTGCTCTGACTTCCTGCACCTTATAGGCGTTATACTGAAGCGGTGCAGCATCCTTTACAGCGATCTCTGCAGCCTCAGCAGCAACTTCCTTCGTCGGTTTCTTTCCGATCAGGAACGCTTCTACCTCCGGTCGTACCAGCGGAACCGGTGCCACTGCACCCAGAACCAGCTTCACATCACGGATCACCCCATCCTCGAGCTTATACGCATATGCGAGAGATGCAATTGCGAAGTCGATCGAATCACGTACTCTGAATTTGTCATAGCCGGTCGTATATCCATCCAGCTTTTCAAAACGAACTGCCTTGATCAGCTCACCAGAATTCAGCATATCGTATGCCTTGAGTTTCGTTGTAAAGAAATCCTTCGACCGAATGGTTTTCTCCGTTGTAATCAGTTCCGCATCCATCATCACCATCACCGGTGAAAGGTCGGAAGCATTCACCGAATAACATCCGCAGTCCATACATCTGCCGGCTTCCTGGATGGCTGTTTCCGGTGTAAAGGATCCCGTATCCTCGTCACTCAGTGTCCGCTCGGATACCGCCCGCTCCGGAAGAACATGCATCGTCGTTTCCTTGATGGCGTCCTTATCAAAGTGAAGGAATCCCTTCGTCTGCGGCCAGTGATACTCTTCTACGCCGAGATCCTTATTGATCGTGATGGCTGCAACACGTCCACCATGAATCGCCTTGATGGCGAGGTTCGGTCCGGTAACCGCATCACCACCTGCATAGATCTTCGGATTCGAGGTCTTCGCAGTCTCGAGATCGGCATCGATCAGACCTCTCGGGCTCTTCACCTGAGACAGGAAGTTCTCGCCGAGGAAGCTGATATCGACACGCTGTCCGGTAGCGAGGATGATATAATCCGACGCAAAGTTCATCTTCGTGTCGTAATCATACTGCGGATCAAATCTGCCCTCTGCATTTCGTACGGAGGTACACTTCATGGACTCGAGTCCGTTGACCTTACCGTCTGCATCCGTCAGTACTCTGGAAAGACCCCAGCCATTAAAGATTTCGACGCCTTCTTCCTTCGCTCTGCTGACATCTTCTTCTGTCGCCGGCATCTCATCTGCCTGCTCGAGACAAACCAGCTTCACGGATTTCGCACCGAGACGCTTTGCGGTCATTGCAACATCCATCGCAACATTACCGCCACCACAGACGAGAATATCATTACCGATGGCCTTCTGGAGATAGGTATTGACATCGACGAGGAAATTCAGACCGAACTGTGTCAGCTCCTCACCACCGATACCGAGAAGCGGCTGCTTCCACGCACCTGTACCGAGGTAGATGGCATCGTATTCCTGATCCAGCTGATCGAGGGTGATGTCCTTACCGATTTCCGTATTCATCCGGAACTCGACACCCATCTTTTCAAGCTGAGCGGCATATCCGTCAACGATGTCCTTCGGCAGACGATAGTGTGGGATACCATACTGAAGAACACCACCCGCCTTCTCCATACGATCATATACCACGACCTTTTCACCGGCACGACGGAGATAATATGCTGCAGTCAGACCACCAGGGCCTGCTCCGACGATGGCCACCTTTTTACCAGACTCCTGTTCCGGTGCCTTAAAATAGTCATCATAATGCGCGATGATATAGTCGCCGAGTGAACGCTCTACGGCATGGATATCGACCGGATCGCCGTGCTGATTCTGATTGCACTTCAGCTGACAGTTATGCGGACATACCCTGGAGGTAACCATCGGCATCGGATTGTACTCGAGGAAGATTCTGGCAGCGCCATCCCAGTCGCCTTCACGCAGCTTCGCCATGTATCCCGGAATATCCGTATTGCCAGGGCACTCATGGGAACATGGTGTAAAACCGGTCTTCATGCCACCATAGATGGAGTGATAGCGGTTCTGCCCCTGAATCGCGAAGCACTCTTCACCACCCTTACGCGCACAGTCGAGTCTTCCACCGACGCCATTCGGATAGCGGTAGAACCAGCAACGCACATCCTGACAGAGATTACCACCGATGGTTCCTTCGTTACGGATGATCGGAGAAGCGATGGATTTCGCTGCTTCCTGAACTGCCGCTGCTCCCTCCGTCAGCTCCGGACTCTCCACGATCTGTGTCAGTTTCGTCAGGGCACCGATTTCGATCGCATTTCCTTCCTCTTTAATATAATTTCCTTCCTGGATGGTTTTCAGATTGACAACCTTCTCCGGTGCCTTCTTCAGGATCTTTTCCTTCATCACACCGACGAGGTCTGTACCTCCGGCGATGGCCACTGCCTTACCGGATTCTGTATTCTTTAATAACGTGCTGGCCTCTTCAAAAGAAGCCGCACTCTCATAATCAAAATTTCTCACGATCGGTTCCTCCTTCGATTATGCCTTGCCGATGGCGCTCAGAATCACGCCAGGCGTTGCAGGGTAGGTCTTGATATCCTTTCCGGTTGCATTGGAAATCGCCATCAGAACTGCACCACCGAGTGCCGCACCGGATACTTCACCGATGCCGAGTGCCTTAAATACATAGGTATCGATCTGCGATTCCATGACGTATGCGTCATAGGTCGGGAACTCATTAAAGGTTCTCATCTTATACTCGAGCATGCTTGCGGTCACCAGACGTCCGGTGATCGGATCCTGTAAGCATTCCTCCATCGACGCTGTATCTACGCAGGCAGATCCGATGCCACCATGCAGCTGCATCTCCACCGCCTTCGGATCGAGAATCTGTCCGATATCCGTTCCTGCACCGATATGAAGTAAGCGCTGACGACCCGTCTCGAGGTCGACCTCGACATCGACGAACACCGCGATACAGCTCGGAATATTGAAGAGCTCCAGGTGCTTACCATATCCACA
This sequence comes from uncultured Oribacterium sp., assembly GCA_934270345.1. Classification (GTDB taxonomy): domain Bacteria; phylum Bacillota; class Clostridia; order Lachnospirales; family Lachnospiraceae; genus Oribacterium. The sequence goes on along the minus strand of CAKQPT010000006.1, from coordinate 62,584 downwards.
GATGGAAAGCTCCTTATCGCAGAGCTTAAACATCGGAACCATAAGCTCAGGTGTATCGCGCACATAAACCATATAGTCCTTCGTTTCCATCTGGTCGATGGATCTGTGGAAGTGCGTTGCTGCGAGTTCCAGTGCTTTCTGCTTACACTCCATCGCTGCCAGTGTCGCTGCCTTACCGGTCGTGATCGTACCTCTGGAACCGCAAAGACCATAGTTGGAAGGATTATACTTCGAACCAGGATCCGTGATATAGACCGTCTCTACCGGCACATTAAGGATTTCTGCCACCTGCTTGACTACATTTGATCTCGTACCCATACCAGACTCGGTAACATCCATCTCGATCACCGTCTTCGATGCTCTCGGCTTACCTACGAGATCCGGGATGATACGACAGATACACTCTGTATTATCCTCATTGATATCGGCATTACCGATAACGCCCATACCGACGCCTCTGGCCTTCTTGCCATCCGGGCTTACCCAGTACGGCTTATTCCAGCCGACCCACTTCTTATCCCAGTCGAAACGATCCGCAGCACCCTGCATCGCTTCCGGGAAGAACATCGAGGATCTGGACTGCCACCAGCGACCATCACGCCACTGGAAGCGATCACCCGGTGCCACGTAATTCTTCTTAAACACGTCAAGCGGATTGAGATTTCCTTCCTTCATCGCAGTCGCCATGAGACGCTCGAGACAGCTGTTCAGCTCCTGTCCGCCATAACCACGTACGATGCCGGCTGCCTGCCGATTCGTAACGGCAATTTCAGAATCCATATCCCAGTTTGCGCACTTCGCACATACGAGCTGCGCCTCGCCGAGACCGACACCGACCTGGCCCTGAATCGAGTCTGCGATGGATCCGGTATCTACCAGCCACTTGCCCTTAATCGCATTTACGATGCCATCCTTCGTGATACCGATCTTGGCATTCATGATGGATCCGAGACGAACCTCATAGCAGGTCAACTGCTCTTCCTTGGTCATGACTACCTTTACCGGCTTACTGGTCACACGGGACAGCATACATGCGGAAAGGACGGTCGTCATCAGGGACTGCTTATTACCATAAGAACCGCCGACATTGAACGTACGAACATCGAAGTTTGAATGGTCGATACGGCCCTCGGCCATCAGTTTCAGGATATGGGAAGACTGAGACGATGCCCACAGGGTATAGTCGGTTCCTCCCGTCCACTTTGCGATGGCTGACGGTGTCTCCGGCGCGGCCGGTGACGGCATCTTATCGAACTCAACGCGATCCTCTGCAACATAGTCACACTCTGCAAAGGCTGCCTCCGGATCGCCTCGGCGGATCTGCCACCACGGACCATCCGGCTGGAAATACTTGATACCATTATCTACATGATTTCCAGGGAATCTCTTATAAAGCTGCGGTGCACCTTCCTTCAGAGCATCCTCTGCATTAAATACAGCCGGAAGCTTCTTATACTCGACGTCGATCAGATCGAGGGCTTCTTCTGCGATTTCCAGCGTATCAGCGGCAACCAGTGCGACGACATCACCGACACACCAGACCTCATCCTCGAGAAGATGACGATGTACCGGAAGGCCGAGTCCCCACTGCTCCGGAACATTCTTATAGGTCACGACTGCACGTACTCCCGGAAGTGCCTCTGCCTTCGTCGCATCGATGGATAGAATCTTTGCATGCGGATACGGAGAACGCAGGGTTTTACCATACAACTGTCCAGGAACATTAAAATCATCCAGATAGGTTGCATGTCCGGTCACGATATCCTTGGCATCGATTCTCGGGGTATATTTACCAACATGACGATAGTTCGGCTGAACCACATCACGGTAATTCATTTTCTTATCTGCTGCACTCATTTTGAAGGCCCTCCTTAATCTGCTAATGAATGCTCATTGCATGCCTGCCAGGTCGAAGGATTATACGGATGCTTGTTTTCACGAACCGGAATACGATCCTCTTCAGGGATATCATCCACTGCCCGATGCATCTCGGAAAGTTCTGCATCCTCATTTCCTGCCACCTTATTAAGCGCTCTCAATACGGTATAATGACTGATGCAACGGCAGAAATTACCGGAAAGTGCTTCCTGAATCTCCTCCGCAGTCGGATGCGGATTATGCATGAACAGTGCCTTCGCCGACATGATGATACCTGGTGTGCAGTAGCCACACTGGAAAGAGTACTCATCGATAAAGGCCTGCTGAATCGGATCGAGTCCCTTCTCCGGATCCTCCAGTCCTTCGATGGTGATGATATCACTACCATCACAGTCCACCGTGAGTGTCATGCAGGATGCGACTGCATACGTATCCTTGATTACGGTACAGCACCCACATGCACCTTCGTTACAGGACGATTTCGTTCCGGTCAATCCCAGACGATTTCTTAATGTATCTACGAGTGTTTCGGATGGTGGAAGCTGTCCAAAGGCCGTGCCGACAGAAAACGTATATTCTCGTTTGTTTACTGTCAGAGTTACAAAATCCTTTTTCATACTTTTTGAACCTCCTTGTTGTTTATGATGTGACGTTTCATTTCGCGAACATCCAGGCTATGAATCGGACGTTCGTTTAGGTCGTTCGTTTGATTTGATTTAATTTTAACGGTGTTGCCATGTATTGTCAATATTGCACATATACAAATGCGTTTTGTTTTAAAATAATATACGCTTTGAACAATCTATAATCTGAAAAACAGGCACTAATGTATATCCGAATCATATGTTAGCCCATTCTAACTGTGCACTTTGTACAGCAACTCACCTGATGCACTCCATCAGCGCAATAAAAAACCATCACCCGGAAGTATGTTTCTTCCAGTTGATGGTTTATATCGCTCGGATTCTTTTGTATGCATGCTGCAACTCAGCTTCATGCCTTTTGCTTTTCATCGTATCATTTTTCAGCTCATCTGATTTCGATTCGGTCGTCGGAACCTACATATGAGGCTCCCTCGACTACGCCGTGCACGATCATAAGACAATCATTCTTTATCATCTTCGGAATCCATTCTCTGACCGGAGCAGAGCTCGTTTTTTTTGATATAAACGGTGAGACCAGATGCTGATGTTCTCCGAACGAAATGATACTGCCATTGACGTGACGGCTCACGATAAAGGCTTCTTCGAGGTTCAGTCCCGGTGCTAAAAACTTCAGGAGCTGAGCCATCACACTTTCCACCTCCGTGAAGAGAATGTCTGCCAGCGGCTGTTCTCCCTTCGGTCCGCGATCTTCCTGCCATACCATATGAACAGTACAGCGGTTGCTTCTGGAAAAAGCGGCTTGTAACTGCAGATCGATGATTTCTTCGATATAATTAAAAGCCTTTTCCTTCGTCATCGTATGCTCATCAAAATCACGGTTAACTTTCTCATAAATCGGATTGTAATAATCACCGACCTGCTCCCCGAGATATCGGAGGGTTTCCTGATACAGTCCCTCTTTACCATTATAATGAAACGAAATCGCAGACAGATTCACGCCCGCTTCCGTTGCGATCATACGCGTAGAAGTTCCTGCATAACCATATTCAGCAAAAAGCCTGACGGCTGTTTTTAAAATTCTTTTTTTGGTATCATCTCTATCTTTCTTTTCCATCCAAATTTCCCTCTTATAATCCGATATATTCTGAATAGATCGCCTTTGCCTTTGCTTCAGATGTTACATGTAAGATAATCGCACGTCCATCATAAAAAACCTGAAATGATGCATCGTTTCCTTCAAAGCTCAAATAGTATTTATTCTTTCTGACCTGTCCGAGATCGGACAGCTTTTTTTCCAGCGCATCCAGTGACATATGGCACCGTTTTTCCGGAAGAATCTGAATCGAATCTTCCCCACATAATCGAGATGCCCTCACGCCTGCCACATGCCCCAGATAATGAAATTTCTGCCTCTGACAAATCGGGCAGTCTGCTTTCTTTTCCGGGTGAAAATGATGGAAGGAATTCTTCCATAAGTCAAATGTGATCAGTCCCTGTTCCAGCGCATCTGCCGAAACCAGAATTTTAAGTGCCTCCTTCACTTCCAGCGAAGCTACGATGGCCGTCGCCGGAGATAAAACGCCAGCTGTACTGCAGGTTTTCTGTGTGCTCTGATTCATAAATGGCTCTACCGTTCCCGTTACACATGAAAAGCATGCTCCTCCCGGTAAAAAGCTCATCGTCATGCCCTGCGCTTCTACTGCTCCGCCATAGATCCAGGGTTTACGGAGCTTTACACATACTTCATTGATAAGATAGCGTGTTTCCAGATTATCCGTACCATCCAGGATGAGGTCTACATCCTGCAGAAAGCTTTCTGCATTTCCATAATTAAAATCCTCCGGAAAAGCCGCCACCTGCACTTCTGAATTGATACTGTGCAGATGCTGTGCACAGGCTTCCACTTTTAATCTGTGCATACGCGCATCTTCTTCATCGTACAGCATCTGGCGCTGTAAGTTATGCAGTTCGACAAAATCCCGGTCAATGAGGCGCAAAAAGCCGATACCGGCTCTTGTAAGTTCTTCCGCGATGACGGTTCCGAGCGCTCCCAGACCAATAATGGCCACCCTGCTTCGTCTTATCTTTTCCTGTCCGTCTTTCCCGATTCCAAAGAATCGTTCCTGCCTGGAATATCGATCATTCATGTCCTCTCCCATCTTATCCCGTTAAAATCGTAAACGATGTCCCGAATAATTCTCATTTCCGGCATAACACATTCAACATCCAGCTTATGTAATATATAACTTATTTTCCGGATTAGGTCAAACGTTTACATCATTTCCGCTTGCCTAAAGACTCATTTCGTTGGATAATATAAGCATTACGAAGGATGTGTTTGATGATAACCGTATGCTTGAATCATTCATCGATTCTACGATCAGCATGCGAAAAGGGGAAGAAGGTCTTCATGGGATGGCATGGCGAATTTAAGATTCATGTGAAATTCATGGATGAAGAAACGGATTCGGAAATTCGTCCGGAAACCACGCTTAAGGAATTTATTATGCGCTTTATGGAAGACAATCTGCTTGATAATAAAGACAGCGGATGCTTCGTGAATTGTAACGGAGAAAACATGACCGATAAACTGGATTATATTTTAAAAGAAGGTGATCAGTTAAACATCTCGCTCATGTTGCTTGGTGGAGGTTAAAGCATGGATATTACGATGGGAAATCTGCGTCACGCATGCAAGTACTACTTCTGGGAGATTGATTTTTACAGTGAACATGGTGGCGAGCATACCTGCAGCTACCAGGGCAACCTTGCCAAGGATGGGCAGGCCGGTACCTGTTCTGAGGAAATCTGTCCATTTCTCACCCATGCAGACGATGAAGGCTTCGAATAAAGCGATTCATCCATTCGAGCCTTTCGTCATCATATTATCTCATATTCTCAGCCCATTGAAGAAGTATGCACTTTTTCAATGGGCTTTCGTTTTATTCCCTACATAATCAAACGCGATACGTTCTTTCCCATCTTCATACACGACATCACCGCAGCGCTGAAATCCGTACCGTGTCAGCGCCTGTTGCATCGGGCGGTTCTTTTCGTGTGTGTCGATGCGGAGATACTCTGCCTGCGCCGCACAGAAATCGAAGCACGCTCTCCCGACGCCGCGCGTGACGCCATCCGACGCGACGCGGTGAATGACCCCATACGGCTTCTCCGCGCTCCATGCGCCGTTCGTGATCACGTCATACACCGGCTCATGGCCGACGAAAAACACGAAGGTCCCGACGACCTTCCCGGCCTCGAGCACCACATAACTCCGCCCGCGCGCGATGTCCTCCTCGAGCACCGCCCGCTGCGGGTAGCCGTCGCCCCACTGCCCCGGGTTGCCGTTCGCTGCCATAAAGGCCCGCGCCGCCGCAAAAATCTCCATCATCCGGTCGAGGTCCCCGACCCTGCTTTTTCTGATTTCCATTTCCTTCATCCTTCTGTTTCTTCGTCCAATGCTGTCGTCCGCCAGTACAGTGTTCCGCCCGCATCCGACTTCGTATTCTTCGCAGGTCGAGAAGCATCATCGGCTCCCGCCTCCCGCACGAGGAGATTCGTGTGCGTGAACCCTGCCCAGCGTGCGAGCTCCATCGCCTCCTCGAAGCCGCCGTCGAGCAGCTCCTTCTGGTGCGCATCCGCAGAGATAAGAATCTCGCCCCCGAGCGCATGGAGATGCCGGAGCAGCTCCGGTCGCGGATACAGCTCCTTCTTCCGCCCGCGGTTCACTGCGCCGCAGTTGATTTCAAACGGCAGCCCGTACGGCACAAGTGCCTCCATCGCCCGCCGCGCCGGCAGGAGGTAGCGCTCACTCGTCTCATCGAGGAAGTGCCCGCCATCCGCGCGCGAAAGATCATTGAAGCGCGTGATCAGGTCGAAGTGCCCGATAAACGTCGGGTGCAGCCGCGCTGCCACCATCGCCTCGAAGCGGTAGTAGTCCGCCGACAGCGCGTAGAAGTCGCCGCCATAGTACTGCCTGCACTGGTCATGGAGCATGCCAATGTCTCCATCCACGCCGATCAGATCCCAGTTTTCGGAGCCCTCACGGTGCGTGCCGAAGGCGGCTGGCGCCGACCACACGTCAGAGCCCGGCACCGGCACGAAATGCGTCGAACCGATGGTGTATTCCGCACCGGCCACAGCGAAACCGTCACCCGAATGAGCGCCTGGTGCGCCGAAAACTTCACCTGCAGCGGAAGTGCCCGGTGCGTCGGGCAGCACACTGTTTATCCGCAGCGCCGATGGCACTGCCTCCGCGCTGCCGTGCACCTCCGCACCGGTCACACATGACGGGTCGTAGACATTGTCCAGTTCCGCACCACGGAGGATGTCGATCTGGTCGCGGTACGCCGCCTGCAGACGGCAGATTTCCTGCGCGTAAGCGTCGTAGTCCATCGAGACGCCCGGGTCCATGTGCCCGCTGAAGCCGAGATGCGTGAAGCCCTTGCGAAGCGCCTCCTGCACCACGGCCTCGGCCGCGTCGGAACCATCACAGAAGGTAGTATGTGTATGATAATTTGCTTTCAGTTTATTCATAAAGATATTCCTTCACATCTCGAACGCCGCGTCCGAGGCGAAGAAGATGTTGTTCTGCGGCACGAACGGACTGATCTCGTCGTCGCACTGCATGAGGAAGGTGTAGGCGAACACCTTCTGAAAATTCTTCTGCTCGCGGCGCATTTGAATCGAGTGGAGGCCGCGAAGCGCCGTCACCATATTGGCGGCGTAAAGGCCACCGTCCGTGAGGCACTGGTGGAACAGCTGCGCCGACGCCTGCATAGACGCACTCGACTTATAGCCGATGTAGGCATCGTTCAGGATGGTGTCGTAGCGAAGTCCCGCTGAAGCTGCTGCGGCACTGCGCTTCGCAACCTCTGCAATCAGCCGCTTCTCTTCCGCAGCGTTGTGTTTCTGCTCTTCCGTGGCTGATATCGTCTCCGCAGCGCTATGCGCCTCGCGGTCGCCTGCATTGGCAGCGCCCGCAGGAGCATCCGGGGCGATAAAGGACGCAGACATCTTCTCCAGGTACCGATGGCCGTCACCGACGATGACGCGGAGGCGGTCCGGATACTGCGCCTCCAGTGCGCGCAGGCCGAAATACTCCCGGGCGATCTCGACGATCGTCGGGCTCAGCTCGATCACGTCGATCGACTTCTCCGGATAATTCTTCAGAAAAAAGCGAGGGTAGGCGAAGCCGCCGCCCCCGATCAGCAGCACCCGCCGCGCCGACGGATGCAGGCGGAAGGCCCACTCAAACTCGCGCATGTACTCGAAGGCGAGCTCATCCTCCAGCAGCGGATCCAGGTACTGCGCCGACTGCATCGCCCCATCGACGAGCAGCAGCCGCATGCGTTCCTCGTTGTAGAGCCCCTCGCAGACCTCGATGGACTGCCCGAGCGGGTCCCGCATCTTATAAACTGTTTTCTTTTCCTTGATAAATTCTTCCATGTTTCGTTCTTATTTCTCCGCCGCGAGTGCTTCCTGAATCCGCTTATAGTGCAGGAACGCGTCGGCCTCGTGCAGCGCGCGGATCTCGTCCATCGTCGCCATGCGGAAGTCGATGGCCTCTGACTGCTCGATGGTCACGTCCGCATCCGCAAACTCCAGCTGCACATGATAGATGTCGACGAAATAGTTGTCGCCACGCTTCAGGTCCTCGTTTCGATACCCGTAGATCGGCGTCCGCATCGCTGCCGGCACTGCCGAAATATCGAGCCCCGTCTCCTCGCGCACCTCGCGCGTCACCGCGGTGAAGCTGTCCTCGCCTGCCAGCGCCCCGCCACCGGAAACCTCCCAGGCCCCCGCCGCCCACTTCTTCGTGAGCGCACGCCGCGTGATGAGAAAACGCCCGTCCGACGGTCGCTCGATCAACGCCAGCACGTAGAGCATGTACTCCCCCGCCTGCAGGAAACTGCTGCGCGGCACGACGCGCCCCGTCCGGCGCTTCTCGCCGTCATATATATCCATTCGCTCGTCTTTTGAATCCATTATTTCCACTCCTTATAAAGCGAGTCATCGAAGCAGCTGCTGTTTCCGCGGTGGCACGCCGGGCCGTCCTTCCGGACCTGCACGAGGATCGCATCACGGTCACAGTCCGCTTCCATCATCACGATGTGCTGGTAGTTTCCGCTCGTCGCGCCCTTCAGCCACAGCTCCTGCCGCGAGCGGGACCAGAAGCAGGTGAGCCCCTTCTCCAGTGTGATACGAAGCGACTCCCGGTTCATGTACGCCAGCGTCAGCACGCGCTTCGTCTCGTAATCCTGCACGATGCACGGCACCAGCCCCTTCTCATCAAACTTCACCTTCTCGATATCAAATGTCTCGACTGCCATACCTGTCCTCTCCTCATCTGCGACACGCTGTCAACATTGTACTATAGAACATAAAAAATGGAAGCAACACTCTGAGATAAACACTTCAAAATGTGCCTCCATCTGTTTTCACCGTTCAGATTCTGACCGGGATGCCTTCCGCCTGGAGTCTCGTCTTCAGGTCTTCGATCTTCACCTCGCCGAAGTGGAAGATCGAGGCGGCGAGGCCGGCGGAGATGTCCGGAATCTCGTGAAACAGTGTCACGAAATCCTCGATGGAGCCGGCACCGCCGGACGCGATGACCGGCACCTTCACGAGCTGGTTCACCGCCGCGAGCATCTCGAGGTCGAAGCCCTGCTTCACGCCGTCGGTGTCGATCGAGTTCAGCACGACCTCACCCGCGCCTCGCTTCACGCCGTCCCGAATCCACTCGAGCGCATCCATGCCGGTGTCGATGCGGCCACCGTTCAGGAACACATGATAGCTCCCGTCCACGCGCTTCGCATCCACCGACAGCACCACGCACTGATTGCCGTACTTCTCGGCCGCCTGATTGATGAGATCCGGGTTCTTGATCGCACCCGAATTCACCGACACCTTATCGGCACCGCACTTCAGCACGCGGTCGAAATCATCGACTGTGTTGATGCCGCCGCCCACGGTCAGTGGGATGAAAATCTGCCGCGCGACCTCGGTCAGGATGTCCGTGAAGAGCTTCCGCCCCTCGAAGCTCGCGGTGATGTCGTAGAACACGAGCTCATCCGCGCCCGCATCGCTGTAGTATTTCCCGAGCTCCACCGGGCTGCTCACATCGCGCAGTCCCTCGAAATTGACGCCCTTCACCACGCGCCCGTCGCGCACATCCAGGCACGGAATAATTCGTTTCGTGATCATCTCTTCTACCTCTATCTTCCCCACGCGGCCAATGCACTTTCACAGGCACCGTCCGCCGCGTTCTGTCCACCAGCGCTGCATCGATTTCCCGATGTCGCCCGCCGAAGCGCCAGCTCCTTCCAGCCCCTTTATCCGCGGGCCACCGCCAGTGCCTCCTTCAGCTCGATCGCGCCGTTATACATCGCCTTTCCGAGAATCGCGCCATAAAGCCCCATGTCGCGGAGTGCCCGGATGTCCTCGAGCGTTGACACGCCGCCGGATGCGTTGATGTCGATGCCGTCGAGCCGGCTCAGGCGCTCATACAGCGGCAGGTTCGTGCCCTTCATCGCGCCGTCCTTCGAGATGTCCGTGACGATCGCGGTCTTCACGCCGATGTCCCGCAGCTTCCAGAGGAAGTCAAACATGTCGACATCGAGCACCTCGAGCCAGCCCTTGACGGCCACCTTTCCGTCCTTCGCGTCGACGCCCACGGCGATCCGCTCGCCCCAGCGCCCGACCGCGTCCCGCAGGAAATCTTCGTCGGTCACGGCCTTCGTGCCGAGGATGACCCGCGCGACACCGGCATTCAGGTAGTGCTCGATCATCTCGAGACTGCGGATTCCGCCGCCGATCTCCACCTGGAGCTTCGTCTCATGGCAGATCGCCGCCACCACATCGAAGTTCGGCGTCGTGCCGTCCTTCGCGCCCTCGAGATCCACGAGATGCAGCCAGCGCCCGCCGTCCGCCTCGATGCCCCGGGCCGTCGCCACCGGGTCCTCGCTGTACACCGTCATCTTCTGGTAGTCGCCCTTCAGGAGCCGTACTACCTTGTGGTCGTATAAATCAATCGCTGGAAACAGCAGCATAGTTCCTCCCTCTTCTCCGCCAATGCTTTCGGCGCTACATCGTCACTCCGCGCGGCACATCGGCACCGTCACATACCAGACACTTCCCGCGCGTGAGCTACAGATCATTACATCCTGCACGCCGACTTCCGCGCGCATTACAGTGCAGCAAACGCCTTCAGAATCTTCAGGCCGACAGCCCCGCTCTTCTCCGGGTGGAACTGCGTGCCATAGACATTGCCCTTCTGAACCGCGGCGGTCAGCGGCACACCGTACTCCGCCGTCGCTGTCAAATTCGCCTCACAGTCGAAGGCAGCGAAGCTGTGCACGAAATACACACAGTCGCCCTCCGTGAGATCGCGGAACAGCGGGCAGCGACCGGATAGATTCTCCGAAATCTGTATATCATCTGGAACCGCATCCGATGAAGCCGGGTCCGTCGATGAAGTCTGCTTCTCTTCGGATGAGCCCGCTACCTCCGAATGGTCGATGAAGTGCAGCGCATTCCAGCCCATGTGCGGGATGTCGAGATTCGCCGGGATCACGCCCTCGATCGGACGCACTTCACCCGGAATCAGCCCGAGGCCCTCGTGCTCCCCATACTCGAGGGAGCGGTCGAACAGTAGCTGCATGCCTAGACAGATGCCGAGGAACGGCTTCCCCGTCGCTGCCTGCGCCTTCACGAAATCGAAGAGACCGCAGTCGCGCAGCTTCTGCACGGCATCACCGAAGGCCCCGACCCCCGGCAGGATCACATGATCCGCCTGCCGGATGACGTCCTGATCTGCCGTCACCACCACCTCCTCGCCGATCGCCCTGAGAGAGCTCTGAAGCGAGAACAGGTTTCCCACACCATAGTCGATAATCGCTATCATAGTCGTCCTTTCAAACTGGTTTTCCCAATCGGTTTATCTGGTACTTACTTTTCTGGCACATTTTGTTTCGCAATACTGTATATCATCTATTTCATGCTGTCTTGCGAAAAATCCGGCTCAATCCCTATCTTCCTTGCCAAATCTTATGTCCACGGCGCGAGCGTGGGCAGTAAGCCCTTCCTTATTCGCGAACATGGAGATCTTGTCGTAGTCCTTCTCCAGTGCGTCCTTCGTGTAGTAGCTGTACTGCATCTTCTTCACGAAGTCGTCGACGCCGAGCGGGCTGTAGAAGCGCGCCGTGCCGGAGGTCGGCAGCGTGTGGTTCGGGCCGGCGAAGTAGTCTCCGGTCGGCTCTGCGTTGTAGCGGCCGAGGAAGACGGAGCCGGCATTCTTGATGAGCGGCAGATAGTCAAACGGCTGATCCACGCACACCTCCATGTGCTCCGGAGCGATGCGGTTCGCCGCCTCGATGCCCTCGCGGAGGTCATGCGCGACGATGATCTTTCCGTTGTTGTCGATGGACGCCCGCGCGATCTCCTCACGCTTCAGCTGCGCGAGCTGTACCTCGAGCTCCTGCTGCACCGCCTCGGCGAGTGCCATGGAATCCGTGATGAGCACCGCCGACGCATTCTTATCGTGCTCCGCCTGGCTCAGCAGATCCGCCGCCACGAAGCGCGGGTCCGACTTCCCATCCGCGAGCACCAGCACCTCCGACGGACCGGCGATCATGTCGATGCCGACCTGTCCGAACACCTGCTTCTTCGCCTCCGCGACAAAGGCATTGCCCGGACCCACGATCTTATCGACGCGTGGAATCGACGCCGTGCCATACGCGAGCGCCGCCACCGCCTGCGCGCCGCCGACCTTGAAGATCCGGCCCACACCGGCGACATGCGCCGCCGCGAGGATATACGGGTTGACCGAGCCCTCCTTGTTCGGCGGGGTCACCATAACGATCTCCTCGACCCCCGCGATCTTCGCCGGAATCGCATCCATCAGCACCGTCGACGGATACGCCGCCGTGCCGCCCGGCACATAGAGGCCGACCTTCTCGAGCGGAATCACCCGCTGCCCGAGGATCACGCCCGGCTTGTCCGCCATGATGAAGCTGTTCCGCACCTGCTTACTGTGGAAGGCGCGGATATTGGCCGCCGCCTCCTCGAGCACTGCGATAAATTCCGGCTCCACCTTCGCGAGCGCCGCCTCGATCTCCGCCTCGCTCACGAGGAAATCCTCGATGTCGACGTGGTCAAACTCCGCACTGTACGCCCGCAGTGCCGCATCCCCCTCCGCACGCACGCGCGCGATGATGCCCTTTACGATGTCCTCGACGCTGGAGGTCGGCTCAAACCGCGCGAAAATCTCCTCGTCTCTGATCTTTCCCATCTCGAAAATCTTAATCATGTCTCTCCCATCCTTCCGGCGCTGTCTGCCAATGTCTCTGACCCGACCTCGTCACTTCGCTCCATATCTCATCCCCGGACAGCGCCGGTGGATGCTTCTGCTTCTTTATCACGATTCATCAAATCCGTCCGCTCTTCCCGTCACGAAAGTTCATCTCTGGACGTTGTCATCAGTGCTCCAGCTTCACGGCTTCCACCTTCTCGCCGCTCGCGACGATCTCCGCGAGGCCGTCCCGGAGCCGCATGATCTCGTCATGCTTGAACTGGTAGCTTACCTTATTACAGATGAGGCGCGCACTGATCGGTACGACCTCCGTCAACACCTCGAGGTCGTTCTCCCGAAGTGTATTGCCCGTCTCGACGATATCGAAGATGACATCGCTGAGGCCCAGGATCGGTGCGATCTCGATGGAACCGTTCAGCTTGATGATGTCGATGTCCCTGCCGATAGACTCATAGTAGTGGCTGGCAACATTGGCAAACTTCGTCGCGACCCGGAGCGTCCGCTCCTCGTTATCATAAAAATCCTTCGGGCCCGCCACGCACATGCGGCACCTGCCGAAGCCGAGGTCCAGCAGCTCATACACATCCGGCTCGTACTCGAGGAGGATGTCCGCGCCGCACACGCCGATGTCCGCCGCGCCACGCTCGACGTAGATCTCGACATCCGACGGCTTCACCCAGAAGTAACGGATGCCCTTCTCCGGATTCTCGAAGGTGAGCTTCCGGTTCTTCTCGAGGATCGCCGGACAGTCGAAACCGGCCTTCGCCATCATCGAGTAGGTCTTGTCTCCGAGGCGGCCCTTCGCTAATGCTACATTGATCATTTTATGCCGCTCCCTTCTCCGATGTGGTTTCCCAGTTTATCAGCCATGCTGGTCGATGCCTCTGCTTCCGGCACAGCTTCGCGCATCGCGCCCAAAACTGCACCATCTGCTGTCGCATCCTCGCGCGTCGCCAGCGCCTCCGCTTCGCTGAGGCTCATCGTCTGCCGCGCGGTGATCTTATGCTCGACGCGCGCCTGCTCCTCCACACGAAGGCTGCGCACCCGGAGGCCCCGCGCGCTGAGCGCCCGCATAACCGCAGCCACCCGCGTCGCTTCGTCGCCCATGTCATACAGCACGAGCACATCGACGTCGGCGTCCCGGCGCTGTGAGCTGTAGTTCGCCACGGTATCGAGGTCGAGGGCGAAGCCGATCGCGCCGACCTTCTTCCCCATCTTCTCCGGAAGACGGTCATAGCGTCCGCCCGACAGCACGGTGAACGGAATCTCCTCGACCGCGCCCTGGAAGATCAGGCCATTGTAATAGTCCATGGAGTTCACCAGGGAGAAATCGAGATAAACGTACTGGAGCACCCCGAAAGCCTCGAGGATATCACAGAGCTTCGCGAGGTGATCTGCCATCTGGGCGGAAGCATTGGAAATCGCAAAGCTGCGAAGCTCGGCGGCACCCTCCCGGAACGGCCGGTACAGATCCGCAAGCGACTTCAGCGTCCGCGCACTCGCCTCCGTGAGCTTCCCCTCACGCACCAGCGCATCGAAGCCCGCCGTGTTCTTCATCGAGAAGAGCCGCAGCGCCTCCGCCACGGTGCTGTCGCTGAGGCCCATCGTCGCAAACATCTCCTGCAAGAAGGCCGCGTCCGACACGCGGATCACGAAACGCTCCCCGATCAGCTTCAGCGACTCCGCCGCGAGCGCGATCACCTCGGCCTCCGAGTACGCGTCGATCCGGCCGATGCACTCGATGCCCGACTGCAGGATCTCGCGGTAGTGGTTGTCCTTCGGACGGTAGACCGTTTCGTTATAGTAGACCTTTTCCTCGCCGCCGAGGTTCGACTTGATGATGCTGAGCGTCACATCCGGCTTCAGCGCCAGCAGCGAGCCATCGAGGTCCGTGAAGGTGATCAGCTGACTGGACTTCAGGAAATCCCGGTTGTCCGCGTAGAGATCATAAGGCTCAAATTTCGTCATCTTGAACTTCCGGTAGCCGAAGCGCTCGTAAAGCTCATTCAGTTTCTGTTCCGTCATCATTTTCATCCTTCCTGCACCGCGCCCATGCGTCCCCTGTGCAGTTGTATCGTGTGGTCAATGCCTCGCCCGCTGCGTCCATCACTCGCCGGTCGGGCTTGCGAGCACGCCCTTCGTGCTTGGGATATCGTTTGCGAAGCGCGTGTCGATCTCGACCGCCGCCCGCAGCACATGCGCGAGGCCCTTGAAGCAGCCCTCCGCGATGTGATGACTGTTCTCGCCCGCGAGCTCCCGGATATGCAGCGTGATTCCGGCGTTCAGCGCGAAGGCCTGGAAGAACTCCACCACGAGCTCCGTGTCGAAGCTGCCGATCTTCTCCGTCTTGAACGGGATGTCTCCATAGAAACCGCCACGGCCGCTGATATCCACCGCCACGAGGATGAGTGCCTCATCCATCGGCAGCGTCATGCTTGCGTAGCGCCGGATTCCCTTCCGGTCGCCGAGCGCCTCCGACATCGCCTGCCCGAGCGTGATCCCGATGTCCTCCACACTGTGATGATCATCGACCCAGGTATCCCCCTCGCAGGTGAGATTCATCTGAATCCCCGAGTGCCGGCTGAACAGCGTCATCATATGATCGAAGAACCCGATCCCCGTCTTGATCTCCGACTCCTTGCCATCCCCGTCGAGGTCCAGCCACAGCTGCACATCCGTCTCATTCGTCACCCGATTGATCTCTGCTACTCTCATACTTTACTCCCTGAACACATCTTAAGAATTTCGTAAGGGGGTCTGACCCCATAAACTTCAACTTTAGATTCTGTTTATAAAAATTTAATGGGGTCAGACCCCCTTAAATTTTTATAAACTCAGAACGTGAGGATGTCCCGCACGATCTCGATGAACTGCGCCATCTCCTCCTCGGAGCCGATGGTGATGCGGTTGAAATTCGTGATCTTCGGGTCATCGAAGTGCCGCACCAGCACGCCGTTGTCCTTCAGGCGGAGATAGAGCTCCTTACCGGAGATCGCCGGACTCTCCGCGAAGAGGAAATTCGTCTGGCTCTCCAGCACATGGAAGCCGAGCTTCTCGAGCGCCGTCCGCGTCCATGCACGATTCGCACGGATCTTCGCGCAGTTCGTCTCGAAGTACGCCGTATCCCGGAGCGCCTCCACCGCACACTTCATCGAGATGCGGTTCACGTTGTACGGGTTGTTCGAGTTCCGCAGCGTCTCCATATCCTGAATCAGCGCCGCATCGCCGATCGCGAAGCCGACCCGCGCGCCCGCCATGCTGCGGGACTTCGAGAAGGTCTGCGTCACAAGCAGGTTCTTATACTTCTTCGTCAGCGGCACCGCACTCAGCGCCTGGTCCGCGAAATCCACATAGGCCTCGTCGATCATCACGACGTGGTCCGCATTTGCCTCACAGAGCCGCGCGATCGCGTCGAGCGAAATCGGAATCCCGGTCGGCGCATTCGGATTCGGGATCACGATGTTCTTCCCGATTCCTGCATTGCCCTCGTTCGGCGTCGCCGGCCCGAGATAATCCGCGAGATCGATCGTGAAATCCGCCCGCAGCGGCTTCAGCTCGGTCGCCACCTGGTTGAGCTGCGCGATGACCTTATAGAAGCTGTAGGTGATGTCCGGAAACGCGAAGCCGTCCTCGCCGAAGGCCATGAACGCGTAGTTCAGGCACTCATCCGAGCCGTTGCCAATGAATACATCAGACACGTCCACCTGAAAGCTTTCGGCCAGCTGGGCCTTCAGCGGCTTCAGCTCCGGGTCCGAGTAGAGCCGGAGGTCCATCGCCTCGGAAGCATTGACCGCCGCGATCACGCCCGGTGCCGGCGGAAACGGCGACTCGTTCGTGTTTAACTTGATGTACTTCTTATCCTGCGGCTGCTCGCCCGGCGTGTACGGCGTCAGCGTACGGTATGCACTGTTGAAAAATCTGGACATCTCGAACCTCCCGATGGTTTCCTATAAGTATACAACATGACCGAAAATCCCGATATAACAATTGATGATACGAGCCCTTCTCCGAGCGACTTCGCTGCGTCATCAAGCACTCGCCTGCGACCTGTCATCTCATGGAACGCAGTCCGCAACTGCTGCCAGTCCGGAATCTCCCTATTCAGCTTTACTATGGTAGCGTGGTAAAGCGTTACAGTGAGATGATATAAGACGAAGCCGCTCATGTCAAGAAAAAAAATAAGGACCGGCGTACCCGCCGGTCCTCTCCTGCCCTGCACTGTCTCGACTCAATGCTGTGTCAGATGATATTTTTTCTTTTCCTCATACATCCTGTGGTCCGCACGCTTCAGCATCTCCTCGATATCGTGCTCTTCCGCTGCCCACTGATGACCGACGGAAACGCTGACCTTCCGGCGTTCCATGCCCTTCCGAAGCTGATCGATCTTCTCTGTAAATTCCCTTTCCGAAATTCCATCCTGGGCGATGACGAACTCATCTCCACCCACACGGAAAGACCGCCCTGGAAAAACCTCCGTCAGTGCATCTGCCGCAGCGCGAATCAGAGCATCGCCCGCTTCATGGCCCTTTTCATCATTCATTTTCTTGAGCCCATTCAGATCCATATAGGCCACGCCAACATCATGGAGGAGCTTCCCTTCATTGGCCTCCAGTACCTGGATGTACTTATTTCGGTTGTAGAGTCCGGTCAGCATGTCACGATAGCTCAGCTTCTCCAGAAGCTGCTGCCGCTCCTTTCGTTCGAAGCTGTTGATGATGAAGTACTGGATGGACGACAGAAGCGTCGGGTCGTTATAGTGATTCCGTGGATTATCCACACCTAAAAATCCGATGATTTCATCCTGCTTTTTCAGCGGTACCGCCAGGAGACGATCCACCTGCTGCTCCTGCAGCATATTATAGGACGCACTGCCCTTCTCCTGATCCAGGGTCGACATGAAGTAGGCCTCATTCTTTTCGAACGCCGCCATCCATATCGAGATGACATCGATCGGGACATCCTGCAGATTCTCGATCTGTGCGCTCACGCCCGCCCGCACATGCTCATAGGTGTTTTTCAGCGCTTTTCCATCACGGATGGTCTCAAAAATGTAGCTTCGATCTGCATCGAAGTACGCGTTGATGATACCGAGCAGCTCATTGATTGCCGCATCGGTATCTGCATTGGCAGACAGCGCTTTGACACTCTGATTCAGCGTCATCGATATACTGAGACGCTCCTCCACCTCTGTCTTTTTCTTCAGCAGCTGATACATCTCGAGGTTCTGTTCACTCATAGAGGAGATAAACAGAATGGTCATCGCAAGTCCTGTGGCCATGTTGATCAGCCCCACACTATTGCAGAACAGCTGAACAGCCGCCGTCCCGGTCGTCAGTACGATAAACGACAGCAGGGAAAAGAAAACGATCTTCCGGAGCTTCTTTCGATACTGCAGCAGCAGTGACAGATCCATCATCAGCGCCAGAGACGGAATCAGCAGCGACAGGAAGTAACATCTGCCCCTGTAATACACATTGTCGGCGTCGAAATAATAGTAAAGATCCGAATTCTGTGAAAGAATCACCAGCACCACACCGAGCAGACACAGAAGCCCGGCGTACGGCACACGACGATCGCGTTTCCACGTGTCATCTGTAAACAGATAACTGCATTCATACACATGGAAGAAGAATACGACCACATTCCGCAGTGCAAATATCATAAAGCTGCCCATACGTGCGGCAAAAAAGTTCAGGACGCCCGGATTCCCACGGAATAAAACAGCGGTGGCACTGTTAAACAGAAGTAGCGACGTAAACGCCTGCAGACAGAACAGACACTTTCTCCTCTTACTATCGAAATTATTACTCAGGTAGATGCACAGCGCCATCACCAGGCAGAAAATACAGCCGCAGATCAGGATCTCAGCGTGCGACAGCGGACTTGAAAACATGTATGTTCCTCTTTATTTTTCTTAAATTCATGTCGCAAAAGCACAGATTTACGTGCTTCTACGATTCAATCTGCTACACAATAGCTGACATGATATAGTTGAAATCCGTGCATGTCAAGCTCCCGCTCCATAAACTCACGTTACTTCGTCGCCTGCGCGGCCTTCAGCAGCTCCATCTTCATCTGGTAGTACGCCGGGCTCATGTCGAGATAGTGCGTGTGCGGGTTCTCGAGTCGCTGCTCCTCCGGCCAGATCTCCTGATCGAGCTGCTGCTTCACGTAGCGCCGCACCTGCTCGATGGATGGCGACGGCTTCGTCCGCCGCCCGTCGACCATGACGGTCTCCTGCAGCTCGCGCACCGTGCAGTCCGTGAAGGCCATCGACTTCCACGGCTTCTCCGGGTCCACATACGGGATCGGCTGCGATGGATCCGGCACCTCGTCCGCCATCGTGATCAGATCCGCGACCGCGAAGCCATCCGGATTGTACACACGCCATACGCGCTTCTGCCCCGGATTCGTGATCTTCTCGAAGGTCTCGGACACCTTGATCTTCGGGAAGCAGACTTTATCCTTATTCACCGCCACCAGCTTATACACCGCGCCGAACACCGGATCGCTCTTCGCCGTGATCAGCCGCTCGCCGACACCGAAGGAATCGATGCACGCGCCCTGCTCGAGCAGCGAGTGGATCGTAAACTCATCGAGGCTGTTCGACGCCACGATGATGCAGTCCTCGAGCCCCGCCGCGTCGAGCATCTTCCGCGCCTTCTTCGACAGGTACGCGAGGTCACCAGAATCGAGCCGGATGCCCTTCAGGCGCTTGCCCATCGGCATCAGCACCTCCTTCGCCACACGAATCGCATTCGGCACGCCGGACGCCAGCACATCGTAGGTGTCGACGAGCAGCACCGAATTGTCCGGGTAGATCTCCGCGAAGCGCCTGAACGCCGTGTACTCGTCATCGTGGTACATCACCCAGCTGTGCGCCATCGTCCCGCTCACCGGGATGCTGAACATCTCCCCGGCCAGTATCGTCGCCGTACTTGCGGCACCGCCAATGTAGGCGGCCCGGGCACCATACACCGCGGCGTCAACATTGTGCGCCCGCCGCGCGCCGAAGTCCGCCACCAGCCGGCCCTCTGCCGAACGAACGATGCGGTTCGTCTTCGTCGCGATGAGGGACTGGTGATTCACCTGTGCGAGAATCGCCGTCTCCACCAGCTGCGCATCGATGAGCGGCGCCTCCACCGTGAGGATCGGCTCGTTCGGGTACATGATGCTGCCCTCCGGCAGCGCCCGCACTGTACCGCGGAAGCGGAAGTCCCGCAGCCACGTGAGGAAATCCTCCGCATAAATATGAAGCGAGCGCAGGTAATCGATATCCACATCATCGAAGTGCATCCCCTCGAGGTAGTCCAGCACCTGCTCGAGCCCCGCGAAGATCGCGAAGCCCGCCCCATCCGGGTTCTTCCGGTAGAACACGTCGAAGGTCACCAGATCCTCCGCCCCCGGATCCTGGAAATACCCGTTCGCCATCGTCATCTCATATAGATCCATCATCATGGAAATATTCCGCTGATCACTCTGATTCATTTTTTATCCTTTCTATGATGTTCCGTGATTACTCGTAGTTCCATTCTGCCCCGTTTTTTGCTCATATTCTATCGCAAAGTGCCCCGTTTTTTACTCATATTTTATCGCAAAGTGCCCCGTTTTGTATTCACTTCACGTTCACCTGGCAGCTCCGCATCACCTCGAGCGCCGCTTCATGCTTCTCCGGTGTCACGCCGGCGCAGCACTCCGCGTCCACGTACATCGGAAGCTCTGGCATTGTCGACTTGAGCATCAGCGCGTTTGACACTACACAGATGTCCGTGCAGATACCGATCAGCTCGAGGGACTCCAGCTCGCCCCGCTCGTACGCCGCCTTCATATCCGCGACGAGCTCGAGACTGCCGAAACATGGCTTATCATATACCTTGAGATTCTGCTCCACACGGATCGCCTCCAGCTCCGGCACCAGCGCCCAGCCCTCTGTGCCACGGATACAGTGCGGCACCGGAAGCATCCGGCCCTCCTGCGTCTCCATGTAATTCGCCTCATGGGTATCCCTCGTCATCAGGA
Source organism: uncultured Oribacterium sp. (assembly GCA_934270345.1). Lineage (GTDB taxonomy): Bacteria > Bacillota > Clostridia > Lachnospirales > Lachnospiraceae > Oribacterium. Next base: position 41,770 of record CAKQPT010000006.1, on the reverse strand, counting down.
TCTCCCCATCAAACGCCTTCACCTTCTCGATGAGCCGCGGCAGCATCGCCAGCGCCTCCTTCGTGCCTAGACTCCCCGTCACGAAATCATTCTGCACATCGATGACAACCAGTTTCTTCTTACTCTGCATCGTTTTATCCTCCCTGAAATTCACTTCCTTTTACATGCGTGATGTTCCGTGATTACTGGTAGTTCCATTCCTTTCGTCTCAGCATCTCACAGTTTTTCACTGATTGCACAGCACCGTTTCTTACAGAAGGCAATGCCATAAAGCCGGATGTTTTTCCGATCATCATTCAGAAGGTACTCCTGATATCGACGATCCCGAATCTGGTCAAGCGCCTTCTGAGATGCCGCCTTCAACTCGTCAAAGTTCTTCGTATACTTTAGTTCCACGACGATCCCCTCATCCGGATCATCCGTTTCCACGATGATATCTGCAAATCCCTCTCCGGCTTCGACGTTTGACTTCACAAGCCAGTCCGCATTTCCGGTAAGGATCCCGACGAGAAGGTTATGGTAGGAGCTTTCCTTTTCTTCCTTTCTTGCTTTCGTATCGAAAACGCTGATGGAATTACTGAGTATCCGATTCAGGTACTGCTCGATGCCTTCGGTATCACCTTCTTCAAAAGCCTTCCAGAATGCAGTCAGGCGCTCTGTGTTACTGAAGATGGATTTCTTAAACCATTCGTTGATTTGAAGCCTGAAGACTTCGCGCACTTCCCGGTTCGGAATAATCAGGCGATACGCACCATCCTTCGGTTTTCCAGTTTGCGTCAGGTACCCCGTCGTAAAAAGTACACTCCAGAGGTTCTCGATGCTCTGATCGATCTCCTCATAGGTGAGATCCAGGCGAAGCTCCTTTTCGATGGCTTCGCCGTTGATCAGGCGTTCGATCTCACTCTTCGTTGTTTTATTCGCTTTATCGATAAAGCGCTTCACGAGCTCGTTTCCGCTCGTATTGATCCAGTACGCTTCCGGCCTTGCATCTCGATCATCCTTCGCGCGGTCCACAAAGTTTACAACATCCCACGGACAGTACACATCTGCATTTCCGAAGTGATAGCCATCGTACCACTCCTTCACTTCTGCAAAACGATCTTCCATCTGATAATCAGAAAGTAACGTCCGCACCTCCGTATCTGTAAATCCAAATTGTTCATCGAAGCGTGTATCGGTGATCGATAGAATTTTAAAGTTGTTGAGACCGGTAAAAATACTTTCCTTCGAAACTCGGAGGCAACCTGTCAGGGCAGCGAACGCAAGCGAGTCATTTGTTTTTAAGACTTCGCCTAACAGCCCACGTATAAAGTGGACCATTTCTCTGTAATAGCCATACTGAAATGCCTTATCGAGCGGTACATCGTACTCATCGATGAGAATGACCGCCTTTTTACCGTAATGCTTATACAGGAGATCAGACAATGTTTTGATGGAGGAAATAATGATATCCACCTCTTCAGGCTGATCCTTCATTTCGAGCAGCTGACAGTACTTTATTTTATCAATATCAAGCAGGCGCTGGCTCTCCTTCAACACATAGAATCGCTCGACTTCTCTTTTGATCAACTGAATGCATCTCCGTCTGGCTTCCGAAAAACTCAGGCCTTCCACGCCCTTTAAAGACAGAAAAATAACCGGATACTGTCCCAGATGCTGTTTACACAGATTCTGATTTTTCGAAATATAGAGTCCATCAAACAGTGACGGATCCGTACCAATCTCAAAAAAACTCTTCAGCATACTCATATTCAGGGTCTTACCAAAGCGACGCGGACGCGTGAACAGACTTACCTTTCCGAGACTGTCAAATAGCTGCTCAATCAGTTTCGTTTTATCGATATAGTAATACTGGTTTCTTCGAATCTCTTCAAAGTTTTCGATCCCCACCGGAAGTTTTAATCTGTTTTCCATAAAATCCTCCCGTTTTTATGTTGTCAGAACTTCTGTTTTCTTTTATTGTCTCACATTTTTTATAAAAAATAAAGAGAAAGAAATGCCCCAGAAAAATTCATGGCCTGCCACCGGTCTCCCGGCGCAGGCCATATCTCACAGCAGCGTCTGCTCGTTAATGATGAGATGGAAATCCATCCCGAGGAAATTCGCCGCCTTCTTGCACAGCAGCATCCGCTCCATGAAAATCTCGAAGTACTCGCCGATCTCGCCATAGTGCGTGTCGATGCTCAGCTTCAGCTTGATCGCACTCTGCTCCTTATTGATCTTCAGCTTCGAGTCCGTCACCGAGTAGTTCACCCGGTCATGGATATCGAACTTATGCTCGTCCGGCTCCTGCACACGACTCCGCCGCACATCCGACTTATCCGCCAGAATCAGCGCCGCCGCGATCGCACTCACGGGCTGTCCATTGCCCTCATCGTGGTTGCCGATCGCACAGATGATCGGGGCAATGTCTTCGGCCGGTACGTTCATGCGGTTCAGGATGTTAAACGCCATCAGCGCACCAGACTGCGAGTGATCCACCCGGTTGACAATGTTTCCGAGGTCATGCATCCACGCCGCGGTCAGCGCCAGATCCACCGTGTGCTCATCGAAGCCCAGCTTCTCCAGAATATACGCCGTCCGTTCACATACCACGCCCACATGCGCGAAGCTGTGCTCCGTGAAGTGCAGCGCCTTCATCGACTTGTTCTGCTCCCCGATGTAGGCCATCACATCGTGATCCGCCTTCACCTGGGAAAATAAAGGAAAATTAGTTGTGTCCATTCTATTCCGCCCACTTTCATATTCGTTGTTTATGTAAACATACTGCTCGCGATGCATTTAATATAACGCCATATTTTGAGCTCAACCGGCATGCTCATAGATCTCATACGTCTTTAACCTGAGCCACTTTAAATCGAGCCTCACCGTCAGATACGCTCACCTGATAAGTGATTTCTTGATTATCTTTCTTCTCCCTTACATAAATTAAACCACTATCAATATTTAATCCACCGTTTGTAGTACATCTGTAATAATAGTATGTCTTTCCAAAATATGTAAAAACTGAATACTTCGGTTTTTCAGGACTTCCTTCCGTTTTGCACTTCTTAAATTCCCCATCCAAGCTGGTCGACCATGTATATCGATCATTGATATTGTCATAGCTTGTTTTATCCGTTATAGGGTATTCGCTAATAATTCCAAATCCATATTTTTGGAGATTCAAATTAGCTATAGGCGTCATATAACACTCAACATTCGTATTCTGTCCAGTGACTTTAAATAATCCTCCTTTTTCATAGTTTGCACTATCCTTCGCATGGAAATAGATGAACTCACCTGTGAGTTTTGAAGGCAGTGGCCAGTCACCATAATATGCAATCGGCTTCGATGACTCTGTGCTCTTCCAATCGGTCGTCCAGTTTTTATAAGGATAGATTTCACCTTTCAAAGCACCATCATAGTAATTCGTCTGAACAGTTAGATCCGATTTTTCATTTTTTCCAAGAACATTATCTGCATATTTTGTGGTCAGATTATTATTTTCATCGTCAGTGCCATTCCCGATAGCCTTAACTGAAGGGTCATTAAACGTGTTCAAATAATATACATTTTCATACGTAAGATCATTCGAGTTGCTGCGATAACCTATAAAACCGCCATTATTCTGACTGCTTACTTTTCCTATAGAGTAACAGTTGTTAATCTTTATACCGCTTTGCTCAGCTGCTCCTATAAAGCCACCGGCATTTTGGTCGTTAGCCCCATTTTCTACAGATCCAGTACTGAAGCATTCACTAATCGTTAAACCATGCGATTTTTCGATAGAACCAATTAAGCCTCCGGCTTTCTGACTTCCATGAATGTTTGATTTATACTCCTTTGTATTGTTATTAATCGTAATCGTAATCGATGCATACTGCCCACCCTTAGTGCGTCCACCATAATAGGATTTTTCTATTTTTCCTTCTGGTGCAGATGTTTGCAACCTGCCAATTAGACCTCCTGCATTTTGTTCCGCTTGAATAAAAGCTGATACAGCAACATTCGAAATTGTCAATTTATTATTCTCGATTAATACGCCACAAAGGCCACCGGCATTACCCTTCGCAATAACCTCTGCATCCTTTGTATCCTTTGTATCCTTTGTATCCTTTGTATCCTTTCCGATAAACTTAATATTTTGAATATCTGCATCGTAACTCTGGGCAAACCCAACCACACCACCAGCATCCCCATTAAAAGAAGCGATTGTTGAGCCACCACCTATGCTGATGTCACAGAGCTTCAACTTAGAGCCAGTGTTGCCAAGGATGCCACCGCTTGACTTATTTCCATATATATTTAATTTGCCAGAGAAAGTGACATTCTCTATATCTGCCTCATGATTATTAGTAATTCCCAGCACGCCCGCAGCGTGGTCATTCGTTGACTTCACCATGACATCTGATTGAAAACTTGCATACTTAACTGTTGCCTTAGCATTCGCATTTCCAATGATGCCTGCACTCGAATTATCTCCGCTCACAGTCAATTTGCCGTTAAATGTTGTATTCTTTATTTCTGCTTCGCCATTCGCATAACCGACGATACCTCCTGCATGTACGTTCGCTGAAGTAGCCTCCACCGTTACATCCGAGTCAAAGGTTACCCGATCGACTGTCACCTTGCCATTCGCATTTCCGATAATGCCACCGCTCGAATTGGCTCCACTCACAGTCAATTTGCCGTTAAATGTTGTATTCTTTATTTCTACTTCGCCACCTGAAATGCCAATAACACCACCAGCATGGGTATTGTCTGAGGTCACTTCGACCTTTGAAAGAAATTTAGCCGTATCCACCGTTACCTTGGCTTGATTTGTCTGTCCGATAATGCCACCACTAGCATTTTTACCTTTAACACTCATCTCACCATCGCAGCTAACCTCTTTAATGTTGGTGACGCCATCGCCTGTCTCTCCAATCAGTCCACCTGAATTTCCAGTTGATGTCACAATAGCATTTGCAATATCAGATTGCACAACACTCACTGCACCATTGGTATGTCCAATCAAACCACCTGCAGCAGCGGCTCCACCATTGATGACACATTTTCCTTCAACATGTACATTATATACATTTACAGTAGCTGCTTGGTTATCAACAGTTCCTACCAAAGCTCCAGTAAATGCATCAGAAGCACTTTCTGACTGCACATGCCTCAATGTCAGATTTTCAATTGTGAGATTGTTGTTTACTTTTCTGAATAGCCCACAATGACGATTGTCAACATTATTCCAATGCATATCGAAATTAATCAGCTTATGCTCATTATCTTCATATTGTCCGTTCATCACTTGAAGATTATCATTTGTTATCGGAACATAACAAGCGTCTTTTTCGCATGGAGGCGCTTGATTCCAGCATCTGACAGTAGCTGTATCCTTATATGCAGACTCTATTGTAGTTGTTTTAATCTTTTCTACAAATCCAGCTTCCCCCGCATCATTCCCATTTAACTCCTGTTTCCATAATATGTCATTCATAATGACCGCATTCTTGATATCAACAGATGGCTGAACATTAATTCCAGAGATATATTTATCAAGATTTTCAAGATGCCTTGCACTACTAATGTAAGCAGTACCTGTTGTCAAATTAACATGATCAAATAAACTGTTTACCTTTTCTTCTGCAATCTGCTTAATATTCGTCACTGCATAATTCTGTATCGTACACTCTGAAACAGTAATATTTAAATCTTCGCCCAAAATGAGTCCCGATTTTTCTGTTATTTTTGCAAAATGTCCTCCGTCTGTTGTGATATCATCGAGATACAGGATATATTTATAGCCCGCTCCATCCTCGGTCTTACGCACCGCCATCTTTTTGCTTCCAGTATTCCAATAAGTATTAAACTTTCCATCCTGTACAACATGCGTAGCGAAGCTTACATCATTTCCATTATCTGCTGTCACATCAATCATCAGTTTCAATGTTTTTTGGGATGTGACACCAGTAATAGTAAAGAAGATGGTCTTAGTAGATGTATCACTCGTCGTAAAATCCAGTTCCAGACGAACATCATTCTTGATTTCCAATTTACCAGTTGTTTTCTTTGACACTACCCAGTCACCGACATGTTCTTTGATAAACCACGGAAGATCCGTATCCTGTACGCTCGCATCCCCTTCACACAGGTTTCGCACGGTGCACAGTGGGTAGCTGGTTTTATCCATCGTCTTGTGTTCTGTTTCACTACCCTTAAGTATCAGCTTCCGGTCATACGGTGTGGCCTGTCGGCGCACCTGTCCGGTCGTGATTTCTGCTTTTGCAATATCGTCTGCGGATGCTTCAGTGCCGTTGTGTGGTCCGATCGCATAATAATTATTTCCCGTTCCAAAAATCGCCTTCGTGTTGCCCGAGAACGAACCGGACTTTGTAGCATCATTCGAATATGCCGATGCCGTAGAGTAAACTGCATTCATGTTTACCTTATCGGAAGACTCGCCAATAAAGCCACCGGCATAGCCGCTCGCCTGTACATTATATCTTCCTGGCCCTTCAAGAACCGGCCGGTTTGTTGCTGCATCTGTCGTGCTGTACGCGCCATCCTTGGTATGTCCGCCGGCATAGCTCTGCACGATGGTGGAGTCAGTCTCTGCACCGGTCACACTTCCGATGAATCCGCCAGCTGCGCTTCCACCTTTCACATAAACAGCGGCGGCGGAGTTTTTGACATCGAGCTTTCCACCGGCTACCAAACCGATGAGTCCGCCTGCGTTCTCGCTTGCCGTTACTTCTACGCTCGAATCCCTGGTCTCATCATAGCTATCCTCGTGATAGTATGCGAGGACGCCATCCACGGTCAGGTCCTTTGTCGTCTCGCCAACCAGCATGCCCGCATTCTGGACATTGGTCCCCGATACACGATCATTCCGCAGGATCAGATCACGGACGGACAGCGATGCATTCGCCTCACCGCTCGTCAGATCTGCAACCCGCCCGAAGATACCGGCGGCGCTATATCCAGTCTGTGCGCCAATGCTTACATCATGGATCTCATGCTGGTTGCCGTGGTAAACGAGGGGATAGTTGACATCGATGGCCGCGAAGGTAGCTTCCTGCTCCATTCCATAGATTTTTGAACCATAAAGATTTTCGAAGTGATTTCCGCTTGCGGCGCCGCTCGTACTCATCGAGAACATCGTGATCTCGTTTTTCTGCTCCGCGGTGATGTTCACAATCTTGGAGCTGCCACTCGTCGTTCCGGTTCCGAGCGCAGCTGTAAAGCCCGAGACATTGGCCCCGAGGTTCTCGAGATGACGCAGATTTCGGATATAGACCGTCGTATTTCCGGCAGCATCCTTCGTTTCGTTCACATCGCCGAACAGACTGCTGACAGTGTATTTTGCGGATTCCTTCGGTGTCGCGAGTCCCGTTGTGGAGCTGACACGTGCACTGATCTCGATGTTCTCACCCGGGATGAATGCAGCGCCTGTAGTTGCCTTAAAACGGCCAGGCGAAATGATATTTGCAAAGCGATATGAGCCATCATCCCCTGTGATATCGTCGATCGTGACGTCAAAGGCGCCGGCACCGATATGTCCATCACTGGTGTCGCGCTGGAGTAAGCGCTGTGCGACTGTACCACTCTGCACACCACGAATGATTAAAGTGACATTATCTGTACCTGCCGTTTTATCTGTATCACTCACGATAACATGCAGCTTATTCTCGTTCTTCACTTCCAGCTTCGGTGCTTCGAGTGTTTCGGTCGGGATAGCTGCGCTGCCTGCCGTGCCGGTGTAGCAACCGACGATGGCCGTGACATCGTCCTTCTGGTAGCTCTTGCGTGCCGATTTATCCTGGTAAAGCTTTTTGGTTTCAATATTCTTCACATCATCGTCGTCGAGCGTAATCACCGCAGCATTGCCGAAGGAGGCATTGCCCGCGCCGGAATAGAGGACGGCGACGACAGAAGCGGATTTCAGTTCATAGACGATGGCATAGTTTCCGCTGGCGGAGACGGTTTCATCGAGGGCACCGAACGGCAGCATCATCTGGAGGATCGCATCACTGCCCTGTGGCGTGTAGTTCTCGGTGCCGCTCGTCACATTATGAATCACATAATAGTATTCACCGCTGGCATTGCCCGCATAGGCAGAGACAGAGGTCGGATCCAGCTTCGTGCCGATGGCCGAAGCCGTCGTGCCGGTCGAACTCGCATTTGCTTCTACCGCGAGGCGGTCGAGGTCACCGGAGGCCTTCGCGACGCTGAGGTGATTCTGCGCGGCGATGAAGATTTCCTTCGCGGTGCCGTCCATCTCCATCAGACGGAGATTCTTCTGGTACTGCCCCACCGAAACGAAGGTGACACCCGCGAGGATGATGATAATCGCGACGGTGACCAGCACCTCCGCCAGCGTGAAGCCTTTTCTGTTGAGTCTTTTCTTTATTGCATTTGTCATTGAAGTCTGTTCCATTCCGTGTTCTATACTGAACGCATCGCAGGATGCGATCGCATACGTATTCCACTTTATTTTAAGTTATTTTCCTCTAATTACAATCAAAAGAAGCCGAAATGCAAGATTTTACCAGAATTTCGCTGATGTTTTACTTCTATAAAAAGGATGCCCGATTTCTCCCCATCATTCTGCATCGGCCGTTTATCGCCATTAGAAAAGGATGCCTGATTTCATTCAGACATCCTGTATCGATTGTATGTAATTATTTGCCGTTCACGAGGAGAACCTTGAAGCTGGCGTGCGCCTGCACGGTATCGGTTCGTGTGTCCTTTGCGACGAGCTTTGTCACGGTGATGACCTTCGTGGCCGGATCCCAGGAAAATCCGCTGCCATCGCCATCAAAGCATACACAGAGGTCGCTGGTGATGGCGCTATCACTGAGAAGCGGCAGGGTCGTGCTGGCAGTTCCGGTCCCGTCACCTGCGGTATAGGTCAATGTAAATCCCCGGTTCGCGGTACCCGAGTCGGTACCCGGATTCAGAGTGATCGTCTGCTCGCCGCTGTTCAGGTTCTGAAAACTGATCGTGGTCCTGTTCCCCGTGATGCTCTCTGGATCCGCGAACGCGAGCTGATCCTTCATCAGGGTGATGGTGGTGGTCAATGCTGTCTGCGCGTTTGCATGTGCGACGACTTTACGGTACACCCGCTGTACGGTCGTGGCACCGGTCGTGATGATGATGCCGACGAAGCCCATGATGAGCACCGTGGCGAGCATCTCTGTAAGCGAGAAGCCACGTCGGTTATTCAGTTTATGAAGGAATTTCTGCTTCATCTGTTCTGCTCCATCCGCTTCCATCAGTTCTGTGATTTGTACTCTGCGATTGCGAAACGCTCGATGCCACTCGTGCCGGTACCGGTATCGGGCTGATTCGTGGCATAGCTTACACTTATCTTCCCATCTTTATGCTTGTTGCTGATACCATAGGACTGTGCACCATTTACCTGTTTAATGATTACCTTGATGTCAGTTCCGCCTGTCGTACCACCGGTGGCTATAGCCTCTTCCATCTTCGTTTCACCGGCATAATAGTCATTCATGAAGCTCTCACTCTTCTGCAATATGCGCTGAGACGAGGTGATCATGCTGGCGAAGAGGATCATCGCAGCGGCGGCGATCAGAACGGATACCAGTGTCTCGGTGATGGTCTCGCCCTTTTTGCTTTTCAGTTTGTTCTTCAACTTACCAGACATCTTTACTCGTATCCTTCGTGATCTGCGGGTTGCCCCAGGTAACATAGCTGTGCCGTGTTACAGAAGTGCTTTCCGTGGTTGTCGTTGTGTCCCCTACGGTTTTACTTTCTGTGCTCGGGCTTCCACTTCCATCTTCGGATGTTCCGCTCGAGCTGTCTGCCTGTACAGCACCTTCCTTCGCATCCAGTGTCAGCATCAGACGATATTCATTGCCCTGCTTTTTCGCACTTGCATCCACGTGGTTCTTGAAATAAGCCTTGATATTTCCCTGCCCGTTCATGACGATACGGACATCGACCGGAAGGGTGCTTGCAGCACTACTGGGAAGCGTAAAATCCTTCAGCGCTGCCGTCATGGTGAAGGTATCGGTATAGATGTGATCCGTACCGTTCATCAGCGCACTGGTGAATACATCGTTGGCGGCACTGTAGTCCGCTTCGCTGATGATACGATTTTCCTGACCAATACTCTTCTTGGTTTCGGAGCCGGCCTTCATGTAATCCACCGTTGTCAGTGCACCGGTGCGTTTCTGCCCCTCCGTATCGATTTTATCGTTATTATTCAAGGCATTTAATAAAAAGAAACGATCTGTCCCGTTAAAACCATCAAATTTCGTTTTCGACGTGATCCCCGCCCCGGCTGTCGTATCCTTCAGATGCTCAAACTCCGGTGCCGAATAGCTGTACTCTGTCTTCGTCGTTTCCTCCACGACCGTGACATCTGCACCGTTCGCATCCTTCTCCGTTCTTTCTTTTCGGGTGGTGGTGACGATCTTCGTCTCCGTCTGTCCGACTGAGATTGTCTGTCCGTCGATTTCATCCCTAATCAGTTTCGCGGCGGACACCACGGCGTAGTAGTTCTGGTCGCTGGCCTGCAGCTGGCTGAGTCGTCCGGTACTGGTCGTGGCCGCGGCGAGGATGACGGAGCCGGCGGCTGCGCACATGATAAAGAAAAGGAGCGCAACGGTGAGGGTTGCGCCGCTTCGATCATGTAATTTCCGCTGCACTGCATTCATCATTGCTCTCCTTTCTGTATCAGAATCCCGCACCTGCGGCGATCTTATCCGCCGCATCACTGGCGAGGGACTCGGCCATGGTCTCGAGGCTGCTCTGTGCGAGGTCGAGCGAGGAATTGCCGAGGCCGACGTAACTGCTCTGCACGGCGCTGCCGTCGCTCGTGGTGAGGCCGTTCGTGGTGGTCGCACCGTTCAGGGTCTCGTAGAAGGTCACGCTCATGCTGCCGCTGATCGTCGAGTTCTCGAGGTTCGCATACTGCTGCATCTTATCGGAATCGGCACCGACGCTGATATCCGTGATGAGGCAGCGGTACGCACAGTCATGCACCTGCTGGATGATCCGGCGCGCGATCTGGTAGTTCGTTGCGGTGAAGCTGATGTTGATCGTCCGGCGCACGGCGTCATCGGTCGCCACCGGCTGCTCGAAGCTGAAGTTGAAGCTCGTCGCCTGCGCAAAGATCGTATTGAGCGCGGCCGACTCGGCCTTCAGGTTATCATAGGAAGCGACGATGCCCGTATCTTCCTTCTGTCCGTTATCGATATCCTCCTGCATCTGCTGGATGATGGCGGATTTCTGCTGCTCCATCTCCATCTGCTGCTCGAGCACCGTCGTGTCCGCCGCCGCGATGCGTTCCTGCACCGGGAGCCGCACGAAGCGGTAGTACACGAGGCCCAGCAGGATCATCACCAGTACGAGAAGAAGGACTTTCTCACGTTTCGTAAAAGCTCTGTTTAACATTCTGTCCTCCCTCAGCCTAACGGGCTTCCGCCCTGGATCGTGATGCTGCCGCCGGTAAACGGATTATCCGTCGGTGTGTCAATGTTGGCGGGCTGCTGTTGTACGGCGACGGTCTGCGGTACGGCTGCGGTCGTCTGCTGTGCGGCGGCCTGCGCTGCCTGTGCGGCCTGGGCTGCCTGGCGCTTCGCCGCTTCCTCTGCGGCACGCTGCGCGGCTGCACGCTCTGCCTTCGCCTGAGCGGCCTCGGCACTCGTGTTCTGGTCGCCTGCATTGGCCGAAGCCGTGGTCGTGCTCGACGCCGCCTCGGTCTCGCCGAGCTGGTCCGGGCGCGTGTGCTGAATGCTCGGGATATACGCGTTCTGACCGGTCGCGGAGCCGTTCTCACCGGCATCGAGGGCCTGATCGCTGGTCGCGGAAGCCTCACCGGACGCGAGCGCTGCGCGAACCTCCTCCGGGGTACGGAAGTAGATCGTCAGCTGGCCGGTCACGAAGAGCGGCTGATCCGGGGTACCATCCTCGGAGAGCGACAGCTTATCTCTGTCCTCATCGGTCGCGGCGGTCTGTGCCGTCACGTAGCTTACGTACTCGGAGCCCTCGAGTGAGAGGATGATGTCCGGGAGACGCTGTGCGTCGGTCACGCCGACGGTGATCACGGCGATGTTGTCCTGGATCTGGATGGTCTGGATGCCGCCCGCCGCATGCACGCGCTCGTCGATGACGTTCAGCATGGTGACGCGGTCCTGACGGGAAAGCTCCTCGTCGTTGAGGTAGCCGTTTCCGTAGTGGGAGTAGTCGGCACGCACGTTCGCGTACTGGCTGTTCGCCTCCTTCATCTTCTCGAGGTTCTGCTCCATCCGGCTGTAGTTCGCCTCCGCGGCATCGGCACGCGCAAGCTGCGCCGCCACGCCATAGCGGGAGAAGAAATACAGGAAGATCATGAACAGCACGAAGAGGACGATCGTGAAGATGCGGTCCTGCGTGTCGTGCTCGCGGTACATGAGGTTGATGGTTTTCTTCGACGGGTACTTGCCGCTCCGGCCGATCTGCACTTTTCCAAGTTCTTTTAAGTTCGTCAAACCGGTACCTCCTGCTGCGCGTCGCTGGTCTGTTCTGTCTCTGTCACACTGCCGAGCGCCTGCTGTCTCGCCAATGTCTCCCTGATTTCATCGTCACTGAGCGCGCGCACCTTCGCCTCCGGATCGAGGGCGACGCCGTAGCTCTGCGGGCTCAGGAGAAGCGCTGCCTCGAGGCCAGGCTCGGTGTACGGCATGAGGTCCGTGAGCGGGCGCATCGGGAGGTTCATCGTCTCCTCGATGGTCTCAAGCAGCGCCGGATAGTTCGCGGCACCACCGCAGTAGTACAGGGTGTCGATCGTGTTGTTCGTGTTACTGTAGCTGTAGAAGTTCATCGCACGCATGATCTGCACGGCACTGCTCTCGTAGAGGGCCTCCATGTTCTCGTGCGCGAGGACGTCGTCCTGGTTCGACTCGGCGGCGAGCTGGCCGATGTGCACATCCGTGCCACGGATCTCCGCCGCGATCTCCGCGATGTGACGCGCGCCCGGCTCGAGCGGACGGGTGACCTCGTAGACACCATGCCGGAAGAAGTGGAGCTTGAAGCTGCGGTCGCCCATGTCGAGGATCGCATAGTCCTTCTCATCCGGCACGCGGAACAGCGCGTTATAGCGGCGGAGGACACGCTGGAAACCGAGCACCTCCGGCACGAGGCCGACCGCATTCAGCTTCGCACGCTTCGCGAGCGTCCGGTAGCGGTCGATCAGTTCACGACTGCACGCCACCGCGAGGAGCTTCATCGTCTTCTCGCCCTCCTCGATCACGGCATAGTCGTAGAAGTACTTCTCGGTCGGCTCGCTGATGTAATCATGGAACTCGAACGGAAGGTTCAGCTGGAGCTGCTTCACGGTCATGCGCGGCAGATCGACCACACGCATGTAGACGCCGCTCGACGGCAGGGTGAAGATGACATTCCGGCAGTGGATGCCGTGGCTCTGAAAGGTTTCCCTCAGAAAGTCCGCCATCGCATCCCAGTACTGGACCATGCCGTCCTTCACGATATTATCCGGGAGCGTCTCGACGAAAACGTCCTTCAGCTCTCCCTTTACGATGTATGAAATCTTGATTCGGTAGTTTCCGATGTCGATACCGACAACTTTCGTGATTTTCATATATTCCTCATCTGTTTTGATAGTTTCCGCCGGTTTCCCTGCGGTTTATATGCACGCGAAACGCCTTCCGGGTCCCTTACCTTCTCTGGCAGGAGCCCGCAAGGCAACATTTTTCACAATATGAGTCCAGTATACCACGCCACGAATTCACTTCCAAATAGAATAGAGAGGAAAACGGCGATGGAGATCGATGGACCGAATGGAATTTTATCCTTTTTAAGCCCGAGCGCGATAAAGAGCCCCACGAAGCAGCTGAGCATCAGGTTAAAGAGCGTCACACCCGGTCGCATGTAGAGCCCGGTCATAAACAGCAGTTTGATGTCTCCGCCACCAAGGCTCTCTTTTCCCGTGAGCTTGTCGAAGGCGAGCGAGATCAGCAGCATCAGGAGGCCGACACCGAAGGCGCTGATCAGCCCCCACCTGAGATCCGTGAGGAGCCACTGCGTGAACGGGATGTCTGCAGTGAACGTGGCGCTGGCACCGGTCGCAAGTGATGCGCCGGCGGGCGCTGCGCTGGCAGCATTTGCGACGGCAGCGCTGGCACTGATCACGAGGGATGTGCTGGCAGTCGCTGCGCTGTCTGCCGCAGCCAGCATGATCCGGCCGAGCCCATCGTGGAGGCCGGGAGCATTGGCCAGCGGTAAACGCGCGCCTGTGATGCTGAGCGCCTCGGTGAGACCGCGGCCCTGCGTGCACGCGATGAGCGGCAGGGTGAGGAGCCACCAGAGAATACCTGCGACGTGGAAGCGGTCCGGGATGAGGAAGGTCTTCTGGTCCACGAGACTGAGGCCCATGAGGATCACGAGAAGCCCGAGATAGCGAAGCGCCACGAAGGAAACGTCGAATTTATAGACGATCGCGGCGAAAGCGAGGCCGAGCGTGAGCTCCACCCAGGTCGACTCCGCGCTGAACTTCGCCCCGCAGTAGCGGCAGCGGCCGCCCGAGCGAAGATACGAGATGATCGGGATCAGATCGCCGGCCACGAGTGCATGCCCGCAGACATCACAGTGCGAGCGGCCACGCGCGACCCGCTCATGATGCACGAGCCGCCACGCCACACAGTCGATATAGCTCCCGAACACTGCCCCGAAAAGGAACGCGAGGATGAGGATGTAAAGCATGATAAGCGGCGTAGTCTGGTACATGAGGCCCCGTTTCTGAAATGATATAATCTGTGGTAGCTCTGGTTTCGAAATGACACTTATGTTAAAACGCTTCTGATTTCGAAATCGCAGCTGGATGAAATGCTTTTATATAATTAAAAACCGAAGTGATTATAGCATGCACAGACCGGTATATAACAGCTTTTTTGATGCATCGCGTCACAGATTTCCACTTATTTCTTTCTCGCCATAGTTACAGAAACTCGATGCTGTATCATTTTTGCTGCAGCTCCCCTCTTGACTATATAGCAACTATATGGTTTAGATTAGAGAGAGTACACAATAGATAAGGAGTGCTTATCGAGGGCACGGCAGCTGCAGAAAACCTGCCGTGGAGAGCCCATAAAGAACACGATAAGCAGGAGAAAAAATGAACTGTTTTGAAAACCACATGACGTACCCGCAATTTCTGAAATATCTGATCCCGTCGGTGCTGACCATGATCTTCCTGTCCTTCTACACGACGATCGACGGCTACTTCGTCTCGAAATACGCGGGTTCCGATGCGCTCGCCGGCATCAATATCGTGATTCCGGTGACCTGCGTTATCTTCGGAACCTCCGTGATGCTCGCAACCGGTGCGGGCGCCATCATTGGCGAAAAAATGGGACAGAAAAAGGGCCACGAGGCGAATCAGATTTTCACCTTCATCACCCTGGTCCTGCTCGTCCTCGCGATTCTATTTACGATTTTCGGTCTCGTCTTCCTGAAGCCGGTCTGCCTCTTCCTCGGCAGCAGTGAGCGCCTGCTCGTGCATGTCCTGCCGTACGCGAAGGTCATCTTCCTCGGCAGCATCCCGATGTCCTTCAAGCTGTTTTTCGAGTACCTCGTGCGGACCGACGGCAGCCCGAAGGTCGGGCTCTGGATGTCGATGACCGGCCTCGTGCTGAACATCGTCTTCGATTACATCCTCGTCGGCGTATTCCGCCTTGGTACCTACGGCGCGGCCTGGGGCACCACCCTGTCGATCACCGCGAGCGCCATGATCGGCCTCGTCTACTTCCTCCGCTTTAGCCATATCCGCTTCTGTCGCACCCGGATGCACGCGGACGTGCTCGTGAAGTCCTGCACGAACGGCAGCAGTGAGATGCTCACCGAGATGTCGACCGGCATCACGACTTTTCTGTTCAACGTCATCGTCCTTCAACATTATGGCGAGGACGGGGTCGCGGCGGTCACGATCATCATGTATCTCTACTACTTCTTCATCGCGTTTTACATGGGGATCGCAGTGGCGGCTGCACCGATCGTGAGCTTCAATGTCGGCGCCGGAAATCCCGCGAAGATCCGGGAGACGCTGCGCTACAGCTTCCGGACCATCGCCCTCACCTCCGTGGTCGTCATGGCCATCTCACTCGGCCTCGGTCAGCCGCTCATCCACCTCTTCGCCGGCCCCGGACACGTGTTCGACCTCACCTGGCAGGGGCTCCGGCTTTTCAGCCTGGTCTTCCTCTTCATCGGATGGAACGTCTTCCTCTCCGGCTACTTCACCGCCCTCGGAAACGGCTTCCTCTCTGCCCTCATCTCCACCCTCCGCTCGCTGATCCTCGTGGTGGTCTTCATCCTGATCCTCCCGCAGCTCATCGGCGTGAACGGCATCTGGCTCACCATGCCATGCGCCGAAGCCGTCACCATCTTCATCTCCGCGTACTGCTACCGGACGCACGGGCGGGAATACGTGGCGTGATGGCGAGACACCGCCAGAGCTCCGGAGGGCCGGCTTTTTCGGCATCCCGCTCAGTACTGGCTGTTCCAGAAGAGCGTTTCACCTTCCGGGGCGTCCTCCGCGATGAGCGCGCGCTCCTCGCCGGTGAGGGCCGCCTTCTCTTCCGCGGACATCATCCTGTAATCGTAGTAATAGAGCACCGGTCCGCGCCAGCGCACCATCGAGAGCTGGCCATCCGCTGAGAAGCTGATGGCGAGGAACTGCGCGCCATCCGGGTCACCGAGGCCCGTCACGTTCTGGCGGATATTGTCGAAGAATGTCCAGTTGTGTGTGACATCGTTGCTCGTTGTCGTCATGCCGTCATCGAGCCGACCGATGACCTTCCGGTAGCGCTCGTCGCCCCGGTTCGGCACGCCGATGGCTCCCGTCTGCGCCTGCCGGTTCTGAAATTCCAGTGAACGCCCATAGCCCTTCAGGTCGATGCGGTCCTTCGCCTGGAAATGCTCCCGTGTATACACCTGCTTCGTCTCGGCATCATAGTAGTACACCACGGCCCCCGGCGCCCCGTCCATCAGGTACTGCGTCTTCGCGCAGGCCACCGCCTCATTGACCTCCTCGCAGTCGTAGGTCATCGCGATATCCTGCAGATGCCGCATATAGCCATCCACCACGAACATCAGAAGCACCAGCGCGATCAGCACCATCAGGATATAGTGTACTGCCGCCAGGCCCCGACGGTCACGAAGCCGGTCTCGGAAATATTGTACGCTCATCTAAGCTCCTTTCCCCTTAATCAGCAGTTTATTCCTGCAGGCAGCGCTCCACGACTTCCTCCGGAAGCTCCGGGAAGGGAATCATCGCTTCAGGTTTCGCCGGGTGCGGCGCGATCCACTTTTCCATCCAGATCATGTCGTACCAGCGGTCAAACTTGTACGCACAGGCATGGAAATGCCCGACGAGCTGATAGCCGAGGTGCGCATGAAAGTCCGGGCTGTTCGTGTTCAGGTACGGGTCATTATTCGTCCCCGGATACGCGATGCAGGCGTTCACGCTGATGATGTTCATCGCGCGGAGAATCGCCTCGAGCCGCTCGTAGAGCTGTCGCCCGAGACCGTGCTTCCGCGCACTCCGGTCGACATAGATCGAGGTCTCCACGCTCCAGTCGTACGCCGCACGCTCGTGCAGACGCCCGACATAGGCGTAGCCAATGATGTGTTCGGAGGTTCTGCATGTCCCGCCGGCTTCATCGGCACCGGCAGCCGGCGTCGATGAAGCCGGGACGCCATCCACATGCGCGGTGCCTGCATTGGCCGACTGTTCTTCCACGGCGACGATGTACGGATAGGTCGCTAGCGTGTGCGCGATGCGTGCGCGGAACTCCTCGACAGCCGGCACCTCATACTCGAAGGTGATGGCGCTCTCCTCGACATACGGCGCATAAATCGTCCGAAGCGCCTCCGCATCCTCCGGCCGCGCCACGCGAAATTTCAGTTCTCCCATGATTTAACTCCGATCATCCTTCAGGATTCCGCGGTCGGCGAAGTCCTCCATGACCGCGCGCGAAAACGCTGCGAGTGCCTCGGAACCGCGGGCGATCTTCTGCTGCCGGCCCCAGACCGTGTTGAAGGACACGCCGTGCGTCTTCCAGTCATCGCCCTCGTTTGAGGCATTGAGCAGGAGCGGCTGGAGGTTGTCCATCGCATGCGCGTACTTCGCCTCCGGCGTCTCGTAGGCCTCGAACTCCTCGAAGATTGCCCGGAGCTCATCGCGCTGGTCCGCCGGCAGCAGTGCAAAGATGCGGTCTGCCGCCTTCTCCTCGCGCTCCCTCTGCGTCTTCAGGCCCTCCTCGTCGTAGGCGTAGGTGTCGCCCGCGTCGATCTCGACGATGTCATGGATCAGGCACATCATCATGACATGCGCGATGTCGACCTCGGTGTTACTGTACTCACGAAGCAGATACGCCATGATGGCCATGTGCCACGCATGCTCCGCATCACCCTCGCGACGCCCGTGATTCGTCAGATGTGTCTGCCGGTAGATTTCCTTTTCCTTATCGATTTCCAGGATGAACTCCCGCTGCTTCTCGAAACGTTCCTGATTCATTTTCATTCCTTTCCAGCGTCACTTTATGGGGTCTGACCCCATAAACTTCAGTTTAGATTTAGTTTATAAAAATTTAATGGGGTCAGACCCCATTAAATTTCGGCGCGTCACCTGCGTCAGGCCAGGCGGCGTTGCTTCCGGAGCGCCCGGTAGTACATGGCGATCAGCGTGCCGCCGGTGAGCACCCACGAAACCGGGTAGACACTCATCAGCACCTCGTAGGTCGGCACGGCGCGGAACACGGTCAGGAGCCAGATAATCCGGAAGACGACGGTGCCGAGGATCGTGATGACGGACGGGCTGATCGCGTAGCCCATGCTGCGGAGGACGCCGGACGGGGTGTCGAAGAGCGTGCACAGACCCTCGACCGCCATGACGTGGTACATCCGGCTCACGGCGTAATCGATGGCGACCGGATCCGTCGTGTAGAGCCCGGCGAATTCACGCGCCCAGATCGTGAACGGCAGCGCCAGCAGCTGCGTGAACAGGATGGACTGGAGCATCGTGAGGCGGAAGACACGCCGGCAGCGACCATGCTCGCCCGCGCCGAGGTTCTGGCTGTAGAAGGTCACCGCGGCCTGCGCGAACGCAGCACAAATATCATAGGTGAAGTACTCGAAATTGAGGCCCGCCGCCGCACCTGCGATGGCCTGCGCACCGAAGCTGTTGACGCCGGCCTGGACGAAGATGTTCGAAACCGAGAACACCGACTCCTGCACACCCGCCGGTAGGCCGACCTGCAGCACACGCTTCATATACCTCGGGTGCAGGGCAATGCTGTCGATCCGGAGCTTAAGTGGCCCTTCTTCATGGAGCAGCGTGCGGAACACGAGTGCCGCCGAGGTGAAGTTTGCGATGGTAGTTGCAAGCGCAACGCCCGCCACGCTCATTTTGAAAACCACGACGAACAGCAGATTCAGGATGACGTTCAGCACACCGGCGAAGATCATGTACATCAGCGGACGCTTTGTGTCACCGATGGAGCGGAGGATCGCCGCGCCGAAGTTATAGAGCGTGATGAACGGGAGGCCGAGCATGTAGATGCGGAAGTACAGCACCGCCATGTCGAGCACCTCCACCGGCGTACCGATCGCCTCGATGAGGGGCCGCGCGATGGCGAGGCCGATGCCCATCAGCAGAAGACCGCCCGTGATGGCCATCGCGATGACCGTGTGGATCGCGTCCGATACCTCGTCCATGCGCCCGCTGCCGATCAGCGTCGCCACGACGACATTCGGACCGATCGACGCACCGACCAGGAAGTTCACGAAGACACCCACGTTGGCAACATTGGCCCCGACCGCCGCGAGGGCATCGCCACCCGCGAAACGGCCGACCACCGCCACATCCGCAGAATTAAAAAAATGCTGCAGGATACTGCTCGCCGCCAGCGGCAACGCGAACAGCACGAGCTTCCAGAAAAGCCCACCATGCAGCATATCGATCTTGTTTGGATTTGTTTCCACCGGCACACCCCCGAAATTTTAAAACTTCGTTGATGATACTACTTTTCCAGGCGGATAGGAATAGTCAAAAATGAATGAGAGGAATCCCGATGGTTTCAGCTTACAGCAGCCCTCTCGCCATCAGCATTTCCTCGACGATTTCCACGGCTTCATACACCATGCCATCGCAGTGTGGCTTTTTTTCCGCCGGGCTGTGCACCTCTTCGCGAAGGAGGTCGCGGCAGTCAGAGAGGCCACCGTGCAGGCTCTTCATGCGGCGCATGAATTCAGTGGATGCCTCCGCGTCGCCGGCGTCATAGAGTCCAAGGGCCATGAGCCCGCCGGTGATGGCACCGCAGGTGAGGCCGGCACGCATGCCGCTTCCGAAGTTTGCGGTGATGGCCTGCGCCTGCGCTGCGCTTAAGCCCTTCTTTTCGGCAAACGGGATGAACACCGCCTGCGCGCAGTTGTAATGTATCGTCGTATCATCGCGAAGCGCATGGCTCCGCTCCATCATCTTTGTCATCTTATTTCGCCCTCCTGTAGATGATTGGGTCGTCGTAGCCGAAGGTCCGTTTTCCGTTCATTTCCATGCTCTCAGACACCTCGAGGCAGTCCCCCGAGAAACGCTCCCAGAGCTTCAGGGTCATCACCGGGCTGAAATGACTGGTACTGCCACCCTCCCAGGCGCCGTCCTTCCAGAGGTAGAGCGCCGGTGTAAAGGTCGCCGACTTCTTCAGTGCACTGAACTCGACCGGCTCCATCTTGTCATACGTAAATGATGTACGGTCTGCACCTGCCGGAAGATCATAGGACGAAAGCAGGATGCCCTCGCCTTCCTCTGTAAAGAGGAAAAGATGCGGGGAAGCATGGAGCTTTCCGTTCGTCTCGTAGTAGCTCTCCTCCACCATGAAGTATCCCTGGAAATCCGCCGGGATGTTCCGAATCTTATCGTTACAGATCGTATTCACATGCTGTGCGAACGGGTATACCTTTCCGGCCGCCTGCATCGCCTCAAACTGCTCCCGATTATCGAAGCGTCCGGTTAAGAGCTTCATAAACTCATCTAATCTTTCCATCGTGTTTTCCTCCGTGCCTTTACCTGATCATCATTTCAGAACATTCATGCTGTACTTGTGGTCTGCCGGGATATCACGTGCGGTGTACGCGACGTCGGTCTGTCCGAGGATGATCGATCCGGTCGGCTCGAAGCCCTCCGGGATGTTCAGCTTCGCAACGAGCTCCTCGTTCTTTACGAGCGCGCGGATGGCACCGTAGATGTCGCAGTGACCGACGCCTTCCTCGACGGCGGCGAGGGACATGTTCTGGATGACAATGCCTACATTCGCGCTTGCCACGTTACTGGTCTGGCTCGACGACACGAGAATCAGCATCGGTGCGCCATAGAGCGGGTGGCGGGACGGGTCTCCACTCGCGGCTGCTGCATTGGCATCGATCTCATGAAGAAGCTCCGGATTTGTGATCACGGTGAGATGAATGCTGTCGTAGCGCTTCATGCCGATCGGCGCCTCGTAGGCTGCGGTGAGGATGCGCTCGAGCTGCGCGTCGGTGATGCCTTCACCCGTGTAGGAACGGATGGACTTTCGAATGTTCAGTGCCTTATATAATTCCATGATGCTTCCTCCTTTAGTAGATGCTTCCCTTATCATAGCAGAGATGGAAGGGCTGCGCATATCTATGTACTGGCGGTCCCAAACGCTTCCTATATCATAGCAGAAATAGAGGGTTTCGAATCCTGTTTATAAAAAAATAATGAGCCATCCCTTCCATTCATCGTAGAATGAAAGGGATGACCCATTGTTCATCGTTCGTAAGCTTCAGCATCCCGGCGTTCACGCATATTTCACGCACTGTGCAACTATCTTCTCATCCTGTTTCAGTGCATATATTTCTTCAGATACCCTACACTCTCGCTTCCGGCTGTCCGCGCATCCGGCTTTGACAGTGCTTCGACTGCCACTGCGCCTGTGTAGGAGATTTCATCCAGGGTTTCAAATATTTCCTTGAAATCCATGTGCCCATGTCCAGGATAATAGCGGTCATTATCGGCAAGATGCACATGAATCAGCTGCTTCGCACTGAGCTCCAGCGAACGTCGGATATCTGCTTCCTCGATGTTCATATGGTAGGAATCGAGGTGAAGACCGATCGCCGGATGCCCCAGCTCCTTCAGATAGCGAAGTCCATCCTGTGTGCTGTTCAGTGTATCCGCTTCATATCGGTTGATCATCTCCAGACCGATCCGCACATGTTTTTCCATGGCATAATCCGCACATTCGATCAGATGCTTCGAGAGTCTTTCCCAGTAATGCTCTTTACTGTCCGTTTCCGACAGTTTGCCTCTGAGGAGTCCGATAATCACCACAACATCCTCAAAATGTGATGCAAAGTCGATAAACGCTTTCAGTTGCTGAACCGCCTGGATTCTGCATGCTTCGTCATCCGAAGTGAGACTTAGTCCACCCTTCTGTCGGAGAAGTCCGGTGCCGAGCGACGTCAGCCGAAGCCCATAGCAATCAAGAAGTGTTTTCACCTCGTCTGCATCGTAGCTGCCTGTATCCTTCGAGTGGATCTCCACCCCCTGGAAGCCGTCCTGCGCGATCTGTTCGAAGCACGCCGACATCTCTCCCCGATACAGGATGGGGGAACGTTCCGCTAATTCGTAGTCCGAGTACGTAGCCGATAAAATCATCGGAGCTTACCTTTTACCTTTCCAGCAAGTCGATACCATCGAGGTCAAATGCATCGCCATCTGCACCCTCGATCCGGACTTCCTTTAATACGAGTTTCTTACAGTTTCTGATAAAAGCGCCTTTCCGCGTACATGGTTCCACATCAGCCATCATCGCCGGATAATCCGGCTTCGGATCCTCCGCAAATGAGATATGTACATTTTCGAAAGAGAGCTCCTCTACCTTAGCTTCCGGAAGTCCATACATAAACGTCGCCGCCACATGACAGTTCTGTGCTTCGATGTTCTTGAAGGAGATCCGGCCGACCGTCGGCGTCCGGTCATCCACCGGAAGCGGCTCTTTACATCTTACGTACTCGCTCTTTCCGTCCGGATCACAGCACCAGTAAAACGAATTGAGTACAAACGGCGTCAGCACCCCATCCATCCGGATGTTTTCAAATCGGATGTTGTCAATGATGCTTTCCTTTCCTCTTCCGCGTCTTGTCTTGATGCGTAAACCGCGGTCGGTATCCTCGAAGATGCAGTCATGGCAGTAGAGATTTCTTACGCCCGCACTGATCTCGCTTCCGAGGGTGACCGATCCATGCCCATACTTCATATGGCACTGTCGGATCTCGATGTTCTCCGACGGGGTCACATAGGTATGTCCCATGTAGCGCTTGCCGGACTTGATGGCGATGCAGTCATCGCCCAGCGAGAAGTGCACGCCCACGATTTCCAGATTTTTCACTGATTCCGGGTCGATACCATCGGTATTCGGGGATACCTTCGGATTGTTGAGCGAAATATCGAGAATCCGGATATTTTCAGAAAAATACGGATGAACTGTCCACGCCGGGCTGTTCTTTATGCTGATTCCCTGGATGGTCACGTCCTTACATCTGTTCAGGAAAATCGACCTCGGACGGAAGGCTCCACCCGTTTTCTTACGGCCTTCTCCTTCCCACCAGTTTTCATAGGTCGCGTTTCCTTCGATGGTGCCTTCTCCACAGATCGTCACATCCGAAACACCGATGCCGGTGATGATGGATGCGAAGGAATCGAGCGGATTTCCTTCCCAGCTTGCCAGGTTGTATTCAGACGTTTCGTCATAGCTCTGAACGAGTCCCGGAAGAATCGGGAAGTACGTACGATCCGTATAGGCCGACAGCACAGCTCCCTTTCCGAGCTCGAAGATGATGCCGCTCTTCATGAAGAGACTGCTGACTTTATAGATGCCCTCCGGAACATATACACGGCTGTGCGGAGGACAGCTCAGAATCGCTGCCTGTATGGCCAATGTATCATTATGCGCATCGTCACCCCTCGCACCGAAATCGCGTACGTTCAGTGTGACAAACTCCGGCTCCGTCTGAAACGTCATCTCTGCGGATGACTGATCTCCCCTCGACAGCGTCAGACGATACTCTGTATCCGGCTTCAGCCCATAGATGGACTGCACCACGCGATCAGAGGTCAGCATTGGCTCTCCATCGATGAAAACCGTATAGTGATCCGTGTAGACGATGCCTTCATCTACGAGCTCGATACATACCGCTCTTGAAGATTTCCATATAATCTTAAACTCCATCTCACATCTCCCCGATATAGTCTTCATACTTTTCGCGAAGCAGCATTCTGTTTTCGCAGGCGAGTCTTATGCTCTCTTTCACACGTTTCACGGAATCCGTGTCCCAGCCTTCAAAGGCAGAAAGGTTCTTTTTCAGAACCTTTCTGTACTGCATAACCAGATTCATCTTATGGTCGAACACCTCTTCATCGATCTGTGGCGCTGTTCTGGCCAAGGCAAGAAGATAAAAGGACAGATCTTCATGAGAAATTTCCGAATGAGGTGCACACACCTTTTCGTATGCCTGCGCGAAGATTTTCTGAATATCCTGATACCCTTCTTTCGCATGCTCAAGCGTCTCATATGCCACGATCTCCGGCATATCAGCACACAGCTCTTTCATAGTGAATTCTTTATTTTTCCAGTCTGTACCGTTCATCTTCTCACCTTTCACTGATGATTAATATGCATTCTCTGCGTATACGCTGTTGATATCATCAAGCAGATCCTGTGCAAGCTCTGCCGGATCGTCGCCATAGCTCAGCGACTCCATGGTCGTGTAGTAGGAGCCGGTCGTATCCTTCAGAGAAGAGTTCTCGAAGTTCGGATCCAGCGGATAGTTGGCATTGGCCATCGCCAGCTTGTTGCCCTCATAGGTAAGGCCATTTAACTGGCCGTCTTCCTCGAGGATCTTTTCAGCTGCCTTGTTTACAACGACGCCTCGCTCAACACCCAGAATCTTAACTGCTTCCGGATCGGATACGAGGAAGTTGATTAAGAGCGCTGCTTCCTTCTTATGCTGAGAAGACTCTGCGATCGTCCACGCCTGCGAAATCTTATACATACCGGCAACCTTCTTTCCGAATCCGGTGATGTAATCGCCCAGAACGAATTCCTGACCTTCCTGAAGGCCATCTGCAAACTTCTTCTGTGCAGAATCCCACTCGAAGAAGCCCGCATACTTACCACATGCCCAGTCCGGATTCTTCTCGATGGTGTCTACGCCCTGACCCTTCAGGTATTCGATGGACGGAAGTACATGATGCTCCTCCAGCGAATTGATCCACTCGAGACCCTCTGTGATTTCCTCCACGGTATAGTTGCACTGATTATCAACAGCCCATGGCTTCTCATACTTGGATTCGAGATAATAAACCATCAGCAGATATCTTTCATACTCAAAGAGCGCAAGCGGATAGTAGTCGTCGCCCAGCTTCTCCTTGAAGGTCTCGCCTGCCGCGATCAGCTCGTCGAAGGTCGTCGGAATCGCGATGCCGGCCTTATCAAAGGTTGTCTTGTTCCAGTAGAAAACCTTACCTGTGGTCGAGATCGGAATCGCCTGCTGCTTTCCGGCAACGACGCAGGTATCAAGGGTTGTCTTATCGTAATCTGCAAAATTATTAAAGACATCGGCGTAATCATTTAAATCCGCATACTTGCTTCCATCGGAAGAGAACTGATACAGCCAGTTCCAGTTCGTCTGCATGACATCCGCGGATGCGCCTGCCACGAGACTCGTCGAAATCTTCTCGGTCCAGCCATTCCACGCACCGTACTCACACTCTACCTTGATATCCGGATAGGCCTCCATAAACTTGTCGACCGCCTCCAGAGTCTTTTCGTGCCTGGAATCACCGCCCCACCAGGAAAGTCTGATGGTAACTGCTCCATCTCCTGTGCTGTCTGCCTCTGCTGCAGGCGCTGGTGCCTCCGTCTCCTTCGCTGCTGCTGCCGTCTCCTTCGCACTCTGGGTTGCATTTCCCGCTGCGCCTCCGCATGCAACGAGCTGGAGTGCCATAAGCGATGCCAGTAATGCTGCCATTTTTTTCTTCATAATAAAAACTCCTTCCCGTAGAAACACCCGCGCGATACCTTTTGTTTATTTTGCACAGCCGGTGTTTCTCAATTAATGGTTGTTATATGCATTATATAACCACTGTATACATCAGTCAACTATTTTTGAATACACTTTTTGTCATATGTCTGTATACACTTGTGTGCTCTTACAATTGTATACACTAATCCGCTGCATTTCTTGTATACACTCATCTCCTCTTCTTGTCTTCTTTGATGGCGTACTATATAATCAAAGATAACATTTGCAACGTATACAATCCTGTGGAATACGGGGAGGATTCATCATGAGTGATAAGAATAACCTGGCGGAAGAAGCCTATACTTATATAAAAGAAAAGCTCTATACTTTTGATATTCTGCCGGAGCAGACGGTCAGTGATTTTCTGCTCAGCAAGCAGCTCAACATGAGCCGTACGCCGATCCGTCAGGCCCTTCAGATGCTGAAAAATGATGGTCTGCTCGAGGAAATACCGGGTTCGAGCAGTACCTATAAAGCGAGTGCGATTTCAGAAGAAGAAATTCAGGATATTTTCGATTACAGAGAAGCACTGGAATTATCTGCACTGACACTTGCGGGCGAAAAAGGCCGGATCGACAGCAGGGTGATTGAAAAGCTTCAGAAAAACGTGGATACGATGGTAGAAAAACAGAACGCAGGAAAAACCGAGGGTCACTTTGATGCTGACCAGGATTTTCATTCTGCGATCGTTCATGCAGCCGGGAATAAACGGATCACCCTCGCCTACGACGCCCTGACGTTTCAGCTGGAACGTCTGCGACTGCTCACCTACCTGAATTCTGCCTTTCAGGATAAGGCAAGCGATGAGCACCAGGCCATCGTGAACGCCCTGAAAAATAAGGATTATGCTCTCGCCAGAAAAAAACTGAAGTCCCACCTCGAGACATCCAGAAATGATTATATCGGCGTCTTTAACGGCGAAAGCTTACCAGGCAATGCACTGAAACTGCTGCAGTACCTCTCCACAAAGATCAACGCAAAATAAACTGGAATTTGTCGATGCGGTGCATTCGTATTTCGCTTCGCTTCATACTCATGTCGCGCTGTCGCGCTATGCGTCTGAGCTTATACATGTGCTATTGCGAGCAAGCTCACATGCACATGTATAAGCCATCCGCGCACCGCTTGTAGAAACGCGCAAACTGAAGTTTATGGGGTCAGACCCCCTTCGAAATTCTTAAGATGAAACGTCAAACGTCCCCGGCACACTTCTGCGCCGGGGACGTTTTCTTTTTTGCTTCTATGGTCGTGCACTACGACTCTTCCACGATTTTGATGACGGCGGTGTCTGCGTAGCTGAGCGGTTCGTTGAAGTTCATCCTCTCTTCGTGCGAAGGCCGAAGTCGATGATTTTTGCGACGAGCTCCGGGAAGCTGATGCCGGCGACGCGGGCCGCGTCCGGGACGAGGCTCATCGCGATCATGCCCGGGAGTGTGTTGACCTCGAGGACGATCGGGCCGCTCGCGCCGACGATGAAGTCGATGCGGGATACGCCGCAGAGGTTCAGCTTACGGTAGACCTGCTTCGCGATCTCGATCGCCGCGCTGCGATCCGCCTCACTGATGCGCGCCGGGATGATGTGGTGGCAGAGGCCCTGGGTGTACTTCGCCTTATAATCATAGAACTCACGCTCTGAGGTGATCTCGATCTCCGGCAGTACCTGAAGCTCCTCGTTGCCGATGATCGGCACCGTGATCTCCGTGCCCGCCACGAACTTCTCCGCGAGCAGCTGGTCCTCATACGAGAAGATATCCTCGATGGCCTTCGGCAGCGCCGACGCCTCCTTCACGATCTCGACGCCGATGCTGGAGCCCTGGCATGGTGCCTTCAGCACCGCCGGCAGCCCGATCTTCTCGACGATCAGCGACGCAATCTCGTCCACACTCATCTCGCTCTTATGCACCGCGATATACTCCGAGGTCGGGAGCCCCGCCGCCTTCAGCATATTCTTCGTGTAGATCTTATCCATGCCGACGGCACTCGCGCCGACACCCGGGCCGGTGTACGGGATGCCCGCAAGCTCCAGCACGCCCTGGATGCAGCCGTCCTCGCCGCCCTTGCCATGCAGCGCGAGGTACGCGATCTCCGGCTTTATCGCCAGCAGATCCCCGATGTTGTCATGGTGCAGATCAAACAGCGTCACATCCGTGAAGCCATACTCCTTCAGCGCCTCAAACACCGCCTGTCCGCTCCGAAGCGAGATCTCCCGCTCCGTCGAAATGCCACCATATACCACCACGATCTTCAGATCCTTCTTCATCCTGCTTCTCCTGTCTAAATCCGGCACCGTCTTCTGCCAATGTCTCCGACCAGCCAATCCTACCGTCCAGGCAGTTCGCTGCCCCGCGGCATCTCACTTCCCGGTGTGCGTCCTTCAGAATATCCGCCCTCCGGAATGTAAGCTGATTATAACGCACGCCCATTCATGCGTAAAATGATTTATATCTCTATTATTGATGCAGGCCGCGCATATAGTTCGTCTCTGCTTCCGCCCATACAAAAAGCCGACGAATCCGGGTACCTTTTCTCCCGTTTTCGTCGGCTGCTGGCCATGCAGGCAGCTGCTATGGGTTACAGCGCTTGCACGGCGCATATCCCTCGCTGATGATCTGTTCCCGCGACTCATTTACGTCTTTCCGGTTCTTCGGGCTGATCGTTTCCACACTCGCGCAGCCCGGCAGGTGGAACTTGTGAGTGTTTGTGTTCAGCACATAGCTTGCCGAAGTCGCACTATCTGCCTGGCCTGCGTTCTGTCCGGCACCGGCGTTTGCCAATGTCTCTGCCGCGGCGTTCTTCGCGGTGCTGAAGTTTACCATCTGGCCATCACTGACCGCGGTGATCTCCCCCTGCATATCGGTGCGGAAGGCCGTGACGCCGGCATCCCGGAGCCGCGACAGCACTGCCTCTGTCGGATGGCCGTAGCTGTTGCCGGCACCGACCGAAATCACGGCATACTGCGGTGCGACCGCTCGAAGAAAGGGATACGAGGTCGAGGTATCCGAGCCGTGATGGCCGACCTTCAGCACGGTGCTCTGCAGATTCACACCGGCGTTCAGAAGATCCTGCTCCTCCGCGCGCTCCGCATCACCCGTAAAGAGAAAGGAGGTCGCCCCGAAGCTCACTTTCAGGACGATGGAGTTATCATTGCTGTCCTCCGCGCTGTGCAGCGGCCCGAGGATCTGAACCTGCGCACCGCCGAGTGCGAAGGTCTCGCCCGCCGTCGGCACGGTGATCCTTCTGTCCCGCTTCGCGAGATACTTCACGAAGCTCTGGAATGTCTCCGTCGTACCCGTCGTCACCGGGCAGTAGGCCGTGCCGACCGACGCATAGTTCAGCGCACCCGAAAGACCGCCGATGTGGTCGGCATCCACATGCGTCGCCACGATCACATCGAGGTAGCTGAGGCCGTGCTGCTGCAGCCACGCATATATATAGGAAGATTTCTCCGGCTTGCCGCCATCGATCAGCATCGTCTGACCACCACACTGGATCACCGCCGCATCGCCCTGCCCGACATCGAGCCAGGTCACCGTCAGCGTCCCCGCCTGCGAAGTCCCTGTGTTCCCGGTCGCCTGTGACGTTCCGGTACCGCCGCCGGTCTGCCCGGCGTCTGCATTGCCCGCCTGCGTCCCGGTTGCCTGTGACATTCCGGTACCGCCACCAGTCTGGCCGGCGCCTGCATTGCCCGCTGCTGCGCCCGTACCGGCCTGCCCTGTCGCCGCCTGTGCCACATGCTCGCCGCTCTCCGACTGTCCCGACGTCTGCAGGACCAGCACCGCCGCCAGCACACAGAAAACGGACAGGAGCACTGCCCCCATCCGCTTCATCCGATTCCTACCCCTCTGATTTTTCATACCATGATGCCTTCTTTCTCAAGTTGCACATATTTTAGCGCGGCCCGGCACCCCTGTCCACGTGTTTTCGATCGCAATACTGTAGCGATTCAGACAGAGGGGGGGACCTGGAGAGGCCACCCCAGCACCTGAACCGCTGCCAATTCTGCACTTTCTGCACAATTATTGATGCAATATTCACATTGTATTTGTAATGTTGCCTAAACCGGTTTATAATTTTCTTGTTTATTGTCGTATCGAAGCACGAAATGCTTAAACAGACCACATGTCCTCCGGTTCTGGTATATACTGGCAGCGGAATTTTATCATAGGGAATGCAATCATGGACTCAGACGGCTCTTCTATTTCACAATCAAACCGACAGCCTCACACCACCGGTATGCTCCTCTATCTGCTGCCGCTGTTCGAGCTGATCCTCGGTGCGTTCTTCCTCGGGATGCTGGTATCGCATATCCAGCAGAGCGACCTCGAGGAGCAGCGTCATAGCGCCGACGTCAGCTGCATGACCTACACCGACCGCATCATGGCGGACCTTAAGTCCGGCATGGCCATCACCGACAGTCTCGAGCAGATCGTGATCAGTGAAGACGGTCGCTGCGACAAATTCTACCAGGTCGCGAAAAATCTCTCGAATCCATCCATCGAAAGCATTCAGCTCGCACCCGCCGGCTACGTCAGCTACATCTATCCGGAAGCGAGCAGTGACCTCTCCCGGATCGAGCAGCTGGATGAGGAAGCCCAGGGCGAGTATGCCCGCTATGCGAAGAAAAACGACGTCACGAGTCTCCAGGGACCGTATGATTTAAAGGACGGCAGCCAGGGTATCGTGGCGCGGAACCCGATCTTCCTCGAAAAGCATGGTCGGAAGGTCTTCTGGGGCTTCGCCATCGTCATCATCCGCGTGCCGGACATCTTCTCCGATTCCCTGCGCTCCCTCGACTTTTTCGGGTATCAGTATCGTCTGCTGAAGACCGCTTCCCCATGGGATCCGGCCTACGTCGAGTTCTATCGTTCCGAGAAAGCGCTCGTGGATCCGATCTCCCACTGGTTCTCTCTCGGCGGTGACCTCTGGGAGCTGCAGCTCATGCCGGACAGCGCCTGGGCCGCGAGCAGTTTGAGTCAGGTCGTCCTCTGGACCGGCTTCGCAATTCTCGCCCTTCTCGCCGGACTGACCTACGCCGTCATCCGACTGGAGGAGCGGCGGAAATATCTCCGCTTCCTTTCCGAAACCGATAAGCTGACCGGTATCTATAACCGAAGCGGCTTCGATGACCAGCTCGATTATCACCTCCGCCGGCATCCGGACCAGCCGTGCATCGTGGCGGAGCTGGACATCGATAATTTCAAGTTCATCAACGACCTCTACGGTCATCCGACCGGCGACCGGGCGCTGCAGACCCTCGCGGCCTCACTCCGTCGATTCTTCGCGTCCGATGTCGTCATTGGCCGAAACGGCGGTGACGAATTCTGCCTGCTGCTGCCGGGCGAAACGCGCGAGAGCGTTGCGGAAAAGCTCCGCTCCTTCTGCGCCGTACCAAAAACCTTCGTACACGACGACGAGCTGCACGCCTTCACGATCTCGATGGGCTACGCCGAGTATCCGGTCCAGTCCAGCACCCGCGAGGGGCTCATGCGCTATGCCGACGCCGCGCTCTACGAGGTGAAGCTGCACGGCAAGAACGGCTGTCAGGCCTACGAGGACGGCTTCAACGCGATCCGCACCCAGCTCGGCTTCCGGCTGAACGACATCTCCATGAGTCTCCCGGGCGCGTTCATCATCTACCGCGCGGATCCGGCGGACGACGAGCTCCTCTATGCGAACTGCGAGATGCTCCGTCTCACCGGCTGCAACGACATGCCGGCCTTCTTCGACTATACGAAGCGCAGCTTCCGGAACCTCGTCGCGCCAGCCGAGCAGGATTCGGTACAGACGAGCGTCTGGGCTCAGGTCAATGCAGACTGCGCCGACATCAATGCTTATGTCCGCTTCTCTCTCGTTCGCCACGACGGCTCGCAGGTGCAGGTCCTCGCCCATGGACGCATCGTCGAGCACAGCAGCTACGGACGCCTCTTCTACGTGCTCTTCGAGGACGAAGCAAGGCACGAGCAGTATTATAGTGTAAGATAAATTAAATCAGGGGCCTGGAGGACAGGCTCTGAATACCATACGGAGAAACCGTGTATTCAGAGCCCGTCCGCCGGGCCCCTGCCTTATCTTCTGCTTAAAGACTTCTCAGCTCTGCGCTGAGCTCTTCATTCGCGCTGTAATCCACCGGCGTGTCGATGATCACCGGCACCTTCTCCTCGAAGCCCTTTCTGATGGCTTCGCCGAGCTCCGCCGCGGAATTCACGCGCACGCCCTTGCAGTGCATCGCTTCCGCGAGCGCCACGAAATCCGGGTTCGTGAAATCGACGAAGGCCGCGCGACCATACTGCTCCTCTTCCTTCCACTTTATGAGACCATACTCGCTGTCATGGAAGATCACGACGACGAAGTTCACACCGAGGCGCACCGCCGTCTCGAGCTCCTGCGAGTTCATCATGAAGCCGCCATCACCCGTCGCCACCAGCACACGGCGCTCCGGATAGACCAGCTTCGCCGCGACGGCACCCGGTACGCCGATGCCCATGCTCGCGAAGCCGTTCGAGATGATACAGGTCTCCGGCTTGTAGCAGCCATAGAGGCGTCCGATCCACATTTTATGCGCGCCAACATCGGAGATCAGGATATCCTCCGGATCTGAAAGCGCCTTTCGGATATCCGCCACGATCCGCTGCGGCTTCATCGGGAAGGCATCCGAGTGCACGGCCTCCTCGATGGACTCCTCGAAACGATCCCGGATGGCGAAGGCCCAGGTCGGCTCCTCCTTCGCCTCCAGCAGCTCCCCGAGACGCGCGAGCGAGGAATCGATCTCACCGTTCACCTGCACCTCACACTGGTAGTACTTGCTGATATCTGCCTGCCAGTTCGAGATATGCACGATCCGGTGATTCCGCTCTGCATTCCACTTCGACGGCTTCAGCTCCATCAGATCATAGCCGATACAGATGACGAGATCCGCCTCCTCGAACAGCCGGTTCACATAGTCCCGCTGCGGGATGCCGATGGTCATCATGGAGTAGCGGTTGTCCGCCGAGACGATGCCCTTCGCCATCATCGTGTTCACGACCGGAATATGCAGCTTCTCTGCGAACTCCGTGATCACCTGGGAGGAAGCATAATGGACGGCATTGTTCCCGACGAAAATCAGCGGCTTCCGCGCCGTGCGGATCGACTCCGCCGCCATCTGGATCTGCGACTCCTCGGCTTCCTGCTGGCAGACCGCATCCTTCATCAGCGGCATCTCGAGCCCGCTCACCTGCATCTTCGCGATATCCACCGGGAGGTCAATGTGGGCGGCCCCCATGCGGCCGGCTCCACCCTCCGCGTACTTGAAGGCGAGACGGACGATTTCATTGACCGTGTCCGGACGCATGACCAGCTTCGTGCGCTTCGTGATCGGCTCGAAGATCTTCGCGAGGTCGAGGTTCTGATGACTCGTCAGGTGCATCTGATCCGAGCTGACCTGACCGGTGATCGCCACGAGCGGCGCACCATCGAGATTCGCATCCGCGACACCCGTCACGAGATTCGTCGCGCCCGGCCCCAGAGTCGCGAGACACACGCCTGCCTTACCGGTGAGACGCCCATACACATCCGCCATGAACGCCGCGCCCTGCTCGTGCCGCACCACGACGAAGTGAAGCCGCGGCTCATCCGCGATCGCCTGGATCAGCTCCAAATTCTCCTCCCCCGGGATGCCGAAGATGTACTTGACACCCTCCGTCACCAGACACTCCACCATCAGTTTCGCCGCTGTACGCATAACACTCTCCTCCATTTCACGCCCATATCACGCGATGCCTGTCGAAAGCCTGCTCCTCCAATCACACACGGATATATGCGTGTTCACAAAAAGGCGCTCCAGGAAAAACCTGAAGCGCCCTTGCTTAAAATCACTTTATTATCTTCATCTGATGCCTGATACATCAAGTATTTCTGAATTATAGCACGTGGATAAGGATAATTCCATCCGCGCACGATTCCATTCCGATATTGAAGCTATAACGATGTAACTCATGGGGGTGGGTGAATGAGGAGCGCCTCAAATTCCGTAGAAAAGCCAGGACAGCTGAACTGTCCCATAACATACTGCCCCTATAACGGGCAGTTTTTGCAATTTCTACTTTACAGAATTCCCGCTCACTGATATATTGATTCCAGCAAAGGGGAGTAAAGGGCAGTCGTTCCAGGATCGGTTTGGGGCGCGGCTGCTGCATGGCAGCGTCAGCACGGCGGCAACGCCCGATGTCATGTGTTCGCTTGAGACTTTTGTCACAGTTTAGGTCTGTGGCAGGGTCTCTTTTTTTCTGCCACGATGTTTTTCAGGAGGTAGAACATGAACTTTTTGAACACATTCGCTGCACTGTTTGCCAATGCAGGCAACCTGCACTGGCAGATGGTGGTCATGTGGGCCATCGGCGGCCTGCTGATTTATCTCGCCATCGTGAAGAAGATGGAGCCGAGCCTGCTGCTCCCGATGGGCTTCGGTGCGATCCTCGTAAACCTGCCGTTGTCCGGCGCAATCACCCAGGGCGACACCATCGGCCCGATCACGGCACTCTTTGACGCCGGAATGTCAAACGAACTCTTTCCACTGCTTCTCTTCATCGGTATCGGTGCGATGATCGATTTCGGACCACTGCTTGAGAAGCCGTGGCTCATGCTCTTCGGTGCCGCTGCTCAGTTCGGTATTTTCTTCACACTTTTCGCTGCCGGTTTCTTCTTCGATCTGAAGGATGCGGCATCCATCGCCATCATCGGTGCAGCAGACGGCCCGACCGCGATCTATGTTGCAAACGTGCTGAAGTCGAAATATCTCGGTGCAATCATGGTCGCAGCCTACAGCTACATGGCCCTCGTCCCGATCGTGCAGCCGCCGGTCATCAAGGCGCTCACCTCGAAGAAGGAGCGTCAGATCCGTATGCCATATCAGCAGGGCAGCGTCAGCCAGCTGACGAAGATCCTCTTCCCGATCGTCGTGACCATCATCGCCGGCATCGTCGCTCCGACCAGCGTCGCCCTCGTCGGCTTCCTCATGTTTGGTAACCTGCTCCGTGAGTGTGGTGTGCTGAATTCCCTCAGTGAGACCGCGCAGAGCGTACTCGCAAACCTGATCACCATCGTGCTCGGACTCACCGTCGCAGGCCAGATGACCGCCGACCAGTTCGTTCGTCCGGACACCCTGCTGATCCTCGCCCTCGGCCTCGTGGCCTTCGTCTTCGATACCGCAGGTGGCGTACTCTTTGCGAAGCTCCTGAACCTCTTCCTTCCGGAAGGCAAGAAGCTGAACCCGATGATCGGTGCCGCCGGCATCAGTGCCTTCCCGATGAGCGGCCGTGTCGTCAACAAGCTCGGCCTCGAGGAAGACAATCAGAACTTCCTTCTGATGTACTCGATCAGTGTCAATGTTTCCGGCCAGATCGCATCCGTCCTCGCGGGTGGACTGATTCTGACCCTGATGGCTTAAAAAGGAGGTCCCTATATGTTACATCTTACTTCATGGACACAGACCCTTCCGATGATGGCTTCCGGCATGCTCGGCATCATCCTCGTCATGGGCGTCATCGTACTGGTCGTTATGCTTCTCAACAAGCTGACCAGCCGTAAATAAATTACATACGAATAGCAAAACAGCCGGGTGACTAAATCACCCGGCTGTTTTGCTTATTCGCTGCTATTTTATTTCAGATATCCCCGAACTTCAGCTTCGCGGCGTGCTGGATCAGCTCTGCGGCCTCCTCGATGCTGTAGCAGGCGCTGTTGATGCAGAGATCACTGTACTCCGTGTTCCCAGGGAAATTCGGGATGTACTTCCGGTGGTAGCTCTCCCGCGCCTTATCCGCGTCGTGCACCGCCTTCACCGCTTCCTTCTCATTCATGCCGAAGTAGTCGATGCAGTTCTTCACGCGAACCTCATACGGCGCATAGACGTACACACGCAGCAGCCGCGGCTCGTTCCGCAGGCAGTACGCACCACAGCGGCCCACGATGATGCACGAATCCTTCTTTGCGAAGTCCTGGATGATGTTCTCCTGCACCAGGAAGATTTCATCCTGCATGTCGGTCGTACCGACGCCGAACGGATACAGATGATAGGAGAATTTCGAACGGATGTCCTCTTCCTTCCGGCTGATTTCCTTCACGGAGGTGTTCATGCGCTTCGCGGTTTCCTCCACGATGTCACGGTCCATGAACTCGATGCCGAGCTGCTTCGAAAGTGCGCGCGCCACCAGGCTGCCGAATGAACCAAACTGTCTCGAGATCGTGATCACATATTTTTCCATGCTGTCCCTCCGCTGTTAACTTTTCATGACGCAGCTCCCCTGCGCCCGCCTCATCCTTTTACCGGGAGCCGCAGGGGGTCAGACCCCCGTGTGAATCCTGCGCCCACCTTAAGGATTTCGTAAGGGGGTCTGACCCCATTACGAAAATCTTACAGTACCTTCTGGATGAAGCTGATCGTACGTGCCTCCTTCGGATGTACGATGACCTCCTGCGGTGTACCCTCTTCGACGATATAGCCGCCGTCCATGAAGATGACGCGGTCTGCGACCTCACGGGCGAAGCCGATCTCGTGGGTGACGATGACCATCGTCATGCCGTCCGCAGCGAGCTGCTTCATAACCGCCAGAACCTCACCTACCATTTCCGGGTCGAGTGCTGAGGTCGGCTCATCGAAGAGCATGATGTCCGGCTTCATGCACAGTGCGCGCGCGATTGCGACACGCTGCTTCTGTCCACCGGAGAGCTGGGAAGGATAAGCCTCCGCCTTCTCGGCGAGGTCGACACGTCGAAGCATCTCCATCGCGCGCTCCTTCGCCTCCGCCTTACTGCATTTCTTCAGCTCCACCGGTGCCAGCATGAGATTATGCAGGACGTCCATATTATTGAAGAGATTGAAATGCTGGAACACCATACCGATG
This sequence comes from uncultured Oribacterium sp., assembly GCA_934270345.1. Classification (GTDB taxonomy): domain Bacteria; phylum Bacillota; class Clostridia; order Lachnospirales; family Lachnospiraceae; genus Oribacterium. The sequence continues at coordinate 4,790 of CAKQPT010000006.1, read as the reverse complement.
TTCTCGCGGACCTTATTCATATCCACCTTTTTGTCGGTGATGTCGACCCCATCCACATGGATCTTTCCGGCGGTCACATCCTCGAGCTTGTTGAGGCAGCGAAGAAAGGTCGACTTACCGGAGCCGGACGGGCCCAGGATGACGACGACCTCGCCCTCGTGAATCTCGGTCGAGATGTCCCGTAAGACCTCGAGATCACCGAAGCACTTCCGAAGGTTTTCTACCTTTATTTTAACATTTTTATCGTTTGAAATCACGGTTTTTTCCTCCTTTCCACTGCCTCAGCGCTTCACGCCACGGTTCATTCTCCGCTCCACGATCTTCGCGATATAGGACAGGATCGTGATGACGACGAGGTACATGACGCCGACGATCGCCCAGGTCTGGAAAGACAGGAAGGTCTTCGCCTGTACGTTCTTCGCCGTATTGACGAGCTCCGGGAAGCCGATGACGGACAGGATGGAGGTATCCTTTACGGTGATGATGAACTGGTTGATGATGCTCGGAATCATCGTACGGATCGCCTGCGGCATGATGATCTTCCGCATCGTGGTCCAGTACGGAAGGCCGAGGGAACGACCGGCCTCCATCTGCCCGATGTCGACCGACTGAATACCGGCACGGATGATCTCCGCCATGTACGCACCACAGTTCAGCGCAAGACAGATGGTACCGGCCTGCAGTGCCGACATCGTGAAGCCCTGACCGATCTTCAGTATATTATTCAGAAGATACGGTACACCGAAGTACACGAAGAACGCGAGTACGATCATCGGTACACCTCGGATGATAAATACGAAGATCTGTGCGATGATGTTGCATACCTTATTCTTTACGACGCTCATCAGACCGAAGATCATACCAAGGACACATGCGAACACGAGTCCCAGGAATGCCAGCAGGAGCGTCCGGCCCATCGCCAGCACCAGTAGTCTTCCGTAGGCGGAAATAATTTTAGCCATAGTGTCTCACCCTTCTATCAATCTGCGTCCTCTCACCACTCGCCATGCGAGGCAGTACTCCGGACGTCACCAACCATTTCATTTCCATCTTCATGGAAATACGCCGCAGCACACCAGTCGATAGGGGTACGGCTGATGTTCTGCGACGATATTCTCTATGTTACTTTATGAATTCATGTGATCGAATCAGCCGAGGTAGGTCGCGATGATCTCATCATACTTGCCGTTTGCCTTGATGTCCTTGAGACCTGCGTTAAACATATCGACGAGCTCCTGCTTGCTGGAATCGAAGATAGCGAAGCCGTACTCAGCAGGATCGTTGCCGGTACCATCGAGGATCTTCATGCCGAGGCCGGTATCCTTGATGTTGGAAGCCATGATTGGCGTATCATCGAAGCAGGCTGCAACCTGACCGCCGACAACGGCCTGATACATGGTTGGTGAATCCTCGAAGTAGGTGATCTCGAAGCCATACTCATCCTTGAGGCTCTCTGCATAATCTGCACTCATGGATGCGGTCTTGACTGCAACGCTCTTACCCTTTAAGCCATCGAAGCCAGTGATGTCGGAGTTCTCCGCAACGGCCATGCTCTGGTTTGCATCATAATATCCATCAGAGAAAATCCATCCGGAAGACTTACGCTCGTCGGTGATGGAAGCGCCGGCGATCATACCATCTGCCTGACCAGCCTGACATGCGGCGATGGAAGCATCCCAGCCGAGTGGCTTGATCTCATACTTAAAGCCCTGATCATCGGCGATGGCTGCGAGGATATCCACATCGATACCAACGAGCTTTCCGCTGTCATCCGTATACTCAAACGGCTTAAATGCGGTATCGGTTACGATCTGCCATACCTTATCGCTGTCTGCGGCTGCGGCCGTGGTCTCTGCTGCTGCGGTCGTATCTGCTGCTGCCGTCGTATCAGCTGCTGCAGCTGTGGTTGCGGCTGCGGTCGTCGCTGCGGTATCGGAACCTCCACAAGCGGTGAGACCAAGTACTGCCATCGTTACTGCCATTACAAGTGCGCTCTTTTTCATAATTTTCTCCTCTCATCTTTCTGCTGTGAAGCCTCGCTTCACGAGATTTATCCTAACGGCGTTCGCCGATTAGAAACATATTTGTTCAATGCAGTCGGCCGCGACATCATCGTCCTGCGTGACGGTTTCGGCTCTGCCATCTGTGTGGCGGATCGTCTGCATTGGCCGCTCAGGCTGCCGGCCTTATGTTAAGGAAGGCTTTCGGCAGGCATCGACGAAGGCCTGTACGAGCTTTCGCGATTTCGAATCCGTCATGTAGGCGAATTCCGGATGCCACTGCACGCCGACGATGAATCGTCGATTCGGCACGTTCAGGGCTTCCACCAGTCCGTCCTCCGAGTACGCCATCGCGACGGCCTTCGGGGCGAGCTGTTTCACTGCCTGATGGTGATAGCTGTTCACTGCGTAAGGGCCCGGGCCGATGATGTCGGCGAGCAGGGTGCCCTTCTTTACGTCGACCGTGTGAATCGCCCGATCATACGGTGGCGTCATGTGGTGCTCCACACTGGACGGATGCTCCGTCGGCAGATCCTGATAAAGCGTACCGCCGAGAAGGGCGTTCATCAGCTGGATGCCACGGCAGATGCCGAGCACCGGCTTATCCTCCCGGTAGCAGCGATCAAAGAGGTAGGTCTCCATCTGATCGCGGCGACTGCAGCTCACGCCACAGCTCGCTTTCGCTTCCTCGTGGTAGACGCCGGGGTCCACATCGTGGCCGCCTGTCATCAGGATGCCATCGCAGAGAGAAAAGCAGGCATCCATCTCCGCCCGATCGATCGTCAGCGGAAGCATGATCGGAAGTGCGCCGCAGGCCTCGAGGGCTTTCATGTAGCCCGGAAGCATCCAGTAGCTTTCCTTCTCGTCATCATACAGCGGGATCAACCCGATTATCTTCTTCATACCTTTTTGCCTCCGCTCCTTGTCCTCGTTACCGACATGCGGCTTTCGTAAAATAAAAAGACAAAGAGGTCTGAATCCTTTCGGACGCGGACCTCTTTGTCTTGACCTGTATGCTAGCACTGCAACGTGTAAAAGTCAAGCTTTTACATCGCGGGATATTTGATTTTTCTTACTATTCCTCCGTTTTATGGAAGATCGTTAAAAAATCTCATATCCCCGTGTCTCATATTTGAGGCCGTAATTAAAAGACTTTGTGATCTGCATCTTTTTCTCTCATGGGCTATATGATACGACGATGTAAAAGACTTGTCAATTGTGTCTTTTATTCCGTTTCCGGATATGTGATATAACTGAAAAACCGCCGTATGCATCATCACATACGACGGTTTTACATGGAGTATGAATTTTATCTTAGGTAATAGAATTCCTTTTCAGGAAGTATGGTGCGTGGTTCAGGAGTTCCCCGACACCATATGTAAATCAGAGTTTGAATCTTGTACGTATAACTACTGTGTCACTTACGCAGGAGCTGTTCGACCGCACACGTGCGCCCGCTTCGCATTCCCGCAAAAGTATTCCTCATGCAAGAGCTGTTCCCAGCGCCTTGCACTCTGCCAGCGCCGCCTCATCCGGGGCGTCCTGACAAATCACGGTGGAGATCACGTTCGCGCCGTCTGTGTCGCAACGACTCTTCCATTCCTCCATCCATGCACCATCTCCCCAGCCCCAGGAGCCGAAGAGACCGATCTTCTTTCCGGACAGTGAGCCCTCAACCGCTGTAAACATCGGCTCGAACTCGTCCTCCTCCAGAACCTCTGCACCCATCGCCGGGCAGCCGAAGGCGATCGCATCATAGGACGCCACGTCTCCTGCAGAGAATCCTGATGGTCCCAGTACCGTTACCTCAACACCAGCTTCCTGTGCGCCTTCCGCGACAGCCTTCGCCATCTGCTCGGTATTACCGGTTCCGGACCAGAAAACAACCGCAACTTTGCTCATTATTCCTCCTCTCATCTTTAGAAAAATTTCAGACACGCGCTCGTTCCATGCCTCGACGCCCGAGGGCGAGTCGGTCGCTCCGGCAGAAATCCGAAGCCCATCCGAAATCCATCCTTTTTATCTATCCAAACAGCCGCCGCTTATGGTCAGCGCCCGATTGGGTCGTGTTAACTTGCGACAGTGAGCTCCTCGAGGGTCCGTCCCTGCGCCCATGCACGCTGGTAGATCGTGGTGCAGCGCCGGAATCTGCGGAAGGATGCCTCCGCCTGCTCGACGTCACCGTACACCTTCCAGGTGCCGATCGTCTTGCAGCCCTCTTCCTTATGGTTGATGAAGCCCTCGACATCCTCGAGCGGGTAGCCGAGGAAGATGCCGATCTCATGTGGAAACTCGTCCGACGATTTCCGGGCGCGGATCCGACGGCTGAGCTGCGCGATGCAGCGCGCCATGTCGTCGCAGTCATAGCCGAAGCCCGTCAGGAAGGCACGCACCCTCTCCTGCTGCAGCACCCGCTGCAGATGCTCCGGCCGGTACAGGTACAGCAACACCCGTCCCTTCCGATAGTTCATCGGCACTGCCCGGAGGCCCTTCTGTACGAAGATCCGGTTCATCTCCCGGATGTCCGCCCGCGCCTGCATAAGATCCGGATACGGAAGACTGATCAGATTCGACGGTTTCATCCCCGCCAGCGTCGGCGAGCAGTTCTCGATTAAAAGCTGTTCCGGCATATCCATCTCCTGTCTTCGATCCTCTGTGTCTGGTGCCTGTCCTCTCACAGCTGAAATCAGCATCAGATGCTCGAGGTCTCTGGCCTGATGAGCGGCGCCGGATGTCTGGTGCTTGAATCAAAACATCCGGTATCGCTTCAAACAGATTCTTGTCGTTGTT
>CAKQPT010000005.1 GCA_934270345.1 uncultured Oribacterium sp. | reverse complement strand
GGTCTCTGAAAATTCTTTAGAATCTTCAGGGTCTGTGTATTAATCGATCTTTGATTTTCAAGGTTCGTTGTGCTCTCTTTGCGACAGCTTGCATATTCTATCAAACTGTTTTATGCTTGTCAAGCACTTTTTCAGAAATTTTTGATTCATTCGGAAACTAAACGCTTCTTTCGAATCTCTGTTTTCTGGTGACGAGAAAATACTTTATCACAAAGTGTCATCTCTGTCAATAAGAATTTTCATATCTTTCAGATGTTTTTCTGTCAGTAGAAAACTCTCAGCGGAGTAGGAGGGATTTGAACCCTCGCGCCGGTTTTATCCGACCTACACCCTTAGCAGGGGCGCCTCTTCGGCCTCTTGAGTACTACTCCGAATTAACCTGGATCCCTGCCAAGGGAGATGAATCATCTCAAACCGGGAAAATGGTTAATAAAAGCACCCTTTTAAGGATGCCTAGCTATATTACCAATAAATTTACATGATGTCAACCCGCATTTTACCTTTATTTTCGACGAAAAACCGCCATTTTCGGGCTTCCACCAGGTTCTTGACGAAAGCTTGTAGAGATAGAAGAGGGGGACCACATCATATAGATGTGGTCCCTCCCTGTTATCCGTTATTTTCGTCAGATTCCTCTGGATCCGCTTCGGTCTCTGCGAGCTCTGCCTCATAGGCTTCAGTCGTTGATTCACGTACCTTCGCGATCGAGGCAATCACGGTCGTGGAATCCGGATCGATGTTCATGAACTTCACGCCGGAGGTGTTGCGCCCGATATCCTTCGCATCCTTCAGTGACATCCGGATGATGACACCTTCGTTTGTGATGAGCATGATCTCGCGTTCCTTCGACGTCAGCTTGAAGCCGACGAGCTTACCGGTCTTCTCGGTGATGCGATAGCAGTGGAGACCCTTTCCGCCACGTTTCTGGGCCTTGAACTCATCGACGTGGGTCAACTTGCCCATACCCTTTTCAGATACAACCAGCACGTAGTCACCCTGGCTGAGCTTCTGCATGCCGATGACCTCATCATCCGCATCGAGGCTGATGCCGCGTACACCCATCGAGCTTCGACCGGTGACACGAACATCTGTCTCGTTGAAACGGATCGCCATACCGTTTCTGGTACCGATCATGATATCTTCACCAGCATCGATCAGCTTCGCTTCGATGAGCTGGTCATCGTCCCGCAGCGTCATCGCGATGAGACCGGTCTTACGGATATTGGCATAATCCGCAATCGGAGTCTTCTTCACCATACCGTTCTTCGTCGCAAGAAGGAGATACTGATCGGAGGATGGGTAATCATCCGTCAGCGCGAAGCTGGCGGTGACATGCTCATCTGGTCCGAGCTGCAGGAGATTCACGAGTGCCGTACCACGGGAGGTACGGGATGCCTCCGGGATATTATACGCCTTGATGCGGAAGCAGCGTCCGGTGTTTGTAAAGAACATGATGTAGTGGTGATTCGTCGCCATAAACAGATCCTCGATGATGTCATCATTGATGGTCTGCATGCCCTTGATACCCTTACCGCCACGGTTCTGCTGCTTGAAGTTCTCCGGTGACATACGCTTGACATAACCGAGTCTGGTCGCTGCGATCACGATATCATCATCCGGAATCAGATCCTCATCCTCGAGGGAATCATCGTAGCCGAACTTCGTGAGACGATCATCGCCATATTTATCTGCGATGACGTCGATCTCACCCTTGATTACGCCGAGCATCTTCTTCGGATCACCGAGAATCTCGTTGTAGTATGCGATTTTCTTTTCGAGCTCGTCGTACTCATCCTTCAGCTTGTCGCGCTCGAGACCGGTCAGGGCACGCAGACGCATGTCCACGATTGCCTGTGCCTGTCCGTCGTCGAAGCCGAACTTCGCGGAGAGATCCAGCTTCGCCTGCTCTGTGTTCGCAGCTGCACGGATGGTATGTACGATCTCATCGATATGATCGACGGCGACGAGGAGTGCCTCTAAGATATGCGCACGCTCCTGCGCCTTATTCAGATCATACTTCGTGCGTCTGGTGAAGACATTGACCTGATGCTTCAGATACTCGTCGAGAATCTGCTGGAGGTTCAGGATCTTCGGCTCGCCGTTCACGATGCAGAGCATGATGACACCGAAGGTGGTCTGCAGCTGGGTATGCTTATAAAGCTGGTTCAGGATGACATTCGGGTTCACATCCTTCCGAAGCTCGATGTTGATCTTCGCTGTGGAGCCCTTACCGGAGGCATCGTTGATATAGGTGATGCCGTCGATTTTTTTATCCTTGACCAGATTTGCGATATTTTCGATGACCCTCGAACGATAGACGAGGTACGGAAGCTCCTTCACCACGATGCGATGCTTGCCGTTCTGCATCGGCTCGATCTCGCACACGGCACGAAGCTTGATCTTGCCGCGGCCGGTACGATACGCCTCCTCGATGCCCTTGCGGCCGAGGATGATACCACCGGTCGGGAAATCAGGCCCCGGGATTACCTTCATAATATCCTCCAGGGTCGTTTCCTGATCCTTTATGCGATTGTCAATGATGAGGTCCACCGCACGGATGACCTCCCGGAGATTATGTGGCGGGATGTTCGTCGCCATGCCGACCGCGATACCGGTGGCACCGTTCACGATCAGATTCGGGAACTTCGCCGGCAGCACCGTCGGCTCGTCGTACTCGTTGGAGAAGTTCGGCATGAAGTCAACGGTGTCCTTATTGATGCCGGCGAGCATCTCACCGGCCAGCTTCGACATCTTCGCCTCGGTATAACGCATAGCGGCAGGAGAGTCGCCATCGTCCGAACCGAAGTTTCCCTGCTTATCAACCAGTACATGGCGCATCGACCAGCTCTGGCCCATATACACCAGGGCACCATAAATCGAGGAGTCACCATGCGGATGGAATTTACCCATACACTCACCGACGATGGTGGCACACTTCTTCGTTTTCTTATCCGGGGTTACACCGAGTGACTGCAGTGAATAGAGTACACGGCGCTGAACCGGTTTCAGACCATCCCGGACATCCGGAATCGCTCTCGATACGATGACACTCATCGCATAATCGATATACGAGTTTTCCATGGTCTTCTTGAGATCTACATCCTGGACCTTATCAAAAACATTTGGTTCCAAAATTTTATCCTCCGAATTCACTAAAATCAGACATCGAGATTCGTGACGTACTTCGCGTTCTCTTCGATGAATTCACGTCTTGGTTCGACCTGATCGCCCATCAGCGTGGTGAATGTGACGTCGAGATCTGCCCGATCATCATCATTCATATTCACACGAAGAAGCGTTCTGGTTTCCGGATCCATGGTGGTCTCTGCGAGCTCCTCTGTATCCATCTCACCGAGTCCCTTGAAGCGGGATACATCCGTACCCTCGGCACCGATCTGCTTCAGGATATCCTGGTACTCCTCATCGGAGTAAGCGTAGTAGTGCTTCTTGTTCTTCGTGATATTGAAAAGTGGTGGCTGTGCCAGGTATACATGCCCCTGCTTGATCAGCTCCGGCATGAAGTTGTAAATAAAGGTCAGCATGAGGGTCGCGATATGTGCACCATCGACATCGGCATCCGTCATGATGATGATCTTGTTATAGCGGAGCTTCGAGATATCGAAGTCTTCGTTGATGCCGGTACCGAAGGCGGTGATCATACCCTTGATTTCCTCGTTCGCATATACGCGGTCGAGGCGTGCCTTCTGTACATTCAGTACCTTACCACGGAGCGGCAGTACCGCCTGGGTATGTACATTTCGTCCATCCTTCGCAGGTCCCAGTGCAGAATCTCCCTCGACGATGAAGATCTCGCACTCATTCGGATCCTTCGAGTTACAGTCGACAAGCTTACCCGGAAGACCGACACCATCGAGCGCCGACTTTCTTCTCGTAAGATCACGGGCACGACGCGCCGCTGCACGCGCACGCTGGGCGAGTACAGACTTCTCACAGATGGCGCGCGCTACACTCGGATTCTGCTCGAGATAGTAGGTGAGCTGCTCACCGACGATGTTCTGAACTGCGGTCTGCGCCTCGGAGTTTCCGAGCTTCTGCTTGGTCTGTCCCTCAAACTGCGGATCCTCGATTTTTACAGAAATAACGGTCGTGAGACCCTCACGGATATCATCACCGCTCAGATTCGGCTCCGATTCCTTCAGGAGCTTATTACTGCGGGCGTAATCGTTAAAGGTCTTCGTGATTGCGTTTTTAAAGCCGGTGAGGTGGGTTCCACCCTCCGGGGTATTGATGTTATTGACGAAGGTATAGGTATTCTCGGTATAGGAGTCGTTGTGCTGCATCGCGACCTCGACGAACACATGATCCCGCTCGCCCTCACAGTAGATGACGTCCGGATACAGTGGCTCCTTGCCCTTGTTGAGATACTGTACGAACTCCTTGATACCACCCTCGTAGTGGAAGGTCTTTTCCTGCTCCTTCCCTTCACGCGCATCGAGCAGCGTGATTTTCAGCGCCTTTGTGAGGAATGCAGTCTCACGGAGACGAACCTTCAGGGTATCGTAATCATATACGGTCTCTTCGAAGATCTCCGGATCCGGAAGGAAGTGAACCTTCGTTCCATGCTGACTCTCATCGCACTCACCGATGATGGTCATCGGTTGAACCACCTTACCGCGCTCGAACTTCATGTTGTAGATCTTTCCGCCCTTGAAAACGGAAACCTCGAGCCAGCTTGAGAGAGCATTGACGACGGACGCACCGACGCCATGGAGACCACCGGAAACCTTATAACCGGAGCCGCCGAACTTACCACCTGCATGCAGGACGGTGAAGACGACCTCAAGTGCCGGCTTGCCGGCCTTCTTCTGAATGTCGACCGGAATACCTCGACCGTCATCCTGTACGGTGATGGAATTATCCTTCTCGATGGTGACAGTGATGCAGTCACAGAAACCCGCCAGGGCCTCATCAACGGAGTTGTCCACGATCTCATAGACGAGATGATGGAGACCACGGATGGAGGTGCTGCCGATATACATGCCAGGTCTCTTCCGAACTGCTTCGAGTCCTTCCAGAATCTGAATCTGATCCGCGCCATAATCAGACGAGCCCTTCATGAGCTCCTCTTCACGCTGCAGATCTTCATTTTCATTTTTTTCTATTGCCATTGAAGCTTTCTCCTTTGACTACCCGCCTGGAACAGCAGGAAACTGCAATTGTTACTATCCTGTCGTGATGCTTAACCCGGAAAGGTATGCATACACGCATTTTATTTTTCTGACACGCTGTACAGTGTCTTCAGATTTTCAACCTTCGTCGCCGTTCCATTAACCACATGAAAGAGCTCATCGATATGAAAACGATGATTGACGAACTCATCGAGGCCGGTACAGGTGATGATGTTCTGCGTATCAGAGAGAAGATCGAGGAGATAATTCTGTCTCTTCGAATCCAGCTCCGACAGTACATCATCGAGCAGCAGAATCGGATGATCATCGATACGCTGCCGCACGAGCTCGATCTCGCTCAGCTTCAGTGCCAGCGCTGCCGTCCGCTGCTGGCCCTGCGATCCGAATTTCCGGATGTCCTTCCCATCGATCGTAAAGCAGAGGTCATCACGATGTGGTCCGACCAGTGTCAGATGCTGGCGTTTTTCCTGTTCGCCGCTTCGCTCGAGCACCGTCGCAAAATTTTCTGCTGCGACATTTCGATCGTAGCTGATGCTGAGCTCCTCGACACCTCCGGTCAGCTGATGATGGATGCGACCGATGATACTCTGAAGCTCCCGGATAAATTCCTCCCGGATGGTGATGACCTGCTCGCCATAGAGGCAGAGCTGCTCATTCCATACCGACAGGGTATCGGCCAGGGCCGGACGCAGGATCATATCCTTCAGCAGCTTGTTCCGCTGATTGAGTGTTCGATTATATCGGGCCAGATTGTACAGGTACACCTTATCCAGCTGGCAGAGCTCAAGGTCTATGAAGCGGCGCCGAAGCGCCGGTCCATCCTTGATGAGACTGAGATCCTCCGGACTGAAGCAGACGACGTTTGCGATACCGAAGAGTTCCGAGGCATGACGGATCGGAATCTCATCGATGGCGATGCCCTTCGGTTTATTTTTTTTTAAGTGCATATCAACACGGTAGGGAACCTTGCGTTTCCGGGTCTCCATCTTAATATGCGCTTCATCATGACCGAACTGGATCAGATCCCGGTCATGGGTGATCCGGTAGGATTTCGATGTACAGGCCAGAAAGATGGCTTCGAGTACATTGGTTTTTCCCTGTGCATTGTCGCCGAAAAAAATATTCGTTCCGGGACTCAGCTCTAATTTCAGATGGTCATAATTTCTGTAATTCTTTAATTCCAGTGTTTCAATTATCATTCTATAGCACGCGAGAGCAGCGCCCACAGGGCGCCGGGTCCCTATGATGTCTGTGTGGCAGGCACATCAGTATCGTGTCATCTTTTTATGGTGCATAATTATAAATTCTATTCATGTATAATTATGCATATATTCAATATGCGTCTGCGTTAAAGTTTACCGGCAGAATCATGTAATTGTAGGTCTTCTTATCATCACGGATGAAACAAGGAGAACGAGGAATCGACATGTAGATGGTAACCTCCTCATCCTCGATGGCACGAAGTGCATCCACGAGATACTTCGGATTGAAGCCGATCATCAGATCGTTTCCTGTTTTCCGGATGGCGATCTCCGCATCCATCGTTCCGAGGTCGGTCTTGATCTTCAGGCCGAGCACATTTTCCTCGATCTTCAGCACCAGCGGCTGCTTGTCATTATCCTTTACGAAAATCGTCGAACGATCGAGACAGTCGAGGAAGTTCTTACGGTTTACGATGATCTTTGTCTCATAATCCTCGGACAGCATCTGTGCTACATGGAAGTAATCACCATCGATGAGTCTTGTCACAACGAGTGTGTCATTAAACTCAAACATGATGTGATTCATGGAGAAGTAGACGATGACTTCATCATAAACGCCACCGGACAGAATCTTACTGAGCTCGTTCAGTGCTTTACCAGGAACGATGGCCTTAGCTGTGTCATAATTCTGATTCAGCTTGATGCGACGGATCGAAATACGGTGACCATCGAGGGAAGTGACGGTGAAATCATCGCCATTGACCTCGAAAAGTTCACCGGTCATCTTTTTATTACTGTCATTGGCAGCGATGGAGAAGATGGTCTGTGAAATAATCTGGCGCAGCATGAACTGGGAGAGTGACACAGACTGGTTTTTATCGATCTTCGGAAGTGCAGTGAATTCATTACCATCACGACCGGCGATCTTAAATACAGAATTTTCACAGGTGATGATGGTATTGTTACGCTCATCGGTCTCGATCGTGACTTCGATTCCGGATGCTTCCGGAAGACGGCGGATGATCTCAGAGAAAATCTTCGCTTCCAGCGCAACCTTACCGGCTTCGATGATCGTACCGTTACATACAGTCTGGATACCGAATTCTGCATCGTTACCTACGAGTTCGATTTTTCCATTGGATGCATCGACGAGGATACACTCGAGAATCGACATCGTGGTTTTCGACGGAACAGCTTTGGATACGATATTGATCGCGTTGATCAGATCAGTTTTCTTGAATTGCAGTTTCATGAGGCGGCCTCTCTTTATATTTAATTAATTCTTTTAATTGCTAGTACTATTATTAGGGGCTGTGGAAATGTGAAAAAGTCATTTTCACGGCATAATTACGTTATTTTGAGCATCTGACAACTTGGTTGACAGTTGCTTTACACACTGTGAACAAATCAGGTCACGATCAGACGCTCAAGGTGAGATTTTTTTCTTCAGGGTCTCAATTGTGGATTTCAATTGTTCGTTTGTGCGTAATTCTGTGGATATCTTATCGATACCATGCATAATCGTCGTATGATCGCGTCCGCCGAGGTACTCACCGATGGTTTTCAGCGGCGCTTCGGTCATCGTACGGCAGAGGTACATCGCAAGCTGTCTAGGGTAGACGATCTCCTTGCTTTTCTTCTGCGAAGCGATCTCGAGATTCGTGATGCCGAAGTGTTCTGCAACGGTCGTGATGATCAGCTCCGGGGTCACTTCCTTCGGACCATCCGGTGTGATGTGATCCTTCAGAAGATCCTCGGCGAGCGGGAGATCGATGGACTGGCCCTTCAGGCGGGACATGGCCACGATTTTCGTCAGTGCACCCTCGAGCTCACGGATGTTCGACTTGATATTCGTCGCGATATACTTGATGATCTCGTTGTCAATGTTTACATTCATAAGCTCTTCCTTCTTGCGAAGGATAGCCATACGTGTTTCGAAGTCCGGCATCTGTATATCGACGATCAGACCGACCTCGAATCGTGAACGGAGTCGATCCTCGAGATTATCGATGTCTTTCGGCGGTTTATCGGAAGCGATGACGATCTGCTTCTTATTTTCATACAGGGTATTAAAGGTATGGAAAAACTCTTCCTGTGTTCCTTCCTTACCTATAATAAACTGGATATCATCGATCAGCAGAACATCGAGCTCGCGGTAACGGTTACGGAAGTCGGCCGGCGACATGTTGTTCTTGTTTCGGATGGAATCGACGAACTCGTTAATGAAGGTTTCCGAGGTGACATAACGGATCTTCGCGTTCGGATTGTTTCTTAATATAAAGTGTGCAATCGAATGCATCAGATGCGTCTTTCCGAGACCGGCGCCTCCATAGATATAGAGCGGGTTATAGATCTCGCCCGGTGATTCAGCGACCGCGAGGGATGCTGCATGCGCCAGGTTGTTACTTGAACCGACGACGAAGGTGTCGAAGGTATATTCACTATTCAGATTTGCTTCCTTCAGCGTTTCTGCAAACAGCACTTCTGGATCTTTTTTCTCGCTGGAGATGCCCTGAAGATGCTTCACATAGTCGCGGGCATCTTTTTCCACCATAAAAAGAATCTCGACAGGAATGCCGGTCTTTTCTTCGACCGCTACCTTTAAAAATAAGGAATACTTCTTATCGAGATACTTGATATAGCCTTCTTCCGGTACGAGAATCAGCAGCTGACCGTTGATAAAATCAAAGAGTCTTAACGGTTTCAGCCATGTATCAAAGGATACAGGGAGGATGTCATGCTCCTCCTTCATATTCTTCAGAATATCATCCCAGTTTTTTCTAATCGTCTCAAAATCGTTCATGAGATGCTCCTTAAACGATAAAATCACGAATAAATTATAAACGATTGTGGATAGAATAGCAAGGCAATGCCACTTAGTCTGTGGATAAGCACTTGTGAACATCTGTTTTTCCACATCAAAACGACGCAATTCTGTGCTTTTTCAAAATTTCGGTCAGCCTGGTACTCCACTTATCCACATTTTGTACACAATTTGTGGACAGATTTTTATACTGTTGAAAAGTGGATAAAAATGTTGATAAAGTGTATAAATAAAGGATTGACGAAAAAAAAGCTTTTCTATATAATATACAAGCGATGTTTACCCTAGATCTGAAGTTGCTTCAGGACGAAGGGCTATTAAAGGAGTCCAACATTGAAAACTGAAAATTCAATGGAGTCCTGAAAGATTATCAGAAAAGGAGGTGTCAGTATATGCACAAGGGAAAAATGACTTTACAGCCAAAGACCAGACAGAGATCCAAGGTTCATGGATTCAGAGCCAGAATGGCAACCGCAGGCGGTAGAAAGGTACTGGCTGCCAGAAGAGCAAAAGGTAGAGCAGCATTAACCGTTTAATCCACGACATATGATGAAGACCGCTTTTGAAAGCGGTCTTTTTTCATATAACAGTGTCTGTTTTCCGAGGGGGTTCTGCGGGCGCGCTGCGCCTGAGAACGCCGTTCGGGAGGAGACGGGTCGACAGCATTGAACAGAAATACACAGGCGGGAGAGATTTTTTGAGAAGATGAAGCGATTTCCATCCGTAAAAAAGAATAGTGATTTTCAGAGAGCTTATCAGACCGGCCGATCGTATGCGTCGAGCGCGCTCGTGATGTATGTTTGTGAGAACGGATGCAGGTACAACCGTTTAGGTGTTTCCTGTTCGAAGAAGATCGGAAACTCGGTCGTGCGTCATACATTTGCGCGGAAGATGCGTGAAATCTTCAGATTAAATGATTTCAGAGTGAAACAGGGGCTAGACATCATCATCGTGATTCGCGGAAAGGCGAATTACTGTACTTATCAGCAGATTGAGCAGCAGTATCTCAATCTTTTGAACAGGCATCATATCTTAATTAAAGATACGGAGGAAAAACAGAAGCCGACCGTATAATATGTATTGAAGTGGGACAGTGCGATGCGTGTGTATCAATATGTAGATAATCGTAATCTATATATTGATATTATTATAGAAAAAAACTCGTTTCGTTTAGAGAAAATGGACGTGAAACCTTAAAACGGGGAAAGACGCATCGGAAGGGAGTATATATGATTTCGAAACTCATGGTCGTGATGATCCGTGGATATCAGAAGTGTATCTCGCCTTACATTGGTGCTCACTGCAAATATACACCGACTTGCTCTCAATACGCCATTGAAGCAATCAGAAAGTACGGGTGTATCAAAGGTTCATTGTTGGCGGCATGGCGCATCCTGCGATGCAATCCATGGGCCAAGGGCGGTTATGATCCTGTTCCCTAATCCGGAGGTAAATCTTGGACTTTTTATCCTTAGTTGTACTTACAAAAAATACGTCAACGATTCCTATTCTGGGACCGATCTGGAATGCAATCGTAAATGTGCTCGGCGCGATCATGAACGTGATCTATCTTTCGCTCGAGAATATCGGTATCGGTAATATCGGTCTCGCGATCATTATCTTTACCCTCGTTATGAGAATTCTTCTTTTCCCGACCAGCCTTAACCAGCAGAAGTCTTCCCGTATGATGCAGATCATGCAGCCGGAGATGAAGGCGATCCAGGATAAGTATAAGAATAAAACGGACAATGCGTCCATGATGGCGCAGCAGGAGGAGATGAAGGCCCTCTATGAGAAGTATGGTACATCCATGACCGGTGGATGTCTGCCGCTCCTTCTTCAGATGCCGATCATCTTCGCGCTGTATCGTATCATCATGAACATCCCTGCCTACGTTCCGCACGTATACTCCATCTACGAGAACGTCATGAATGCCATCGGCGGTTCATCCGCAGCCCAGAAGCTCGTGGATTTCGCGACCGATAACGGTATGAAGAACATTCTGACACAGCTTCATAATCTCGGCATCGGTGAGAATGTTTCCTACACGGCAGACCAGATCGGAAACTTCATCATCGATTTCCTTTACAAGCTGAATCCGAGTCAGTGGACCGCACTGGAAGGTGTGTTCACCGATGCGAATGCGGTCAATGCGATTCAGACCGCTGCAGAGCAGTCTGCACATATCAATAACTTCCTCGGTATCAACCTCTCCACCGCACCGAGTGCGATGGGCTTCGTACCGAACGTTTACTGGATCATCCCGATCCTCGCCGGTCTTCTGCAGTACCTGAGTGCGAAGCTCATGACTGCACAGAATGCAGGTATGGCAGAGGGCAATGATCAGTCCGCGCAGATGATGAAGAGCATGAACATGATGATGCCGCTCATGTCGGTATGGTTCTGCTTCACCTTCGCATCTGGTATCGGTCTGTACTGGTGTGCTTCTTCCTTCTTTATGATCATTCAGCAGATCATGATGAACAAGTACTTCGGTAAGTTCTCGGATCAGGAGCTTTTGCAGGCTTCGATGGAAAAGACCAATAAGAAGCGTGCGAAGAAGGGTCTCCCGCCAATCGATGAGAAGTCTGTAGAGAAGCGCATCGAGAAGGCAAAGGCGATGGCAAATACGGCCGAGGAGAACCGCATGGCTGTCATTGCAAAGCAGAGTGCGAAGACGAAGGAGTCCACAGAGTATTACAATCGTAATGCAGCACCGGGATCTCTGGCATCGAAGGCCAATATGGTTCAGATGTATAATGAGAAGAACGAGAAGAACAAGAAGTAAAGAGGTTTATCATGGATAAAATCAGAGTTTCAGCCAAAACAAAGGATGAAGCCATCACCAAGGCCCTGATTCAGCTTGGGATCACATCTGATCGCCTGGATTACACTGTGCTTGTCGAGGGTAAGTCGGGTCTCTTCGGTATCGGTGCGAAGCCATGGATCATCGAGGCTTCCGTAAAGGCGGCTTCTCAGAAGTCCGATCTCGAGCGTCTCGAGAAGGAGATTCATAATATCACGAGCGGTAAGGCAGCGGAGAAGAAGCCGGCGCCTGCAGCTCCGAAGAAGCCGGTCGCTGAAAAGCCGGCAGCGCCTGCAGAGAAGAAGGTCGCTGATGCGCCGGTCGATGCTGCTGATAAAAAGGATGAGAGTCCGAAGTCCGAGAACAGAGCGGATACAGATCGCGCAGCACGTCCGGAGCGTCGTGAGCGCAGTGATCGTGGTGAGCGTCGTCCGAGACGTGATCGTAATGATCGTAATGAGCGCGGTAATCGTGGTGAGCGTCGTAATGATCGTGTTTCCGGAAAGCGTTACCCGCGCGGTGGCTATGAGGTCAAGGACATGTCCATCCTGAATACCCCGGAGCCGGAGCATAAGGTACACGAGATCAAGCCGGTTTCCCCGGAAGAAGCAGCGGCAGCACAGAAGCAGGCCGAGGAGTTCATCACAGCGCTGATGAAGGGGATGAACATGGATGTCAACATCAGCGCTTCCTTCGATCATGCCAATAATGAGCTTCTCCTCAATATGGAAGGCCCGGATATGGGAATCCTGATCGGTAAGCGTGGACAGACACTCGATTCTCTGCAGTATCTGACCTCCCTCGTGATCAATAAGGAGCACAAGGATGATTACATCCGCGTAAAGCTCGATACCGAGGACTATCGTTCAAGAAGAGAGGCGACTCTTCGTAATCTTGCGAGAAATATCGCCTATAAGGTTCGCCGCTCCAGAAAGCCGGTGGCACTCGAGCCGATGAATCCGTACGAGCGTCGCATCATTCACAGTGCACTGCAGAATGATCGCTATGTAACCACCCGTTCCGAGGGGGAGGAGCCGTTTCGTCATGTCATCATCTACATGAAGAAGAAGGACCGGAAGCCGTATCCACAGGATGAGAAGCGTCAGGAGAAGCCGGTAACAGCGGTCGAAGCAGAAGCTCCGGTCGTTGAGACGCCGGTGGCAGAAGAAGTTTTGGCTGAAGAGACAACAGAAAATGCATAATCCACCGAATCGGAGCTTCCTTCGATAAAAATGTGGATAACAGGATCCCGTATGCGATGCATGCGGGATTTTTGTATGCTTTTAAACGTATTGCAAATAAGCGGATTAGCTATTAGAATAAGTGGAGTTTTAGGATGATTATGGTGGATAACTGTCCGCTTTTTTGAAGGGAGACGAGATGAGAGAGGATACGATCTGTGCACTGGCGACGGCTGCCGTCGAATCCGGTATAGGAATTATACGTGTCAGCGGGCCGGATGCGGTTCCGATCGTGTCGACGCTCGTCCGCTCGAAGAGCGGTCACGCAGTGGATATCTCGGAAACGCATCGTATCAAGTATGGGTTCATCTATGATGCTGAGGAGCCGCTCGATGAAGTTCTGATCCTGACGATGCTTGCGCCGCGTTCGTATACGGGTGAAGATACGGTGGAAATCGACTGTCATGGCGGTGTGCTCATGATGCGGAAGATTCTCGATGCCGTGGTGCGGGCCGGTGCACGTCTTGCGGAGCCGGGAGAGTTTACGAAGCGTGCGTTTCTGAATGGTCGTATCGATCTTTCAGAGGCAGAGGCTGTCGGCGATATCATCACATCTGAAAATGAAAACGCACTGAAGGCGTCGGTTCGTCAGCTGCGCGGTTCGGTTTCCAGAGAAATCAAGGGCTATCGTGCGCAGATTCTCGAGGATGATGCTTTCATCGAAGCGGGACTTGATGATCCGGAGCATATCTCGCTCGATGGGTTTACAGACGAGCTTAAAACACATGTGGAGACTATACTGTCCGGTATACGACGGCTGATCGCCAGTGCGGATGATGGACGTCGGCTCCGGGAGGGCATCCGTACCGTCATCCTGGGGAAGCCGAATGCCGGTAAATCCTCCCTGCTCAATGCACTCGTCGGTGCAGATCGTGCGATCGTCACCGATATCGCAGGCACGACACGCGATACGCTCGAGGAGCATATCAATCTGAAGGGCGTCAGCCTCACCATCGTGGATACGGCCGGTATCCGTGCAACCGAGGATACCGTCGAAAAAATCGGTGTGGAGCGTGCGCTGAAGGCGGCATCAGATGCCGATCTCCTGATCTATGTCGTGGATGCGTCGGTACCACTGGATGCGTCGGATGAACAGATCATCGCTGAGCTCGGTGATCGGAAGTGCATCGTACTGATGAATAAATCAGATCTTCAGGCAGTGATCAGCGAGGAGGAGCTCGAGAAAAAGACGGGCCGTTCGGTGCTCTCCATCAGTGCGAAGCAGGAGACCGGGATGGACCTTCTGGAAGAGAAGATCCGGGCGATGTTTTTCCATGAGGAGCTCCGCTTCAATGATCAGGTGATCATCACAAACGAGCGTCATAAGTACTGTCTCAGTGAAGCCGCGAAGGCACTCGAGGAGGTGCTGCGCTCCATCGCGATGGATATGCCGGAGGATTTCTATACGATCGATCTGATGCGGGCCTATGAGGAGCTCGGCTTCATCCTCGGAGAACAGGTATCCGAGGATCTGGTCAATGAAATCTTTTCGAAGTTCTGTATGGGAAAGTAGAGATAGGAGACTGGAATGTCAGTAGTAGAAGAGAGATATGATGTGATCGTCGTCGGAGCGGGCCATGCCGGATGTGAGGCAGGACTCGCGACCGCACGTCTCGGACTGGAGACCGTGGTATTTACGGTGAGCGCCGACAGCATCGCTTTCATGCCATGTAATCCGCATATCGGCGGCAGCTCAAAGGGCCATCTCGTTCGTGAGCTGGATGCGCTCGGCGGTGAGATGGGAAAGGTCATCGATCAGACCTTCTTGCAGTCGAAGATGCTGAATAAATCGAAGGGACCGGCGGTACACAGTCTGCGTGCACAGGCGGATAAAAAAGCCTATACCGATGAGATGCGGAAGCGCCTCGAGAATCAGCCGCATCTTCTGATCCGTCAGGCAGAGGTCGCAGAGCTGATTACGGAAGAGGTATGCGACCCGAGTGGTGAGGATACAACTGCCCATAAGAAGGTGACGGGCATCCGGACGACCTCCGGTGCCATCTATCATGCAAAGGCCGTCATCCTCTGCACCGGAACCTACCTTAACTCCCGCTGTCTGACCGGTGACCTCATCGAACATACAGGTCCGAATGGCTTCAAGGCTGCGACGAAGCTGACGGATTCCCTGAAGGCAAACGGGATTCGGATGCTTCGCTTCAAGACGGGAACGCCGGCGCGTGTCGACAAGCGTACACTGGATTTCTCCCAGTTTGAGGTGCAGAAGGGCGATGTACCGGTGATTCCGTTCTCCTACTCGACGGCGTTCGAAGAGGTCCAGCGACCGCAGGTCGACTGCTGGCTCGTGTATACAAACGAAAAGACGCATGAGATCATTCGTGAGAATATCGAGCGTTCCCCGATGTATAACGGATCGATCCAGGGTGTGGGACCACGCTACTGTCCATCCATCGAGGATAAGGTCATGAAGTTCCCGGATAAGAACCGGCATCAGATCTTCATCGAGCCGGAGGGACTGTATACGAACGAGATGTATCTGAGCGGTATGTCGAGCTCGATGCCGGAGGATGTACAGTATAAGATGTACCACTCCATGAAGGGCTTCGAGCATGTACACATCGTCCGAAATGCCTATGCCATCGAGTATGACTGCATCGATGCGACCCAGCTCCGCTCGAATCTCGAGTTCATGAATATCGACGGTCTCTTCGCCGGCGGACAGTTTAACGGTTCCTCCGGCTATGAGGAGGCAGCTGTACAGGGCTTTATGGCCGGTGTCAATGCCGCCATGCGGATCCTGGATCGTGATCCGGTCGTCCTCGATCGTTCGGAAGCCTACATTGGCGTGCTGATCGATGATCTCGTCACGAAGGAGAGTACAGAGCCGTATCGTATGATGACGAGCCGTGCAGAGTATCGTCTTCTTTTGCGTCAGGACAATGCAGATCTCCGTTTACGGAAGATCGGCCATGCCATCGGTCTCGTATCCGATGAGGAATATCAGAAGACCGTGGAGAAGCGAAGAATGATCGATGTCGAGGAGGAGCGTCTCCGGAAGACTTTCATCGGAAACAGTGATGAGGTAAACCGTTTCATGGAGGAGCATGGATCGACGGCGCTCAGCTCCGGCGTTTCCCTCGCGGAGCTTATCAAGCGTCCGGAGCTCGATTATGAGAGCCTGAAGGCACTGGATCCGAAACGCCCGGAGCTTCCGTATGGCGTACGTGAAGAGGTCGGCATCGAGATCAAGTACGAGGGATACATCCGGCGGCAGGAGCAGCAGGTCGAGGGATTCCGTCGCATGGAGAATAAGCGTATCCCAAAGGATATACGCTATGCGGAGGTCGGAAACCTCCGTATCGAGGCGAGACAGAAGCTCGAGCGCATCCGTCCGGAAAACATCGGTATGGCGAGCCGTATCAGTGGCGTCAATCCGGCAGATATTTCGGTGCTGCTGATCTACCTCGAGACGTACCACGCATCGAAAAAGGATGCAAATACGTAAAATAATCCCAGCGCCGAAGGACGATCCATCCTCTTTTCTGAAAAGAAACAGCTGGTAAGAAGGATCGATCAGAGAACAGATAAAACAGTAGAAAATACAGGGAGCAGTATGACCGATACATTTTACAGTCGACTGAAGGAGCAGGCGGAAGCATTGGGCATCCAGCTGAGCGACACGCAGATCGAACAGTTATTTACATATTATGAGATGCTGGTGGAAACCAATAAGGTGATGAACCTGACGGCCATCACGGAGGAATCCGAGGTCGTGACGAAGCACTTCATCGATTCCATGGCGATCGTAAAAGCCGTCGTGAAAAACGAGAATGTTTCACGTGAAACATTGAGCGGAAAGACACTGATCGATGTCGGAACCGGTGCGGGTTTCCCAGGGCTGGTGCTGAAAATCGTATTTCCGGAGCTGAAGGTCACACTAAGTGATTCACTGCAGAAGCGTCTTCGTTTCCTCGAGGATGTGATCGCGAAGCTCGGACTTCAGGAGGTCGAGACCATCCATGGAAGAGCCGAGGACCTCGGCCATCAGAAACAGCTTCGTGAAAGCTTCGATTTCTCGACCTCACGGGCGGTGGCAAACATGTCAACATTGAGCGAATATGATCTGCCGTTTGTGAAGAAGGACGGCTACTTCATCGCATACAAGTCGGGCGAGGTCGGCGAGGAGCTGACGGCGGCGGAGCGTGCAATCCGAAAGCTCGGTGGCAAACTGGAGCAGGAGGTAGAGTACATGCTTCCGGAGTCGGACATCCGCAGATCACTGATCACGATCCGAAAGGCAAAGGAAACACCGAAGATCTACCCGCGAAAGGCCGGCACACCGGCGAAGGATCCGCTGAAATAAATCGAATATTGATAAACACAGGAGATAAGAGTAAATTACCATGCATGGCAATTTACTCTTATATTTGGAAGGAAAACAGTTTTAATATGAAGAAAAATCGGATTGCATTGATTTCAAATTTACTGCTCCTGCTGACGGCAATCATATGGGGCTTCGCGTTTGTCGCGCAGAGCGTCGGTATGAATTATGTCGGGCCGTGGACCTTCGTGTTCTCGCGTTTCATCATCGCGGCGATTCTGCTCCTGCCGCTCTCGGCGTTTTCGGAGAAGAACTATCGTGCATCGCTGCCGGCCGCAGTGGAAGAGAAGCACTATAAAAGGGAAGCGATGCTTGGTGGTGCGGTCTGCGGGCTCTGCCTGGGTGCGGCGAGTATCACGCAGCAGATCGGTATGCAGACGACCACCCCGGGAAAGGCCGGATTTATCACCGCCTGTTATGTCGTCATCGTGCCGGTGCTCGGTATATTCATAGGAAAGAAACCGAAGAAAACGATCTGGCTGAGTGTGGCGCTGGCGCTGATCGGTCTTTACCTCATCAGTATGCATGGCGGCATGACGATCGAGCGGGGCGATGCGATGGTGAGTCTCTGTGCACTGCTGTTTTCGTTTCAGATCATTTCCGTCGATCATTTCTCGGAGAAGGTGAATCCGATCCGGCTGTCGAATATTCAGTTCTTCTTTGCATCCGTCGTCGGACTGATCGGCATGCTTCTGTTTGAACGACCGGATATGACGGGTATCCTCGGTGCGATGCCGTCGATTCTGTATGCTGGTGTGCTGTCATCGGCGGTCGGCTATACGCTGCAGGTGCTGGCGCAGAAGAATACGGATCCGACGATCGCGTCGCTGCTGATGTCGCTGGAGTCGGTGTTCTCAGTGGTCGGTGGCTTCCTGATCCTTCATCAGATGCTGTCGATGCAGGAGCTCGTCGGATGTGTGATCGTGTTTGCAGCGGTGATCATCGCGCAGCTCGTCTGATCGTTGACAACTTTTGAAAGAGGTTCGGAGGACCGGCAACAGAAGCACAGTACTGCGAGCTCTCTTCCAAAAACCAGAATGTCTTAGAAAAATCGGTACGTGGTGGTGTCAAAATTTGACACGTATATATGTATGGGGTAGAATAGCGACAGTGATGATGTTTCACGTGAAACATTATCACTGTTTTTCTTTTAGATGAGGCATCTGAATGTTTCACGTGAAACATTTTCAGTTTATGTTAAATAGATCACGGGAGAGTGTAATGGGGAAGATTATAGCAATAACAAATCAGAAGGGTGGCGTCGGGAAGACGACGACGGCAGTGAATCTGGCGGCGACGCTGGCGGAGGCTAATCAGCGGGTTCTTCTGGTGGATTTCGATCCGCAGGGGAATGCGACCAGCGGGTTTGGTGTCGAGCGTGATGAGGTCGAGCATACGATTTATGATGCGATGAGCGGCAGCTGCACGATGGATGAGACGATTCTCGTGGAGGTGACGGAAAATCTGGATCTGATTCCGGCAGATATGAACCTGGCAGCGGTCGAGGTGGAGTTCGCGGATCAGGAGGATAAGAATCAGATTCTGAAGAATCTGCTGACGCCGTATAAGGAGCACTATCACTATATCCTGATCGACTGCCCGCCGAGTCTCGGTACGATCACGGTCAATGCGCTGACGGCGGCGGATTCGGTGATTATCCCGATTCAGTGTGAGTACTATGCACTGGAGGGCCTGAACCAGGTGCTGAATACCATCGGACTGGTGCAGGAGGGTCTGAATCCAGATCTCGACATCGAGGGCATCGTGTTCACGATGTACGATGGTCGGAACAAGCTGTCACAGCAGGTGGTGGAGTCGGTCAAGCAGAATTTCCAGGGCAATATCTATGATACGCTGATTCCGCGAAATGTACGTCTCGCGGAGGCACCGAGTCATGGTGTGCCGATCACCGAGTATGAATCATCGTCGACGGGTGCCGAGAGCTACCGTAGACTGGCAGCAGAGCTTATGAGTAAGGGGGACGATATCTATGGCTAAGGAGCATGGACTGGGAAAGGGCCTTGGGGCTATCTTCGGAACCAGCACAACGGTAAAATCGGATCGTCCGAAAACAGAGCATCGATATAAGACAGTCGCGGAGAAGGCGGCGGAGGAGGAGCTCGCGGAGCCAATGCAGGCGACCAGAGCAGTCGGCGCAGAAGCGGTGACGGTTACGAAAAAGAAGCGTGCCACGGCCGCGACGAAGAAGTCTTCACAGCAGACGACTGCAGTGAAGACCGGAAAAACGGCAAAATCGAGTGTAGCAAACGCAGAAAATGAACAGCAGAAGTCGGAAGCTGGAAATGAAATTGCGCCTGTTGAAGCGAAGGATACGGCGACAGTGACTGCGGCCGATGATGCAGCTGGCATCACCAGTATGATGAACGCGCACGGCACCGAAACCATGCATGATACGGAGCAGGAGGGAATGCTGCTCGTGAAGCTGAGCCGCATCCAGCCGGATCCGGATCAGCCGCGAAAGAACTTCGATGAGGAGAAGCTGAACGAGCTTGCAGATTCCATCCGAACCTATGGGATGATATCACCGATTGTGGTGAAGAAGAGAGGCGCACTGTATGAGATCGTCGCTGGTGAACGCCGCTGGAGAGCCGCACGCATCGCCGGTCTCAAGGAGATTCCGGTGGTCATCAAGGAGGTGGATGAAAAGACGAGCCGTGAGCTGTCCATCATCGAGAATATCCAGCGTGATGACCTGAATGCGGTCGAAGAAGCGAGAGCCTATCAGTCTCTGATCGAGGAGTATGGGCTGACCCAGGAGGAGGTCGCTGCCCGTGTGGCAAAGAATCGTTCGACCATCACGAACAGTCTGCGACTTCTGAAACTTGAGCCGGAGATCCTCACACTTCTCCAGGATGGAAAGATTACGCAGGGCCACGCCCGTGCACTGCTTGCAGTCGAGGATACGGAGCTCCGGAAGAAGATCGCAGAGAAGTGTACGAAGGAAAATCTCTCTGTACGAGAGATCGAGACCCTCGTCAAGCTCGATAAGCTCTCGAAGGCGAAAAAGGAAAAGAAATCCTCTCCGGAGGCCCAGGAGCTCCGGCGCCTCAAGGTCATCTATAAGGATCTCGAGCGGAAGATGAAGACGAAGCTTGGTACGAAGGTCTCCATCGTGCCGAAAAACACAGAGCGTGGCACACTCGAAATCGAATATTATTCACAGGATGATCTGGATCGTATCTTTATGATCCTGAACTCCAGCAGAAATGATTAAGAGAGCGAGGAAATATATGATCGTAACAGAAACTCTTCTGCTCGGAATCGCAGCCGCAGGGCTGCTGATCGGCCTGATCTCCCTGATCCTGGCTATCCGGGCAAATGCAAAATACAAGAGACTGTATCGTCAGTATGATTACTTCATGCGCGGCAAGGATGCAGAGACCCTCGAGGACTATTTCGTCGATCTCCAGCAGCATGTGGAGGCACTCGAAAAGGAGGACCTCAAGAACAAGGACGTCATGCGGGTACTCAATAAGAATATCCGTGCGTCCTTTCAGAAGCTCGGCATCATCCGGTACAACGCCTTCGGCGGCATGGGCGGGAACATGTCCTTCGCGATCGCGATGCTGGACAGCACAAACAGTGGCTTCGTCATCAATTCCGTGCACTCGAGAGAGGGCTGCTTCCTATATATAAAGGATGTCGATGCCGGTACCACCGAAGTGGAGCTCGGCGCAGAAGAGCAGCTCGCGCTGGAACAGGCGCTGGGCTATAGAGAGAAAGAAAAGCAGCAGTGAAAAAACAGACACGAAAAAAACTGAAAAAATTCCTGGCGATGGGTGCGGTATTTCTGATCGCACTCATCCTCTATTTTTACCGATCCTGGCACTCGATGGAAAGGCAGAATACGGTGTACTCCACGATGGATGAGCCGAGTCTGCCGGTGGCCTATGTTTCGAGCGGCGATTACCTCATGAATCCGATGCATGCCTATCTTCAGGATATGGGAAAGCAGGCAGCCCGCGATATGATCACGGTGCTGCCGCAGGATCGTCAGATGAAGCTCGTCGTGCAGGAGTACGATAACATGGTGGCTTCTGCCAGCTACGAGATCCGTACACTGGATCTCAGCCATCTCATCGAAAAGGGAACGGTCTCCGACATCAGCCGGAGCGACGGCAATGCAAGCCTCGTCCTGCCGATTCAGAATCTCATCAATAAGGATCAGGCGTACCTTCTGCATATCACGCTGGAGACGGGTGCCCACACGCTGAACTACTATACACGTATCCTTTGGACGAACCGTGATTACACGAAGGCGATGGAGGATGTCGCGTACAGGTTTACGACGGGCAGCTTCGATAAGACGAACAACAAGGATATCACGACCTATCTGGAAACGAAGGATACGGCGGATAATTCGAGTCTCGGACACGTCGATCTGCACTCGAGCTTCAACCAGATCACCTGGGGACAGACCGGGATGCAGCCGAAGGGAAATTTCTATATGACGCTCAAGGAATTTGACGGCATGATGGGCGAGATTCAGATCAGCTACGAGTCGTATATGACGGATGAAAGCGGAGAGGAGAAGCACTTCCTGAATGAGGATAACTTCGTCTTCCGAAATGATCCGGAGCGGGTCTACATGATGGATTTCGACCGGACGACACATCAGATCTTCGATGGCGACAGCGAGGATTTCGCGGGGAAGCGGATCACGCTCGGTGTCGGAAATACGGATGATATCGCCGTGCAGAAGTCGGAAAATGAGCATTATATCGCATTTAAGACGGATCAGGGGCTCTGGCGCTACGATCAGTCATCGAAGAGTGGACACGCGGTGAATATCTTCAGCTACCGCTCGGATACGGATGATGGCGTCCGCGCAGACTATGATCAGCATGACATCAAGATCCTGTCAGTATCCGATAAGGGCGATGTGGATTTCCTCGTGTACGGTTATGTGAACCGGGGAAGTCATGAGGGCTATAATGGTATCCTGTACTACCGCTATGACAGCTCGGATGATACGGTGACGGAGAACTTCTTCATCGCGATCCCGGAGGTATATGATCAGATCCGCTGGAATCTCGAGCAGCTCGCCTACCTGTCCGGTGACGGACTCCTGTATCTCTACTACGGCGGCAGCATCTATGGTATCGATACGAACAGCCTCGAGGTCGTCACGATCGCGACCGGACTGCAAGAGTCGGGCTTCGCAAGCTCGGATACGCAGCAGTACATCGCTTACCAGAATCCGGATGCGGAGGACATCTATCACGCCTCAAAGATTACGCTCGTAAATCTCGAGAGTAATCAGTCCAGCGAGATCCAGGGCGGTGGATATCTCCGTGTGATCGGTTTCAACCAGGATGACCTGATCTACGGTGTCATCAATCCGGCCTACGCCAGCATCTATACCGAGAAGCATAAGATTCCGATCAGCGAGATCCATATCATCGGACCGGATCTCAGCGATAAAACGAGCTATGCGAAGGATGGACTGCTCTTCACGAATGTGCGTGTGAGTGGAACCCGCATTCACTTCGATAAGATCCGACCGGTCGAGGGTGGACGCTATGAGGCCGCCGGCGAGGATACCATCATCTCGAATCGTGAACAGAGCGATGCACATCTGAGCGGTGTCGGCTCGTACACGGATAAGGTCCTTCAGAAGGTC
Organism: uncultured Oribacterium sp.; assembly: GCA_934270345.1. Classification (GTDB taxonomy): domain Bacteria; phylum Bacillota; class Clostridia; order Lachnospirales; family Lachnospiraceae; genus Oribacterium. Next base: position 84,153 of record CAKQPT010000005.1, on the reverse strand, counting down.
TGGTATATCGAGATCAAGGACCTCGGTACGAAGCATGTGCGGAGCACGGCACCGAAGAACCTCTCCCTCGAGCGAGCCTCCTCCATCGATCTCAACATCACGGAGGATAAAAATGCAATGTCGATGTTCTATGCCTACGCGCACGGTCATTTCCAGGGCCGCACACGGACGCTCGAAGAGGCATACGAGCTCGTGTACGATGACTTCGGTTATGTGCTCACCGCCGATGGGGAATTCGTATGGAATCGTGTGGATAAGAGTACGATGGTGACGGTCCGGAACGCGACGGCCCTCGCCGAGGAGCCGCTTACGAAGCTCTCGAAGATGACCACGATCGACACCTATGATTCCTACAGTATGGTCAATGCTTATGGCATGGACCTCAGCTCCGCCCTGTACTTCCTGAATAAGGGCTATCCGCTGATCGCGTATCTCGGGGGCAGCTGCTATCTGATCTACAGCTATGACTCCTTCAATATCCGTCTGGTGGATCCGGTGAGCGGAAGCCAGAATGTCGTTGGAAGAGAGGATGCGGAAGCGATGTTCCGTCAGGATGGAAATCGATTCGTCGGGGTCGTGCCACACAAAACCTGAGTCAGAATTCCGAATGGCCTGCAACAGCAGCACAGTACTCCAAGTTCGGAAGAATCTAAAATCCCACCCCTTAGAAGTACTAGGCCCTCTGCAATAGCGGAGTTTCCTTTGATGGAAACTCCGCATTGTCAGAGGGGTCCAAAGAGAGTTACACCAAGTACTTCTAATGGATGGGATTTTGAGTTAAATATCACGGGGGAGTGCCGCCCGTAGGGCGCGGGGGTCCCCGTGATGCCTTAGTGGCGAACGTATTCGAAGCTGTGCCTCAAGGCACAGCTTCTTTAGCTTCACGACCTCTCCGTATGGCTGCTGTTGCAGGCCATTCGGAGATTCTTTGTCAATCTTTTGGCTGCAGGTAGATCAGTGCGTCCGCGAGTGCGGCGAACTGTGCGAGGGTGAGGGCTTCGCCACGGATGGTCTCGGAGAGACCGAAGGAGGCGAGGGCCTCACGGGTAGCGTCCTTCGGGATGGAGGCGAGGGAAGAGAGGGCGTTCAGCAGTGTCTTCCGGCGCTGTCCGAAGGCGGCCTTGATGATCTGGAACATCCAGCGCTCGTCCTCGACCTGTACCGGTGGCTCGGCGTAGCGCTTCAGCCGGATGACGGCGGAGCCGACATTCGGGCGAGGGATGAAGCAGTGTGGTGGCACCTCCTGGATGATGTCCGGCTCGGCATAGTACTGCACCGCGAGGGAGAGGGCACCGTAATCCTTCGTGCCTGGTCCTGACTGCATGCGATCCGCGACTTCCTTCTGTACCATGACGGTGATCGACTGGATCGGTGCATGGCTCTCGAAGAGGCCCATGATGATCGGGGTCGTGATGTAGTAAGGAAGATTTGCGACGACCTTCACCGGATTTCCGTGGTTGTAGGTCGCGATGACCTCGTGGAGATCGAGCTTCAGTACATCGTTGTGGATGATGGAGACATTGTCATAAGCATCTAAGGTCTCGTGGAGGATCGGGATGAGGTTCGCGTCGATCTCGACGGCGACGACATGGCCGGCCGCCTCTGCGAGTGCCTGGGTCATCGTGCCGATGCCGGGTCCGATCTCGAGGACACAGTCGTCCTTCGTGATTTCCGAGCTCCGGATGATGTTCTGGAGCACGCTTTCGTCGATCAGGAAGTTCTGACCGAAGCGTTTCTGGAAGCGGAAATCGTTCTTCTGTATGATTCTGATGGTTTCCTGTGGGTTGATTAATTTATTCATAGGCGTAGTGTACCATAATTTATAGAAAAAATCTCCCGGATTACTCCGGGAGATTCAAATTCTTCATTTCGTCCTGTACGAAGTGCAGCTTCTGGTGCTCGTCCTGGAAGCCCTGCCGGCAGAACCGGATCAGTGACTGCGGCGAACGACGCGGGCGACGCGGAGGCGGCCACGGTTCAGCAGGAAGCAGAGGCGTGCCCAGCCCTCGACGGCGTTTGCGAGAGACTCCTGCGCAGCGACGGTCTTGTCGCTGAGGGTCAGGATGCAGCCGAGACGGGAGGTCGGAATCGAGGTGGAGAGCGGGAACATGTGGCTCCAGATCGCACGCTTCTCCTTATAGGAAAGGTAGAAGCCTTCCTTCTCTGCATTTTCCACCGCGTCTTCCGGGTGATAGAAGCAGTACCAGCGGCCGTCATGGATGGTCTTATCCACCTTATGATAATCAATCAGGCAGAAATCATGCAGAAGACCTACACGTGCGGCACTGTCCGGATCGACACCGATATGCGGCGCGATCGCGGCAGCCATCTTCGCGACGCGGACCGAGTGATCGTAGGTGTTCGTGCTGCCGTGACGAGGCACGGACAGGAGCTTTCGATACTCACGGTTCTCGGTGATCGACGGGTACTGCTTCGCAAACTGCACTGCGTCATCATTTAAAACCATCGGCATATTCCTTTCTGATGCAAGGCATCGAGACAAAAACCAAATAAGTGGATACGGGCGCCGCCTGCAGTCCGTGCAGTGCGGTCCATACGTCGCAGGCTTCGTTCAGAAGTTTCAGAACAGAGCGTGCAGCACGTACAGCTGCTCGTAATTACCAAAACTATATACGAATGCACGAAACGCCGTCAATTATATTTAGTAAAATTTTAGAAAAGAGTATGTAAAAAGCAAAAATCTTAGAGATTTCTGCACATTGTGAAGACGTTTCGGGATGGCTACACTAGAAGTCGATTTGAACTGTATACAAAAGGCCGGGTGCCGCATGTATACATTGGACAAAAAGCATCGAGGTCAGCGCGGATCCGTGTCATCTGATCTCGATCTGTAGCGAACCTTAACCGAGGCTTTATCATGAAGCGTTTTTATCATAGACACAGAACTGCCGTCCTCGATATGACGACCATCGCAGCGGTGATTCTGTCCTTTTTTTCCGCCCTCCTCCTGTTCAGTCTGCGCTGGCTCATGAACACCTGGTCGGAGCTCACCGTGGAAGAGGTCCTGTATCACCTCTTCGCGCCGCTCCAGGGCAGCAGCACCGCGATGGTCCACGAGTACATCCTGAAATGTGCGATTCCGGCCGGCCTCATCGCCATCGTCATCATCGCGATCTTCATCGTCTGCCGGCATAAGCAGAACTACCGGAAGCTCGTGACGCTCGCCCTGCTCGCCGCCTTCTTCACCACCGGCTTCACCGTGCTCGATGCCTGGGACGACCTCGACATCGGCACCTACATCAAGTCGCAGCTCGAGACCTCCCGCTTCATCGACGATCACTACGTCGACCCGAAGAACGTGACGCTCCGTTTTCCGAAGAAGAAGCGGAACCTCATCTACATCTTCATGGAGTCCACCGAGGTGACCTTCGCCGACCAGGCCTCCGGCGGCGCGTTCCCGCAGAACACGATCCCGGAGCTCACGAAGATCGCCCAGGACAATGAAGACTTTTCGGGTGCGGCACCCACCCTGAACGGTGGTTACGCCATGCCGGGTGCGACCTGGACGATGGGCGCCATGTTCGCACAGACCTCCGGACTGCCGCTGAAGATCTCCATCGAGCAGAACGCGATGGACTCGCAGAAATCCTTCTTCCCGGACATCCTCACGATCGGCGATATCCTCGAGAAGCAGGGATACACCCAGGAGCTGATGCTCGGCTCCGTCGGCTACTTCGGCGGCCGCAAGCTCTACTTCCAGACCCACGGAAACTACGCCATCAAGGACTTCAGCTACTGGAAAAACCAGCACAAGTTCCCGGCGAACTACTGGGTGAACTGGGGCTTCGAGGACCGGAAGCTCTACGAGTACGCACAGGAGGAGCTCACCCGCCTAAGCAGCAGCGAGCAGCCCTTCAACCTCACGATGCTGACCGTCGACACACACTTTCCGGACGGCTATGTCTGCCCGCTCTGCCTGACGACCTTCGATGACCAGTATGCGAATGTCTACGCCTGCGCATCGAAGCAGCTCAGCAGTTTCCTCGACTGGTGTAAGCAGCAGGACTGGTACGCCGACACCACGATCGTCATCTCCGGCGACCACCCGACCATGGACCACGACTTCTGTGATGATGTCCCGGAGAACTACGAGCGCACCGTCTACACGGCGTATGTCAATGCTGCCGTCCAGCCCGTACGTACGGAGCGCCGCGACTTCACGACCTTCGATGATTTCCCGACGACCCTCGCGGCCCTCGGTGTCGACATCGCCGGTGACCGCCTCGGCCTCGGCACGAATCTCTTTTCCGATGTACCGACGCTCTCCGAGCAGTTCGGACGCGCAAAGGAGAAGGAAGAGCTCGAGAAGAAGTCCGCACTCATGGAGCAGCTCGGCCAGATCGACGAGCAGGCCGCCATTGAGTCAAAGGAAGCAAAAGAACTGAAAGAAAAAGAGAAAAAAGAAAAGGCAGCCGCGGAATCACGCGTGGCGGCAGAGAACCGTAAATAAAAACAGTGCAGGGCGCCGCCCTGCACTGTTTTTTATTCCTGCGCGTTTCTCTTCAGGATGTAGTCGATTGCATCCGCGATGCCATCCTCCAGGATGGACGGGCAGATGTAGTCCGCGACGTCCTTGCACTCTTTTTTCGCATTGCCCATCGCGATGCCGAGCCCGCAGTGTTCGATCATTCCGACATCATTCCAGCCATCCCCGATCGCAGCCGCCTCCTCGAGCGAGAAACCATAGTCCGCGAGGATCGCATCGATGCCCGACACCTTCGAGATGCCCTTCTTCGTGAGATCGAAGCTCATGCCGTCGGACCAGCGCACGAGCTCGCACTCCGGCACCCGCGCCTCCATGATATCCGCCTCATCCAGCGTCATGATCGGGATCATCATATAGATCGGATTCTCCAGCGCCTCCTGCACCGGCCGCACCGGCGGCTGCGCTGAATTGATGTGCTTCAGCACCGAAAGCAGCTCCGGCGTCACCATGTTGGCGTAGATTGCACGCTCCTCCTCGAAGAGACAGGCGAAGGGCTGCTCCTCACAGAGCGCCAGCACCTTCTCCACCGCCGAACGCGGGATTTCGATGCGCTGCACGACCCGCCCGTTCCGCGGATCGAAGTACGCCATCGGCTCCGGGCTGTCCTTCACATCGAAGCGGAACGGCTCATCGTGCCGGAGATGCTCCCCGCGCGCGATCGCCGCATCCACCTTCTTCGGATCCAGCACATAGCAGAACTCCCCGTCCATGGTCACGAAGGCATCGAAGCGCATCCCCTCCGTGAGGTTCTCGTTCCGGATTTCCATCCAGTGCCGCCCCGTCGCGATCGCACAGAGGATCCCCGCCTCATGCGCCCGCTGAAGCGCCGCCTGCGTCGATGCAGGCACCCGTCCCGTCTCGAACGGCCGCAGTGTGCCATCGATATCAAAAAAGATGATCTTAATCATAGAATTCGTCTCCTCCAGTTGTCGTTTTATGGGTCAATGCTGTCGGTCCGTTCGTCTGGGACCCGACCTCTGTTTCGGTGGCGGTGGCTTCGGTATGACATCCATCCGTCGCGGCCGCGCCATCCGATTTTATATCGAGCTTCATCCCGCGCTGCACGGTGCCGGTGCCGAAGCGCTCCTGCAGGGTCTTCGACAGGGCCTGCAGCTTTCGCTCCTTCTCGGCCTTCCGGCGTGTGTCCCGGATCTCCGCCTCGATCTTCGCGCGGTTCTCGCTGAGTTCCTCGAGCGTCATCTGACGGAAATCGCCATGGTCGAGGTTTGCGGTGAAGATCGACATCAGGCGGACCTTCCGTCCCTGCCCGAAGAGGCCGTCCGGCGCATCGAGCAGCTGATGCATCAGCGCGACGGCGACCGCAAGGATCTTCTCCGGATCCTGCGTCGGGTCCGGCAGCTTCTGCTGTACCGAGCGTCGCCTGAAATCGTCGGTCTTCGCCGAGAAGCCGACCGTACCGGCGTAGAAGTCGTGCTTCCGGAGCCGCCCCGCGACCTTCACGGCGAGCGCCCGCATGATCTCCATGCCCTCGGTCTCGAGATTCTCTGCATCGATATCGACCGTCGTCGTGATCTCGTTCGAGATGCTTTTCGCCTCCTCCTGCACTGCAGACACGGCGCGCGTCGAGATGCCATGGGCGGCCGCATGAATATAGCTGCCTGCATTGGCCCCCAGAAGACCGGTGAGGATCGTCGGGTCGAGGCGGGCGGCGTCGCCGATCGTGTGGATGCCGATGCGCCGGAGCTTCTCTGCGGTCTTACTGCCGCAGCCGTAGAGGTCGCCGATCGGGAGCGGCCACATCTTCGTCTCGATCTCGGACGGGTAGAGCGTGTGGATTTTATCCGGCTTCTCGAGGTCAGAGGCCATCTTCGCGAGGAGCGTGTTGCTCGAGATCCCGACATTGACCGTGAAGCCGAGGGTGTCGCGGATCTCGTCCTTGATGAGCACCGCGGCATTCATGGGGAATGCAAGCGACCGGAGCTGGGTGGCCTTTTCGCCGCTCAGTGTCCCCGCGACGATCTGCTCGAAGATCGTGCTCCGGATCGCCTGCTCGGTGCCGGTCATGTCGAGGAAGGCTTCATCGATGGAGAGCTGCTCGACGACCGGAGCGTACTTGTGCAGGATTTCGATGAAGGCCGCGGAGTATGCGCGGTAGGTCTCGAAGTCGGAGGGCACGAGGACGAGGGAGGGGCAGCGCTCGAGGGCCTTCACCACGGGCATCGCCGTCCGGATGCCGTAACGCTTCGCCGGGAGGGAGCGTGCCGTGATGATGCCGTGGCGGGTTTTTACGTCACCGCCGACGGCAGACGGAATCGTGCGGAGGTCGATGGCTGTCGGATCCTCGCGGAGGCGCTTCACCGCGGACCAGCTGAGAAACGCGGAGTTGACATCGATATGAAAGATCGTGCGGTCCATCGGGGCCTCCTTTCTGCTGAAGTGGATGCATGTGGCAGAGGACGAGGTTCAGACCCTGGGCGCCTGCGGCGGAAAAAGCTCAAATCGGCCCTCTAAGATAATATGAAGTGACCTCACATTTGTAGCAACGTGGATTCGCCATTATACTAAAGATGTCTCTATCCAAGTAAGATGGTTTACCACATACAAAAGGAGGTCACTTATGAATAGAATAATCAAAATCGGAATGGATGTCCATAGTACGAACTACACTTTATGTGCAATGGAACCTGTGCTTGACGGCGAAGACAGAATCTTTGCCAACATCAAGGTAACACCTGATTACAAAAATGTAATTCAGTTTATCAGCAAGCTGAAAAACAAACTGGGCACTTCTGACACCTATTCTATTGAGTGCGGTTATGAGGCCGGTTGTCTAGGTTACTCACTGTATCATCAGTTGACGGATGCCGGTGCCAAATGCACTATTCTTGCCCCGACAACAATGCTGACATCTCAGGGCAAACGGATCAAGACAGACAAGCGGGATGCACTCATGATTGCGCAGTGTCTTTCATATGGTGGTTATCATGCGGTACATGTACCTGATGAAAAAGACGATGCGATAAAAGAGTATCTCCGGATGCGGGATGATCATAAACTGATGCTTAAAAAGATCAAGCAGCAGATTAATGCATTCTGCCTTCGCCATGGGCATTTCTATGATGGTAATAAATGGACCATCAAGCACAGAGAATGGTTGAAGACGCTCAAGCTTTCTGATCTGTACCGTGAAACACTGGACGAATACATTGCAACGTGCGAAGAACAGGAATTAAAAATCGAAAGACTTGACCACAGAATCGAGGAACTTGCATCCGATTCTGCCTACAAAGAGAAAGTCAAAAAGCTTGGCTGTTTTCTTGGGATTAAGACGCACACGGCCCTGTCTTTGATTGTTGAAACCGGTGATTTTAAACGATTCGCGAAAGGAAATACCTATGCAGCGTTTCTCGGCTTAGTGCCTGGTGAATCCTCCAGCGGGGATAATGTCAATCGAACTGGCATCTCTAAAGCCGGAAACAGCCATCTGCGTACTCTTCTGATTGAAGGCGCTCGCGGAATCTGTAAGGGAAGGATCGGTCATAAATCCAAAGACCTTCGCTTACGGCAAGCTGGCAATTCGGCAGAAGTCATAGCTTATGCCGATAAAGCTAACGTGCGCCTTCGAAGCCGTTACTATAGATTTATGCGCCATGAGAAGAAAAAGAATGTGGCGGTAGCTGCAATAGCAAGAGAACTGGCCTGCTTTATCTGGGGAATGATGACGGACAACATCAGCATCGTGCCTGAAAGAGGCAAGCAGAACGTAGCATGAATAACAGCATGAACATACGTCTGTCAAGGATGCTTCGCACCGCTTACGCGGCAAGCCCTTGACAGCCATCTGCCCATGCTGTTTGCAAACGATCAAGCAGAAATCGCCAGAATGCGATTTCTGCCAAATGAATCCAAAAACAATTCTGACAGCATCTGGAAAGAGCTGTGATCACTGTAAGGTTCGAACTATCTGCGATGCCGCTTTGTTGGCACCAGCAACGGTGATCCACGCTCTAAGATCGCAGGGTTCACGGCGGAACCATTAGCCTGTAGGTAACCAATCCACGTATAACAGAGTGGCCACATGCCGGGAACTGTTAAATCAGAGCTCCTTCCAGATACTGTCAGAATAGCATTACAAATGTGACTGGCGGAGGATACTAATATTTCCAGGGTGACTTCGGAAAGTTAATTCCCCCCTTGACAACGGTCACTTCATAACAGCGGCATTAAGCCCTCCGCAATCGCCGAGTTTTCCTGATGAAAACTCAGCGTTGCAGAGGGTGCTAAGGAAAATAGTACTAAGTGCCGCTAAGAGGCCCGATTTGGTTTTTCACGTCCTCGGCTTAAAGGGTCTGAACCTCGTCCTCTGCCACGCACATCACACCAGTACCATTTTCGGAATTCGTTCATCCTTCTCAAACAATTTCATATAGTATAGCAGAAAAGAGAATATCTGTGGTATGCTGTTAGCGCTTCAGAAAAAGAGAAATATACAGGGGGAGGAACCAGATGAGAAAATCGAGATATACGGTGCTGATGCTGATGATGGCGGCGTCGCTGTCAGCCTGCGGGCAGTCGAAGCCGGCGGAGACGACGGCAGCGGTCACGACTGCGGCAGCCACGACAGAGGCGGCGACGGAGGAGAGTGCCGAGGCGGATCAGGCAGCTGCAGATCATGTGGCGGCGCTGATCGATGCGATCTATGTACAGGAGCGGACCGAGAATACCGATGCACAGTGTGCGGAGGCGAAGGAAGCCTGGGACCAGCTGACGGATGCACAGAAGGCGCTCGTCGAGGGCGAAGAGGCCGATCCGGATTACTTCGGTCGGGACACCGGGGATGCCAGCAAGGATGATCCGCTGAACGAGGATGGCATCGGGGAGAAGGAGCTGCTCGTCGTGAGCTTCGGTACCTCCTTCAACGACAGCCGTGCGCAGGACATCGGCGGGATCGAGAAGGCACTGCAGGCGGCGTATCCGGACTGGTCGGTGCGTCGTGCCTTCACCGCACAGATCATCATCAACCACGTGCAGGCGCGTGACGGCGAGAAGATCGACAACATGGACCAGGCGCTGCAGCGTGCGGTCGACAACGGCGTCAAACACCTCGTGATCCAGCCGACGCACCTCATGCACGGCGCGGAGTACGACGAGCTCTGTGCAGCGGCCGAGTCTTATAAGGATCAGATTGAGACCATCGAGATCGCCGAGCCGCTGCTCGGCGAGGTCGGTAAGGACGGTTCCGAGACCAATGCCGACAAGAAGGCTGTGGCCGAGGCGCTGACCGCCGAGGCAGTGAAGGCCGCCGGCTATAAGAGCCTCGAGGATGCCGCGAAGGACAGCACCGCCTTCGTCTTCATGGGTCACGGCACGAGCCACGCAGCCGCAGTGACCTACACGCAGATGCAGACCCAGATGGACGAGCTGAAGTATGGGAACGTCTACATTGGCACCGTCGAAGGAAAGCCGGCGGAGACCGCCTGCGAAGCCGTGATCGAGCGCATCAAGGAGGCGGGGTATACGAAGGTCGTGCTTCGTCCGCTCATGGTCGTGGCCGGTGACCACGCAAACAACGACATGGCCGGAGACGATGACGACTCCTGGAAGAGCCAGTTCCTCGCATCCCGCGCCTTCGATACGGTGACCTGCCAGATCGGCGGACTCGGCGGCATCCCGGCCATCGAGCAGATCTACGTCGAGCACACCGCAGCCGTGATCGGTGCACCGACCGGCGAGGCGGCATCCACCGACAGTACCTCCGAGACCAATGCAGACGTCCTCGAGGATGGCACCTACGCGGCAGACTTCACCACCGACAGCAGCATGTTCCACGTGAACGAAGCGGAGGACGGAAAGGGCGTGCTCACCGTGAAGGACGGCCAGATGACGATCCACGTGAGTCTCAGCTCCGAGAATATCCAGAACCTCTTCCCGGGAAGCGCAGAGGATGCGAAGAAGGACGGCGCGGAGCTTCTCCAGCCGACGAAGGATACCGTGAAGTACGCAGACGGCACCGAAGAAGTCGTGAACGGCTTCGACGTCCCGGTACCGGCCCTCGACGAGGAATTCCCGCTCGCCCTCATCGGCACGAAGGGCAAGTGGTACGACCACATGGTGAAGGTTTTGAACCCGGTGAAGAAATAATTTTTGCTGCGCACGGCCCTCTCATGGATATTAAGTAAAACTTTGTTAAAAATTAAATTAATTGTATCGACAAAGAAACAATATCGTGTATAATAATTAACGAGCGAAAAATGTAAGCGCTTTTTTGCTCAAGGATAGAGGAATCCACCGCTTTCGGAAGCGTCCGATGCTTTCTGAAAATCAGAGAGAGGTCGGAAGCACTCGGAAGATCCCCAGAGGATTCCGCTGACTGGTAACCAGAGAAGAGAAAGAGGTTAAACAGAATGGCAAAGATTGATTTAACGAAGTATGGCATTACTGACACAACAGAAATCGTATACAATCCATCATACGAGGAGCTGTTCGCAGAGGAGACCAAGGAAGGTCTTACAGGCTATGAGAAGGGCTTCCAGACCGAGCTCGGCGCTGTAGACGTATTCACTGGTGTCTACACCGGTCGTTCTCCTAAGGATAAGTTCATCGTTATGGATGAGAACTCCAAGGACACTGTATGGTGGACTTCCGACGAGTATAAGAATGATAACCACCCGGCTTCCGAGGAAGCATGGGAAGCTGTAAAGGACATCGCAAAGAAGGAGCTCTCCGGTAAGAAGCTCTATGTCATCGATGGCTTCTGCGGTGCCAACAAGGACACTCGTATGGCTGTTCGTTTCATCATGGAGGTTGCTTGGCAGGCTCACTTCGTAAAGAACATGTTCATCCGTCCGACCGCTGAGGAAGAGGCGAACTTCGAGCCGGATTTCGTTGTTTACAACGCATCCAAGGCAAAGGTAGAGAACTGGAAGGAGCTCGGACTCAACAGTGAGACCGCAGTTGTCTTCAACATCACCAGCCACGAGCAGGTAATCGTAAACACCTGGTACGGCGGAGAGATGAAGAAGGGTATGTTCTCTATGATGAACTACTACCTCCCGCTGAAGGGCATCGCTTCCATGCACTGCTCTGCAAACACCGATTTCAACGGCGAGCACACCTGCGTATTCTTCGGTCTGTCCGGAACTGGTAAGACCACCCTTTCTACCGATCCTTCCAGACTCCTCATCGGTGATGACGAGCACGGCTGGGATGACAACGGTGTATTCAACTTCGAGGGCGGCTGCTACGCAAAGGTTATCAACCTTGATAAGGACGCTGAGCCGGATATCTACGGTGCAATCAGAAGAGACGCTCTTCTCGAGAACGTAACCGTAGACGAGAACGGCAAGCTTGACTTCAACGATAAGTCCGTAACCGAGAACACTCGTGTATCTTACCCGATCGACCACATCGAGAAGATCGTTAAGCCGATCTCTCACGGTCCTGCAGCAGAGAATGTAATCTTCCTTTCTGCAGATGCATTCGGCGTACTGCCACCAGTATCCATCCTTACTCCGGAGCAGACCAAGTACTACTTCCTGAGCGGATTCACAGCAAAGCTTGCTGGTACAGAGCGTGGTATCACCGAGCCGACACCGACCTTCTCTGCTTGCTTCGGTCAGGCATTCCTCGAGCTTCATCCTACAAAGTATGCTGAGGAGCTCGTTAAGAGAATGGAGAAGTCCGGCGCAAAGGCTTACCTCGTAAACACCGGCTGGAACGGTACCGGCAAGAGAATCTCCATCAAGGATACTCGTGGAATCATCACCGCTATCCAGAATGGCGATGTTGCCAAGGCTCCGACCAAGAAGATCCCGTTCTTCGATTTCGAGGTTCCGACCGAGCTTCCAGGCGTAGATCCTGCAATCCTCGATCCTCGCGACACTTATGCAAATGCATCTGAGTGGGAGGAGAAGGCAAAGGATCTCGCACAGAGATTCCAGAAGAACTTCGTCAAGTACGAGGGTAACGAGGCTGGTAAGGCACTCGTTGCAGCTGGTCCTCAGCTTTAATATCAATCTTTACCATTCATACAGGGCAGTCAGGGCGTAAGCTCCGGCTGCTCTCTTTTTTTCTTTTATTGTCTTGACAGGAGCCTCGGAGGGGCGGCAATGGAGGCACAGTACTCCGAGACCGGTTCAATCTAAGCCAGGGACCCAAGCGGCACTAGGCCCTCTGCAATCACTGAGTTTTCTTTATGAAAACTCAGCGTTGCAGAGGGTGCTAAGGAAAAATTACTCCAAGTGCCGCTAAGGGTCCCCGGCTTGATTTCACACGGTCTCTACGTATGGCCTCCGTTGTCGCCCCTCCGGTGCTCCTGCCGAAACTGTGACATTTATCTTAAAAATAAAGGAAAATAAAGTGAGGGTCGGTGTGGAATCTATACATTTTTATTCTATCTGTTAGAATAGTAGGGTCCGGAAAATCCAGGCAGATCGTGCAGGATGAACGTATGGACGTATGAGAACAGGAGAAAAAGGGCATGGGAAATAAATTTTTCGATGTTGTGGACAGCGATGGAAAGATGGTGGATAACGAGTCCGCTGCGGATGAAACAGAAGTGCAGCAGGTAGAGAATTCCACATCTGGGTCCGGGGAAAAGACTGGTGGAAAGAAGCGGAGGCCGAAGAAGTCCGATGACGGGGAGCAGCCGACGACGCTGCTCGGGGAGATCATCGACTGGGTGAAGGTCATCGCGGTGGCGGCGGTGCTGGCGTTCTGTCTCAATAATTTCATCATCGCGAACTCGACGATTCCGACGGGCTCCATGCAGGACACGATCATGGCCGGGGCGCGTGTCTTCGGCTCTCGGCTCAAGTATACCTTCGGGGAGGTGGAACGTGGAGACATTGCCATCTTCGTCTATGGGTACAAGTGCAGGGGCTGTGGGCAGAGCTACCGCGAGACGGATGAGGGCGTATGTCCGTACTGCGGACGCGAGGATAAGAAGAACTCCGTCGTATACTATGTGAAGCGTGTCATCGGTATGCCGGGGGATCACATCGAGATTAAACAGACCGGTACTGCGGATGCGTCCGAGTTCCACAACATCAAAATCGGGAAGAATACAGACGGCTCGAGCGTAGAGGTGCCGATCGGTACGGTCTATGTGAACGGTGAGGCCATCACCGAGACTTATCTGCCGGAGCCGATGATCGTCGACGGGCAGCAGTTCCCGGAGGTGGATGTGACGGTGCCGGAGGGCAGCTACTATATGCTCGGCGACAACCGGAACAACTCGCTCGATGCCCGTTACTGGGGCGAGTACAACATGGTTTCCCGCGACAAGATGGTGGCGAAGGTGTACTTCAAGTACTGGCCGCTCACGGATATGGGCAGCGTGAACTGATTTCACAGAAATAACACAGACAGCCGATAAAATGAGAAGCTGTTGCTTTAAAGGAGGATATATTATGGCGAAGACAGAAGGACAGAAGCTCGAGGAGAAGCTCTGCTATAAGATTCAGAACATCGGCATGGAGCGTCCGGAGGACGTGGAGAAGGCCATCGAATTCTGCGAGGGCTACAAGGCGTTCCTCGATCATGCGAAGATCGAGCGTGAGGCCGTACGTGAGACGATCCGGATCGCAGAGGAGAACGGCTACAAGCCATTCGAGCGTTCGAAGAAGTATAAGACCGGTGACAAGGTATATTTTGATAACCGTGGAAAGAGCATCATCCTGACCACCATCGGTAAGCGTCCGCTCGATGAGGGTGTGCACTTCAATATCGCCCACATTGACAGCCCGCGTCTAGACCTCAAGCCGAATCCACTCTATGAGAAGGAAGAGCTCGCGTTCTTCAAGACGCACTACTATGGTGGCATCAAGAAGTATCAGTGGGCGGTGACCCCGCTCGCGCTGCACGGTCGTGTGATGCTGCGTGACGGTCGTGCCATCGACCTCGATCTCGGCGAGAAGCCGGGGGATCCGGTCTTCGTCGTATCCGACCTTCTGCCGCACCTCGCGCAGGAGCAGGTGAAGCGCACCCTCGCGGACGGGATCAAGGGGGAGGAGCTGAATGTGCTCCTCGGCTCGACACCGATCGCCGATCCGGAAGTGAAGCAGGCATTCAAGCTGAAGGTGCTGTCGATTCTCAACGAGATGTACGGCATCACCGAGGCGGACTTCATGCGTGCAGAGCTCACGATGGTACCAGCACAGCATGCCACGGATATCGGCTTCGACCGTTCCATGGTCGGTGCCTATGGCCAGGACGATAAGGTCTGTGCCTACACCGCACTGATGGCCGAGATCGAGACGAAGAAGCCGGAGTACACCACCGTGACCGCCCTCGTCGATAAGGAGGAGATCGGTTCCGTCGGAAACACCGGTATGTCCGGCGATATGCTGCTTCACTACATGGAGGACCTCGCAGAGGCCGAGGGTGAGCGTGTGCGCGATGTCCTGCGTGCATCGCTGTGCCTGTCGGCGGATGTCAATGCGGCCTTCGATCCGACGTTCGCGGATGCGTTCGAGGCGAACAATGCTTCCTACATGAACCGTGGACCGGTCCTCACGAAGTACACCGGCTCCCGTGGCAAGTCCGGCTCCAACGATGCGTCCGCGGAGACCATGCAGCGTGTCATCAAGTACATGGATGATGAGCATGTGATGTGGCAGATCGGCGAGCTCGGCCGCGTCGACCTCGGCGGCGGCGGAACCGTGGCGATGTTCATCGCCAACATGGACGTCGATACCGTGGATCTCGGTGTGCCGGTACTCGCGATGCACGCACCGTTCGAGATCACCTCGAAGCTCGACGTATACTACACCTACAAGGCGTTTAAGGCGTTTAATAAGTAAAACAGTTCCAGGGTCCCCGGCGGGCCCGGCGACGGAGGCACCGTACTCCGAGACCGGCCCACCGGGTCCCCTTTACTGAACTGTTATGCAATATAAATTTAGAATTTAGGAGAAAATTATGAAAAAGAACAGACTGATTCTGACTGCCGCTGTGGCGGTAAGTGTGATGGCGCTCGCGGCCTGCGGCTCATCGAACAAGACCCCGGAGGCGACTACCGCTGCGACAGAGGCGACCGAGGCAAGTGCATCCGATACCGCGACGGCATCCCAGCTCAGCGCGGATGATCCGGAGATCCAGGCCCTCGAGGCGACCGAGGTGCCGGAGCTTCCGAAGTTCAGCGACATGGGGACCGTAAAGCTCTGTGATCTCACGGGCATCACCGTCGAGACCAGCCCGAAGCTGACCGTCGATGAGGACATGGTGAATTCCCAGATCGACTACCTCCGCAAGAACTACCTCACGGAGACCGAGGACGCAGCGAAGGAAGGCGATACTGTAAACATTGACTTCGTCGGAAAGATGGACGGTGAGGCGTTTGACGGCGGTTCAGGTACCAGCTACGATCTCGTGCTCGGCTCCGGCAGCTTCATCGATGGTTTCGAGGATCAGCTGATCGGCGCGAAGAAGGGCGAGAAGCTTGAGGTCAATGTGACCTTCCCGGAGTCTTATCCGAACAACCCGGATCTCGCCGGTAAGCCTGCCGTGTTTGATGTCACGGTCAATAAGGTATCCACCATGCCGGAGCTCACCGATCAGTGGGTGAAGGACAATGCGGAGGACATGGGCTCGAAGGCATCCGATGTGGCTTCCTTCCGCGTTGAGCAGCAGGCGCTTCTTCAGGCGCAGGTCGACTATCAGTACAACAACACGATCCAGCAGGATGCGCTGCAGCAGATCGTGGATACGTCGGAGATCACCGTTTCCGATGAGATGCAGAAGTACGCCGAGGATTATGTGATTTCTCAGGAGGTATCGACGGCGAAGCAGTACGGCTACGGCCTCGCGGATATGCTGAACATGTACGGCATGAGCGTCGATGATTTCAAGACGGAGATCGCCGGCTACGCGACCGATTATGCGAAGCAGAGAATGGTTGTTGCGGCGATTGCGAACGAGCAGGGCATCAAGTCCAGTGATGCGCTGATCGACGAGCTCGCAGCAGAGCTCAGCGGCCTCGCCGGCAAGGAGCTCAACAAGATCCAGCTTATCGAGCAGTACGGCGGTGACGCCGTGAAGGAGGAGGCTGTGAATAAGGCTGTCCTCGACTACGTGCAGACGCAGGTGAAGGTCGTGGAGACCACCGAGACCAGCGCCGCACAGGGCTGAGTCGGAACATCGTTTTAACAGGATCCCGGAGGGCACTACCCTCCGGGATTCTTTATATATCTACGCTGTCACCACTATCAAAATCATGCTAAACTATATAGAACAATTCAATACACTGGAGGCATTTTATGCGTCATCATTTCCGCGGTCTGCTCGGCATCGTGTTTGCCGTGCTTCTCATCTTCATCACCTTCGTCACGAGCTTCGAGGCGGTCACCTACTGGACGCCGAATTTCTACCGTGACGAGTTCGAGCACTATCAGGTCCTCGATGACATGCAGGCCTGGATGGGCGACGAGATGACGATGGACGACCTCTGCGATGTCATGCATCAGACGATGGTGTACCTGCGGGGCGACCGCGAGAATCTCATCGTCGAAACGACCATCAACGGCGGCACGACGGAGTTCTACAACGAAAATGAGAAGTCCCACATGGCGGATGTCCGTCAGCTCTTCGTGATCTGCCTCGTCGTGCGGGCCCTCGCGATCCTGAGCTGCATCGCCATCGCCGGCTTCCTGATCGTGGTCGCCGGTCCGCGTGGCGCGCTCGGGTACCTGAGCCGCGGCTTCATCCGCGCCTGCCTGCTGATCCTCGGCGTCGTCGCGATCATCGCGTTCCTCGCCATGATCGACTTCACGCGGGTCTTCACGGTCTTCCACGAAATCTTCTTCAGCCAGGGCAACTGGCTGTTTGACCCGCGCGAGAGCCGCATGATCAACATGCTGCCGGAGGGCTTCTTCTCCGACTGCGCACTGCGCATCGCCGCCACCTTCGTCGGGGCAATGCTGGCGCTCCTCACGGCGAGTGGCCTCGCGCGGCATTTCACGAAATCATAGGAGTCATCTACATGTACGAAACAGATCAGAATATCAAGCGAAGAAAGACCATCCTGGTCGGCGTCTGCCTCGGCGGCGACGACGGCTTCGAGGTCTCCATGGAAGAGCTGTCCGGCCTCGCGGAGGCGGAGGGGCTCGAGGTCGTGGCGGATGTCACGCAGAACCTCGCCTCGCAGGACTCCGCCTGCTACATCGGCTCCGGCAAGGTCCAGGAGCTGAAGGGGCTCGTCTTCGAGCTCGACGCGGATCTCGTGGTCGTCAACAACCAGCTTTCGCCGTCACAGCTTGCGAACCTCGCACATGACCTCGAGGTCGAAGTCATTGACCGAACCAACCTGATTCTCAACATCTTCGCGGACCGCGCCCGCACGAAGGAAGCGAAGCTCCAGGTCGACTACGCGAAGCTGCAGTACATGCTTCCGCGTCTCGTCGGCCTCCGCCAGAACCTGAGCCGGCAGGGCGGCACCGGCGGCTCCATGTCGAACAAGGGATCCGGTGAGACCCAGATCGAGCTCGACCGCAGACGCATCGAGAAGGACATGTCCGAGCTCCGGAAGCAGCTCCGCGAGATCACGAAAAACCGCGACACGCAGCGCCGGAAGCGCCAGGCCTCCGGTATCCCGCAGGTTGCCCTCGTCGGCTACACGAACGCCGGCAAGTCGACGCTCATGAACCGACTCCTCGAGGCATGCTGTCCGGATGAGGAAAAGGAAGTCATGGTGAAGGGTATGCTCTTCGCGACCCTCGACACCACCGTCCGGAAGATCACCCCAGGCAGCCACCGCGACTTCCTCCTGTCCGACACCGTCGGCTTCATCAACGACCTGCCGCACGACCTCGTCGACGCCTTCCGCTCGACGCTCGAGGAGGCGGTCAATGCCGACCTGATCCTCGAGGTCGTCGACTGCTCGGACCCGAACTACCAGATGCACATGGACGTCACCGCCCGCACCCTGAAGGAGCTCGGCGCCGGCGCCATTCCGGTCATCTACGTCATGAACAAGGCCGACCGGAAGTACCCGCTCTCGGAGCTCCCGATCGACCGCGGCGATAAAATCTACATCTCCGCCGCGAGCCGCCTCGGCCTCGACCTCCTCCTCGAGAAGATCGAAGAGAAGCTCTTCGCCGGCTACATCACGATGGACCTCATCATCCCGTACACCGCCGGCCAGGTCGAGCACGACCTCCAGGAGCGCGCCCGCGTACACAAAACGAGCTACGAAGATGACGGCATCCACATGACCGTCGACCTCAACCAGGAGATGCTGCAGCGCTATAAAGCCTACCTGCAGTAAAAAAAGAAAGACTTATGGACCAGAATGCACTTCTCGAGGGCCGCATCCGCGACCTCTCTGAAAAAGCCTACAACAGTAACTACCTTACACATACCTGTTTTCTAGCGGCGTCCGAGCTCGCGCAGTTTTACGCAATTCTTCGGAAGCAGGGCATCAGCAGCAAGGTGCATGCGGTGAATGGCGCGCCGTACCTTATCTATGGCGGGCGTGCGGATGCCGACCGGAACGTCGTCGTGTTCCTCCCGGACTATATGACGGAGGAGAACTTCCTCGCGGAAGAGCCGGCGCAGGGGGACGTCATCCGCTGCCTGCATGTGACGCCGCTGAACCGGAAGTTCACGGACGCGCTTACGCACCGCGACTACCTCGGGGCCCTCATGAACATGGGCATCGAGCGCGACCAGATCGGCGACATCCTCTGCGGAGATGCGGAAGCCTTCATCTTCGTGCTCAGCGACATGGCGGACATCATCGCCCGCGAATTCACCCGCGTGAAGCACACCTCGGTGAGCTGCGAGGTCGTGCCGCCGTCCGCCTGCACCCTCGAACCTGAGTGGGAGGAGCTGTCCGGCTCTGTCGCCTCCGAGCGCCTCGACGCCGTGCTCGCGATGGTCTACCGCCTGAGCCGCACGAAAGCGCAGGAGCTGATCACCGCGGAGAACGTCTTCATCGACGGCCGCACTGTCACCGACAGCAGCTACACCCTGAAGCCCGACGAACGCATCTCCGTCCGCGGCCACGGCAAGTTCATCTTCACCGGTACCGGAAACACCACGAAAAAAGGCCGCGTGTACGCGCACGTGAAGCTGTATAAGTGAGGCACCTGGGGACAAATCGTCCCCCGGAAGGAATATACCTCCATAGCTGGAAATCGCAGAAGTGCCGTGCGGTTAAGCGGAGTATTCTTGAATGTCCTCGGTAGATATGTTAATATTAAGTGCTTTGTAAATTACATAGCACGTTTGCGTAGCTCAGCTGGATAGAGCGTCCGCCTCCTAAGCGGAAGGTCGCGCGTTCAAATCGCGTCGCGAACATGAACATGAAATGGAGTCAAAGTAATGGGGTCAGACTCTCTTATGAATTTCCTTGAGAAAACTCGAGGTGTCCATAAGAGAGTCGGGCCCTGTTCTTTTGGTTTCAATCCGCATTTGATCGATTTTTCTGATAGTTTTGCGGTTTGAAATCGCAAAACTACTGATATTTCCGCCAACTGGACATTTGATATTTCCAGAAACTGGATATTCTCTTCGGGGAGGTCGTGCTCTATACTAGGGAATGTGAAAAGTAATCCTTTCTTTATAAGGCAAGGTGATCGATATGACAGATTCTGAATTACATGAAATCTCGAGAGAGGCGTCGCAGGTGATCCGTGAGCTGCTGGAGCAGGCGGAGCTTCGTGCGCACAGCGTGCTCGTGGTGGGCTGTTCGTCGAGTGAGATCCTCGGTGGGCACATCGGAAAGATCGGCAGTATGGAGGTCGCGGAAGCGGTGTATCAGGGCATCGCGCCGGTACTGCGGGAAAAGGGCATCGAGCTCGCGGCGCAGTGCTGCGAGCATCTGAACCGTGCCGTGATCGTGGAGCGTGCGTGTGCGCTCCGGAACGGCTATGAGATCGTGTCGGTCTGCCCGTGGCCGCATGCGGGCGGCAGCTGGGCGACGACCTGCTGGCGGCACTTCGAGGACCCGGTAGCGGTCGAGGAAGTGCGCGCGGACGCTGGGATCGACATCGGCGATACGCTGATTGGCATGCATCTGAAGCGCGTTGCCGTGCCGGTTCGACTGAGCATTTCGCAGATCGGCGCAGCGCACGTGGTCTGCGCGAAAACACGCCCGAGATTATGGGGCGGCGAGCGTGCGCACTACACACCGTACGTGGGAGACCAGGCATGAAAGAGAAGATCGCAGCGCACGTGGTCTGCGCGAAGACACGCCCGAGGTTATGGGGCGGCGAGCGCGCCCACTATACAGCGTATAAGGGAGGCAATGCATGATAGAAAAGGAACAGATGGAGCGGATGCAGCAGGCGGTCGCGGAGATCCGCCGTACGATGATCGAGGCGGCGATCCGCGCAGGCCGGAAGCCGGAGGAGATACTTCTCTGTGCGGCCTGTAAAACACGTACCGTCGAGGAGGTCAGGGCGAGCGCAGAGCTCCCGATCGACATCTTCGGTGAGAACCATGTGCAGGAGCTCGTCGAGAAGACGGACGCGGGCGCCTACCTCGGGAAGCCGGGCCACTTTATCGGCCATCTCCAGACAAACAAGGTGAAGAAGGTCGTCGGCCGTGCGTCGCTGATCCAGAGCGTGGACAGCGAGCACCTCGCCCTCGCGATCGAGAAGGAAGCAGCGAAGCGGGCACTTCAGCAGGATATCCTCCTGGAAGTCAACATTGGCGAAGAAAGCAGTAAGAGCGGGGTCAATGCAGACGGCCTCTGGTCGCTGTTTGAGAGCCTGCTCGCGACGACCCCGCACCTGCACATCCGCGGCCTCATGGCGATTCCGCCAGCGGACGCCGGTGAAGACGAGACCCGCCGCTTCTTCGCGAAGATGCGCGGACTCTACGAGGAAGCCGCGCAGCGCTACGCCGGCAGCGTCGACATGCAGTACCTCTCCATGGGCATGAGCGGCGATTACCCGCTCGCCATCGCGGAAGGCGCAAACATCGTCCGCATCGGCACCGCCATCTACGGCCCGCGCGACTACTCCGCGAAGAAAAGTTTATGAAAAATTAATGGGGTCTGACCCCATTAAATTTTTCTAAACAGAATCTAAACAGCAGTTTATGGGGTCAGACCCCATTACGAAATTCTTAAGACAGCCCTTCTTGCGAAGCGTTTGAGACGCTCGTAAGAGGGGCTGTTTTTTTGTGCTGGATGGTTAAAAAAATAACGATTACCACAGGTTATACCTGTACTTATGCAAATTCATGGCAAAAAAGCAAAAAGTACTTGCTTATTTGTGCTACATGTATATAATAAGTCTCATAAAGTTATATAATGATATATAATCAATATCATTTTTAAGGAGGAATTATGAGAGAGTTACATGCAACACAGATCAAGGCCGCAGTTGAGGCAGTGAAGGCGAGAAAGGAGGTCAATGAGGTTTACTTCGTCGCTTGTGGCGGATCCCAGGCCGTGCTTATGGCCGGACAGTATATGTTCGATAAGGAGAGTGCGATTCCTTCTCACGTATACACCGCGAACGAGTTCGTATACGACACACCGAAGCGTCTCAATGAGAATTCCGTTGTGATTTCCTGCTCACATTCCGGAAACACACCGGAGACCGTAGAGGCGACCAAGCTTGCACGTTCCAAGGGTGCCCTTACGATCTGCTTATCCAACCTCGAGGGTTCTCCACTCTGGGAGGCTGCTGAGTACCCTGTTCACTATGACTGGGGTAAGGAAGTAAGCGATTCTGATAAGAACAAGGGTATCCTTTACGGCTTACTGTTCAGCCTTCTTTCCGTACTCGCGCCGGATGCGAAGTGGGATGTATGCCTGAAGGAGCTCGAGAAGCTGACTGATCTTTCCGCACAGGCGAAGGCACAGTACGATGCACAGGCGAAGGCATGGGCGAAGCGCAACAAGCGTGAGAAGACCATCTACACCATCGGCAGCGGCATCAACTATGGTGAGGTTTACTCCACCGCGATGTGCTGGTTCATGGAGATGCAGTGGATCAACTCCGGATGCATCCACTCCGGTGAGTACTTCCACGGCCCGTTCGAGGTAACCGATTATGATGTTCCATTCATGCTTGTAAAGTCCATCGGTAACACCAGACACCTCGATGAGCGTGTAGAGAACTTCGCAAAGAAGTTTACAGAGGATCTTCTCGTTCTCGATCAGAAGGATCTCGATCTTTCCACGGTAGCAGATGAGGCGAAGCCATATGTTGCAGCGATCCTTACCGGCGTTGTCATCCGTCACTTCGTAGAGGCGATCGCCTTCGAGCGTGGTCACTCTCTCGATGTTCGTCGTTACATGTGGCAGATGCAGTACTAAGATACCGTACGAAGAGGAAACTATATGTCGCTTAAACTGGTTATTTTTGATGTAGATGGACTGCTGCTCGATACAGAGCGGGTATGGCAGGATGTATGGTATGATACGGCGAGAGAGTTCGGGATCGACGACTGGAAGAGAGAGGATTTTCTGAACGTGGTTGGTCGCAGTGGACAGCCGGTGTATGATTACATGGAAGAACAGTTCCGTGGACGCTGCTCCACCGAGGAATTCCTGGAAGTCGCACGGCGGAACGGAGCGGAGCGCCTGGAGCGCGAGCTTCGTGTGAAACCGGGTGCCGTGGAACTCCTGAACTGCATCAAAAAGGCCGGACTTCCGTGTGCGGTAGCCACCGCCACCGGTCGACCACTGACGGAGGAGCGCCTGACACGCTTACAGCTCATACAGTACTTTGACTATATCTGCTGTGGAGATGAAGTCGTCGAGCGGAAGCCTTCGCCGGAAGCCTATCTGAAGGTGCTTGCGAAGATGAACACAGCACCCGAGGATGCACTCGTTTTCGAGGACTCGAAGGTGGGCGTCCAGGCAGCCTGGAATGCCGGCATCCCGGTCATCATGGTGCCGGATCTGATGCCGCCGACGGAAGTCCAGAAGCGACAGACCATAAAAATCATCGCCTCTCTGGCAGAGGCTGTTCCAATCATAGAAGAATTACGTAAGGATGGTATGAACTATGAAAGATGCATTTGATGTACTGATGATTACACATGCAGGATTGTGCAAGGGATATGCAGATGCATTGAAGCTGATCCTGGATATCGACGAGGATGATTTCGGAACCCTGTCGTTCGAAAACGGAGAGTCGCTGGATGACTTTTCAGAAGAGATCCGTGCGACGATCGAGGAGAAATATAAGGATCGGAACCTGGTCGTCCTTCTGGACCTTCCGGGAGGCTCGCCGGCGAATACCGCCTTACCGTTCATGAGCTCGTCGAGAAAGCTGATCGCGGGTGTGAATCTCCCGCTGGTACTGGAAATCATGGCAATGAAGAAGAGCGGTACGACATGGGAGGAGCTCGACCTGGATGATACCTGTAAGAGTGCAGCCCAGAGCATCGTACTGTACAATAACTTTTTAAATGGAGGCAATGTATGATTAAGTTTGTTCGTGTAGATCATCGTCTTTTACATGGCCAGGTGATTTTCTCCTGGACCAAGCAGGTAGGTACCAATTACATCATCGTCGCCGATGATAAGGTGCCGAATGATCCGATCAGCATGATGGCGCTCAGCATCGCGAAGCCGGTGGACTGTGAGCTCAGCATCATCCCGTTTTCACAGCTTCGGAAGCTGGTGGATGAGAATGCAGACAAGAACATCATGATCATCGTGAAGGGACCGGCGGAAGCACTCCAGCTTGCGAAGGAACTTCCGGAGGTCAGCGAAATCAACTATGGTGGCGTGGCGAAGAAGGCCGGTTCGAAGGAATACGGTAAGGCCGTGTACTTAAATGAAGCAGAGCTGAAGGCTACCCAGGAACTGATTTCGATGGGAAAGAAGATTTATATTCAGATGGTGCCGTCCTCCCCGGTCGAGCATGCATCATTTGATAACTGATGATAGAAATATTGAGTTATTCGAAATCAACGATTTGAGTTCCATGCTTCTGCATGAAGCATGTGAGCCCGGCGATTCGTAATGAATGATTTCGAATGATGAAAGAAGGAGATGTAGTATGCTGATTAAAGCGATATTACTCGGTTTAGTTGGTATCGTCGGTGTCATCGACTCCAGATTGATCGGACGTCAGAACATCGGCAGACCACTGATCCTGAGTACACTGGCAGGCCTCGTATTAGGCGATGTCAGACAGGGTGTAATTTTAGGTGCATCCCTGGAACTTATTTCCATGGGATTTGTAGCGATCGGAGCAGCCGGACCACCAAACATGCAGTTCGGTAGTATCATCGCCACTGCGTTTGCAATTCTTTCCGGAGCCTCTACCGAGGCGGCACTGACCATCGCCGTTCCGGTCGCCGTCATTGGCGAGTTCCTGAGTGTCATCATGCGAATGGTGATCGCGCAGTTCTCTCACGTGGCAGATAAGGCCATCGAGAACGGACAGTTCAAGAAGGCGATTCATATCCACCTCTGGTGGTCCTTCGGCTTCAACGCGCTGGTTTACTTCATCCCGATCTTCCTGACCGTTTACTTCGGTACGGATCTGGTTACGAACCTGGTATCCGCGATTCCGCAGGTCATCACGAACGGCCTCACGGTAGCCGGTAACCTCTTATCCGCGCTCGGATTTGCGATGCTGCTGAGTTCAATGCTGTCGAAGAAGATGTTCCCGTACTTCCTCCTCGGCTTCCTGATCGTCGCATATTCCGGCCTCAGCCTGATCGGTGTGACCATGTTCGCCGCGATCCTGGCATTCATTCTGGATAAGGTTCTGTATGGAAAGGGGGCAAATGCATAATGGAAAATCAGAAAGCATTAAAGAAGGTAAGCGATAAAGACTTACGTAAGGTCTTCCTGCATTCCCTCGCGATCATGTGCTCATGGAACTATGAGCGTCAGATGCACATGGGCTTCATGTATGGCATGGCACCGGTGCTTGACAAGCTGTATGCAGATGATGAGGAGAGAAAGAAGGAAGCGTACGAGCGGCATATGGAGTTCTTTAACTGTACGCCGCAGCTGACCCCGTTTATCATGGGCCTCGCCGCTTCCATGGAGGAGCAGAACGCGAATTCGGAAGAGGGTGAGTTCCAGACCGAGTCGATCTCCATGATCAAGACCAGTCTGATGGGCCCGTTCGCTGGCATCGGTGACAGCTTCTTCCAGGGCACCATCCGCATCATCACCTTCGGTATCGGCCTTTCGTTCGCGCAGCAGGGCAGCATCCTGGGACCGATTCTCGCGGTACTGCTGTTTGCGATTCCGTCGTTGCTGTTTGCGTACAATGCAACCTTCTTCGGCTACAAGTCAGGTAATAAATACCTCGCGAAGCTGTACCAGGAAGGTCTCATGGATCGCGTGATGCACTTCGCATCCATCGTCGGTCTCGCCGTTGTCGGCGGCATGGTGGCCAGCATGGTAAGTATCACCACGCCACTTACGTTCTCGACCGGTGGTACGAACCTGGTCATCCAGGATATGCTGGATTCCATCATCCCGAAGATGCTTCCGTTCGTATTTACGCTGGGCATCTACAACCTCGTTCAGAAGAAGGTCAATACCAATGTCCTGCTGATCGGCATCGTCCTCTTCGGTATGGTCATGGGTGCACTGGGCATTCTTTAAAAAGAACGATACACTTCTTTAAAAGAGCGATACACTTCTTTAACCCCCCACAGGAAACTGTGGCATACCCCTGAAAAAATATCCAGACTTCCTGCATGCATAGTGAATTCGAGATCCGGAAAGCACTATACCGTGCAGGAAGTTTTGTTTATAAAGAAAGGACAGATAGAGATGAAAGAATTTACATATGTGATCAAGGAAGAACTTGGACTGCATGCGAGACCAGCCGGACTGCTGGTGAAGGAGGCGAAGAAGTTCCAGAGCGCCACCACCCTCGCGGCGAAGGGAAAGACGGCCGCTGCCGGCAAGCTGATCGCCATCATGAGCATGGGCGTGAAGCAGGGCGATGAGGTGACGGTGCAGGTCGAGGGCCCGGATGAGGATGCGGCCTTCGAGGCGATGGAGAAGTTTTTCCAGGAAAATCTGTAATTCATCGATATGGAATCTGAGAGGACAGAAAATGGAAAAGTACATCGGAAAGTCCGTTTATAAGGGAACGGCGATCGGTCCGATCAACGTTCTGAAGAAAAAGGATGACATCGTGAAGCGCCGTCATATAGAGGATGTCGCGGCAGAGTTCGAGCGCCTCGAGGCGGCGAAGGAGCAGGCCCAGGCGCAGCTCGGCGCGCTCTACGAAAAGGCGCTCCAGGAGGTCGGCGAGGTGAATGCCCAGATCTTCGAGGTGCATCAGATGATGCTCGAGGATGAGGACTACCTGGACGCGATCCACTCGATGATCGAGACGGAGGAGGTCAATGCGGAGTACGCGGTGGCGGTCACCGGAGACAACTTCGCGGAGATCTTCGCGAACATGGATGATGAATATATGCAGGCACGTTCCGCAGATGTGAAGGACATCTCGAATCGTCTGATCCGGAACCTGAGCGGTGAGGAGGAACTTGACTGGGCACATATGGAACCGTCCATCATCGTGGCGGATGACCTGACACCGAGTGAAACGGTGCAGATGGATAAGACGAAGATCCTCGCCTTCGTCACTGTCCATGGCTCGACGAACTCCCATACCGCGATTCTCGCGCGTATGATGAACATCCCGGCGCTGATCGGCGTACCGATGGAGCTCGAGGAGCTTCACTCCGGCACGATGGCCATCGTCGATGGGAAGGATGCCGTGTTCTGTGTGGACCCGGATGAGGCGGCGATCGCCGCGGCGCGGGAGATGCAGGCGAAGGCAGCCGAGCAGAAGCAGCTGCTCGCCACCTATAAGGGACGTCCTTCGGTGACAAAGAGCGGCCGGAAGGTCAACGTCTATGCGAACATCGGCAGTGTTTCGGATGTCGCATATGTGCAGGAAAATGACGCGGAGGGCATCGGCCTCTTCCGAAGTGAGTTCCTGTACCTCGGAAAGACGGCGCTGCCGGATGAGAATGAGCAGTTTAATGCGTATCGCCAGGTGCTGCAGACGATGGGCGGAAAGAAGGTCATCATCCGTACACTGGATATCGGTGCGGATAAGAATGTCGATTACCTCGGACTCGGAAAGGAAGATAACCCGGCGATGGGCTATCGCGCGATCCGTATCTGCCTCAAGCAGCCGGATGTGTTCAAGACACAGCTCCGTGCACTGCTTCGGGCAGCGAAGTACGGAAACCTTGCCATCATGTATCCGATGATCATTTCAACGGAAGAGGTGCTTCGGATCAAGGAGATCGTTGCGGAGGTAGCGGCAGAGCTCGAAAGCGAGCACATCCCGTATGCAATTCCGGAGCAGGGCATCATGATCGAGACCCCGGCGGCGGTGATGATCTGTGAGGAGCTGGCGCAGCTGGTGGATTTCTTCAGCATCGGTACCAACGACCTCACGCAGTATACACTTGCGATCGATCGCCAGAATGAGAAGCTGGACGATTTCTATAATCCACATCATGAGGCGGTTCTTCGGATGATTCAGATGACCATCGATGGCGCGCATAAGGCGGGCAGGTGGGCCGGCATCTGCGGTGAGCTGGGTGCGGACACGACGCTGACAGAACGCTTCGTCGAGATGGGGATCGATGAGCTGAGCGTCGCACCATCCATGGTGCTCAGCGTACGGAGTAAGATCTGCGAGATGGCGTGACGGCTTTCATAACAGGAAAAGCAGAAGAGCATAAACGAAGCGAAGGGGCAACCGCACGAGATGTGTCGGTTGCCCCTTCGCTTTTCAGGGAGATATCAAGCGCACTGGATCCTGCCTGGATCCGTGGATGAAATCACCTTTCGCTTATGTGCTGAAGCTCAGCTTCACCTGATCTTTTCGTCCATGATCGTGGAGTCGTTCGTGGAAACGACGTAGGTGACGCGATCACAGCGGACCGTCGTCAGCGAGTAGTGGATCGGCTTGTCGTCCTGATCATAGCTGATTTTATGAATCGAAAACAGCGGATCGCCGACATTGCACTTCAGAATATCCGCGCTGTGGCTCTGCGCAGCCTTGCCGTCGATTTCGAGGACGGAATGCTTCGGCCGGATATGATAGCACTCATCCATCACCTGGTAGAACGAGCGATCCTTCGAAAGCGTCGTGATGAAGTCCGGGAAGCGGGCATCCTCGATGTAGATCTTATCGATGGCGATCGGCTCGTCATCCTGCCAGACCAGACGCTCGATGTAGACGACCTTCGTCCCGATCGGAACCATCAGCTTCTCTGCGATATCCTCATCCGCGTACAGAAACGAGGCCTGGATGATATCGTGCCTGGAGGTGTGTCCACGGCTCGACAGAATTTCCTTGAAGCCGCGGGTCTTATTCAGAAGCAGCTTGTCCTTCTTGAAATTGATGAAGGTACCCTTTCCCTGGACCTTATTGACATATCCCTCATCGGATAAATTCTGAATCGCCTTTCGAATCGTGATCTTACTCACCTCGTACTGCGCACTCAGCTCGTTCTCCGTCGGAAGCTTATCTCCCGGCATGTACTGCTTCGACAGGATGCGGTTTTTGATATCCGCCTCCACCTGCAGATACAGCGGCTTGCTACTATCCATGATCATAATTTTCTCTCTCCCCTAAGCATCATCGATGACATAATTTAAACCCTAAGTCATCATATCATAACATATAATCACTTGACTTTGCCAGCCCTATATGAGGGAAATTACTTCTGCGGATTCAGCATGACGGAGGCGTAGAAGATGCCGTCGCGCCACTCGAAGCGGGCGTCGCCGTCGTAGCGCTGGGCGATGTAGCGGATCGAGACAGTGCCGACGCCGTGGCCCTCGTGCTTCGTGGAGACGAGCTCGCCGTCGTCCCAGATCGGCTTCCGGCTGCAGGTGTTGTCGACCGCGATGGAGAGGCAGGCGTCGCCGTTCTGCTTCACGATCACGCGAATGGCCTGGTCGGAACGGACATCTGCGGAAGCGGTGACACCGGCGCGCGGATCGATCGCTGTGTCGCCTGCAGCAGCCCCGGCAGTGCCCGCCTCAGCGACGAGTCCGTCGGCATTAGCCCCGGCAGTGCCCGCCCCAGCGACGAGTCCGTCGGCATTGGCCGGAACAGTGCCCGCTTCAGCGATGAGTCCGCCGGCATTGGCGTCGGCAGAAGCAGCGCCCGACAAAGCGCCACGGCTCAGCTCGGTCTTACAGGCGTCGACGGCGTTCTCAAGGAGGTTACCGAGGAGGACGCAGAAGATCGGGTCCGGGATCAGAAGATGCTCCGGGAGCTGCACACGGGCGGTGAAGCGAATCCCGGCGGCTTCCGCATGCCCTGCGTAGTACGCGACGACCGCGTTCACGGTCGGGTTGTTGCTGTAGGTCTTCGACGGCGTATCCTGGTGCTCCGCGTTGTACTCGGCGAGGTAGGTCTGAATCCCATGGAGATCATTCCGGTCCGCCATGTCCTGAAGCACCATGCGATGGTGGCGGAAATCGTGGCGGGCACGCCGGCTCTCCATGATGCGCGTCTTCAGCATCTCAAACTGCTCCGTCTGAACGCGCAGGAGATTCTCCATGGTCTTGTTTCGCTCACTCGCGATGATCTGCTCCTGCAGATTCTTCATAAAGAGGATCAGGAGATGGCTCAGCATGAACATACAGAGCAGCAGCAGGATACGGGCGAGCAGCGCGAGACTGCTGACATGTCCGCTTCGAATGTCTCCTGTGAGCAGCAGGATCATCGTCGTCGCGACGAACGGAAGCAGCCAGGCCGTCATCCAGAAATCATGGATCTCGACGGACATCAGCGTCTTCAGGATCTCGTGCAGAAATGTAGACATTGGAATCAGGGTGCTGACCGTCATGATCAGCGTCACGAGGCCGGCCTGCCAGCTGTAAAAATCGAGAGCGATGTTGTTCTCGCAGAGGAAGAAGGTCGCGGCGCGGATCGCCAGCAGATAGTCGAGCGTAAAAATAAAGTGGAAGAGGATGATCCATTTATCCGTCTGGAAATTCACCATCATCAGCGCGAGGAACATCGGGGCCGCGAGGTACTGCACGTACACCGCAGGGAAACCGAACTTCACCAGGAGCCCGAAGATGCATAGATATCCGCACTCCCAGAGGACCATGCGGAGAAGTGTGCGCCGCTTCGAAAAGCGGAGACTCTCCTGCGCCGGCAGGTACCCCACAAAAAGGAATGGAAATGTATTCAGTGCTTCGTTGATGATCAGTTCGGTCATAGCGCCTGCCCCTCTCTCAGCGTTTTAAAGGTATAGTCGAGGTACCGCTCACGTACATCGCTGTACTTCAGTCGGCTGATCGCGATGGTGGCACCGCACTTCATATCGAAACGGTCGCTCTGCAGCTTATGCACGTCCTCGAAGTTCACGAGGACGCCCTTCATGCAGTCACAGAACCAGTCGTACGGAAGCAGCAGCTGCTGAAAATCCTTCTGGCTGAGGTTCACCTCCATCGTCCCGCCATCCTTCATATACACCATGATCCGACGGCTCACGTACTCCGTGTAGGCGATGTTATGCAGAAACAGCCGCACATCCTTCCCCTGTGACGGTACCATCACATAGCGATCGCGCTCGATGCGGTCCATGTTGCAGCGGTCCAGCGCCCGCGTGACCTGCGCCTCATTCACCGGCTTCAGCAGATAGTAGGTCGCATTCACGTCGTAGCTGTCGATGGCGAAATCCGGCGACGTCGTCACGAAGAGAAGACTGCAGTTCGTATCCTGCTCCCGGATCCGCCGCGCCGTCTCCATGCCGGTCATACCGCTCATATAGATGTCGAGAAAGATGATATCGTAAAGCGCCGGCTCGAAATGCTCGAGGAAGGCCTCCCCGCTCGCAAACAGATCCGTCTGATCACAGAACAGCCCATGCGTCGACAGGTAGTGCGCGACCAGGCCGGAAAGATGCTCCGCCTCGCCCTTGATATCATCTACAATCGCGATCTTCATACCTCTCCCTTCCCTGATCAGGCCAATGCAGTCGACCTGCACGGTCGTGGCTTTCACTGCAGTTCTCCGCACCACGACCGTGCGATCTCTGATTACATTATACCCCAATCCTGAAGGGAATCGGCATCTTAAATGTATTATAATCCATCCCCGAAAACGTGACAGTACATCTTGTGTCCGCTTTTCTACATCTTGTGCCGTCGGCGCCTCTCTTCTTAAGAATTTCGTAAAGGGGTTAGCCCCTGATTTATCTCGTCAAATGAATCGATTCTTTTGACGAGATAGGATCAGATGTGCGAAAATATGATGAGATATAAAAACGGAGGAGATTCATCATGAAATACGATTTTACATCCATCATGGACCGCGTCGGTAAAGACGCGATCGCAGTAGAAGCACTCGGCCAGATGAAGATGGCTCCGAAGCCACCGAAGGACGGCTTCGACATCATCCCGATGTGGGTAGCCGACATGAACTTCCCGACCGTTCCGACGATCCCAGAAGCCATCATCGAGCGGGCGAAGCACCCGGCATACGGTTACTTCTCCCCGCGCAAAGAGTATTACGACGCCATCATCCAGTGGCAGAAGAAGCGAAACGGCGTCACCGACCTGACCCCGAAGTGCATCGGCTATGAAAACGGTGTTCTCGGCGGCGTGATTTCAGCGCTTAATGTGTACTGTTCCAGGGGCGATAACGTCCTGGTTCACAAACCGACCTACATCGGCTTCACCAACAGTCTGACAAACAACGGCTATCGCATCGTTCACAGTGAGCTCGTAAAGGATGAGAATGATGTATGGCGTATGGATTTCGAGGACATGGAGAAGAAAATCGTGGAGCATAACATCCATGCAACCATTTTCTGTTCACCGCACAACCCATGCGGACGTGTATGGGAGCGCTGGGAAATCGAAAAGGCGATGGAGATCTTTAAGAAGCACGACGTCATGGTCGTAGCTGACGAGATCTGGTCTGACCTCATCACTACCGGCCATAAGCACATCCCGACACAGAGCGTATCCGAGGACGCAAAGATGCGTACTGTTGCACTCTATGCACCTAGCAAGACCTTTAACCTCGCCGGTCTCATCGGAAGCTATCACATCATCTATAACCAGCATCTCCGCGACCGCATCGCCAAGGAGTCCAGCCTGAGCCACTACAACAGTATGAACGTGCTTTCCATGCATGCTCTGATCGGTGCCTATCAGCCGGAAGGATATGAATGGCTGGATGAGCTCCGCGAAGTTATCACCGGCAACATCGATTACGCCTGCAATTATATAAAGGAAAACTTCGACGGCGTGAACGTCAGCCGTCCAGAAGGCACCTACATGCTCTTCGTTGACTGCAGCGAGTGGTGTGAGAAGCACGGAAAGACGATCGAAGATGTCGAGCAGGCCGCATGGGATGTCGGCGTCGCCTGCCAGGATGGACGTATGTTCCACGGCCCATGCCACTTACGTATCAACCTGGCACTTCCGCTCTCGAGAGTGCAGGAAGCGTTTGACCGCCTCGACAAGTACGTATTCAATGCGTAATGAAGAGCCGCACATGTGTTAAAACGAGAATAAAAAGGCTGGTGCTGACCTTGTCCCGCACGGGGACGCACAGTGACCTGTTCGGAAAATGACGCCTACCGCCGTACGGAAGCCCTTCTGTACGGCGTTTTTATGTCCTCGGCCAATGCCTCCGCCCTCCACATCATCATGTCCCTTTCAGTCAACACTTATTCAGTCGAAAAATGCAACCAATCTACATTTATTCGGTCGAAAAACGCAACGCCACAACACTTTTTCGGTCGAAAAATGGGACACAGCTCTCGTTTTCACAAAGCATGCATTCCGGGCGCTCCTGCCATTATGGTTTTTCACAGACTCGCCTCTCGGCGACCTTATGACATTAACTCCGACGAAACCCTGCAGAGAATTTTCGAGCAGATTTCCGGTTTATGACGCAAACTGCACGTTTTCTCGACCAGTGACATTATCTCGGCCCACGACATCTCACTGAAAAAGCTTCGGCAGGGGCTCTCGACGCCCTGAACTTAATGTCACGTAGACCGGAAAACATCACTTTGCGAAAGTTCCCATTTTGCCAGTACATTGTGGTGCCTGATCGAACAAGCTATAATCAAATGTAGTCTATCCTAGCAGTGAACCGTGTAAAAATGACACTCGCTGCAGGAACTTAACATGCATTCATCCCACAGGAGTTGGCTATGTGCTGTCGCTTTTACATCGATAAAGAAAGTCCGGAAATGCAGAAAATCATCGCGCAGATGAACCGCTCCCCGTTGATGCAACGCTGGCCATCCACACAATCTAAGACCTTTGCCGCCGACGCTCAGATATCATCTCTGCGGGCCGATAGCCTCTCATCGCCGGCTCCAGATGCACAGCTTCACGGCTCCTTGCCTCCGGCGGCACTTTCTACACCCAACGTAATCCCGCCTCTTGACATCCGTCCGACGGACCTCACGCCGGTCATCGCGCCAGACCGCAATGGCAAGCCCGCGGTTTTTCCGATGCAGTGGGGCTACAATGCCCGCTCGCTCCTCATTAACGCCCGTGTCGAAACTGCCGCCGAAAAACCAACCTTTCGCGAAGACTGGATCCGCCACCGCTGCATCATCCCCGCAAGCGGCTATTACGAGTGGGAGCATCTCACCGCCCCGGACAGAAAGCCAAAAACCGGCGACAAGTACGCGATCCATCCCACGCACAGCACCATGACCTGGCTCTGCGGACTCTATCGCATCGAGGCCGGCCTCCCGCATTTCGTCGTCCTGACACGCGAACCCGCAGACAGCATACGCTTCATCCACGACCGCATGCCGCTGCTTCTGCCCGAAGATTATCTCTCTTCCTGGCTTGCTCCGACCACAAATCCCGCCGGCCTCATCCCTCATGCTATCACCGACATGACCTTCTTAAGAATTTTGTAATGGGGTCAGACCCCATATACCCGAAGAGGTATAAATACAGCGCCGAGCAGTTAATATAATTTGAATTATCATAATCTGAATTATATTAACTGCCCGGCGCTGCTATGTCTTCGGTCTATGCCTCCGCCCTCCACCTCATCACTCGATCATTATCTCGTCACAATCTCCTCATGTGAATCGATTCGTGACGAGATTGTGACGAGATGATGATAAGATGAAATGAACGTCAAATGTGAAAAAACAACGTAATTGCGTGGAAAGTCAAGCCGCCGAATGACGCGCATCGAATTATCTCCTCATTTATCTCGTCAAATGAATCGATCCTTTTGGCGAGATATGATAAGATAATGATTAGATAAAAACACGGAGGAAGAAGATATGCGTTATCAGGAGAGTGAAACAGTTGAATTAAAAGCAGTCGTGATAAGTGATATCAAAAAAGAAATCATAGCATTTGCCAACTGCGACGGTGGAAAACTGTATATAGGCGTAAATGATGATGGAAGCATCCTCGGTGTGGAGGATCCAGACAGTGTGTCCTTACAAATCAGCAATATGGTAAGAGATTCCATCAAACCAGATCTCACGATGTTTTTGCATTATGACATCATCGAAGAGGACGGCAAGGCAATTGTGGAAGTAGAAATCCAGCGTGGAACAGATCGACCATACTACATCGCCCAAAAGGGCATGCGGCCAGAAGGTGTTTATGTCAGACAGGGATATTCATCCGTGCCGGCCACAGATAGCGCCATTCGGCGGATGATTAAAGAAACAGATGGCGATTGCTTCGAGTCCATGCGTAGCCTGAATCAGGCATTGAGCTTCGAAGCCACAGAAAAAGAGTTTCAGCTTCGAAATGTAGAGTTCGGCGCACAGCAGATGCGCAGCCTGAAGCTGATCGACCGGGATGGATTATATACGAATCTGGCGCTTCTTCTGTCAGACCAGTGCACACATACCATTAAAGTAGCCGTGTTCCAGGGAACCGATCAGGTGATCTTCACAGACCGCAGGGAATTCGGTGGATCACTCATGAGGCAGATGAATGAAGTCTATGATTTCATCGATTTCCGAAATCGAACACGAGCCACGATCGAAAAACTAACCCGAATCGATACCAGAGATTATCCGGAAATAGCAGTCAGAGAGGCGCTCTTAAATCTGCTGGTACACCGTGACTACGCATACAGTGCCAGCGCTCTGATCAGCATGTACGAAGACCGTATCGAATTCGTGTCCATCGGCGGACTGGTTCCAGGAATCGAACTGGAGGATGTGATGGCGGGCATATCCGTATGCCGAAATCAGGAACTGTCCAATGTTTTCTACCGCCTGCATCTGATCGAAGCGTACGGTACCGGCCTCGGAAAAATACTGCGGGCTTATGAAGGGAAGACCGAACAGCCGACGATCACCACAACGAACAACAGCTTTAAAATCATCCTTCCGAACATAAACAGCAGATCCGAAATGAAAGAAGCTGTAGAAACCAGAACGACAACAGCAGTAGAAACGAATCCAGAAACCAGACAAGCCATCGATGATACAGCACAGCAGATTTTACAGTACGCCCGAACGCACGGCGAAATCACAAGAGCAGATGTCGAAAAGCTGCTGGGTATCAGCGCGGCCAGTGCTTCACGACGCATCCGGAACCTGGTTACGAGTAAACAGCTCAGACAGATCGGAAAAGCAAGAAATATCCGATACACCGTATATGACGTGTAGTATCATTAAATCACTTCGTAATATGGTCATCCCCGCATCCCCTGTCGATCCGTGCTACTATAGTAAACACAAACGAAAACCAGAAAGGAACGTTCGAAATGAATCTTAAGCTGTTTCAGGCGCTGTCCGACGCCTTCGGTCCCAGCGGATATGAAGAAGATGTACTGCGGTGTGCCGAGCCCTATCTCGAGGGGCTGCGCTACCGGAACGACGCGATGAATAATCTCTACCTCGACCTGCCGGCACAGGAGCCGGACGACCGCCCGACCCTTCTCCTCGACGCGCACCTCGACGAATGCGGCATGATGGTCCAGAGCATCGAAGACGACGGAACACTGAAAATCATCCTTCTCGGCGGCTTTCACCCGACCAGCCTGCCGGCGCATTCCGTCCTGATCCGCAACCGGAAGGGAGAGTACATCCGGGGCATCATCGCCTCCGAACCTGTTCACTTCATGAGCGAAGAAGAGCGGAAAAACACGAAGCTCCAGATCGAAACACTGAAGCTCGACGTCGGCGCCACCAGCAGAGAAGAAGTGATCACGTCCTTCGGCATCCGCATCGGCGATCCGATTGTGCCGGACGTCCGCTTCCACTATGACGAAAAGCACGGACTCTGCTTCGGCAAGGCGTTCGACAACCGCGTCGGCTGCGCCGTCATCATCGAAATCATGCAGCAGCTCCGTGCCCAGGCCGCCACACTTCCGGTCAGACTGGTCGGCGCACTCGCCGCACAGGAAGAAGTCGGAGAGCGCGGCGCGACCGTCACCGCGCAGCAGGTCCGCCCGGACCTCGCGATCGTCTTCGAAGGCTCCCCATCGGATGACTTCTATTTCGGCGTGCAGCAGGCGCAGTGCCGGATGGGCGAAGGCACGCAGATCCGCATCATGGACCGAAGCTACATCTCGAACCCGGCCTTCATCGAAGTCGCCGAGCACATCGCTGACAAGTACCACATCCGCTATCAGGAAGCCGTCCGACGAGGTGGCGGCACCAACGCCGGCGTCATCAGCCTCACGCAGCAGGCCGTCCCGGTCCTCGTCCTCGGCGTCCCGAGCCGCTACGTGCACAGCCACTATAACTTCTGCAGGATCGACGACATCGACGCCACCATCGCCCTCGTCACTCACCTCGTGCAGGACCTCAGCAGCGCAGACCTCTGGCACATCCTCCGCCGCGACATCCTCTAAGATCACGACTGACGGTGCCGTCTTCTCCTGATGGAGTCGGACACAAAAATCCCACCGTGAACCACCTTCCCCGCGATTCACAGTGGGATATTTTTATGTACAGGGCCAATGCCTCTGGCTTTTCCATCGTCGTTCATGCCCTGCATTCTCGAAATAGAAACTCTACGAAAACATCCTGAAGTCACTGTTTCTGAACTTATCGGGCCTGTGAAGTAATTAAAAACTGATCGCTTTACTGCTTAGGCTGACCAGCGCGGTGCTCTTCGAGTAGTCGAGGTGCTTCCGCATGAGATCCGCCGCGACGGCGTAATCCTCCGCCAGAATCGCCGTGATGATATCGATGTGCTCCTGCGCCGCGACCAGATGCCGTTCCCAGATATCCGGGCCATTCAGCTTACGGATCCGCTGATTCTGGTCATAGATGTGCTTCAGCATCTCGATGAAAAACATATTCGGGCAGGCGGCCGTAATGACCCGATGAAGGTGGTCGTCCATCGCGCAGAAGCCCTCATGATTTTCCGGCGCATCCAGCATCGCCCGCGAATCCGCCATAATCGACCGAAGCTCCTTCCAGTCCACGAATTTCATATAGTGTTCGATGATAAAAGGCTCCAGTAACTGCCGGGATTCAAAGGTCTGATTGATGACCGAAATCGTCAGCGCCTTCACCAGCACCCCTTTCTTCGGGATGACCTCGATGAACCCCTCCTGCTCCAGCTTACTGAACGCCTCACGCACCGGCGTCCGCGAAACATCAATCTCCTTCATCACCTCCGCCTCGTTGATAAACGTATTCGGCGCGTAGCTGCAGTCCAGAATCTTCTCCTTTATGAATAAATAGGTGGTTTCTTTCAGGTTTGCCATTGGTGAAATTCCTCGCTTTTAGCCTTATTTCCAGTGATTGTGTGTGCAACATGTATACATCAGGTACTTATAGATGATACCACATAAATGCTTTTTCTAAAGGAAAAAAGGATGATAAATTGAAATCAATAAAAAAGTTCGGTTCTCACGGAGGAAATAAAAATGAAGTTAAGAAAAGTAATCGCATTAACATGTAGTGCTACCATCCTTGCTGCATCGCTTGCAGCTTGTGGAGGTTCAGGATCCAGTGCATCTGGTACGACGGAGAAGGCTGCTGCAACCGAGAATGCGGAGGCATCTACAGTTGCAGAAGACACTCAAGCTGCAGATGAAGAAACATTCAAGATTGACCTTGCTACAGCTTATGCCGCTGATGCGCCGGCAGGCGTCGCACTTGCGAAGTTTGTAGAGGATGTAAAGACCGCTTCTGGCGGATCAATCGATATCAGCCTTTTCACAGATGGAACACTGGGAAATGCAGGTGACAACTATGCAGCCGTTGCATCTGGTGATCTAGATATGACC
Organism: uncultured Oribacterium sp.; assembly: GCA_934270345.1. Classification (GTDB taxonomy): domain Bacteria; phylum Bacillota; class Clostridia; order Lachnospirales; family Lachnospiraceae; genus Oribacterium. The sequence continues at coordinate 45,540 of CAKQPT010000005.1, read as the reverse complement.
ATGGCGGGTCTCGAGGGCCTGGATCTGTACGCACCAGAATATACCTTCCTCGACGCACCATTCTTGATGCAGAGCGTGGAGCAGCAGGAGGCAATCCTGAATTCCGGTATTGGTGATAAGCTGAAGCAGATTTATGAGGACAATGGTTTCGTAACCTTGGGCTTCCATAACCGAGATGTTCGAGTACTGGCAGCCAATAAGGAAGTGAAGACTCCAGATGATGTCAAAGGCCTGAAACTGAGACTTCCAGGCATGACTGTATACGTAGATACCTGGTCGAAACTCGGCGTTTCTTCCACAACCGTAGCGATGTCGGAGCTGTATACCGCACTGCAGACGAAGGTTGCAGAGGCCTGCGAGGGCGGTTACGAGCAGATGACGACACTGAAGCTCTACGAAGTTCAGAAGAACATCATGGAGACCAATCACGTATATGAATTTGTTGGTCTCTATATTCACAAGGAGCTCTATGACAGAATGAGTGATCATCAGAAGAAGATCCTTCAGGACTGTGCAGCGGAAGACCTTAAGTATGCGGATGAGCTTGCTGAGAAGAATCGTGATGAGTACAAGCAGCAGTGTCTGGATGGCGGAATGACACTTACAGAGGTGGATACAGATGCCTTCAGAGCCGCCCTTGAAGATTACTATAAGGAGCAGTTCAACAGCAAGTGGACGGCTACCACATATGATGAGGTTATGAGCTACGCAAAGTAAGCGAAAAGATCGTTGGGGGCTGAATAACAGCCCCCAAAATTATTCGGGAGAGTAAGAAAATGTTAAAAAAAATAGCGAAAACGTATCTCAGAATTGTAGAAACGATTTGCATAGTACTTCTCTTTGTGATTTTTGCGCTGATGGTTATCCAGGTCGTGTGCAGACTGTTTACCATCGGGCAGAACTTCACAGAGGAGCTTGCGAGAATCTGTTTCTGCATCATGGTGTTCTTCGGTGCTCCGCTGGCCATGGCGGAAGGTGCGGATATCTCAGTCGACATGCTGTATAAAGTACTGCCGAAGCCGGCACAGAAGGTACTGGGCATCATCGTCAATGTCGGCGTCATCGGTTTTGCGGCTTTCTGCATTCGTAGTCTTATCACCTTTACTTCGGTGAATAAGGGTGTAACCGCGGTTTCCATGACATGGATACAAATGAACTGGATATACTATGCGATGCTCGTCGGATTTGTTTTCCTTGCCATCGTGGGTGCTGTGAAGTTGATTCAGATTATGAAGGGCCAGGCAGATACGATTGATATTAATGCAGAAGAGAAGGCAACTGTTCAGAAAGAGGAAGGAGAGTTAGATTTAGGCATATGAGCACAAACACAATTGTAATCATCCTTTTAGTATGTATGCTGGTGATGTTCATGCTGAAGATTCCAGTATATATCAGCATGGCACTGACCGGATGCGCACTGATGTTCGTGACATCCGGCATGAAGTGGAGCATCTTATCACAGTATCTTTATACCGGTGTCAACTCCTTCACCCTTCTGTCCATCCCGCTGTTCCTACTGGCCGCGAAGCTGATGAACACAGGAAGTATCACGAAGAAGCTCTTCGCGTTCTGTATGAAGGTTGTAGGCTGGCTCCCGGGTGGTCTGGGACATGTCAATGTTCTCTGTTCGGTCGTATTTGCCGGTATGTCCGGTACAGCAGTTTCTGATGCAGGTGGTCTCGGCAGTATCGAAATCAAAGCCATGAATGAAAATGGCTTCGACAATGATTTCTCCTGCTGTGTTACGGCAGCCTCCTCAACACTGGGACCGATCATCCCGCCATCCATCCCGTTGGTTGTCTATGCAACCGTATCCGGCGCTTCTGTTGGTGCGCTGTTCATGGCTGGTATCATTCCGGGTGTTGTGATGGCACTTCTCATGATGGCAGTAGTAACGATTTATGCGATCATCCGTCACTATCCGAGAACGAAATTCCCATCGGGCAGTGAATTCCTGCATGCGCTGAAAGAAGGCTTCCTCCCGCTGATGGCACCGATCATCCTCCTCGTAGGTATCTACGGTGGTGTATTCACGCCGACCGAGAGTGCCGCTGTTGTCGTATGCTACAGCCTCTTCCTTGAAATCGTCATCTATAAAGAGCTGACATTTAAAAAGTTCATCATGGTCCTGAAGGAAACCGTACGTGATTCCATCACCATCGCGTTGATCATCGCAGGTGCTACCTTCTTCGGTTATGTTGCAACCAGAGCGAAGATTCCGCAGATGATTTTGACCGGTATGACCAGCATCGTAAGCAACAAGTTCATGTTGCTCATCATCATCAACATCTTCCTGCTGATCATCGGATGTTTCCTGGAAACTGCATCGGCGATTACGATTGTAGTTCCGTTAATAATGCCTCTGCTGAAAGCATATCAGATTAACTTAACACAGTTTGGTATTATTATGGTGCTGAACCTGATGATAGGTCTTCTCACACCTCCATTTGGTCTCGTTCTATTCGTAATTAGTAAAATCGGAAATATATCAATCGGACGCTTTTCTAAGGCACTGCTTCCATGGCTGTTCGCACTTCTTGTAGCACTGCTGCTGGTTACATTTATTCCTCAGTTAAGCCTTTACCTTCCGATGACACTGGGCATGAGTGTATAAAGGTGAGTCTATGAAAATCACAAACATTACCGGTATCCCATTAAGATGTGCCTGCGCGCCGATCAGCGACGCGCTGTCGACCTCCTTCGCGCGGCAGGCACTGCTCGTGAAAATCGAAACTGACACGGAGCTCTTCGGCATCGGCGAAGCATTCACCTACGGCGCACCACTGGCCGCGATGAAGGTCATCGTGGAAGAGGAGCTCGGCGCGATGCTGATCGGCCGCGATCCATCCGCAATCGAAGAAATCTGGCAGACCATGTACTGGCGCTCGATCGCACACGGCCGCCGTGGCCTCATCATGGGCTGCATCAGCGGCATCGACATCGCCCTCTGGGACCTCTTCGGCAAGATGGTCCACCAGCCGATCGCGAAGCTCCTCGGCCAGCATTTCGACCGCATCCCGTCCTACGCAAGTGGCGGCTTCTATCAGGCCGGTAAGGGCTTCGACGAGCTGCGCGCAGAACTCGAAGGCTACATGGAGAAGGGCTACCGCGACGCGAAGATCAAGATCGGCCGAAATCTCGACCGCCCGGGAAATCCGCTTCACTACATGGGATTTCAGGGCAATGCTGTCTCCGTGGAGGATGACTATCAGCGTGTCGCCATCGCAAAGGAAGTCGTCGGTAACGGCCGCCTCCTCGTCGATACGAACGCCTCCTGGGATTCTTTCACTGCCATCGAACGTGGCAGAGAGCTCGCGAAGCTCGGCGTCTGTTGGCTCGAAGAGCCGATCCCGTTCGAAGACATCGAAGGATACCAGCGCCTGAAGCAGGCCGTTCCGGAGCTCAGCCTCATCGGCTGTGAAACGCAGCAGGGCCTCCGCAACTTCGAAAACATGGTGAAAGCCGAAGCCATCGACATCCTCCAGCCAGACGTCGGCTGGGCCGGCGGCATCACCGAAGTCCGGAAAATCGGTGCCCTCGGCGAAAGCTCCGGACGGAAGATCTCCCTCCACTGCTTCGGCTCCGCCGTGCTCTTCGCCGCCACCCTCCAGGTCGCGGCCGCCATGCCGAACACCGAGATGATGGAGTCCGAAGAAAACCCGAATCCGCTCAAGGAAGCCCTCACGAAGAGCCCGTTCGAAACCGACGAGCACATGAACTTCCTCGTCCCGGACGGCGACGGCCTCGGCCTCGACCTCGACTGGGACCAGGTAAACGCCTTCAGAATTTCGTAATGGGGTCAGACTCCGTATACCCGAAGAGGTATAAATACAGCACCGGGCGGTTAATATAATTCAAATTATCATAATCTGAATTATATTAACCGCCCGGCGCTGCTATGTCCTCAGCCAATGCCTCCGTCATCGCCTCCCAGTGGGATAGTTTTCGTCTTGACCTATAGTACAATCATTAGAATTGTTTCAAAGGAGTCTCTTTACTTCAGACTCCTTTCCAGATCATCGAATACATCATCCATAGCCCTGCCCTGCTTTGCAATAGCCTGAGAATAACTATGCTGAAGCATCGCAGAAATATTCTTTGAATTTTCTTCGATTTCTGCCAGTTCTTTCGCTGTATCAGAATCGACTTCCTTCACATGATTTTTATAATCTGTCCAGGTTTTCATAATTCAGGCCTCCTTTCGAAACGTGTAGAATACCTCATAAACATGATGGCGTGCATGCTGTAAAAAGTCAATCGGCGGCTTCATTTGAAATCCTTACTAAAATTATTATCCAATGCCTCCGCCCTCCACATCGTCACGCCGCCGTTGCATATGTCAGAGCATATAGAGCACGGCATGAGAATGTGATAAAATCAAAGACATATTGAATCTCGTATTTACGTAGCTCATCTTTAACCACCGGGGGCCTGCCTATGGACTTAGTATTACATACCGATGCTTCCTACAGGAACGATCTGGATACGGGCAAGTTCGCGCGTATGCTGGACTATCCGTCGCAGTGCTACAAGTTCTACTGGCTGGAGGCAATCCTCAACCTGCTGCCGACCGAGGAGGGCGACAGCAGCTTCGAAAAGATCATCGACGAGATGATCTGCGACGCCGATTCACGACATCTATTCCGGCCACGAGATCGACGTTCGGAAGAGTGATCTCGATCACTTCGTGCCGTGGTCTTTCGTTGCCAATGATGAGCTTTGGGATCTCATCCCGATGGAGCGTCGGCTGAATTCCAGTAAGAGCAATCGCCTCCCGGAGTGGGATCTCTACTTCGGCAATCTGGCCGCTCTCCAGTATAAGATGTATGAAACCGTCTTCAGCTACGAGCAGATCCAGAAGGTCTTCGAGAAGTGTCGCCGCGACAACCTGAATGCGATGTGGGCGGTCGAGAATCTGTACATCCCCGGAAATACCGAAGAGCAGTTCACAAACATCCTCGAGCACAACCTGCGACCGGTCTATGACGCCGCGAAGCTACAGGGCTATGGACTGTGGAGATATACAGATTATGTGGTTGTCAGATGAGCAAAATGTGGAAAACCATGTCGCTCTGACCGATGAATATGCTTCAAATGCGGCCTGAAGACGCAAAACAGGGCGCTTGCAGGTGGATAAACAGAGAAAACTAATCGGGCTTGGATTGGGAACCGGAATTTTACCACAGGGTGGGTCAAATCTGAGTGTAAAACGGGTCAGTTTTAAGTGTGAAAAATGATGACGAACGAGAAGAACCAGACGATAACATATTACGACGATCCGGCGAACGCCTATGCGGATCAGACGCTGGATGCATGCACTCGTGCCGGGCGGCGTGCTCTACGCATCCTGGAAATACGGCGCAACGGAGCGCACCGAAGCGTCGAGCGGCCGCCTGTTCTGCGACATGACAGAGCAGAGGGCAGAAGCATTGGCCCAGGCGGAAAGCGGTGCCAGCATCGAAGCGTGCTGGATATCCGAAGACGTGCGTGCGGACCGGCGAAGCCAGAAGTGGCTGAATGTGATCTTCAGGAAGGAGATTTGAGACTATGGGGTTAATAGAAGCTGCGAGTGAGACTTCTGCCTGGCGTGGGCTGGATTATTATGAGCTCGGAATGGTGAAGTTATGGAGTAAAGCGGTTGATGGCAGTTCGTATGATGGCGTTGTGGGTGGCAGCGAAGGAAACAGCTATGATGTACATGTCGATAAGATTCGCCCTGAAAAATCCACCTGCACATGTCCGTTTGCGAGAGGGCATCATGAAGTATGTAAGCATATGATTGCGCTGTATTTCACGGCGGAACCGGAAGTCGCGGAAGACTTCAGGAAACAGATGAACATAAGTGAACGCGAGGAAGAGAGCGAGCAGATGGATGATGACGACCTGATGGACTACGTATATAGTCTTTCGAAATCCGAACTGCAGATGCAACTCTATGACGCGCTCGTAGAATTGGATGAGATTAGAAATCGCCAGTGGTGACTATGTGGAGGGCGAAGCATGGATCAGATCGTAGAGTGGGCGAAGGAGCTTCAGAGTCTGGCGCAGGCGGGGCTTTTTTATGGGCGCGATGTGTATGACAGGGAGCGGTATCAGCGGATCCGGGAGATAGCGGCAGAGATGATGCTGATGAGAGCGGATGTGCCGGCGGAGAAGATTTACGGTCTGTTTTGTGGTGATGAGGGCTACCAGACGCCGAAGCTTGATACGCGGGCTGCGATTTTTAAAGATGGAAAGATACTGCTGGTTTGTGAGAAGGGAAAATGGTCGCTGCCGGGCGGCTGGTGCGAGTTTAATCTTTCGCCGGCAGAAAATGTGGTGAAGGAGACGAAGGAGGAGGCCGGTCTGGATGTGCGCGTGAAGATGGTGATCGCTGTTCAGGACAGGGATAAGCACAATCGGCCGCCCTATGCGTATGGCGTGGTGAAAATCTTCTATCTGTGTGAAGTGCTTGGCGGTGAATTCATGGAAAACATCGAGACGTCGGAAAGCCGATATTTTTCCGAAGAGGAGCTTCCGGTGCTGGCGGAGGAGAAGTGCTGCGAGGAGCAGATCCGTATGTGCTTCGATGCAGTAGCCGGAGATCAGTGGAGTACCGTTTTTGACTGAGAAAGCAGCGGTGGCGTTCTGGTCTGCGACGTGACGATGCAGAGGGCGGAGACATTGGCGCAGGACGGTGGTGCCGCTTTCAAAACTTGAAAAATTTTTGAGTTTTGAAAGTGGAGGTGATGAAAATCCCCCTGTTCGGGTGTGAACAGGGGGATTCGTCGACTCTGTGAAATTTCGTCGGGGAGTCGGCTGAGCCGGCCGCCAGGCGGGTGACGGTGCGTCGCCGTGGACGGGCTGGGCACCGCGGATTATTCTACCGCCATCATGGTGCAGGCGGTGACATAGCCGTCGGCATCCGTCGCGCTTACGCTCATATAGTTGTAGTCGATATGGCGGGCGAGGAAGTCGGAGATCGACATCACGTCATCGTAATTGTCGCCTGCGCCGACATAATAGCTTACGGTTACGAGGCAGTTCTTCGCGAAGCGGGCGTTCGTGATGATGCCGCACTCCATCGGCTCCCAGACGCCCGGGGCACTGCCCTGGTGATAGATCGGGATGAAAGCGTCCGCCGCGTAGCATGGGCCGTAATCGGTCAGCTCACTGATATACGAGTCCTTCACTTCGGCGAAGTTGTAGTACGGAACGCCGTCCGGCAGGTAGTAGCAGTACTGGCCGTTCGCCATGTGGATCGCATACGCCGGCATGAGTACCGGGGAGATCATGTCACTCGTGTACCAGGACGCGCCGGCGCAGTACGCGTAGAAGTTCGCGATACCGTTCTCGTCGATATTGATGCACAGGGTCTCGCCATCCCCGTTCAGGGTAAGCATCGTCTGCTTCGACATCAGGCCGCTCGCATCGAAGTGATAGAGCTCCGCCTTCTGGTCGTGGTTCTCATCGAGCCAGAGCCAGCAGTTCTTCGCGAAATCGCCGTCATCTGTCATGTAGGCCCAGTCTGAGCCCATCGGCACCCACTGTCCCGCCATCGCCGCGATCGGACTGATCGTCATCGCGCAGGCGAGCAGCGCCGCAAAAAACTTCATCTTTCGTTTCATAAAAGCCTCCTTTCTGAGCGTACGCTTGTATGGTCAGCATGACCGGTCATAGCGGATTGAACACTTGCCGGGTCGCAGCTTAAAGGCTGGAAAGCACGTGCTGATCGCCGCGCACTCTTACATTCACGAACATGGTGTATCTACTACAAACTTACCATGTTTTCAGGCGGAGGTAAAATACAAATCGGCGATGGGAAGTTAGAAAAGAGAGGGGCGTGGGATCATTTTCGCGAGGTCACAAAAATGATCCCACGCCCCAAGTCAGCCCCCAAGTCAGCTTCGTTTCCTCGACTTTGCGTACCGTGGGCAGCAGCGCGTCCACGCTTTCGTCATACCCGATTTTAAACAGTGCTTCATAGAGAAGCGGATACACGTCGGTTTCTTCGTCCTGCTGCGCAGGTGCGTGAGCGATATGCGCTGCTATCTCGCGGAGGTCGGCGAGGATGCGAAGCTTGAGCGCGCGGACCTCTTCCTCAGCGTTCCACAGCGCCTGCATATCATAGTCGGCGGTTCTGCCGCATGGCGCTGTGCATGAGCTGCAGCCGGGCGCGAGGCGTTCTTTTTCTGCTCTGACTTTTCTGATCAGCGCTTCGATCACGGCATCGTCTGGGTGGGCATCGTGTACGAGGGTGGCATCGCTGATGCAGGCATCGGGCGCGGTAGCCAGCAGCCCTTCCGTCATGACTGTCCATGTTTCGTCGGAAACGGTCGCCGGATCATCGATGGCTCTCGCGAGACCGATCAGTGCGCCGGTCAACACATCCTGCAAGCGGACGGTCGCAGTCTTTTTCGTATCGACACAGACGTCTTCTGCGGAGTTGGTGCCTCCGGCGATCTGTACATGCTGAACCTGAAGCATTTCTTTATCTGTCATTCTGTACCTCGCTCAGTCTAGGCTTCTGCCATCGATGCTGAACCTGAAGCATTTCTCTATCTGTCATACTGCCCCCGCTCAGTCCAGGATCTTTCCGTCGATGCTGATCGTGACCACCTGCCATGGGATGAACTTTCCACTGGCCTGCAGTGCCTTCTTCGCGGCCATTTCGAGACCGCCGCAGCATGGCACTTCCATCCGGACGATGGTGACGCTCTGGATGTCGTTGTTCCGGATGATCTCCGTCAGCTTCTCGCTGTAATCGACATCATCGAGCTTCGGGCAGCCCACCAGTGCGACCCTGCCGCGGATAAATTCCTGGTGAAAGTCTGCGTAGGCATACGCGGTACAGTCGGCGGCGATCAGCAGCTTCGCGCCATCGAAGTACGGTGCATTTATCGGCGCGAGCTTGATCTGTACCGGCCAGTTGCGTAGCTGAGATCCAGCACTCGTACGGGCAGTAGCTGGCGCTTCCGCTTCCTCCGCAGGCTGCATCATGCGGACTCTGGAGCCCGGGCAGCCGCCCTCGTGCATGTGCTTCATCTTTTCCTGCAGCTCCTTTTTCTTCTTGTTTTCCTGAACCGCCGCCTCATCGTACGCCGCGGCCTCCCGCTCCTCGAAGCTGATTGCGCCCGTCGGACAGGTCGGCAGACAGTCGCCCATGCCGTCACAGTAATCGTCTCTCAGCAGCTTCGCCTTTCCATCCACGATGCCGATCGCGCCCTCATGACAGGCGCTGGCACAGATCCCACAGCCGTTGCATCTATCCTCATCGATATGAATAAGCTTTCGTATCATCTCGTCATCCTCCGTCTTATCTAAACCAGATTTTCTTCATCCTGATGAAGACATTGGCCTGTCATCAAAGATGAGTTGTGTTTTGTGACCCGATCATAGTATATTTAAGTGGAATTGTATGTTTGATTTCAAACAATCGGAGGACCAATGCAGAAATATTTACCAATATTACGGAGCTGTCCGTTTTTTAACGGCATGCGGGATGATGAGATCCTGTCGATTCTTCACTGTGTGCCGGCGTCTACGGTCACCCGGCCGCGGGGCGCGTATATCCTGCGCGCGGGCGACACGACGGAGGTCATGGGTCTCGTGCTGTCCGGTTCGGTGCTCATCCTCCAGGAGGACCTCTGGGGGCACCGAAATATCCTCTCGAAGTGCACGGCGGGGGACTTTTTCGGGGAACCCTATGCGGCGACGTCCGGCACGGTTCTGAACGTCAATGCTGTCGCCGAGGACGATTGTACGCTTCTCTTTCTGAATGTGAAGCGCCTTCTGACGAGCTGCCCGACCGCCTGCGACCATCATCAGAAGCTGATTCGAAATCTGGTCAGCGTGTTGGCGAACCGGCTGCTGGTCTTCAACGATAAGATCACGCACGTCAGCAAACGCTCTACCCGGGAGAAGCTCCTGTCGTATCTTTCCACCGAATCCGTCCGGCAGGCATCGCTCTCCTTTGACATCCCCTTCGACCGGCAGCAGCTCGCCGACTATCTCTGTGTGGACCGCGCCGCCATGTCCGTAGAACTCTCGAAGCTGCAGAAGGAAGGCATACTCAAAACGAAACGCCGGCACTTCGAGCTGATCGTCGGCAGCGCATCTTAAGAATTTCGTAAGGGGGTCTGACCCCATTAATTTTTTCTAAACAAAATCTAAACTGAAGTTTATGGGGTCAGACCCCATAAACTTTCGCGGCATAAAATCCCCCTGTTCGGGTGTGAACAGGGGGATTCGTATATGCTGTGAGATTTACGGCGGGGATTCGGCTGAGACGTCCGCCAGAAAGATGACTGCGCATCGTACTGGACGGGGCCGGGTACCGCGCGTTTATGCTATGCTCGGCATCGTATGGTTCATGGATTATTCCAGCAGCTCCTTCGCGGAGATGCCTGGGCTGGTCATGGCGTAGGTGTCGAGGATCTTGTCGATGTTCTCCTGGGTGAGGATGCCCTTCTGGAGGATGAGGTCCTTCACGGAGGCACCGGTGCGGATCGCTTCCTTCGCGATGTCGGCGGCGTGCTCGTAGCCGATGTGCGGGGTCAAGGCGGTGATGATGCCGACGGAGTGGTCGACGTAGCTCTGGCAGCGCTCGCGGTTTGCGGTGATGCCGACGATGCAGTTGTCGGTCAATGTATTCACCGCGTACGTAAGGAACTCCACTTCATGGGTGAGGTTCCAGAAGATGATCGGCTCAAAGGCATTGAGCTCGAGCTGACCGCCCTCGGCCGCCATGGTGATGGTGAAGTCATTGCCCATGATGTTGAAGGCTACCTGATTCACGACCTCCGGGATGACCGGATTCACCTTGCCCGGCATGATCGAGGAGCCGTTCTGCTTCGCCGGGAGGTTGATCTCGTTGAAGCCGCAGCGTGGACCGGAGGACATGAGACGCAGGTCGTTACACATCTTCGAGAGGTTGACGGCGCAGGTCTTGACGGCACCGGACACAGCCACGAAACCGTCGAGGTTCTGGGTGGCGTCCACGAGGTTGAAGGCCTGCACGAGCTGGAGGCCGGTGACCATGGAGAGATTCGGTACGATGCGGCGGAGGTACATCTCGTCCGCATTGATACCCGTGCCGACGGCGGTGCCGCCCATGTTCAGGCAGCGCATCTCGTCCTGTGCATGCTCGAGGCGGGCGATATCTCGACGTATGGCTTCACTGTAGGCCCGGAACTCCTGTCCGAGTCGAATCGGGACCGCGTCCTGCAACTGAGTCCGGCCCATCTTCAGGACATCATCGAACTCCTCGGCCTTATCGGAGAGCGCCTTATAGAGACGCTGCAGCTGGATCTGTGCCTTGATGAGGAGCTTGAGTACGGCGATCTTACCGGCGGATGGGAAGACGTCGTTCGTGGACTGACCGCAGTTTACGTGGTCGTTCGGATTTACGAGGGAGTAGTCGCCCTTTTCACCGCCGAGGATCTCGATCGCACGGTTCGCGATGACCTCGTTCGCGTTCATGTTGAGGCTCGTGCCTGCGCCGCCCTGGATCGGGTCGACGATGAAGGCGTCGCGGAACTCGCCGGCGACGATCTCGTCACAGGCCTGTACGATAGCGTCCGCGACCTTCTTGTCGAGGAGACCGATCTCGAGGTTCGTGATGGCGGAGGCCTTCTTGATCTCTACGATGGAGTTGATGATTTCCGGATGCATCTTCAGTCCGGTGATGTGGAAGTTCTCGGAAGCACGAAGTGACTGGACGCCATAGTACGCGTCCTTCGGGACGGTGCGATCGCCGATGGAATCGTGTTCGGAACGGAAATTTGAATTTACAGCTGCCATGTGTATATCCTCCCTGATGGTGGTTAATCTTCTTGTTTTCACTATAGCTTCGTGTTATGTTATTTTCAAATACTTATATGATGAACTGTCTTATAGTTTGCAGACTATAACGTGCCGCGTTTGGCGGTGCGTCTGCAGCCCGGACCGCCCATCGTCCTGGGTGGGCCAATGTCATCTGCCGGACAGCTCGTCGTCCTGGGCAGGCCAATGTCGTCTGCCGGACAGTTCGTCGTCCGTCCGGGACGCGGTGGTGCCGGGCAGGAAGTGGAGGATATATGTTCCAGTCGATGCGCTACATTTATGAGGTTTATAAAGAAATGAGCTTTTCCCGTGCGGCGCAGAAGCTCTTTATCAGTCAGCCGTCGCTCAGTGCGGCGGTGAAAAAGGAGGAGGAGCGGATCGGTGCGCCGATCTTCGACCGGAGCACGAACCCGATTCATCTCACCGAGGTCGGGCAGGAGTACATCCGCGCGGTGGAGCGCATCATGGATGCGGAGAACAGCTTCGAGAGCTATGTGAGTGACCTCACGGCGCTCCGGCATGGTGCCCTCACCATCGGCGGCACGAACTTTTTCGTATCCTATGTACTGCCGCCGATCCTCAGCCGCTTCACGGCGAGCTACCCGTCGATTCATATCACCCTCGTCGAGGGCTCGACGAGTGAGCTGACGGAGAAGCTGTCGGCGGGCACCCTCGATCTGCTCCTCGACAACAGTGAGCTCGATTCGATGGTTTTCGATCGGAAGGTGATCCAGGAGGACCATCTCCTCATGGCGGTGCCGGTGGACTTCGCGTCGAACATGGAAGTCGTGCCTTATGCATTGACCGCGGCGGACATAAAGGCCGGACATCACCTCGCGGCCGAGCGGACCCCGGTGCCGATGCACGTCTTCCGCGACGATCCCTTCCTGCTGCTGCACGAGCGGAACGACACGCGCGAGCGCGCCATGACGATCTGCCGCGAGAACCACTTCAGCCCGAAGATCCGCCTCGAGCTCGACCAGCAGATCACCGCGTACAACCTCGCCTGCTACGGCATGGGCATCGCCTTCGTCGGCGACTCGCTGATCCAGAACGTCCCGAAGGCGAAAAACCTCCTCTTCTATAAACTCGAAAACCGCGACTCCATCCGCCAGATCAGCTTCTACTATAAGCGGAACCGCTACGTATCGCGCGCCCTCGCCACGTTCCTGGAGATGATCTGATTTCGGGTGCAGGTATGCATCCAGATGTAAGAATTGGCCGCCTCCTGTTTCGAATGGAACAGGGGGCGTTTTCCATATTAAAAAAGTGCATACATCCGGTAAAAATGCTCGACGACTTTCGAAAATCGGAATGCTACGATATTTCCATCATGAGAGAGTGGGAGCCGTGGCGTCAGCATACGATGGGATCGCAAGCCATCGATGAGAAAGGAATGCCACAGATACTGTCCCACGATCGTCTATTCAGTGAGGAGGAAGTAATGATGAGCAGACTGGACGAGAGATTTGCGCTGGGGCTGGATGGAAGCTGCTATCCGGATTGTGTGGTTCAGGGAGAGAAATACCGCTTTACGGTACTGACGTCGCGTATGCTTCGTATGGAATATGCGGAGGATGGCGTGTTTGAGGATCGACCGACACAGGTCGTATGGAATCGAAAGCTGGGGCATCCGGAATTCAAGGTGCTGGATCAGCCAGAGCTTCTGGAGATCGATACGGAGTATTTTCACCTGGTGTATGACAAGAAGACCTTTGATCCGAACCATCTCTACATCGATGTGAAATACAATTTTACGAATTATGGTGGGCGCTGGTATTACGGACGGACCGACTATGGCAATCCGCCGAGAGATCATAATTTAGGGGGCACGGCACGTACGCTGGACCGCTGTGACGGCGCGTGGTATGAGCCGACCAACTGCCTCGATCATATTCATTCGAACACGGAGCCGATAAACAGAGCGGATGGGGATGTGGACCTCGGACGCGGCTTATGCGATACGAGTGGCCGGGCCTTCTTCGAAGACGGCGCGTCGCTGATCATCGATGAGGAGGGCTGGGTGCAGCCGAGACGAAAGGGCTGCATCGATACCTATTTCTTCGGCTATGGCCGTGATTATTTCGGAGCGATCCGGGACTTCTACCGCTTATCCGGAGCGACACCGCTTCTCCCGAAGTATGTGCTCGGCAACTGGTGGAGCCGCTACTGGAAGTATACCGAAGAAAGCTACATGGCGCTGCTGACACGTTTTGAGAAGCTTGATATCCCGTTCTCCGTGGTGGTCATGGATATGGACTGGCATCTTGTGGACGTTCCGGAAAAGTATGGAAAGGGATGGACCGGCTATACCTGGAATAAGGATTTCTTCCCGGATCCAGACCGCTTTTTAAACTGGCTCCATGCGCACGACTACCACATCACGCTGAATCTGCATCCGGCGGATGGCGTACGGGCCTATGAGGAACAGTATCCGGAGATGGCCCGGGCGCTGGGCGTTGATCCGGAAACGGAATTCCCGGTTCGCTTCGATTTTACAAATAAGGAATTTATCGAGGCCTACTTCAAGTATCTCCATCATCCGAATGAGGCGCGGGGTGTCGATTTCTGGTGGATGGACTGGCAGCAGGGCAATGTCTCCGCCGTCGAGGGTATGGACCCTCTCTGGATGCTGAATCACTATCATCACTATGATCTCGAGCGGAACGGAAAACGTGCCGTCATGCTGTCCCGCTACAGCGGACTCGGCAGTCACCGCTACCCGATGGGCTTCTCCGGCGATACCTACATCACCTGGCAGTCACTTCAGTACCAGCCGTATTTTACAGCTACGGCGGCCAATGTCGGCTACACCTGGTGGAGCCATGATATCGGCGGCCATATGAATGGCATCAAGAATTATGAGCTCTACGTCCGCTGGCTGCAGTTCGGTATTTTCTCGCCGATCAATCGCCTGCACAGTAACACGAATCCGTTCGGCGGCAAGGAACCATGGCACTATCCGAAGCCATATGATGAGATTGCAGAGGAGACGTTGCGCCTCCGTCACCGCATGCTGCCATATACCTACACGCTGAACTATCAGTGCCACGCGGAGCTGAAGCCGAATCTGGTGCCGGTATACTACTACTATCCGATGGAGGAAGACTGCTATCAGTACCGGAATGAGTACTTCTATGGCAGTGAGCTTCTGGTGCAGCCGATGGTCCATCCGACCGATCCGGCGACCGGTTATACGGCCGAGCCGACCTGGCTTCCGCCTGGCATCTGGACAGACGTATATGAGGGTGCCGTGTACCACGGCGGAGAGCATGGCGCATGCCGGACACTGAACCGCTCGATCCATCAGCAGGGTGTGCTTGCGAAGCCGGGCGCGATCGTGCCGATGGCACAGCACGAGGTCGGTAGCCTGGACCTCGAGAATCCGGAAACGCTGGAGATCTATGTATTCCCCGGCGCGGACAATCAGTTCGAGCTGTTCGAGGATGCGGGTGATGGTTTCGGATATGAAGCGGGTGAGTGCGTAAAGACCTGCATGACGCTGCAGTGGTCACCGGAGCACAGTGCCTTCTGTATCGAACCGAAGGGTGATTTTTCGGTTCTGCCGGCGACACGGCATTATATCGTGCATTTCCGTGGCTTCCAGGATGTACCGGAAGCTGAGATCCGGGCGAGCGAAGCCTTCCGGAAGAGCTATGACGCAGAAAAGCGCACATTGACCCTCTGCTTCGAGGGATCCGATGTCAGGAGAACCCTTTCTGTGACGTTGGACGGACGACTTCTGCCGGAGGAGCTGGATTTCCAGGCACACTTATTCGATGTGTTGGATATGTTCCAGGGAGACGCCGTGCTGAAGAAGGCCGTGATGAAGTGCTTCGGACAGGCGAAGACGTCGGCAGAAATCGTGAGCGGACTGATGGGGCTCGACCTTCCGGAGAGCTGGCGCTCGGTTCTGATGGAGATGGCTGTGCGCTAAATTAATCTGAAAATGGCGGGAAAGCTTAAAAAAGTGCAGACTGCAGAAATTTAAATCAGATTGCACAAAAACAGCGGAAAAACGATTATTCAGCTGTGCAAAGACTATAAATATAATGATGGTATCTTAAAGATCTGCCCGAGAGAACGGAGGGCATGAAGAGGAGGTACGTGTTTTATGAAGAAAATTATGGCGACGACGATGGCGGTGCTGATGGCAGCCGCATCCCTGACGGGTTGTGTAGGTGGAGCACCGGCAGCAACAGAGGAAACGAAGGCAGCGACCGAGGCTGGTGGAGAAGCGCAGCAGAGCTCGACCGGCGAGCTTTCCGGCGAGATCTCGATACTCCAGAATATGACCGGTGAGAATGCAGAGGCCGTCAATGCAGCGGCAAGAAAGTTTGAGGAGGATCATCCTGGCACGAAGATCACGGTTGAAGGCCTCTCAAGCAAAGAGCTCCTGAGCAAGTTTACGACCTCAGCGATGGCTGGATCCGGACCAGATATCGTGGCACTCGATAATTCCGGCTGGCCGATCGATCTTGCGGCGATGGGACTTCTCCTGCCGCTCGATGATGAGATCGCAGCATCCGAGAATGATTATCTCCAGGGGCCGCTGGATTCTGGCTTCTATGAGGGCAGCTACTATTCGGTTCCATGGTACTTTAACAACACAGGACTTTATTACAACAAGAGAATCCTGAACGAGATCGGAAAGACCGATGCACCGACGAACTGGGAGGAGTTTGAGGAAGACGTCAAGCTCGCAACTGAAAAGGGATATTCCGGCGTTTCCACTCGTCTGGATGGATATGCGATCTACAACATCTTTATGGAGAATGATAATCCGGTCATCGATACCACCGGCGATAAGCCGGTCGTAACCGTGAACAACGAATCCGGAAAGGAAGCCTTTAATTTCTGGACGGGACTCCAGACCAAGTATCAGGCATTCCCGGAGGCGATGAAGGATGCATCCGACTGGGCGACCGCGTATACCACCTTCGTTTCCGATGACTGTCTCTTCTTTATCAGTGGTGACTGGGCATATAAGAACATCAAGTCCGGTAATCCGGATCTTCAGTTCGGTCTCGCGCCGATGCCGAAGGGATCGATCAATGCGGTATGTCTCGGTGGTTACAATATGGCCATCAATGCAAACACAAAGAACAAAGAGCTTGCCTGGGCAGTTGTCGAATATCTGACCAGCAAGGACTGTGATACGGTACTGACCGATCAGGGTCGTATCCCGGGAAGAAAGGATGTCGATTATACACCGATCCTGGAGATGAATCCGGAGTATCAGGTATTTATCGATGAGGCAGCGTACACGGTTCCGAGACCTCGTATAAAGAATGCAGCTTCCGTAGACGAGATGCTGTCGAATGCATTTATGAAGGTGTTTTTCGGACAGAGCAGCGCGGAAGACGCTTTAAATGAGCTTGAGGCTGAACTGAACAATTTCGTCGCAGAAAATTATTAAACGATCCAGTGAATTGTGAGGACCGCCGATGCAGAAGCAGATGGCGGTCCTTTTTGGAAGGAGGACGATCGTATGAAAACGAAAACCAAGAAGCAGAAGCTTCGCCTGAAGGAGTATTCTGTCCGGCAGAATCTCTATGGATATCTGCTGATCGCACCGGCGGTGATTTCCATCATACTTTTAAGTATCTATCCGCTGCTGCAGGGTATCTGGATCAGTTTCCTGAACTATGATATGACGAAAGCCAGCAGTAAGCTGTTTGGCACCTTCGCCGGATTAAAGAATTATCAGGTCGTATTCAGTAATCCGAAGTTCATAAATGCGGTCGGGAACTCCGTGCTCTGGACGCTGGTGAACATCGTCGCACAGGTGGTGCTTTCACTGATGGTGGCACTGGTGCTCAACGAAAAGCTGAAAGGGCGTGGCGTGTTTCGTACGATTGCACTGCTTCCGTGGGCGATTCCGGCAGCGATCAGTGCACTGACCTTCAGTGCACTGTATGACACAAAGATTGGTATCATCAACGTCATCCTGATAAAGCTCGGCATCCTGAAGGAAGGCTTTTCTTTCCTCGGTAATATCAAAACCGCGATGCCGGCTGTCATCATCGCCAATGTATGGAAAAGTACACCGTTTCTGATGATCTTCATTCTGGCAGCGCTGCAGGGCGTTTCCTATGACATGTATGAGAGTGCATCCATCGATGGCGCCGGCAAGTGGAAGCGTTTCCTGTATGTGACACTTCCGAATATCAAGGAACCGATGGCGGTCGCCGTCATTCTGAACCTGATTTCCATCTTCAATAACTTTAATGCGATCTGGCTGATGACCAAGGGCGGTCCGCTGGACAGCACCGAAATCATGTATACCTATGCATACCGGCAGGCCTTCGTCGACCATAAATTCGGATATGCAGCAGCGACATCAGTGGTGATTTTCGTTGTCATCGCCATTCTTACCGTGATCTATATCAAGATGATCACACCAGAGCATAAGGATTAAAGGAGGCCCGCTATGCAAAGAACGAAGCTTGAAAAGGCAGTGCTGTATACCATTGCCATCAGTACGGTTTTATGTTCGGCGCTGCCGTTCGTCTGGGTACTGATGACATCGGTGAAATCGCCGGAACAGATTTTCAATACGAGTCAGATCATTCCGACCTACATTACCTTTAAGAATTTCAGCGAGGTATTATTTCACTCGAATTTCGTCCGCTACTTTATCAACAGTGCGGTGATCTCAGTGCAGGTTACGGTCATTTCGATGCTGTTTGCCGTGATGGCAGCCTATGGATTCTGTCGTTACCATATTATGGGATGCGATCGAATCAAGCTCGGAATCCTGTTTACGAAGATGTTTCCGGGCGTGTTGCTCTCGATTCCCTACTATGTTATCATGAAAAAAATGGGCCTGATCGATACGCATCTGGGCCTCGTGATTATTAACTGTTCCTTCGTTCTGCCGTTTGCGGTATGGAATATGTGTACCTTCTTCCTGCAGATTCCGTGGGAGGTCGAAGAGGCTGCACTGGTGGATGGCTGCAACCGTTTTCAGGCATTTACCAAAACGATTTTTCCGCTGGCGAAGCCGGGTATTATGGCGACGACCCTGTACTGCTTCCTGATGTCCTGGGATGAGTATATGTATGCGAATACCTTCATCAACACGACACTGAAGAAAACCGTCCAGGTAGGTATCCGTGATTATATCGGTGAGTTCTCGACCGACTGGGGCCCTCTGATGGCAGCGGTTATCCTGAGCCTCATTCCGGTCATCGTTTTCTTCGGATTCGTCCAGGATAATCTGGTCGGTGGTCTGTCGGCCGGTGCGGTAAAGGGCTAAACGATATAGAGATATATCGATACAGCAATATAAAAGCTGAACTGCTTTCGAAGGGGCATGCTCGTGCAGAGCATGGCTGCTGGAGAAAGCAGTTTTTTGATACCGTGGTTTTCAGAGGAAACGGCTGCAGGCGCAGGCAGCGGCGTTCAGAAGAGCGGGGCTTTAAAGGAAGTGGCCTTAAGAGAAAGCCAGGGTAAGGAAGGGGAAGCTGTTTTGAAGAAAGAGAAGCAGGCACCAAGTATTAAATTCAGCATGATCTTCAGCATCGTTCTGGGGGTATTACTGCCCCTGTTCGTTGCGCTGCTGGTTCTCTGCGCCCTTCTGCAGCGCACCACTGCCTCGAGTACCATGGAAGCCTATCAGATGATGTTCGACCAGAATGTCCGTGCGATCGACAGTGCGATTCTGCAGTCGAATTATGCGAGCAGCGCGATGATCACGTATACGGAGAAAAATCAGCTGCTGAAGGACTATTACCAGGCGACGAACGAGTATGATCGCAGTGTTGCGATGAAAAAGATACAGGACATGATTGGAAACAGTGATGTCACGAATCTGGGCGGCTTCGGCGGGAAGCTGATGATTCTGATGAAGGATGGCTACCTGATCAGCTCTGAAAAGGCGGTCAATATAGGCACCGGTTTTCTGGATACCGCGTGGATGCAGAAGGTACATGCAGGAAAAGCGGTTCCGTACTGGGATACCGAAATCGGGAAGCTGTTTAACCAGAAAAATCCCGAAGATTATGTGACCTATGCAAGAGAGCTTACGCACTATGGGCAGCAGGTGTATGGATATGCGCTGATATCGATTCCGCGGACTTTGTTTACGAATTTTCAGACGGATGAGCGCTATCAGACGGGTGATCTCTTCATGTTTTCGGCAGATGGCCGTCTCTTGAGCGGAGCAGGCGAACACTATAAAGAGCAGGAGCTGCAGGAAATGTTCGAGGACTGGCTTCAGCAGCAGAGCCAGAAGCTTCATCAGAAACCGAATGCGAAGCAGAAACTGAATGATCAGAAGGGCAGGGGAGACTACTATGTCATGGGCAGTGCGCTCAGCTCGAGTCAGAACTATATTCTATACGTAGGAAATCGCCATGCGATCTTCGAACGCAGTGAGCAGATCATCTGGTATCTCGCGCTGTTTATGCTGGTGATTACCGTTCTGTCGATTGCGATCACCTGGTCGATCTCCCGGTATATTACGAAGCCGATTTTGTTCCTCTCGGATAGAATTCAGAAGATCGAACAGAGTGCGCCGCAGGACCTCGTCCTCGAGCACAATCGCTTCAAGGAGACGAAGGAGCTCGAGGATGGTATGCTCCGTGCGCAGGAGCGTATCCAGCGCCTGCTCGAGGAGGTGCGAGAAGAAGCGAAGATGAAGGAGAAGGCGCGATTTGATTCCCTGAAGGCCCAGATCAAACCACATTTTCTCTTTAATACGCTCAATGCGATTCGCTGGAAAGCATCGATCAATGGGGACGAGGAGGTCGCCGATATCCTCGCAAGCCTCGGGGTGCTGCTGAGTGAAACCTATAAAAATGATGATGAGATGGAGACCATCGGTAACGCGATCTACACGCTGGAGGCCTACGTAAAGATCATGGAGATCCGTTTCGGAAACAAGGTGGAGTTTTTCTGTGTGATTCCAGAGGAACTGAAGAACTATCAGATCCCACGCTTCTGTCTGCAGCCGCTCGTCGAAAACTCATTTATCCATGGGATGAGCAATGCAGAGGAAGGAACCATCGTCCTGCGTGGTGAGAAAGCCGGACAGGATATCGAGCTTACGCTGATCGATAATGGTGAAGGACTGAACGGAAAGAAGGTCGATCTGTCTGTGGAAAGCGAAGCCAATAAGCGTGGGATCACCGGCATTGGCCTCTCAAATATCCATCGGCGGATCCAGATGCTGTATGGTCCGGGATATGGATTAAAGGTCGATTCAGATGTGGAAATGGGTTTCCGGATTTCGTTGAGAATTCCGGCGGAAATGAGTGAGGAACAGGATGAAAGCATTGATCGTCGAGGATGAGCTGCTGGCCAGACTAGGGATGCGTTCACTGATCGACTGGGAAGCCATGGGCATCACGCTCCTGGAGGATGCGAGCAACGGTGCGGATGCACTGAAAACGATCGAGAAGGAACAGCCGGAGCTGATTCTTCTTGACTTGAATATCCCGGAAATCAGCGGGCTGGAGCTTCTGCAGATCATACGACAGAAGGGCCTGCCATGTAAGGCCATCGTTGTCAGTTGCTATGAGGATTTCGATACGGTGAAGAAAGCCATGATGCTCGGCGCCGTCGACTATATTCGGAAGTTCGGATTATCGAAGGAGGAGCTGATCACGTCGCTCCGAAACGTACTGCAGGCACCGGTAGAGAAGCCGGCATATCTCCAGCAGTCCGCGGTGCAGACCGGCATGCAGATGAAGAAAAAGCTGCAGCAGATTCCGGCAGATTTCATGTCGGGGTACCTGCTGAGCTTTTATATGCTGTGGAAGTATTCGGAAGAAATGACGGATATGAAGATCGTGGAGAGCGTCGCGTGCCAGTATTATCAGAAGCTGGGAAGAAATCTGATGACGGTCTTTTATGAAGGAAAGCTTCTGCTCCTCCTGAAAGAAGAAACGACGGAGGCGGAGGTTGACCGGCTTCGGAAGCTCATCTTTCAGTTTGTGACGAATCGCTGTTATATCGGCATCACGCCGTACCAGCTGGAGCAGCAGGATGACCAGTTCTTCGTTCAGATGGCGAACTCGATCGAGGTGTATGGCTTTTATGAGTGCAGCAGCCAGACCGTCGTGCTGGAGGCACCGATTGAGATTAAGAAAGCATTGTCCTTCGATGTGGATCAGTGCATGGAGCAGCTGGAATACGGAATCGCGAAAATCTCGGAAAAGGAGATGAGCGCGACGCTGCGGTATATGTTTGATCAGATCGAAGCTACGCCGTATGTATCCGTGAATCTGGTGAAGAAGCTGATGATCGAGATGCTGAGCCGCTTTTCGCAGAAGGCCACCGCACTAGGCGGCACGATCGAGGAAATCGAGGTCCAGGAGAGCCGGAAGCACTATCAGAAGATCGTAAACATCACAAGCTTCAAGGATATGCAGAGCTGGTGGATGGAGTTTCTGCCGAAGTTCAGCCGGCTGTTTTTCACGCGTCAGAAAAAGACCGAGTCGGATATTATCCAGAGCGCCCTCGACTATATCGAAGTGAACCTCGATAAGCCGATCCAGCTGTCGGATGTTGCGAAGATCATCGGCGTGTCGGAGCCATACCTCAGCTCCTATTTTAAGAGCACCATGAATGAAAACTTTATTCCGTATGTGAACCGGCTGAAGATGAAGCGGGCGAAGGAGCTCCTGAAAGATGGAAAACTGGTGTATCAGGTCTCCGATATTCTGGGCTATGAAAACGCCACCTATTTCTCGAAGGTCTTTAAACGCGTGGAAGGGATGACACCGGAGCAGTATCGGAAAAACCTGTACGGAGGACGCTGAGCTGTCCTACGCGACCATCGTAAACCGCCTCCCGCAGATCCTGAATGCGCCGGCAGGTTATGTCACCGTCGACCAGTTCGACCCGAACGCATACCTCACCTACCCGATGGAGTATTACATTTGATGAAGTAATCATGAAGTGCATCGGATGAAATGACTTGCAGGATTTTGTGGGAGACTTGTATCTGTCCGGTGGAGTCCGCCATCTGACAAGAAATAATCCTTAATAGAAGATTCAGCCTTACGAGGGCGGCCGCACGATAGCGACCGCCCTTTTTTCAGGCTTCCGTAACACACTCCATGGCTGGAGATTCAGGTGGCTATATTATTTCTGCCGATTTAAGAAATTTCATATATGGATTTTGAGGATGACAGAGCTTCTTTGACCAGAAACTATATGATGAAGCTCGATTTTGAAAAAATAATATACTTAAAGGCCACGTTCCATCATTTGCCGGACTTCAAAGTATATGATTTTTTCAAAATACAAGAGTTTCATATACTGCATTCTGCGAATCTGCCCAGATCCACGCTATGACATATATTAAATTTCAGAAATAGCGACTTTTCATATACTTTCGCCGTGACAGGCGAAAAATCCGCAGTATTTCGCACATATGAACTTAAATCTGATATGATATAAGTAGATTTTACAATTGTACGTGAGGGTGCCAATGCAGGCACCGGGAGGTCTGTGCTTCCGGGCGCGGGCTTCCAACAGGTGAGGGGTGCCAATGCAGGCACCGGGAGGTCTTCATGCTTCTGGGCGCGGACCTCAACAGAAGAGTGTGCCATACAGGCACCGGGAGGTGACGGATGAGAAAGAGAGACATTGCCTTCGGGCTGGGGCTTATGATGATGGCGATTTCACTGCCGGCATGTTCAGGATCGAAGAAGAATCCGACCGCGACGGAAGGGCCGACGGCAGTCGAGGCGACGGATGCGACAGGGAAGACCCCGGGCGCGGATGAGGATGCGTCGAAAAACGGGCAGGATGCAGCGGGCGACAGCACGGGAAAGACCCCGGGCAGCGGGAACGATGCTTCCGGAAATGGGCAGGATGCGTCGGGCGACGCCGCAGGAAAACAGGACGGTACCGGCACAGATGCTTCCGGCAACGGAACAGGCGCTTCCGGCGATGAGCAGGGCGTGCAGCACATTCCGCTCACGGTAGCGGAGTACAGTCTGTCGGCGACGAAGCCGGACAGCTATGCGACGATGGCGCAGTGCGACTACTTCACGCTCGAGCTGGATGCAGAGACGGCGAAGCAGTATCCGGCGCTCCAGCGTGCCCTCGTGCAGGCGGCGAAGGACGAAACTGCCCACGCACAGAAGTCGATCGCGGATCTCTCCACGGAGTACCAGGAGCTGACCGCCGACTGGAGCGAGTACGAGGGCCATATGAGTGAGAGCGTGAAGCCGCATGTGATGCGCGCGGATTCCCGGATCGTGAGCGTACTCTGCAACTTCGAGGATTATCATGGCGGCGCGCACGGTTACTACTACAGCTATGGGCTGAACTATGATGCGGCGAGCGGCCGGGAGCTGAAGCTCTCCGATGTCGTGTCGAAGAAGGACAAATTCATCGGGCTCGTGCGTGACAAGTTCGAAGAGAAGTATGCGAACGACTCGTATATGCTGACGAACGCAGGCGAGTATCTCAGCTCCCTCGGGGATGAGGAGTATGCGAGCACGCCATGGATCATGGATTCCGAAAGCATTACCCTTTTCTTCGCGCCGTACGTCCTCGGCACCTACGCGGATGGTGCGCAGGAAGTCAGCATTTACTTCGACGAGGCGCCGGAGCTCTTCACCGCGAAGTACCTCGACACCTGTGCGGAGTACGTCATTCCGCTGCTCCCGGCCCGTTCGTATGAGGCCAATGCAGGCGGCGGGAAGCGTGTGTCAATCGACGTGGACTTCGACTACAACGACGAGTACGGAAGCTACGCCCGGGAGTACGTGATCGGCAACACCCGCATCCGCCCGGAGGGCTACAGCTACTCTTCCAACAGCTATATCGTGGTTGCCGGCGGAAAGCACTACCTCTATACCTTCTCGTCTGCCGAAAATGACTATTCGATGCTGGAGGTCGTGGATGTGGATACGAAGAGCCTCGATGAAAGCCGCACCGAAAATGCAGGCCTGGGTGGCGTGGACTATACCTGGAACGAGGGTGACAGCTATGATACGAGCTGTCTCCGTGGACCGGCGTTCACGGATCCTGCCGACATCTCGCTTTCACGTCGTCTCGAAGTCCTCGGAACGACGAACGGCTATCGCTCCTGCCATGTCGGTGCCGATGGCTATCCGGCAGCGAATGACGAGCTCTATACGATTTTAACCAGCTTCGCCATCCGCGCGAAAAAGGATCTGAAGCTCGACGTCGTCGACGCGAGCGGAAAGAAGACCGGTACGAAGACCGTTCCGGCCGGCACCTACCTCTTCGATATGCGCACCGATGGCGAGAGCTTCGTGGATCTCCAGACGATCGACGCATCGGCCCTCGGAATCAACGATGAAAGCGAGTGGAAGTACTTCCAGATCGCGGATCGCAGTACTGACCACATCGACCTCACGAAGCCGATCTACCGCGTCCATATCGATCACTCCGACGGCTGGCCGCACCACGTGAACGGCGTCGAAGAAGACAGCCTCTTCGAAGGCATCATGTACGCAGGATAAGATGTAATTCTGTCTATATTCTTAAAAAATCGGCAACATTTGACACGCATTTCTCTGTATTTTATTATCTACTCATGAAACTTCGTAACCAGAGCAGAGGAAACTACGATGGAAAATAAGCGAGCAGAAACGACAGATGAGCGTCAGCTCTGGAATATAGACATCAACGACCGCAGTCCCCACGGAATCTGTGTGATTCATGTGCTGCTGAACGAGGCCGGGGCGCCGTACGACTGGTGCTTCGACTACTGTAATCCTGCGCTGGCGCGGGCAGAGGGCACGACGCCGGAGGAGCTTCGCGGAAAGAGCTACTTCGAGCTGCGTCCGGGCAGCAGCCGCGAGTGGCTGCCGTACTACTACCGGGCAGCATACGAGGACAGCTACCAGGAGTTCGACATCGTATCGCAGCGGACCGGCACCTACCTCCGCATCGAGGCGCTGCCGACCGGCAAGCCCGGCTACTGCATGTGCATTCTCTACAACATTCAGCAGGAGATCATCGAGAAGGAGCGCCAGAACCAGCAGCTGCAGGAGATGTACCAGCAGCTCGCGGACGAGAAGAAGGTGCTGGACCAGCTCTGTACCGACTACACCGCTGTATATCAGGTCAATGTCGACACCGGTGCGTTCAGCATCCTGCATCTCGCATCCGGCAGCAATGCGAGTCGTCTGATGGGCCAGAATTACGCCAGTTACGATGAATTTACGGATCACTATGTGGAGGCCTATCTCTATCCGGAGGCGCGGGAAGCACTCCGGTCATGGCTTCGTGTGGAGAATATCCGGAAGATGCTGTCGGAGCACCCGCGTGTGACTGGACACTACGAGAGTATGCCGACGTCGACCGGGCAGCGTTTCTTCGAGGCGCAGATCGTCCGGACGCATGATGCGCAGGGACAGATGTACGCGCTGATCGGCTACCGCTGCATTGACCCGATCATGGAGCGGGAAAAGGCGGTACAGCAGGAGCTGAAGACGGCGCTCGACGAGGCGCAGCTTCGCTATGAGATCATCTCGGCGATCGCGAAGGCCTACACGACCATCGTGCGCATCGACCTCGTGCAGGATCGTTTAAAGAAGATCAGCATCGGTGGCTATGCAGAGGCCATCGTGCAGTCGGAGAAGACGGCATCGGCAGCCCTCCGGAAAGCTTGTGATCAGACGGTGGCTCCGGAGTACCGTGAAGCGGTGAAGAAGTTCATGGACCTCTCGAACCTTCCAGAGCGGATGGCGCACGACGACATCCTCGATACCGAGTATAAGATGGTGGATGGTAACTGGCATCGCTTCTGCTTCCTCGTGAAGAAGCGGGATGAGACGGGGCGCGTCACCAACGTGCTGGCGACCGTGCGAAGCATCAGTGATGTGAAGCGCCGTGAGCTCGACCTCGTCTACCAGGCAGATGCGGCGAAGCGGGAAGGCGAGCTGAAGGCCCGCTTCCTGTCGAACATGAGTCACGACATCCGGACACCGCTGAACGGCGTCATCGGACTCGTGAACCTCGCCGAGCAGTACCCGAGAGACCTCGAGATGCTGACGAAGATCCGGTCGAAGGAACGCGAGACCCTGCAGTACCTCGTGTCCCTCGTGAACGACATCCTTGATATGAACAAGCTTGCGAGCGGCACGATCGAGGAGCGTGAGCTCGACTTCGATCTCGTCGATCTGCTCGTTCGACTGAACCAGCAGGCGCAGGCGAAGGCGGAGAAAAAGGGCGTACAGTATCAGATCGACTGGAATCGCGGCGACATCCGGCACCCGGCCCTGCGTGGAAATCCGGTCTACCTGACCCGCATCCTGACGAACATCACGGACAACGCCATCAAGTTCAGCGAGCCGGGCACCACCGTGCGCGTCTGGGGCGAGGAAGTGGCCTCGGACACCCCGGCCTCGGGCAATGCTTCCGCCACCAGTGTCGTCACTTCGCAGAACAGCCCGGCTTCGGGCGCTTCCGCCGCCGATCTGGCACGGGAAGTGACGAGCGCCACGGCAGAGACATTGGCCTCGGGCGCTGTACCGCAGAAAACGGTGTTCCGCTTCTACTGTGAGGACCAGGGCTGCGGCATGAGCGAGGAGACGCTGCACCGCGTCGGCATGGCGTTCACGCAGGAGACGGAGACGAGCCGGACGCAGTACCAGGGTGCCGGCCTCGGCCTCGCGATCACGAAGCAGCTCGTCGAGCGCATGGGCGGCCGGATGAAGATCGAGAGCACGCTCGGCGTCGGCACGAAGCTCATGATCGAGCTCCCGTTCGCCATCGGCGAGCAGAACGCGATTCATCCGGAGGGACAGAACTTCGACGAGATCCCAGTGGAGGGTATCCGCGCGCTGGTGGTTGAGGATAACGAGCTGAACCGCGAGATCGCGACCTTCATGCTCGAGAACCACGGCATCGAGGTGACGCCGGCGGTGGACGGCCAAGAGGCGGTGGAAATCTTCGAGAACTCCGCCCCGGATTACTTCGGCGCGATCTACATGGACATCATGATGCCGCGCATGAACGGCCTCGACGCGACCCGGGCGATCCGTGCCATGAAGCGGCGCGACGCACGCGTGATTCCGATCATCGCGATGTCGGCCAATGCCTTTTCCGACGACATCATCAACGGCCGCCTCGCCGGCATGAACCGCCACCTCGCGAAGCCGGTCGATGAGGACGGCATGATCCGCGCCCTCCGCGAGTGCATGTCGGAGAACGATCCGCTGAAGCTCTCGGAAGAGCTGTAAAAAGTATGGAACGCCCGGCGAATCGTGCTATAATGTAAATAAGTTGTAAAGTGAAGGTATGCATATCTATAGCGATATAGATATGCATACTTTTATGTTGGAACAGACATAGCCCCTGCGCATGCAGGACATCATCTGCAGTGATCGCAGATGATGCCTGAGCACTCGGACGCGCGTGGCGGGATGTTTACCTGAATATATGGAGAGATTTATGGAGCAGAGTACCGCATTAAAGAAAAAAACCACCACCCGTGACATGACGACGGGCAACATCGCGAAGGAGATCATGCTCTTCGCGTTGCCGCTGATGTTCGGCAACATCTTCCAGATGCTGTACAACACCGTCGACTCCATCGTCGTCGGCAACTACGTCAGCACCGAGGCCCTCGCGGCGGTCGGCGCGACCACGATGATCGTCAACATGGCCGTGTTCTTCTTCAACGGCTTCTCCATCGGTGCCGGTGTCATCATCGGGCGCTATTTCGGTGCGAAAAACATGGAGCGCCTCCACGATTCCATCGAGACCACTATGGCCACCACCTTCGTCTGCTGCGTGCTCTTCACCATCATCGGCATCCTCGGTGTACCTTTCATGCTGAACTTCATGGCGACCCCGGACGACGTCATGGCGGACGCCAGCATCTACCTCCGCACCTACTTCGCGGGCATCGCCGGCCTCCTCATCTACAACATCGGCTCCGGTATCCTGCGTGCGGTCGGTGACACGCGCCGCCCACTGTACTTCCTGGTACTGACCTCCGTCCTGAACATTGCCCTCGACCTCCTGTTCGTGCTCCAGTTCCACCTCGGCATCTTCGGCGTGGCCCTCGCGACGATCATCTCGCAGTTCATCTCTGCGGCGCTCACGCTGCTCCTCCTGCTCCGCACGAAGGACGTCTACCGCCTGACCCTCCACGACTGCCACATCGACCCGCAGATGCTCCGGCAGATCCTGGCGGTCGGCCTCCCGGCGGGCATCCAGTCCGTCATCACCGCGTTCTCGAACGTCTTCGTCCAGTCCTACATCAACAACTTCGGCTCGGCCTGCATGGCCGGCTGGACGAGCTACAACAAGCTCGACGCCTTCATCATGCTTTTCATCCAGAGCATGGCCATGGCTTCGACGACCTTCGTCTCCCAGAACATCGGCGCCCAGAAGGTGAAGCGGGCCAATGAAGGCACCGTGACGTCGGTGGTGATGACCCTCATGCTGAACTTCGGCCTCGCGGTCGCGCTCTGGATCTTCGCCCCGCCAGCCGTCGGCCTCTTCACCCCGGACCCGGAGGTTATCCGCTTCGGAACGCTCTTCCTCCGCCAGAACGTGTTCTTCCTCCTGTTTAACAGCGTGAACCACGTCCTCGCCGGCGCCCTCCGCGGCCGCGGCGACTCCACCGGCCCGATGATCATCATGCTCCTCAGCTTCGTCGCCGTCCGCCAGACCTACCTCTTCTTCATGACCCGCTTCATCGCGAACACCCCGGCCACCGTCGGCTTCGGCTACCCGGTCGGTTGGACCACCTGCTGCATCCTCGAAACCCTCTACTTCTTCAGAAGGTGGAGTCGGAAGAGCTGACGAGTGGCCGGACCCCGGGGTCAGCCCCTTCCTATTACAAATTACGAATGGAAATCAGTCATTTCCAGTGCTATGATGGAGCCCGAAATCAGGGCTCCATTTTTTGCCCCCGGGCTCAGCCCCATTCCCGCAGACCATTTCACTACGTGGATTCAGCCGGAACCCCGGGGTCTGACCCCTGACGAAGTGGGGTCTGACCCCTTCCTGTAGACCATTTCACGAATTAAATTCGAGGCACGAACTATGGAAAAGTATTTCGACATCAATGAATCGGGCTTCAGCATCCGCTGCAAGCTCTACTATAATAAGGACCTTCACAATCTGCCGCACATCGTCGTCGCGACCTACGGCTTCGGCGGCAACAAGGACAACAAAGCCATCGAGAAGTTCGCCGAGCGCCTTACCACGAAGTACCACGGCTACGGCGTCGTCTGCTTCGACTGGCCCTGCCACGGAAAAGACGCCCGCAACAAGCTGATCCTCGACGAGTGCAGCACCTATCTCGACCTCGTCACCCGCTACGTCCGGGACACCATGCACGCCGAGGATGTCTACAACTACTCCTCGAGCTTCGGCGCCTACATCACCCTCCGCTACCTCGCGGAGCAGCAGTACCGTGCCGCGGCCAATGCAGACGACCACCACGCAGCATCCGCCAGCTCTACCGCGAAGCACGGCAGTGACGGGCAGAGCGAGCACCACTACCTTACGGAAAACGGCGACAACCCGTTCAAACGCATCGCCTTCCGCTGCCCGGCGATTAAGATGTACGACTCCATCGCCGCCGGCGTCACCCCGGAGGATTGGGACAAGCTCCGGAAGGGCAAGGAGATCCTCCGCGGCTTCGACCGGAAGATCAAGCTTACCGAAGACTTCTTCGATGATCTCCGGGCCCACGACGTCAGCAGCTGCGACTTCATGGACTACGCCGAATCCATCCTCATGATCCACGGCACGAAGGACGAGATGGCCCCGATCGAGGTCTCCCGGACGTTCAGCGACGACAACGTCATCGAACTTGTAGAAGTCGAAAACGCCGACCACCCCTTCAGCAACCCAGGCTGCATGGACCTCGCCATCCAGAAGATCATCGAGTTTTTTGCTCCCTGAGGCTGGCCTTAGGAAAGCCAGCCTCAGCCCTGCGGGCACCGGGCACAGCCCGGTGGGATATCGCTACGGAATAAGCCGATGCTTATTCCTCCGTTCCCTTAACTTCCTTAAAATTCTATGAAATTTGGGCACATGGGCGGTTATGACAGGTATTCGTTCTTGTAAACAGATAGTAAAACACTTATAATGTTTCTGTGTTTCCCATTACGGGAGAAATGTTTTTCGGCCATCCAGGGCCGATACATAGGAGGAAAGTATTTATGAAAAAGAGAATGATTGCAGCATTTATGGCCGCATCCATGGTTGCTTCTCTCGCAGCTTGCGGTTCCAGCAAGCCAGCAGAGACTACAGCAGCATCTGCAGAGACCACAGCAGCCGCAGCTGAGGCAGCGACAGAGGCAGCAGCCGCTGAGACCACAGCAGCCGCAGAGGCTACCGGCAAGGATGCTTCCGACGTAAAGATCGGTATCGTAACCGATGTCGGCGGTGTAAACGACGGTTCCTTCAACCAGTCCGCATGGGCAGGCCTTTCCAAGGCAGCAGACGAGCTCGGCTTCCAGGCTTCTTACCTCGAGTCCCACACCGACGCAGATTACAAGCCAAACATCGAGACCTATATCGATGAGGATTACGACATGATCATCTGCATCGGCTACGCACTTGCAGATGCACTGAAGGATGAGAGCGCTGCAAACCCGGATATGAAGTTCGCCATCGTTGATGATGCTTCTCTCGCAGATTCTTCCAACGTAACTTCCCTTATGTTCGAGCAGGCACAGGCTTCCTACCTCGTAGGTTATGTAGCAGGTAAGACCACCAAGACCAACACCGTAGGTATCGTTCTTGGTATGGCAACTGACCTCATGAACCAGTTCGGTTACGGCTACGTTGCCGGTGCTGTAGATGCAAACCCGGATTGCAAGGTTCTCCAGAACAACGCAAACTCCTTCGCAGATACCGCTGCTGGTAAGACTGCTGCAAACAACATGGTTGCACAGGGCGCAGACGTTATCTTCCACGCAGCTGGTGGTACCGGCCTCGGTGTCATCGATGGCTGTAAGGAAGCCGGCATCTGGGCAATCGGCGTTGACTCCGATCAGTCCTCCATCGCTCCGGAGACCATTCTCACATCTGCTATGAAGCGTGTAGATAACGCTGTATACGATGTAGCGAAGGCAACCGTAGAGGGCACTGTTCAGCCAGGCGTAAAGACCTACACCCTTGCAGACGCAGGTGTTGATCTCGCTCCGACCACAGACAACATCGACCCGGCTGTTCTCGCTGAGGTTCAGGATGTGAAGCAGCAGATCGTCGACGGTAAGATCACCGTTCCGGCAAACAAGGCTGATTTCGAAGCAAAGTACGGCGACATCTACGAGCTCGACTAATCCTCGAGACATACGAGCTCGACGGATCATCGATCGTTCGATATGAAACCGAAACCGGGTGGCACACGCCACCCGGTTTTTGTATGGATGCATCCGCAAACTCCCTCAGGAGAGTCAGGGTAGCTGAACTGTTTACGAACTGCTGAAGTCGACAGAAATCTATTCAAAAAAAGATAGAATTTCATCGCTATCTAGTATAATATAAGAATAAAGAGAAATTGCGAATGATTATCGATTTTTGAAATCCGATCGTCCGCTGGCAAGATACAGAATACGAGGTAATTATATGAGAGATATTTCCATGGAGCGTGTAAACCAGACACGCGAGGCGATGCTGGAGACCGTGAAGTCCCCGACCCTGACGCACGAGCAGAAGGTGGCGACGATGGCGAATCAGGCGGATTCCCTGCTGGAGGTGCTGAACCTTCCGGAGGGACTCGATGAGCTCCTGAACCAGCCGATCGACCGTCAGTGCATCTGCGATCTCAGCGAGGGCCACGCACCGCTACGCCCGCGCTACATCATCCCGAATTACGAGAAGTTCATGAAGGAGGGCTCCCGTTTCCTGAACCTTGAGCCGCCGAAGGACCTCTTCGAGGCGATCAATGCACTCGAAATCATCTATCGTCATGTTCCGTCCGTAACGAATTTCCCGGTCTACGTGGGACAGCTCGATGAGCTCCTCGACCCGTTCGTACAGGACATGGATGAGGCACTCGCGCAGAAGCTGATCACCCTGTTCTTCATCAATATGGACCGTACGATCCTCGATTCCTTCTCCCACGGCAACATCGGCCCGCGCGACACGAAGGCCGGCCGGCTCATCCTGAAGGCGATCGAAGCGACACGGGATGCCGTACCGAACATCACGATGAAGTACGACGAAGCGGAGACCCCAGATGACTTCGCGCTGGAGTGCGTAAGGGCAGCGCTCGCCTCGGCGAAGCCGTCCTTCGGCAACCACGCGATGTTCAAGTCCGAGCTCGGACAGGATTACGTTATCGCTTCCTGCTACAACGGTCTCAAGTTCGGCGGCGGTTCCTACACCCTCGTCCGCCTCATCCTCGGCAATATCGCGAAGCGCGCGAAGAACATCGAGGACTTCCTGCAGAACCAGCTCCCGTACGTGATGGACATCCAGGCACGCTACATGGACGAGCGTATCCGCTTCATCGTGGAGGAGTCCGGCTTCTTCGAGAATAACTTCCTCGCGAAGGAGGGCCTCATCCGCCGCGATCTCTTCAGCGCGATGTTCGGTCTCGTCGGCCTCGCAGACGCCGTCGACATCCTGCTGGAGAAGGAGGGCCACCCGGAGTGGCGCTTCGGCCGTGATGACGAAGCGACGAAGCTCGGCGTGCGGATCATGGACGTGATCAAGGACTTCAACGATCACCACTTCAACCCGTACTGTGAAGCGACCGGCGGCCACTTCCTCCTGCACGCGCAGGTCGGCATCGCCTCCGACGTGAATGTCACCCCGGGCACCCGCATCCCGATCGGCGAGGAGCCGGCGAACCTGGTGGATCAGCTCATGATTCTGTCGAACTTCCACCACTACTTCCCGTCCGGCACCGGCGACATCTTCCCGATCGACATGACCGTGCACAAGAACCCGGACTACGTCCTCGATATCATCAAGGGCTCCTTCCGGCAGAACCTCCGCTACTTAAGCTTCTACGCGAGCGACTCTGACGTCATCCGCGTCACCGGCTACCTCGTAAAGAAGTCCGAGATCGAGAAGCTCGAGCAGGGCCAGAACGTCAAGCACGACACCACCGCCCTCGGCCTCGGCGCGAAGCAGAACTGCCACATCATGGAGCGAAAAGTCCGCTGATACGTCATTCGTGAAACACATCTACACAGCGAGGAGAGCAGACCAGCAAAGGCCTGATCTCCTCGTTGTATTTTGATGAAAGACAGGCACTGTAAGCGCTTTAAAATGGAAATATGCCTACGAAAATGGACCATATTCGGTACCATCTGTAGGCATGGTGGAATGCTTATTCGGCTGTCATGCCTACAAAAACAGAAGAAAAAACAGGCACGATGCCTAATTTTGAGTCCGAACATGCCTACAGTGAAGAAAAAAGGAGAATCCAATGCAAAACGATCCGAGACGCGCGGGCGGCCGCGTGCCCGTCAATAAAATCATCCCATTCAGCTCCGTCGACGGCCCCGGCAACCGTACCGCCGTCTTCGTCCAGGGCTGCAACTTCAACTGCCACTACTGCCATAACCCGGAGACCCGCGCCGTCTGCATCAGCTGCGGCGACTGCGTCGCGACCTGCCCGGCCGGTGCCCTCACACTCTCAGTCGAAGGCCAATGCTGGCCCCTTCCATCAGGTGGCGCGGACGCCGCCTCGACGGCACCGATCGGCACCGGAGCCACTGCCACCACAGCGTCCGAGGCCGCAGGAGAGTGCACTGCTGAGACGAAACTGCCACGCGGCCTCGTCCTCTTCGATCCGGCGAAGTGCGTCGGCTGCGACACCTGCATCCATACCTGTACGCACGACGCGAGCCCGCGTATCCGCTACATGAACGCGGAAGAGGTGTACGCCGAAGTGAAGAGAAACGTCCCGTTTATCCGCGGCATCACCGTCTCCGGCGGCGAATGCACCTTCTACCCGGCGTTCCTCCACGAACTTGCGGTCCTTGCGAAGCGGGACGGCCTCGGCTTCCTCCTCGACTCGAACGGCACCTACGATTTCGAAAACGATCCGGCGGACCTTCTGTCCGTGATCGACGGCGTCATGCTCGACATCAAGGCCTACGACGCCGCAGACCACCGCGCCGTCACCGACGTGGACAATGCTCTCGTCCTGAAGAACATGCGCTTCCTCGCCGACCGCGGCCAGCTCTACGAAGTCCGGACCGTTGTCGTCCCGGAGCTCTTCGACACCGAGAAAACCATCGTCGACACCGCCCGCGCGCTGCAGCCATACCTCTCACGGCAGAAGCATTGGCCGGAAAACGAGGGGACGAGCATACGCTACAAGATCATCAAGTATCGCCCGTTCGGCGTCCGCGAAGCCTACCGCAGCTTCACCCCGCCGACCGACGCCTGGCTCGAGCACCTCGCCGACCTCGCCCGCGTCGAAGGGATGAGCGATATCGTGATTATTTGAAGTGTAAAACCCGCGCGATTTATGATATTCTAGAAGGTATCAATAGAGTCAAAGTACCGTCTCTGTCCTGGCTTTTCCGACAGAACGGCCGTGTCAACTAGCAGTAAACGGTGGGCGTTTCGCCATGGACACACTGCTCGAAATACATTAAAGAAGGGACACAATGCAATGAAAAGCAACATGGATGTAAGCACTGTCGTCATCGAGATGAAGGACATCGTGAAGAAGTTCGGAAACTTCACCGCGAATGACCACATCAACCTGACCGTGCACAAGGGCGAGGTCCACGCGATCCTCGGCGAGAATGGTGCCGGCAAGTCGACGCTCATGAACGTACTGTACGGCATGTACCGGCCGACTTCCGGACAGATTTTCATCAACGGAAAGGAAGTTTCCATCGATAACCCGGAGAAGGCCATCGCGCTCGGCATCGGTATGGTGCACCAGCACTTCATGCTCGTGCAGCCGTTTACCGTCACCGAGAACATCGTGCTCGGCGCAGAGCCGAGAAAGGGCCTGACCGTGGACTTAAAGACCGCGCGTCAGAAGATCGTAGAGCTCAGTGAGAAGTACGGCCTCATGGTCGACCCGGACGCGAAGGTCGAGGATATCTCCGTCGGCATGCAGCAGCGTGTCGAGATCCTGAAGGTCCTTTATCGTGGTGCCGATCTCCTCATCCTCGATGAGCCGACCGCATCGCTGACCCCGCAGGAAATCAACGAGCTTATGGACATCATCCATAACCTCACCGCTGCCGGCAAGTCGATCATCATCATCACTCATAAGCTGAAGGAGATCAAGGAGTCGTCCGATAACTGTACGATTATCCGCCGTGGTAAGTACATCGACACCGTCCGCGTCGCGGATGTCAGCGAGGACGACCTCGCCGCGATGATGGTCGGCCGTCAGGTCACCAACAAGGTCGACAAGAAGGAGATGGAGCCTGGGCGCGTCGTCGTGGAGGTAAAGGATCTCCACGCGAAGGACTACCGTGGCGTCGAGGTCCTGAAGGGCCTCAATCTCGAGGTGCATGCCGGTGAGATCCTCGGACTCGCAGGTATCGACGGTAACGGTCAGTCACAGCTCGTCGAGATCCTCACCGGACTCGGTAAGGCGACGAGCGGCCAGGTCCTCATGAACGGAAAGGACGTCACGAACGAGACCCCGAAGATGCTCTTCGACGAGGGCATTTCCTCGATTCCGGAGGACCGTCAGAAGCACGGTCTCGTGCTCGACTTCAGTGTCGCCGAGAACCTCGTGCTCCAGAACTACGCGGTGGCGCCGTACGCGAAGAACGGCATCCTGCAGAAGAAGGTGATCCGCGAGCACGCGACCGACATGATCCGTGATTTCGATATCCGTCCGGTGGGCTGCGAGGAGCGTCTCGCAGGTCAGCTCTCCGGTGGTAACCAGCAGAAGGTCATCATCGCCCGCGAAGTGACGAACGATAAGGACTTCCTCATTGCCTTCAACCCGACGCGAGGCCTCGATGTCGGCGCGATCGAGTTCGTCCACAAGTACCTCGTGGCGCAGCGCAACAAGGGCCGCGCGATCCTGCTCGTTTCCTTCGAGCTCGATGAGATCATGAATCTCTCCGACCGCATCGACGTTATCTTCGATGGTCAGATCGACGGCGAGATGATGGGCGCAGAGGCGGATGAGTACAAGCTGGGCCTGATGATGGCAGGAGGTAAGGCAGAATGAAAAAGAAAATATTAGACAGCTCCCTGCTGTACACCCTGATCGCGATTGTGATCGGCTTCATCGTGGGTGCGATCCTCCTCGTGGCGATCGGTGTCAATCCGGGTGAGGCCTACGCGAAGCTTTTCAACGGTGTTTTCAGTAAGCCGAAGTTTTTCACCTACAGTATCGTCTATGCAGCACCGCTGATCTTCACCGGACTTTCGGTGGCGTTCTCCTTCCGTACCGGTGTCTTCAACATCGGTGCCGAGGGCCAGTACGTGGTCGGCTCCCTGGCCGCCGCGGTGATCGGTATCCTCTGTCCGCTGCCGCCGGTGATCCACGCGATCGTATGTCTCCTGGCAGCGGCCCTCGCTGGTGCGCTCTGGGGTGCCATCGTCGGTGTGCTGAAGGTAAAGAAGGGCATCAACGAGGTCCTTTCCTATATTATGTTTAACTGGATCGCGTTCTATCTTTCGAACTTCGTCGTGAACCTGAAGACGATTCATACGGATCAGGGCGCGGAGGCATCGAAAAACATCCTCGCGAGTGCGTCGATCAAGATGCCGACGGCGGTGGCGAAGCTTACCGGCTGCTCCGACGTCCACTGGGGCATCGTGATGGCCATCGTCGCCGCGATCATTCTCTGGTTCGTCATGACGAAGACCACCTTCGGCTATCAGCTGCGTGCCGTCGGTTTTTCGAGAACGGCCGCAGAGTATGCCGGCATCAGCTCGAACCGCGTATTCCTCGCATCGATGTCGATCTCCGGTCTCCTGTCGGGTCTCGGTGGAGCGGTACAGCTCCTCGGCATGAGCCAGCGTATCCCGCAGTTTGCAGCCCAGGAATCCTACGGCTTCCAGGGTATCACCGTCGCCCTCATCGGTGCCACGAATCCGATCGGCTGTATCTTCGCCGGCTGGTTCTACGGCGCGATGAAGTATGGTGGAAACAAGCTGACCGTAATCCAGGTGCCGAATGAGGTCGTCAACATCATCATGGGTACCGTTATTATCTTCATCGCGATCGCACCGGTATTTAAGTCGATCCTCACGAAGATGACCACGAAGAAGGAGGCGGCGAAGTAATGCTTACGAATTTAGGACTTTTAATCAATGCAATGCTGATCTCGACGCCACCACTGCTGCTCGCAGCCTTAGGCTCCTGCTTCAGTGAGCGCTCTGGCGTCGTAAACATTGGCATCGAGGGTATGATGACCCTCGGCGCGTTCGTGGGGGCGGCGGTCGCGTACTTCACGGGCAACGGCTGGATCGGTTTCTTCGCGGGTGGTCTCGCGGGTGCCGCGCTCGGCCTGATCCACGCGGTGGTCTGCGTGAGTCTGCATGCGGACCAGACGATCGCCGGAACCGCGATCAACTTCATCGGACCGGGCTTCGCGATCTTCCTCTGCAAGGCGATCTTCGAGAACTCCTCGGATTCACCGGCGCTCGATATGCTGGCGAAGCTGCCGAAGATGTTTACGAACGAAAAGGGCGTGTCCATCTTCCCGGCCGGTTCCTTTCAGTACAATGTCATCTCCACCTACTCGGTGGCGTACCTCAGCTTCCTGCTGGTGGCGGTCATCTGGTTTGTGTTCTACAAGACCCGCTTCGGCATGCGTCTGCGTGCGGCGGGCGAGCATCCGGAGGCATGTGAGACCCTCGGTATCAATGTCTATGTAGTTCGCTACATCTGCGTGATCCTGTCCGGTTTCCTGTCGGGCCTCGGTGGCGCGTTCGTCACCCTCGCAACCGTATCGCAGTTCCGTCCGGCGGTCATCGTCGGCCAGGGCTTCATCGCGATCGCAGCCGTCATCTTCGGTAAGTTCTCCCCGGGCGGCGCCTTCGTCGGCTGCCTCCTCTTCGGATTCTGTAACGGCGTCAAGTCGCTCCTCGGCGGCTCGAACCTCATCAGCCCGAATCTCCTCAGCATGATCCCGTACATCGTGACCCTGCTGACCCTCATCTTCTTCGTCGGCGCCGGCCACGTACCGGCGGCAAACGGCAAGCCGTTTGTACGGTCGAAGTAATATGTTATTTCCAGCCCCCGGTGCATCCGCACCGGGGGCTGCTTTTGTAAGGAAGCCTTTCGCGCCCCCGGTTTTCCGCAAATCTATTGCTTTTATGCGGGTTCTCGGCTATAATGCTCGAGGTTAATGACAGTTGAGAGCGGCTTCCCGAGCCACTCTTATTTTTTACGCGAGCGATGATTTCGGTTTCCTGCATCGATGGATCCGCTTTATGTCCGCTCTGCAGAGTTCACGACGTGCAGAACAGACCCGGGTCTGCTTCGATGTGCAGACGCAGTTCGTTCTATATTTAATTTAAGAAAAGGAGCAGCCACATGATTGCAGCAAATAACATTACCTTCCGTGTAGGTAAGAAGGCACTGTTTGAAGACGTTAATATCAAGTTCACCGAGGGCAACTGTTATGGCATCATCGGTGCCAACGGTGCCGGTAAGTCGACCTTCCTGAAGATCCTGAGCGGCGTTCTCGAGCCGACCAGCGGTGAGATCACCATGACCCCTGGTCAGCGTCTCAGCGTACTCGAGCAGGATCAGTTCAAGTACGATGACTACTCCGTCATCGACACCGTCATCATGGGCAACAAGCGCCTGTATGACATCATGAAGGAGAAGGACGCCATCTACGCGAAGGCTGATTTCACCGACGAGGATGGCCTCCGTGCCGCGGATCTCGAGGCCGAGTTCGCTGCGATGGACGGCTGGAATGCAGAAGCCGACGCCGAGACGATGCTGAACGGCTTAGGGATCGGCACTGAGCTCCACTACAAGCAGATGAACGAGCTGAAGGGTTCCGAGAAGGTCAAGGTTCTCCTCGCGAAGGCACTGTTCGGTAATCCGGACATCCTGCTCCTTGACGAGCCGACCAACCACCTCGACCTGAACTCCATCGAGTGGCTCGAGGAGTTCCTCATCAACTTCGAGAACACCGTTATCGTCGTATCCCATGACCGTTACTTCCTGAACAAGGTCTGCACGAACATCGCGGACATCGACTACGGTAAGATCACCCTCTTCGCCGGAAACTACGACTTCTGGTTCGAGTCCTCCCAGCTCATCGTGCGTCAGCAGAAGGAAGCGAACCGCAAGAAGGAGGAGAAGATCAAGGAGCTGCAGGAGTTCATCCAGCGTTTCTCGGCCAATGCTTCCAAATCAAAGCAGGCGACCTCCCGTAAGCGTGCCCTCGAGAAGATCGAGCTCGACAACATCAAGCCGTCCTCTCGTCAGTATCCATACATCGTATTTAAGCCGAACCGTGAGATCGGTAACGATGTCCTCGAGGTGAAGAACCTCTCGAAGACCATCAACGGCGTAAAGGTACTCGATGACATCTCCTTCATCGTGAACCGTACCGATAAGATCGCGCTGGTCGGCCCGAACGAGCTCGCGAAGACCACCCTCATGCAGATCATCTCCGGCGAGATGGAGCCGGACAGCGGTGACTACAAGTGGGGCGTAACCACCAGCCAGTCCTACTTCCCGAAGGACAACACGAAGGAGTTCGCATCCGAGGACACCATCGTCGAGTGGCTGACCCAGTACAGCCCGGATA
The DNA here is from genome assembly GCA_934270345.1 of uncultured Oribacterium sp. Classification (GTDB taxonomy): domain Bacteria; phylum Bacillota; class Clostridia; order Lachnospirales; family Lachnospiraceae; genus Oribacterium. The sequence continues at coordinate 5,101 of CAKQPT010000005.1, read as the reverse complement.
AGGATACCCAGTTCGTCCGCGGCTACCTCGGCCGTATGCTCTTCAAGGGTGACGATGGTCTGAAGAAGGTCAATGTCCTCTCCGGAGGTGAGCGCGTGCGCTGCATGCTCAGTAAGATGATGATTTCCGGTTCCAATGTCATCATCCTCGACGAGCCGACCGACCACCTCGACATGGAGTCCATCTCTGCACTGAACGACGGACTCAAGAGCTACCCGGGTGTCATCATCTTCGCATCCCGTGACCACCAGGTCGTAGAGACCACGGCGAACCGTATCTTCGAGATCATCGACGGCAAGCTCATCGACAAGATGACCACCTACGACGAGTACCTCGCATCCGACGAGGACATCAAGAAGAGATTCGTCTTCACCCTGTCCGGATCCGACGCAAGCGACAACTAAGCGACGAGCATCCGAACAGACAGCACAAATCACAAAGCAGAAATCAGAGAGCCATCCCGTGACAGGCAAGCCTGCCGCGGGATGGCTCTCTCTTTTTAAAAATTTCGGAAGCGCTACGCATTCACTGCGTAGCGGTTTTTTTGTATACTAAAAGTATATTATAGAAGGGGGGGCACATATGAAATCATTTCACTTTAAGAAACTGACCGCAGCCATGCTCACGGGCGCGCTGGTACTTGCGTCGAGCACGCCGGCATTGGCCTTCTACAACACGCCGGAGTCGAAGAAGGGTATCTGCTCCTCGCACGTCGACATGGTCTCCGACATCCAGCAGCTCGGCTGTAAGCAGGTGACCTTCCAGTTCAACGCGAGCTTCCTGAAGGACGAGCAGCAGATGCGCGCGTTCGATGCGATGATCGACCAGTTCGACGCGGCCGACCTCACCATCACGATGGGCGTCATGAATGATTTCCAGGCGGGCGATCCGATCTGCCCGACCCTGACTCCTACGGCGAACCTCTATCAGTTCAACACCCTGACGCCGGAGGGCATCGCGCGCACGCAGCAGGTGGCGGAGCAGCTCGCGAGCCGTTACCGTAACCGCGTTTCGAACTGGGTCATCGGCAACGAAATCAACAACACGGTCTGGAACTACCTCGGTGCGGTCGACACGAACACCTACGTGAAGGCCTACGCCGACGGCTTCCGCATCTTCTACAACGCGATCAAGGCCCAGAACCCGGACGCGCGCGTCTTCATCCCGTTCGACTACAACTGGACGCAGCAGGGTGGCACGACCATGACCTCGAAGACCCTGCTCGAGCTCCTGAACACCTACCTCAGCGACACCGACTACGGCATCGCCTGGCATCCGTACCCGGAGGGGCTCCTGAATCCGGACTTCCTGAACGCCTCCCCGCACGCGACCGACTCGCCGAACAGCGCGATCATCAACATGAAGAACCTGCACGTGCTGACCGATTACATGCAGCAGGCGCCAATGCTGAGTCCGAGTGGCGCGGTCCGTCATCTGATTCTGTCCGAAGAGGGCTTTAATTCCGCCTCCGCCGGCGGCGAAGCCGCCCAGGCCGTCGCCATCCAGCAGGCATGGCAGCTCGCCCAGGCGAACCCGTACGTCGAAGCCTTCCTCCTGAGCCGCCTCGTCGACGCCCCGGCCGAACTCGCCCAGGGCTACGCCTTCGGCCTCTACAACTGCGACGGCGTCAGCGAAAACCCGACCACCCGCAAACTCGCGTGGAACACCTACCAGATGTGTCAGTGAATATCACGGGGGAGTGCCGCCCGTAGGGCGCGGGGGATCCCCGTGATGCCTCAGTGGCGAACGTATTCAAAGCAGTGCCGGAAGGCACTGCTTCTTTGTATGATAGAAAATGAGGCCCAGGAGGGCCTCATTTTCTGTTATAGCAGCCCCTGCCGCACGAGCTTCTCAAACGCCTGCATCTCGTCGGTGACCCACTTATCCTTATGGAAGAAGATCTGCCGGTACATCGTCATGTCGAAGTCGTCGACCTTGATCTCGCGCAGCTCCCCGCGCTCGATGGAGTCCTGCACGGAGAACGCCGGCAGGAAGGAGATGCCCTGGTTCTCCTTCACGAGGCGGATCAGGACCTCGGTGTTTCCGGTTTCGAAGAAAGGATGGATCTGCATGCGCTCCGCCGCGAGGTGCTGCTCCAACGCATAGCGGTAGTTCGCGTCCTTCTCTGTGAGGAAGAAGCGGAGATCGACGAGGTCCGCGAGGCGCACATGAGATACTGAACCGATGCGCTTCTCGCCCGGGATCGCCATCTCGGCGCTCGCCACGAAGATGATCGGCTCCGGTTCCTCCAGAATCTTCACCCAGTTCTTGTCGTAGACACGACGATCCAGGAAATAGACCACATCCACGAGGTTATGCTCGAGCATATCGGTGAGTTCCTTCGGCGAGCCGGTTTTGATCTCCAGCGAGATCTCCGGGTGCTCCTGATAGAAGTAGCGGACGACGTTCGGGATCTTATAGGTCAGCAGCGACTCGAGCGAGCCGATGCGCAGCTTGTGCTCCTGCATCTTCGAGTTGCCGAGCGCTGTATGGACGTCATCTACGCGCCGGAGGATTTCATTGGCATACTGCAGGAACTCACGTCCCGGTGGCGTCAGTACGACGCGACGGCCGACACGATCGAAGAAACGCGTGTTGAACTCCTGCTCCAGCTGGCGGATCTGGATCGTCACCGCCGCCTGCGTATAGCCGAGTGCCTCCGCCGCCTTCGAAAAGCTCTGCATCTCTACGATTTTTACAAAAGAAGTCAACTGACGAATTTCCATAAAGGGATCCTTTCTGAGCTGGTTAGTGAGAGACCCGGAGGATCGGCAACAGAAGCACAGTACTCCGAGATCGGTAAAATCTAAGCCAGGACCCCTAAGCGGCACTAGGCCCTCTGCAATCGCTGAGTTTTCTTTATGAAAACTCGGCGTTGCAGAGGGTGCTAAGGAAAAATGTACCAAGTGCCGCTAAGGGAACCTGGCTTGATTTTACACGAACTCTCCGTATGGCTTCTGTTGCCGGTCCTCCGGGGCTCCCTTGGCTGAAAAGTCTCTGTTTATTATATGTGAGCCGGCGCTCTGAAACAAGCGAAATATAAATTTATTTTATCGGTAAAATAAAGAGCATATACGCGATTTCGTGACTTTTTGCGCTTTTGCAGCTTGTTATGCAACGTGATTGCTATTAAAATGATTTATATATAGAAGATAGCAAGGGGAGCTGTCAGAGGTCAGAGCAGGCATGTATGTCCGGTCCGGCTTCTGGCAGTTTCCGCTGTCCGATACGATTTCAGAATCAAAGGAGAGCAGTGAAGTTATGGACGTTTTCGATATTATCGGACCGGTGATGATCGGTCCGTCGAGTTCGCACACGGCGGGTGCGTGTCGTCTCGGGCGTGTGGCCAATAAGCTGATGGATGGACGGACGCCATCCCGCTGTGACATCATCCTGTCCGGTTCCTTTTCACGTACGGGCCGCGGCCACGGTACGGACCGCGCCATCGTGGGTGGGATCATGGGCTTCGAGACGGACGATACCCGCATCCGTGACGCGCTCGACATCGCAAAGGAAGAGGGCATCGAGATTAACTTCATCCACCAGGACATCCCGAACGCCCATCCGAATACCGCGCGCATCACCTACTATCTGCCGGACGGCCGCAGCGGCTTCATGCAGGGTGCCAGCGTCGGCGGCGGAAACATTCGCATCGACATCATCAACGGTATGGAAGTGAAGTTCTCGGGTGACAAGGAAACCATCCTCGTTCTGCACCGTGACGTGCCGGGGGTCATCGCGAACGTCACGAACCTCATGCATCTCATGTACAGCGACATCAACATCGGCGCCTTCCAGCTGAGCCGGCGCGAGAAGGGCGGCGAGGCTCTGATGACCATCGAGGCCGACTCCGTGCCGCCGGAGAAGATCACCGCCGACATCCGCCAGACCCCGGATGTGCTGAACTGCTTATTGATCCACAAGATCTGAAAGGTGCCCGACATGAGGATGCAGAGATTTTTCTGTTCTGTAGAAAAATCAGCGAAATCCGAATGCCGGCAGGAGTGCGGTAGCTTCGAAGAAGCGGAGCAATCCGTAGCATCACCATAATTAAAGGAGAAGATTCCCATGCTGAAATACGATTCCATCGCCGAGCTCATCGAGGCGGCGAAGAAGCAGAAGATGAAAATATCCGAGATCGTGCTGGCAGATCAGGCCACCGCGGCTGAAGCCGATCCAGAGACCCTCTACGCACGGATGGAGCGGAGCTTCGACGTCATGTGCGAGGCAGTGGAGTCCGGCTCTGCGAAGGACCAGGTCTCGATGTCCGGCCTCACCGGCGGCGAGGGCTACCACATGTTCGACTACGCGAAGCGCACCGGTGGCGGCCTTTCCGGCAGCTTCATGACCGGTGCGATGGCGCGGGCGCTCAGTGTGGCCGGGTGCAATGCTTCTATGGGGCGCATCGTCGCGAGTCCGACCGCCGGCTCCTGCGGGATCCTTCCGGGCTGCCTCGTCTCTCTTTATAAGGAAGGAAAAGCCGAGAAGCGCGACATCGTGATGTCCATGTTTACATCAGGCGCCTTCGGTATGGTCATCGCGAAAAACGCATCGATCGCCGGCGCGACCGGCGGCTGTCAGGCTGAGTGTGGCAGTGCCTCCGGCATGGCCGCTGCAGCGCTCGTCGAGCTCATGGGCGGCAGCCCGGACATGTGTGCGGACGCCCTCGCCATCGCTATCGCAAACCAGCTCGGCCTCGCGTGTGACCCGGTCGCCGGCCTCGTCGAGATCCCATGCATCAAGCGAAACGTCTCCGGCATCATGATCGCCTTCTCCAGCGCGGACATGGTCCTCGCCGGCATCCGCGCCTACATCCCGGCGGACGAGTGCATCGGCGCGATGCAGTCCGTCGGCGACATGATGAACAGTGCCCTCAAGGAAACCGCCGGCGGCGGCCTCGCCGCCACCCCGACCGGTCGCAAACTGAAGGAGCGCGTCTTCGGAGCGGAGGAGTAATCATCAGTTTATAAAATTTTTAGAATCTGGTTTTCATCTTTATGCCCCTGTGTTATACTGTCAGAAACCATGTAAATAATTCTGGAGCGTATATGGGCATTATATCGTGGCCAACAGAATAGAACGATCCGAGGCACACAGGGGG